>JBCBIE010000003.1:117154-203873 GCA_038524995.1 Cyanobacteria bacterium J06621_8
ATCAGAGGAGTATCAATTTACATCAGCAGTCTTTAGCGATCGATCGAGAAATAGGAAATCGCGGAGGAGAAGCTAATTCCTTAAATAACTTGGGCATTGCCTACTTTCCTTTGGGAGAATATCAGAGGAGTATCAATTTACATCAGCAGTCTTTAGCGATCGATCGAGAAATAGGCAATCGCGAAGGAGCAGGAAGAACCCTCAACAATATAGGGACTCTTTTTGACTTTCAAGAACAGCCAGAGCTGGCAATTGTTTTTTATAAGGAATCGGTCAATGTTCGGGAAGGAATTCGTGGCGATATTAGCAGCTTAACAAGACAACTGCAAGAATCATATGCCTCTACAATTGCTGGCACCTATCGTCGTCTAGCTGATCTACTGCTGTCCCAAGGACGAATCTTAGAAGCCCAACAGGTATTAGAACTTCTCAAAATCCAAGAAATTAGAGACTATATCCGCAGCCGCAACGCAGGGGGGAACGTAGAAGACTTAATTTTCCTCGTCGAAGAACTAGAAATTCGAGATCAGCACGGACAGTTAATTGTCTTTGATCAAAAGCTGGCAGCCTGTAAACAAACTCGATGCCCTGATTTGAGTCAATTAAGACAGCAAAGAGATGATCTCAAACGCGAATACAATCAAGCGATTAGGGTGCTGGAAGAATCAATCAGTCAGCGCCAAGCTCAGGGAGAAATAATCGACCCCAACAACCTGCCGAAAAACGCCAGAGACATTCTGAATACCCAACCAGGGACGATGCTGATCTATCCCTTCGTGACGGATGATAAGCTGTGGCTGCTGTTAGCGACTCAGGGGGGTTTGCCCAGCGTGCGTCAAATTCCCGTTAGTCAGGGGGAATTATCGGCAAAGGTACTAAAACTTCGAGAATTACTCCAGGATGCTCAATCAGGTACCGCTGAGATTCAAGAGATTAGCCAACAACTTTACCGCTGGTTGATTACACCTCTGGAGGAAGAGTTAACCACGGGGGAGATTAAACACTTAGTTTTTGCTCTTGATCGAGCGGTGCGCTACATCCCCATGGGTGTTCTTTTCGACGGCAATAATTATCTGATCGAGAAATATACCGTCACGACGATAATTTCTGCTGAACTTACGGATACTAGGGAGCGATTACCTTCGAGTGTTGAAGAAACATCAGTTTTAGCGATGGGACTTTCTGAAGCTTCAGAGGGTTTTAACCCTTTACCCCACGTTGAAACGGAAATCGATGCCATAGTCAGGGAAGAAGATGAACAACCCGACGCTCTGGGTATATATCCAGGGAGCAAATTTATCAACAGCAACTTCAATTGGGATAACTTAACCAATAACCTAGAAGATCGCCAAATTCTCCACATTGCCACCCACGGTAATTTTTCTCCAGTGAGTCAGGAAAATTCATTCCTACTATTAGGTGATAGAAAGCTTCCTGTTTCTGAAATCCAGCTTCTCGATGAGTATCTAGAAGACGTACATCTGGTGGTGCTTTCCGCCTGCCAAACCGCCCTAGCTGATAATAGCTTACAAATTGGAGATGGCAACGAGATCAACAGCATCAGCTTCCATTTTCTCAACGCTGGTATCAAAGGAGGTGCGGGACCAAAAGCCTTGCTGGCATCATTGTGGAACGTCAATGACGAGAAAACCAGCCAACTCATGGAGAGCTTCTACCAAAATCTTGCCGCTGAATCAGGCATTGCTAAAGCTAAGGCACTTCAACAAGCCCAGCTAAGCTTTCTGACAGACTCAGAGCGATCGCATCCCTATTACTGGGCTCCCTTTATCCTAATTGGCAATGGTTTGTAGCAGCTATCGGCAAGCCTACCAGTGCGAGAGAAATAGCTGCCGTTACCCGTTAGTTATCTTCTTCCAGTTCAGTTAAAATTTTATCCAGGCGACATTAACTTGTTACTCATGACAAATAAAGTATTAATGTACACTTCGACAGCAACAATATCGGAAGAAACATAATATTTCCGCAAGTTATATCTAATACTAAATCCTGTTTAGATAGAACACTTATTGACTATGCAGGGGTAACGGGTAACGGGTAACGGGTAACGGGTGACGGGTTTTTCAGGTTTGCATTTAATAAGTGTATTTTGGTGGTCGGATTTAGTATAAAACTATTTGACAAACCTTAACATCACTCACCATAGTTTAGGGTTGTCAAGAAGATTGATACATTTCAGCTTGCCATCTCCAGGAACCACAGTAGAATTTAACTTCATTGCCTGCCAACCTTCTGGATACTTAAGCATATGAGGTGGAGTAAAATTTTGAGCCAGTTCTGTTTTGAAGCCAAACCGAGAATAATATTGAGGATCGCCATAAACAAAAACGATAAATGCGCCTAGCGAGAAAATAGTGTCTAAGCCAGATTTTACGATGGTAGTACCAATGCCCTTTTTTTGGTGAGTTGGTAGTACTGCTAATGGAGCTAGGATATAGCTAAAATGTTCGTTACTACTCTCCAACAAGACAGGGCTAAAAGCAACGTGACCTATTATTGACTTATTATCTATTGCAACTAATGAAATTATCTTAATTGCTGATTTTTCACGTAATAAATTTATTGCTAAATTAGCAACTAATTCTGCTTCTGAATCGTCAAATACTTGAAGATACAAGTTTTAATATCTTCAATATCTTTGATATATGCTTCTCGAATTTGCATAAGTCGGTAATTACTCTACAAACAGTGTATGGTGATATACTCAACCCGACAAAGTTGTAAACAAGTGCGATCGCTTTGAGGAATAGTTTTTGAAAATCAGAGCGATCGCTGTTTGAATTATGGGAATCAAAAAAATGAGGATAAATTTACAATTGCTATAACATAATTGTGGATTTACCAAGATGCCTTATACTGAAACTTCTTTCTCTCAAGCCATTTTTCAAATGTTTGAAAATTTGGATACTTACCTTGAAAAAAATTACGACGATCTGCCCCAAGAAGCAGTTAAGGTTTATCTTTTTGGCGTGTGTGCAATACATTTACATATTGGTAATAGAGCTAGTAACGATCTAGATGCTGAATTAGAACCAATTCAAAAGCTAAAACCTTTGGCTACTTTAGAAAATGCGATTAAAGCTGTAGGTTTTGACGATGAAGAAGGGGACTATTGTATGTTAGATTTAGATGGTAATTTTAACCCCACAATTGCCCCTATTCATCCAGATTACAAGGAAAGATCCTTACTACTCCACACAACTAAATCAAAGCTAGTTTCTCTTTATTTAGTTTCTGCTGTAGATATTGCAGTTTCTAAGCTAGGACGATTTGAATCTGTTGACCGAGAAGATATTATTAACTTGTTTCAAAACAAGATGTTTACTATAGAAGATTTTCGAGAGACTGCGGAAGAGGCAAAAAACTATTGTGGTGTAGCTACGGATAAGCTAGAATTCAATGTAAGCAGGGCTATAAATCTTCTCCAAAAGGAAGCATAATGAGTTTAAATAAACATAAACAATTTAAAAAAGCTGTTCGCTCCCCTTTTTATCGTCTCTCCGTAGATGACTTAAAGCCAATTGCCTTAGCTTTCTGGCATGAAAATTATATTCCAGAACTTAGCGACCTTAATTCAGAGGAACTTAAAAAAGCTGGTTATTTAATAGATCGCTTTAGAGGCTATAACTGCATCCCGAAGACTCACAAGAGAGAGCTTGCAAGCTTGGTAAAGGAAGTTGAGCAAAGTTTATCTGGAGCAGTACAGGTTGTTGATAGTGCAGACAACTTAGAACCTTTGGCTCAGAAATGGAATCTAAAGGAAGATGTTTCTCATTTGATGTCATCTTTACTTCAGTACCAGACTCGTCATTATGTTCATTCCCCTGCATAACTTGTTAAATGGGGAATGATATTTGAGTAGATTAAGAGATCGCTTTGAGGAATGGCTTAACATTAGGATGAGAATGAAGATTGTTTTATAGGATTTTAAAACACCTTGCTAGTTTTTTGGTTAAGGCTATATTGCTTCTTGATGCAGTCGCTCATGAGGGAAACCCCCGCCCTAGACAGTTCCTTCAAGTCGGGAAACCCGCCCAACGGACTGTCTCGCAAGACCGCGCTGCATCGCTTTTAGCAAAAATCTTTTCAGCTTCTAAAGATAAGCGAACCTTATACATCGCCTCGAATCATGCGCCAATCTTGAGTTTTTCCGTCTTTTACTTGTTGGTTGGCTTTTTTAAAAGCAGATTTAAAGCCATGAATATTTAATAATTCTTCCGTTGCCTCTACTTCATCTTCTTCTTGTAGATCCTTGAGAAAATCTATTACAAGGATTAATTTGTCTGGGGATAATTGGTCTATGTAGTTTTTTGCCTCATTGCGAATTTGACTTGAGTTCATAGAGATACTGTTTAAAATACTCAGCTATATTGATTTTATCAAATGGTATATTCAGAGATTCGAGGAAATGCGATCCGAAGGCTAGGCGGAGCCTAATCGCTTGGCTAGACGCAAGTTTAATCGACTTAACTAAGGCAATTGATTGCGAAGACGACGTAAACAATTAATTGATGCAATACAATCACAACCAAATATTTCCACAGCAGTATCACTTTCTTCATCAGTAACATTTAATAAAGCATCTTCAGGGCGAGTTACTGGATCGATTTCTGGGATATTTTTCCGAACGTTCTGCATTTGTTGAGCTTCAGCGCAGAAATGTTGAGCTAATTTGGGATGACGGACACAGGCTTTTCGAGATTCTCCTGATGTTGTTTGGTTAGGGTTAAAAGATTCTTTGGTTGGGAGTGCTTGTATTCCAGTAGCTTCGACAGCGTTACCAGATTTAGAAATTGCTAGCAAAGAGATTATTGAAACAACAGCTCTACATTTACTCGCCAAGAAGGAGGGGACTTTCATGGATATTTTTACATGCTAGTTGATAATGATAATGATAATCGTTATCATTAGATTGTCAATATACTAGAAACCTGTTCTTATCGATCATTTAAAGTGCATGAATGGCTGAAGATTTTGAAAGCAAGGGATCTTTTTGGTTAAAAACCATATCCAACTGCGCTGTTGAGAAAATCCAAAATCTGTTTCCTCAGATTTTCAGAACTAGATAGAATGAGAACCATTATCAAAATTAATAGGGACGAACTAATTCAAAAATATGACTCGCCTCAACTATACCCTGTCCGATGCCTTGCCATCCTTACCCAAAAGCGGAATGCCAGTAACGATAATTACTGGTTTTTTGGGCAGTGGTAAAACTACGTTACTCAATCAAATTTTACGAAATAAAGATAATCTAAAAATAGCCGTATTGGTTAATGAATTTGGCGATATTAATATTGACGAGCAACTACTAATTTCAGTAGAGTCAGACATGGTAGAACTTGATAATGGTTGTATATGTTGTACTATTAATGATAGTTTAGTTGATGCAGTTTATCGAGTTTTAGAAAGGGAAGAAAAAGTTGATTATTTAGTAATAGAAACTACAGGATTAGCCGACCCATTACCCATTATTTTGACTTTTTTAGCTACAGAATTAAAGTTCCTGACTCGCGTTGATGCCGTGGTTACCGTTGTAGATGCCTCAAGCTTTGATGCAGAACACTATGAAAGTGAAGCTGCTTTAAGCCAAATAAGATATGGGGATATGGTCATTTTAAATAAAATTGACTTAGCTAATGAAGAAAAAATCGCTTTTGTAGAAGCATTTATTAGCGAGATCAAGTCAGGATTTAGGATCTTGCAAAGCGAATATGGAAGAGTACCCTTACCTTTAATTTTAGATATTGGTTTAAATAAGAAAAATAATTATAAAGATCAAATTTATCAGTTTCGACATGATAGGTCAGCTTTTAATAATCATATAGAAAAAGATGGGTTTGATTTTGTATCTTATATGAGCGATCGCCCGTTTAAAATTGAGAAATTTGAGAATTTTTTAAGCGAACAATTATCAAACAATATCTTCCGTGCTAAGGGAATATTATGGTTTCAGGAAAGTCCCGCCAAACATATTTTTCAAATGAGCGGACCTCGCTACGATTTACAAGACGATGATTGGAAAAGTCAACCAAAAAATGAACTTGTATTCATCGGACGTAATTTAGATGAGTCTTTAATTAAACAACAGCTCAATAATTGTTTAGCAGAGTTAGTTATCAAGAATAAATTTGGGCTGCCTAAATTGCCTTGGTAATTAAAATATACTTAATACTCTTAATAATTTGATAGAGTAAAAATTAAAAGATTATCTTTAAAGCGATCGCATCTTTAGAACAATTACAATAAATTTGTTAATTTTTTCCCTCAAAAGCTTCAAGTAGGTCGCCAGGAAGAGGATCATCAAAATCATCAGGAATAATAAAGCGTCCTTCATCTATGCCAGGAATTCGCATTTGCTGTTTTGGCGTTGATAGTGTTGCTTGTTCTGTAACCTTAAACGAGACTTCAAGTTGAACATTCCGATCTATGATACCAGTAGGAATACCAAGACTAACTATTCCTTCTCCGTTTGTATGAGCTGAAATATCAATTTCTTGGTGTGACATACTAGTTTGCAGTATCTTTTATAAGTAAAAAGCGATCGCTCTAATGATGTTATTTATTTTAGCAATGCGATCGCATTAGAAGCTATCGTTTTTTAGCAACCCGTACACCACATGGTCTAGATATTTACCATAAACCTTTTCAGCATTGCGAATAATTCCCTCATTTCTAAACTCTAACCTTTCAGGAATAGCACGACTGCGACTATTTTCTACCGCACATCTGATATCAATACGATTAAGAGAATAATAATTATAACCAATTTTGATTAGCTCTTTGACGCTTTTGGTCATTATTCCTTTTCGGTTATACTCTTCTCCTAACCAATAACCTACGTAACCGATGTTGTTAATAGAATCTATTTGGTTGAATCCTACGACACCTGCAATTCGCTCTTGATAGAAAATAGTGATATGCAATGCTTGTCCCTTTTTAAATCTGGGTAATTGTGATTCAAGAAATTCCCTAGTATCCGCCACTTTTTGCACATTATCTAACCAAGGTAACCATTGTTTGAGGAAATCTCTGTTTTTATCTGTAAGTTCAAATAGTTCTTCAGCATACTGTGGTATTGATAGGCTTAATTTAACATCTCGATCTATTTCTCTGAAAAACATCTTGACAAATAAAATTTATGCTGTATAGAGATTTGAACGGATTTTGGATAGGGATGCGGGCGAAAATGGGAATAAAGATTAACAGTCGAGCATCTTGACTTTCTCTTGTGTTGCAGTGCTATGCAAATAGCAAATCGAGAGCGTATAAAGCTATAAAGTATGATCCTCAAGGATACTCGGAAATAAATTCACAATTTTCATCATAAATTTCAAAATTTGCTTCATATCCCTTTATTTTTAATGTATCGCATATTTCCTTTAGTATTACTTTGATTGAGTCAATATCTCCTGCAACTGCACCATTAAAAAGCCATTTATCTTCTTCCTCTAAACTTTGTGTTTCAAATTCATAAGCTTCTGTCCTGATTTTTAATGTCTCATTTCCATCAAATTGACTTTTATAAATATAGGCTTGTTTTTCTGATAGCTCTAAAAAATCTTGGAGTACTTTGGCGACATCTCTCAAACCTACCTTCGAATAGAGAAATCCGTAAACATTGTTTGTAATGGGTAAATCGTTCACTTGATAAATCTTTGTAGATAACTGTTGATTTATATTGTGTTGGAGATCGCACTATTTCAAATCAAAAAATCTCACTTAGATCTAAAATAAACCCAGGTAAAATATCTTCTCCTGATAGAGTTGGAGGATTCTGTAAAATCTCTACCTGTTGTCCAATTCGGTATATTTCAACCGTTTTTGCTTTAGGTTCAATTAACCAACCAAGTCTAACGCCATTATCTAGATATTCTTGCATCTTTACTCGCAAATCTTCGTATCGCTGATTCTTAACATCACTGGGACTTACTAATTCAATGACAAAATCAGGCGCAATAGGAGGAAAACCATCTTGTTGTGATGGGTTTAGCTGATTCCACCGCTCTAATTTAATCCAGCTAACATCGGGACTTCTCCTCGCACCATTAGGTAAAACAAAAATAGTCGAAGAATCGAATGATTCTCCTGTACCATCTCGATCTGTCCAAATTCCGATTTCCTGGGTCAAACGACGATTCTTTCTTCCTGCTGTTCCTCCTGTGGGACTCATAACAATTAATTCTCCATCTTCAGTTAACTCCATTCGCGCTGCTTGTTCTGTTTGTGCTAGCTGGTCGAATTGCTCTGGAGTTACTCGGAATCCTTTGGGAATAGTAATGGCTTCCATCGATCTTGATTCAACTAATGTCTTTAATCGCTATTTTAAAGCTTTTTACAGGAATACATTCTTAGATTAACAAACACAACCTTCTAATAATGCTTTTAATTTCTCTCGTTCTAAATTTTGTCCGATAAAAACTAATTGATTTTTAGGAGTAGCTTTCCATTCATCATCTTCAATACCAAACCGCTTTCCACTTAAATGGAAGATATGACGGGCATTACTTCCTTTTAACCATAAAATACCTTTAGCTCTAAAGACTGATTTGGGTAGTTGATTATCCAGAAAATATTGAAATTTACGAATATCTAAGGGTTGTTCTGTTTCAAAAGATAAAGAAGTAAAACCATCCTCATCTAAATGATCAGAATGGTGATGATGTTCGTGATTATGTCCATGTTCGTGATGATCATGCTCGTGGTGATGTTCGTGATCGTGATGATGAGAATGATCTGTTTCTTCTTGAAAATAACGGTCTGATTCAAATAAACCCACGCTAAGAATTAAAGGTAAAGAAATTTCTCCTTTTACAGTTCTGATTACCCTAGCATCACCACGATTTTGGCGGATTTGTTTCTCAATGCGATCTACTGTTTCTGATCCCACTAGATCGGTTTTGTTCAGTAAGATAATATCTCCGTAGGAAATTTGCTGATCGGCTGCGGTACTATTTTTTTGTGCTTCAGTATAAAAATTATCACAGTCAACCATAGTAATAATCGAATCTAAGCGAGTTTTGCCTCGAAGTTCCGTACTCAAAAAACTAACTGCTACTGGTAAGGGATCGGCTACTCCTGTAGTCTCTACTATCAAATAATCTATTTTTTCTTTACGCTCTAAAATTTTATGGACGGTTTTGACTAAGTCCTCATTAATGGTGCAGCAAATACAGCCATTATTTAACTCTACGATGTCATCATCGCTCTTTATGATCAATTCGTTGTCAATACCAATTTCGCCAAACTCATTGACTAGAACTGCCGTTTTCAATTCTTGCTGTTGGGTCAAAATATGGTTGAGTAGAGTAGTTTTTCCGCTACCCAAGAATCCTGTAATGATGCTAACAGGTATTCCTTGTATCGATGTATCCATTAACTAGTCGATGATAGAGTATGATAATCATTATCATAATAGTCTCAAACCCGTAGGACAGCAAATTCGTTCTTCAGACAATCGGAGCTAGAAAAGCGATCGCCTTTATTTCTTGCTTTATTTTGAGAATGATTATCGTTATAATAAGAGTCTGTCAACCAAATTGCTTCTCTTCACCATGTCAGAGATTAGTCAGCAAGGATTACCTGTCACGCTAGTTACAGGCTTTCTCGGTAGCGGGAAAACAACATTACTCAATCAAATTCTGCAAAACGACCTCAATCAAAAAGTTGCAGTATTGGTAAACGAGTTTGGCGATATCAATATCGACTCTCAGCTTCTAGTTTCCTACGACGATGAAATAATTGAATTGAGCAACGGTTGTATTTGCTGCACTATTAATGAAGGCTTGGTAGAAGCAGTTGCGCGAATCCTATCCAGAAAAGACAAAGTAGATCGTTTGATTATCGAAACTACTGGTGTAGCTGACCCTTTGCCGATTATTCTGACTTTTGTGGGTTCGGATTTTCGCGATTTTACGAGCCTTGACTCGATTATTACTCTAATTGATGCGGAAACCTTTACCCCAGAGCATTTTGATAGCGAAGTAGCGTTTAGGCAAATTGCCTATGGGGATATTCTCTTGTTGAATAAGGTCGATTTAGCAAGTAGAGAAAAATTAGCCGTATTAGAAAACTATATTGCTTCGATTAAAAATAATCCCAGAATTATTCATACTCAATACGCTCAAGTACCCTTGCCGTTGATTTTGGGTGTAGGATTAACGAAGTCAGATAGTTTGTCTGAAGCTGAACTTGGCGAACGTTATCCCAATCATGCCCCTAACTTAAAAACTGATGGTTTTGTGTCCCTGTCTTTCAAGAGCGATCAACCCTTCGATATCTATAAATTTCAAAAGTTTTTAAACGAAGGGCTTCCCCTAGAAGTCTTTCGTGCCAAAGGAATTCTTTGGTTTGCAGGCAGTGAATTAAGTCATATCTTCCAACTTTGCGGACAGCGCAACGACATTAAGTCCGAATCTTGGTCTACTCCTCCTGTTAACCAGCTAGTCTTTATCGGTCGTCATTTAGATACCGATAAACTCCGCCAACAGTTGAATGACTGTTTGGCTACCTCTGTTACTGTCTAATTTAATCTAACTCAAATTTATGACCTTAGCTAAGTCAGAACCTAATCAAGTTGATAGAATCGAAAATAAATTACCAAAACTCACTACTACGCAAGAGTCTCCCGTCTCTGATGAGGAAATGCGCCAAGCAGTAAGGACTTTACTCTTAGGGTTGGGAGAAAATCCAGACCGAGAGGGCTTAAAAGATACTCCTAAAAGAGTGGTTAAAGCCCTAAAATTTCTCACTTCTGGCTATCATCAATCTTTAGATGAATTGCTCAATGGGGCAGTATTTCACGAAAATGCTAATGAGATGGTTTTGGTTAGAGATATTGACCTGTTTAGCTCCTGCGAACATCATATTTTGCCCATTTTGGGGCGCGCTCACGTAGCTTATATTCCTGATGGAAAGGTAATCGGACTGTCAAAGATTGCTCGTATTTGTGACATGTATGGACGACGTTTGCAGGTACAAGAAAGATTAACCGCCCAAATTGCCGATGCACTCCAAGGATTATTACAACCCAAGGGAGTAGCAGTAGTAGTAGAAGCCAGCCATATGTGTATGGTAATGCGGGGAGTGCAAAAACCTGGTTCTTGGACTTCTACCAGCGCAGTTAGGGGTGTATTTGCTGATGATGAGAAAACTCGTCAGGAGTTTATGAATTTGGTTCGCCACAACCCTACGTTGCATTAATTGATTTGCGTGTCCCTGTTAGAGATGGGTCTTAAGCTCATCTCTTTATTTTTAACCGAGGAAGATACAAAGTTTAGTTTTGTAATTCTTTCAAAGTAGTTACTTCGCTCAAGATTGCCCAAAGCGATCGCCTGTATCTAGGTTTACCCGTTTCAATTTATGATCTTTAGTTTCTATGTCAATTCAACAACCTAGCAGTCACAAAACTGTTTTTGATTTCCTCAAACAATTCCGACGAGAAATTGATGCTCAAGATTTGTATTTAGAGTTACGGCGTCAGGGGAAAAAGATCGGATTAGCAACAGTGTATCGTGCATTAAAAACTCTTCATAAACAAGGCTCGATCCAAGAACGAAAGAGTACTGACGGGAAATCTTTGTATAGTGCTACTTCATTTCATCAGCGACATCACCTTAACTGTCTTCATTGTCAACGTTCGATTGTTATCGATAGTTGTCCAATAAACGGTCAATTAGATCGTTGGTTTCAATCTCAAGAATTTAAGGTTTACTATCATACTTTAGAGTTTTTTGGTTTATGCACCGACTGTCAAAAACAAGAAGCATTTCGTTAATCATAAAGTACAGATTATTTATCTTATCTTTGCTGGATCGCTTTTGACTAAATCCTCGCGGTTCTGCGATCGCAGTACAGCTTTTCCCGTCAC
This sequence comes from Cyanobacteria bacterium J06621_8, assembly GCA_038524995.1. Lineage (GTDB taxonomy): Bacteria > Cyanobacteriota > Cyanobacteriia > Cyanobacteriales > Xenococcaceae > Waterburya. The sequence continues at coordinate 129,042 of JBCBIE010000003.1, forward strand.
TTTGCCGTTGGGTTAGTTATTTGATTTTAGAATTTTAGTCTAAATATCGATGAATTTTAATTTAATATTAATTAATTATATTTTTCTCGAACAATCTCATACATTATATTCTAAATTTAATTGTTGATATATTATTTTAGCATCGCTATAAGCCCAGGACAATCCCACGAAATCTAAAACTTAAAATAATACCAGTTCTCAAAATAATTCTTCTACTGATTCAACTATTTCAATATTAAGAACTCCAGACATCGACAATAATATTTACTTTCTTATTAGGTCTACAGTTACTTTTGAGAACTGGTATAATATTATTTTAGTTTTTGACTAAGACACATCCATTTATCAATTTTAGCTATTAGCCGTTAGCCGTTAGCTCGAACTATATATCTTCACTAAGAAGTAAAACGATATAAGATAATAAAAGTTAAATTTTATTTAAAATTACTATAAAAATATTTTTAGCTCAATACTTTAGTTGAAGGTAGAGGTTTAAGTATTGATGGGCAATGTGATATTTATCAAAGCGGCTCATTCCAGCTTGATTAATTTCTTTTGGATCTTTGTTTGTAAGCACCTTGGTTAGTGCTTCAGTTAAATTGTCAACCGTATCCCCTTGAAGAGAAAAATATTGGCATTGAGCATCGCCAATTTCTCGGAAAATTGGAATATCAGAACAGACAACTGAGCTTTGGAAGTGAAGGGCTTCTGCTAGGGGAAGGCAAAACCCTTCCGTGGATGAGGGAATAACAAATGTCTGACAATTTTGATAAAGCCATCCCAATTCTTGATCGTCGATCGCCGATAATAAATTTACTTTAGTTTCGAGATTATGTTCGGCGATTAGACTTTTGATTTTATCCGTTTCAGGACCTGTGGCACCAACAATGATTAGGTTCAGCTGATCGTAATGATGATGACTAGCTTCTGTTAACAAGAGTTTAGCGTAAGCTTCAATTAATAGATCTAAGTTTTTGTTCTGTCGGTGTTGGGCGACGCACAATAAAAATTGACTGTCTGCGGTGAAACCTTCTGGAGGATTAATTTCAAGTTCCGAAAAATCTACGTAGTTATAAACCACCTCGACTCTTTGGTGAGATTTTAGACGAGGAAAATAAAGTTTGAGCTTATCCGCCGTTACCTGAGAGACACAGGGTAGTCCATCACTATTTTTAATTGACTGCCTAAGAAAAAGTTGATTAAACCACACCTGAGGAAAGCCAAAGTTTTCAGGACATTCATAAGGGTAGAGATCGTGAACTGTGGTAACTACAGGGGCATTAAACTTAGCTCGGAAGAAAGGAATTGGAAAAGAGAGATGAACCACATCAGGATTTAGCTCATTTGCCATTTCGGGTAAACCCCTGAGGAACCAAAAGTTTCTGACTAGGGAACTATTTTTAATATTGACAGGCAGCAGCTTGATTTTTTCAGACTTGAGGTCAAAGGCTGTTTCAAAATAATATTGCTGCCAAGAACCAATTACCAGAGTAATCCGAGTCACTTCAGGCTGTTCCACTAGACAGCGAGCTAAATTTGCTGCGTGACGACAAACCCCCGTGGGTTTAACTGGTCGATGTAATGCGGCGATAAAAATATGCATTTTAATTTCTTTCCCAATCGTATTGAAAATTTGCCCCAGCCTTCCAAGGGGAAGAATTGCTTTCGTATGCCCCAATGTCAGGAAATTTCCCCGTAAATTCGGGAGTAATTTGGGGAATTGATATCCCTCCATCGATCGCTGGAGAATCTTTTGAGGGAGTAAAATCAGGGATAGAGCTAAACTTTTGAGACTGAGATTTGTTGCTTGGTGGTCGAGAAAATTTAACTTCTGTACTAATAAAGAGATTGTTAGACCCCTGGTCGGTGGTGAAGCTTTCAGATGCGGCAAAAATATTGTTACTGGCTTCGATATACTCCCCTAGTAGATAGACGTCTCCCAAGAATGTATTATGAAAAATTCGTTCATAGCCTCTGGGGCTACCAGCCACTAAGCTGTAGTTATCTTTGCCTCCTTTAAGGTTCCAGACCACGTTGTGATGGATAGTGCTGTTAAAAGTTTCAATATCTAGATAAATGCCGCGAGTCCCCCAAAAAGGGCTAAATCCCTGGGCATCGCGAATCCAGTTGTGATGGATAGAACCGCCTTCAAGGTTGACATGACAGCAGATATAAATCGCCCCCAGGTCGGTGCTAACCATGCCAAACTCAGAAATATCGTTATGGGCAATTTCCAGGTTGCGACCATCAGTGCCCGCAGTGTGCCAGTCCCAGCTAATAGCGTCTCTGGCAGTTCGCTTAATGGTATTGTGGGTAATTTTGTGTCCGTTACCGTTAAGGCGGAGAGGGGCGGCATAGGATACTTGATAGTTAGTATTGACAATAATATTATTGGTCACTTGATGGTCTGTACCTTCAAGCAAGACACCGTTTCCTGAACTCCAGTCGATTACGGAGTTCCTCAAGGTGTGATTACTACCACGAAGCTGTATTCCCGTATCATGGGCATGGGCAGCTAAAAATAGCGCATCGTCGGATTCTGGTGCCTGCAACGACTTGGGCAGGGGTGGCAATGTCATATGATGGGAAACATACTTAGCACGGATGCCGTCAATCACAATGCCCGTACTGCGATCGCCCGTAGTGATGGTATTAGCAAAGAGTTTAAGATTACGAAGGGTGACGTAAGAGCGATCGCTTAAATCAAAGGCAAAATTACGTTGCTTAACTTCAACAGCAGCAGGTTTTTGATTATTAGGCGACCAGAGATAAAGCTGCTCTCCGTCATAAAACCATTCCCCTGCATCGTCCAGCAGTTCCGATTTCCCAAACAGGTAAAACCAAAATCCTCCCCGCTCCCACGATGCGGTCATTTCCGCCTTTAAGCGATCTGCCTGTTCCTCAATAATTTCTCCAGTACGGCTGGTGTACCACTCATTAGTCCAAACTCTGCCTCCTACCCAGCCCTCAGCTAACTGAGGAATTTCCTCATTCTTGATTTGAGCGGATGTTCCCCCCAAACTTTCTACGCCACCACCAAAAAGCTTAGGACGGAGATAGTCCCGCTGGGGTTCTAGATTGGGAACCCGCGCTTCAGGCATCATTTCTCCCTGAACAAAAACCTGATTAGCCAAAAACCCCGTGTCGCTGTAGCCATTAACGGGTAAGCTGACCTGTGCCCGATAAATCGAACCATTATGGGGTGTCCAGTTGGTAACTACCTCGGTTCCTGAGATGGTTACTTGTTCTTGTTTGTATGCGGCAAAGGTGATTGGTTCTTCCTTCGTTCCCGAAGCTTGAGGTATCACCGTCTCGCGATAAGTTCCCTGTCTAATCCAGCAGGTTGATCCAGGCTCAACTACTTCAGCACATCTCTGAATCGTTTTAAAGGGCTGTTTAATCGTGCCAGGGTTACTATCTAAACCATCAGAAGCCACAAAATATCCTTTTAGCTCTGCCGCTGCTTCACATCCAGATATACCGAGGCTAGCGCAGCTACCTAGAGCAAAGAGCAATACTTTCAATTTTTTAATCCACATTGGTCGAAATTTAAAGTAAAAATTTACAATAAAGATTGTGTTTAGCGATCGCCGTGTTAATCACAAATCAATTAGTAACTAAGCCGTATTGAGACCCATTGACACACTCTTGATAGACTTCAGACAGCCATTTCCCTTTGACCGACCAGCTATAAAGTTCCCGAATCCGCTGTTGCCCATTCTGCCCCATTTGTAGACAGAGATCGGGATTATCAGCTAACTTTTCCATTGCCTGAGCTAAATCATTTACCGCCTGTTGGGGATTGTGAGCAGGTACTTTAATGCCAATATCTGGAGTTATGGTCTCACCTGCTCCCCCCAAATCCAAACAGAGGATTGGTCTGCCTGAAGCCATCGCTTCTAGATGTACGCAGCCTCCTGAATCGTGGAGGCTAGGGTGAACCAGTGCTGAACACTGACCTAATTTGACCAGAACCTCTTCGCGGTCTAGCAAGCCAAAGAAGGTGACACGCTCGGCAATCTTTAATTCTTGAGCTAACTGTTCTAAATTTTCTCGCTCAGGACCATCCCCCACCACCCAGTACTCTGCATCTGGTATATTGGCTGCGGCAAAGGCGCGAAGTCCTAAATAAATTCCCTTCCAGTGCAGCAGTCGCGCCACATTGATAAACCTCACTGGGTTGCCGCTGGGAGGGGGACACTGGCTTAATTGCTCAATTTCCGCCTGAGAAATACCAATTGCCGACGCTTGCTTAATCTGTAACGCCCCTAGCTGACTGAGTTTTCGCGCTGTATCTTTAGTTGTAGCGTAGGCAATAGTACTATTTTTCGCAGTTAAACGAGTCAAGGGATCAAGTTCGCCAATGCTGCGCCAGATTCCTCGCAAATATTCATAAAGCTTATTTTTACCGTTAAAATCAGCCCAAAATTTAGCTGGTGCAGACTCCCCACCACCAACGGGACCCCAAATAAAGGGAATGGGCAACAGCGACAGCAGACTGGGAACAGAGTATCGGACAAAAGTAACGTGATGGGCGATGTCAAAATTAATCTGACCATGCAGTTTACGGGCTACAAAATATGCCTGAATCTGCCACAGATAATAATGAAGCTGCATTGCCCCTGACTGCCCCCAGCGCAAACTATCCTGCCAAAAAGGAAGGGTAAAATAAACAAAATGCAGATTAGGGACGGGATTACGGGCTAACTCAGCTTCAATAGCTGTTTTACTCTCATCTGGTCGAGTTAAGACCCAAACCTCATGATACTTTGCCACTTCTTTAGCTATATTCCAGCCAACGCCTCTTTCCGATCCTTTTCCTGGTTCACAAGAATATGCTGATAATAAAACTTTCATAGAATTAGTTAATATAAAATGCGACTATTTTGTTAGTAGTTAGTGGTCAGTAATTTGTAGATAATTACGCCAATACTTTATTTTTTAATTTGGCAACTTGCTCATATACAGCAGCAGTTTGCTTTGCTGTTTCTTTCCAAGAAAACTGTTTAACCCTGGCTAAACCTTTATCAAATAAAATTTGACGCAATGCTGCATCTTGAGTAATTTGTAAAACAGCTTGGGTGATTGCTGAAACATCGTTAGGGTCAACTAATATAGCGGCATCACCAGCAACTTCAGGTAGAGCAGAAACATTGGAGGTAATTGTGGGAGTACCGCAGGACATCGCTTCTAAAATAGTTAGACCAAATCCCTCATAAAGGGAGGGGGCAACCAGAACATCTGCCGCATTATAAAACTTAATTAAAGCTGACTGATCAGGAGAATTAATCATAGTAATCTTGTCAGCTATATTATTGTCTTTAATGTATTGCTTTTGGTCATCATAAAAATCTTCCCCCACTTTCCAGAGGCGAACAGGAAGATTAAGATCAGCGATCTCCTTAACTACTTTAAGTACAGTTTCAATGTTTTTACGCTGGTGATTAGTGCCAATATTTAGTAAGCAAATTTCATCAGGAGACTCAGTATATTGCTTTCTCCATTCAAGAGCCGATTCTTTTGCGATTGGCTTAAATTCGGTACCGACACCATTAGGAACCACATCGATTTTATTAGCATCAATATTTAACCAGTGAGTTACATCCTTTGCCGTATTGCTGGAAATAGCAATAGTGCGATCGGCAACAGTAATTCCTTTAACGCAATACTGCCATACCGCCATACTAAAAGCAGGAAATTTTGCCGCATTTTTGAGTATTTCTGGATAGACATACTGCACTAAATCATGACAGGTAACTACTACATTCTTGCCCTGCTTTTTCAAGCCATAGGCAAGATGAGCATTGGTATGATCGATAATATGAAATAGGTCAGCATCTAGCTGATTAACTTCACGAGGATGATTATAAAAGCGTTCATAGTATTTACGTAACGGGTTGCCAGAGTGCCACAAATTTTCCAAATTATTGCTCCAGGGCTGAGGGGATATTTCAGTAATTGTCCAATCAGGTTTAAGTTGTTTTAATTCAGCAACTAAATTATCAGCATAAACATCCATACTAAAAGCAACTTTTGGTTCCCGTCTGACAATTACAACCTGCATTAATTTTCTCCCAAGATAATTAAAATTTAAAATTTAAAATTTAAGTAGATCAAAATAAACTCATATAGATTAAAAATATATATATTTAGCTACTAACTACTAACCACTAACATTCTTAAGTAATTAACTTTATCTATACCGAGATACTCAAGTATATTGAGCAATAAACTTACTCTTCTGCATAAGGGCAATACAAACCCAGCTAATTAAAAAGGTAAATGTTGCATAAATCAAGATTGATGGAATGGAAATACTTTGGAAAAGCTGGGGGATCAACTTAGTTAAAATAATTTCTACGACACTTTTAACTATGGGATGAATCAAATAAATACCAAAAGAGCATAATCCTAAATTACTAATTAGGTTATTTTCAGAAATATATCTTGATATAGCAAGCCCTAACAGCAAAAAACTATAAGCAGTTACTATTTCATCTATGGCTCCAGGTAAATATTCTCCTGCAATATTGATCAGCAAAAATACCAGAGAAATTACTACAATACTTACTTTTTTATATAGCCATCTAGTTGACTTAGACTGAAGTAGCTTATGCAGTACCAGGGCAAATAAATAATAAGGTAGACATCTAATAATCCATGTAAGATTTACTAAAATTATTCGCCAAGGCTGATAAAAGATATTATTCTCTGGCAATAAGTTAAGTAAATTAGGAAAAGCTGTAAAAGAGCCTAGATTAAAATCATTTTTAGAAAATAGAGTTAACTGATAAATAATAATGCTAACTATCGATAGTATAATTAGTAAGGAGCTACGCTGACGATAAAGATAATTAGATAGATAAAGTAAGCAAGTTCCCGCCAATACTAAAGGCATGAAATATAGATGATAAGAAGCAGCTCCTAAAAAGATAATCGCTATTGGGTCAGCCAATAGTTCCTTAACTTGAGCTGCATCACCAGTCAGGACAAGCATTAAAGTTTTAAGAATTACATAAGCTGCACTCCATAAAAGATAGGGAATGACGATTCGCTGTAGCTTTTTATTCCAGAACTTACGATTAATCTTTAGAGGTAATTTCTTAGTACTAAAATAAAAATAAGCCGCTATAAAGAAAGGCACAGCATAATAAAATAAATAGCGAAATCGAATCGCTTCAGCACTAATAGCTAGTCCCCAATTCTCATCACCTGAATGCACTAAAATTACTGCAAATGCTGCTAATCCACGACACAAATCAATACCTGCTAATCTATTTGTCTGATTCATAAATTATTCAAAGTTAGGTACTAACTTTTGCCACTGGGTCAGCAATCTTTGAGCAATTCGTTCATGGGAATAGAACTGATTTACTCTTTCTATTCCATAGTTCCCCATTTCTTCACGCCAATTGCGATCGCAAATTACTCGTTTTAAAATTTCGGCTAAAGCCACAGGATTACCTTCGGGAAAAACTAAATCTTCACAACCGATAACGTGAGGAATCTCACCGCAGCTAGAGCCAATTACAGGGATGCCCATCGCCATCGCTTCAATAATTACGTGACCAAACTGCTCTTTCCAAGTGGCAATTGAACGAGATGGTAAGACCAAAACATCGAATTTACCCAATTCCACTGGGGCTACTTCATGGCGCACTGCGCCGCGCCAAATAAGACGTTCGGAAATTGCCTGAGCATCAGCCTGCTGTCTCAAATCGCCTTCGCTTACCCCAGAGCCACACAAAGCCACCTGAAAATCTAGATTTTGCTGTTTAAGCTGACTGATGGCGGTAAAAAGTATATCTAACCCTTTTTCTGGTGCGAGGCGACCTAAAAAGCCAATGGTAAACTTATCCTGGGACGCTCTTTTGCTAGGGCTAAATAAGCTAATGTCTACCCCCATTTGAGGCATGATTTCTAGCTGTCCCCCAAAATTCCACTGCTGCATCACCTTGGCTCCATCCTGATTACCTGCCAGGTAGAGACTAGTAACACCCATCACGAAATCTCTTACCCAGCGACGGAAAATAGGTAGAGAGCGGAGCTGATTTTCCCAGCCAAATACCACCATCGGTTTTTTTAGTAGTTGTGCCCAAAAAGCAACCCCTAGGGCACAGAGGGAAAAAATTTCTTCTTCCACCTGAATCACGTCAGGCTTAAAATCTTTAATAACTTGCAGAATTTTTAGCGGATTATAAACATGTGCCCCAACTCGCCCTGTAAACCAGACGGGAGCCGAATAAATTTTGATTTCAGAAAAAGGCGTTTCCAGCTCAATGGTGCGATTCCATTCCAGAGCTTTCCAGTTGCTAGGGGCAAGTAGCGCCACCTCAACCTCCCCCGTATCGGCGATCGCTTTAAGCTTGCCCTGGTTAACTCCTACGACATAGGCATGACTAATAAATAAAACTCGTAGTTTCCGTTTTAATGCGACGGCGGATTCTACTTCAGCTATATTCTGAACTTTCGTTTGCTTAGACATAAAAATAATTGCTTAAAATAAATAGCTATCAAGCTCTAGATTTCTTTGAGTTGCAGTGCCGACTGCAAGCGTCTTTTTTGCCAAGCTAGCCCCAACAACAGGGCGACAGTGAGCATGTAGCCAGGCTCTTCAAGCTGCGTAAAAATAAATCCCAAAACAAGCATCGTTAAAAGAGTAATTTTTAAAGAATTATCTAAGCCAAAATAGCGCCAGGTTAAATAGCCCAGATAACCATAGGCACTTAAACCCACAAGCCCTAGATCACCCCAAATCCCTCCCCAGCTAAAAATCGGGCTAAACATACTCGAACTGTAAGCCAGCCAAAAACTATCAATAAAATCACGGGACTTAACGCCAATGGAAGTACTGGTTGCGCCCAAAGGGTTAAGTATCCAGTCATAATCTTGCATGAACCAGGCTCCTAAACGGCTGACGGTATGACCAGGACCCAGACCAAACAGCCAATTGGCGGGAGAGTCAAACTTATCCAGGATCGCTTTAACTGAGTAGAACTTGGTAAACCAGGCATCACCCCCAGGTACATATAAATCCAACCTCGCCCAGGCAGTAAAAGCGCTAAATGCCTCCAGGTTTTGTACGCACCAGAAAAAAGCCGCCCCCGAAATTATGATGCCCAACAGCAGCCTGATAGTTTTACCTAGGTTTTTAAAGTTCATTACGATTAACAGTAGCCAAGCCACACCATAGGCAAACACCACCTGCTTAGAATCAGAAAACAGCAGTTGCCATGATGCTGCCAATATTGCAGCGATTCTGAACCAGAGGGGAAATTTTTTACCATTGATTAGGAAATAGAGGGCAAAAGCAATGGATACTGAAGCCGAGACATAATTACCAGCCCCAGAAACAAAAAAGACCCCTCCACAACCATCAGTGCCATTAAACCCTTCAGCATAAAGTTTTCCGCTATCAATTAAGGGTTTTTGAACCGCCGCTAAGAGAAAGTTAATCAGCACCGATCCCCCAAACCAGTTTTGGATTCTCTTAAACGAACGGAGAGACATGGGAATACAGACGATCGCCGTTAAGAACATTATTGGCTCCCCCAGCATCATGAAGCTGGCAACGGCATTAATCAGCCCTGCTTGATTCCAGATAGCGCTAGCTAAGATAGCGAGCAAGAAAATAAATAGACCCCAGAGGAGTGTTTTAACTAACTTGGTCTGCTGGGGATTTTTGATTGGCGATGTGGCAACAACAATCCCAAAAATCAAGGGCACAATCACAAAGTGAGCATGAACTAAAACTGAGGGAGCTGGAGTTAGAGAGGTAAAGATTCGGGCATAAAATACTAAGGAAAATGCCAAAATAATCAGATTAGTATTATTAGTCCAGCTAAGATTTGCCTCTGGTTTTCTGATAATTGATTCGCCACTGTTAAGCATAATTGATTAAATATCACGGAAATAAATGTTTGAATAATAGGAAATAAGATTATGTTTTCGTTAACAGTTAGTAGTTAGTGGGTTAACCAAGCAGAGTTCGCAGTTTGTTGGTTGTCCAGTTAATCAATTTGGGACGATGATGGGGGGCATAAAGCCAAGATATAGCTGGTTTTGCCATTGATAGTGGCATTAATCCGACCCAGATAAACCACAGGCTGTAGAATATTCGTTTGGGAATAGTAAATTGAGAATATTTCCAGAGACTTCTAATTCCTTGATAAATTAAGACTAAAGAGCGATCGCTTGGTACAGGATGAGCTTGACTATTAAGCCTTAGAGAGATAATACGCGACCAGAGACGACCAATAGAGCGCTGTTCTAGATCAGAAGGCAGTTCATAGTTAAATTCTTGGGCTTTTTGCTGAAGGAGGGCAAAATTTTGCAGATCGTGCCGCACAAACCGCTTAAAGCGATCGCCTGTTACGGTGGCTAGTGCCCACTGATTGCTATCGTGGACGCGATATACTCCCAGGGGATGATCGATCGCCGCAACATCTCCATAGAAGGGAACCTGGAAAGATAAATAATCATCGGCAGTGAGCTTATACTGGTCGGGGATAGGGAATAGGTTCGTTAGCGCCTGACGACTTAGGGCATTGCCGCTGGTGGGAGTACTGTTGTAGCAGCCCACCTCCAGCAATTGTTGCCAGACCTTACCACGGCTGAGAGGAACTGTTCCCTGGGGTGATGAGTAGCCCAAAGAGTGACCCACACCATCAACCACCTCCAGGCGATAGTGTACCTTTGCTAGCTGTGGCTGCCAGACCGCGACAACTTCACTCACAGCTTGGGGATACAGGTAATCATCGGAATCAAGAAAGATGATAATTTTCCCTTGACTGCGAGCAAAACCGCTGTTGAATGCTGCTGCCTGTTTACCGTTGGGCTGAAGAATCGGCATAATGCGATCGCCATAGGCGGCAATAATCTCACGGGAATTATCCGTCGAGCCATCGTCAACCACAATCACCTCAGTATGTTCATAGGTTTGATTGAGGGCGCTATCAATTGCCTCCGCCAAAAACCGCTCATAATTATAGTTATTAATAATAATGCTGACTAATACAGAAGATTTCATAAGACAAAATTCATCTCTGGTTGAGGTTGATTCAATTCCGTAGCCTTAAGATCAGCGACTGTTTCGAGAAACCTGATTGCTGTAGCCGTGGGGTTGTAATGCTTAACTGTCCAGGCTCTACCCTCTTGGGCAATACGCTGTAGAATTTTTGGCTCTTCCCTAATCCTCTCCAGGGATTCAGCAATATTATCGAGGTCAATGCCAATGTAGTGTTGCCAATTCTCGGGCATCACAGGAAGTTGAAACCCATACTTCTCAAAATTCACGTGGAAGGTAACGCAGCCCGCCGCCATTGATTCCCAAAGCCGCCAGCTATCCCACTGACCAATACGATTGGTTTTGATGCCCAGCTTACTAATGCCTTTAGCGAGATAGTAAGATGGCTTATCGTAATCATCCATAAACCCAAAACCCAAGAAGAATCCACCAAAACAGGCGCAGGCTTGGGAGGTTAATAATCGATGATAGTAACTAGGGTAGTGACGACGACCAGTTTGCCCCCAGCGCAAACGATGATAGGGTTCTGAGGGGAACTCCGTTGCACTATCTGACTTACTGTTAACGGTAAATATGTCTTTAATCTCGGGCACAAAGGATTTTTGAATATAGCCCCGCAGAGAATGGCTAAATTTTTGGTTACGGAAATTGACCAAGATCGAGGGCTGCTTTTCTCCCCAGGGAACTGGCTTATTTAACTCTTGGAGGACTCTCTGAGAAAGACCAAAAGCCCAAGGGTAAAAGTTTGAGGGATATTTAGTATGCTGAGAATAATGGGTTTTAAAGATAAAATCAAACTCTTTAAATTCTGGCAGCCAAGCCAAAGTTTGAATTCCATCATTGCAGTCTAAATAGACCGTTTTATACCGACGATTGGGGGCAAATAAGCCAGCAGGTAAACAGCCATTTGCTTCATAGTATTGCCGCTCTAAAACTACAATATCGCAGTCATGGGGACTCACGTCGGGACTTGCCTGGAGTAAAGTGCGATCGCTTTCGGGGGATATTTGCCAATAATCATAGTTGGCGTAAAATTCCACTCCTAGCTGCTGGAAACCTGTGGCAAGATTAACGATTAAATCTTGAAAGTAGGCTCCCTCTGGAGGTCCTTCGGTAGAAGTTGTATAAAAATATACTTTAGGTATCATAGTTGATTAAACTGCTGGCTAAAATTTAAGAGTTTTAATCGGTAAATCAAATAATTGAGGTTAAAAGCTTTTTGGCTTTTTCCCCCGCAACTCGCCAATTAAGCCGTGATTCATAGGCTTGCCAGGAACTATAGGCTAGTGCCTGATATCGAGGGTAATCATCAAACAGACCCTGGATGTACTCGCAATACTCAGCAAGGGGACAACCATGGTCAAACAGCTTGCCATTCTCGCCATCGTGAATAATGCTGGGAATTCCCCCGACGTTGGTTGAGATACAGGGGACTCCCAAAGCATTGGCTTCGGAAAACACCATTGGCGTACAGTCGGCAACAGAGGGTAAAAGCAGGAAGTGAGACTCCAGAATTAGACGATTCAGTCGTGCTTTGCCAGCGACAGTAGACTTATTGATAAAGCCCAGGGGCTTAACAAATTCAGGAATTGCCTCGGAGATTTCAGGCTGACAACCCACCACCGTTAACTCTGTTGCTAAACCAGCTTCGTTTAGCTGTTTGGCTATCTGATAAGCGATATTGCCTCCTTTCCGCTGCCAGTCAACCCCAATAAAAATGAGCTTGCAGACATCTGCTGGTTTAGCTTCTATTGCCCGCTCGACCTCTGCTTTATTCATCTGGCTGTCAATATTTGCGCCAAAAGGAATCACTCTCACTTTTTTGGGATCTGCCTGATAAAATTCAATCGCTGATTGAGCTGCCCAATCTGAGGAATAGATAGCTAGTTGACACTTATCTAGGGCATAGCGCTCCATTTGATGCCAATCGTTAACGACATCGGGATGAAAATTGCTGTACTGGGGATAAAAATCAGCAATCCCTGCAAAGGTGGCATCTGCCCAAAATGCCATCGGGCGATCGCATTCTAAATAGGCAATAGGATCAACGGTGGCGCTAAAAACGATGTGATCTCTTTTACTAGCTAGCTTTTGCTTGATTTGTCGGGCGTAGTTTTTTAAAGTTAGAGGGTCAGGATTTTTTTCGTAACCTTGAAGATGCACTAACTCATAATAATGCCGCTTCAGCTTACGCAATACCCTCAAGGGCAAGGCATCCTCCAGAGGACCGACATAGTTAAGGTCGATTGCTTGAGATTTCAAGGCTTGGGCAATATAGTATCCAGTTCCCGACCATTCGTCTCCGCCAGTCAGTCTGGTGGAATCGTAAGTAGTAACGTAGGCTAATTTCATATTTTTATCTCAGAAAATTGCAATAGAGGAGTTAATTAGGCTCAATTATTGATTCAGAACTACAGTTTGATAATTTCCCGACTGGGTAATGCTTCCCTGTTCCAGGCGATAGATGCGATCGCAATGTTCGATGGTGCTGAGGCGATGGGCAATGATAATGATGGTTTTAGTACCAGAAAGAGCCTTAGTAGCGTCAGTAATTAGATGTTCCGTTTCATTGTCTAAGGCGGCTGTTGCCTCATCAAACACTAGAATTTCCTTTTCGTGATAAAGTGCCCTGGCGATTCCCACCCGCTGGCGCTGTCCTCCTGAGAGTAAGACTCCTCGTTCGCCGACGGTAGTGTTTAAACCCTGGGGTAAGCGCTCTACAACTTCCGTTAGCTGGGCTGCGGCGATCGCTTTTTCTACCCGAGATCGATCAATTTGACTATCGGGAACCCCAAAGGCAATGTTTCTTTCTAGGGTGTCATCAATCAGGAAAATTGACTGGGGAACATAACCGATTAGGTTCTGCCAAGCCCGTAGCTGAGAATAGACAGAAACCTCGTCAACTAAAATATCTCCTCCTTGGGGAGTTAGTAAGCCCATTAAGACATCGACGAGAGTTGTCTTACCCGAGCCAGATTTACCGATCAGACCGATGGAATGTCCCTTCTCAATGGTCAGGCTAATATTTTTGAGGGCATTAGCTTCAGCATTGGGATACTTGTAAGTTAAATTCTCGACTGAGATTTGCTGTTGAAAGTCCAGCTTGTCTTGATTTACATCTTGATAATGAGTAGGAAATTTTTCCGCTTCCTTCAGTTCAGCGTACAGAGAATCCAGAGAATGAATATTGTAGCGAATCACGCTGATGCAGGAAATAGTATTCCCCGTAGCTGGCAGTAAGCGAATTGAGGCGATCGCAAAAATCCCAAAGATCGAGGTGATGTTCTGGGTATTGCCCTGATTAAAGGTGACAAACAGAAAGGCAAAAATAATCAGAAAGCTGATAATTACCGCCTCAACCACGTAGCGGGGCAAATTAGAGAAGCTGTCCGCTAATCCCATGTTAGTGGAATATTTTTGTGCCGCCTGCGCCATTTGCGCTTCAAAGTATGGCTCACAGCCAATAATTCTGGTTTCCTTAAGCCCTCCGAGTCCATGGTTTAAAATCCGAATCATTTCCGCCGAAGCATCAAAACCATTTTTACCCCAGCGGGCTAATCTTTCCTTCATGGGATGCAATATTGCCAGAGTAACAAGTAAAACTGCGGCAATGCCAATGGAAGCAGCAGCATTAGTAGCAACCAGCAGGGAAACCAGGGCAATAATCACCACTCCATTAGAAATTGACGTTAGCAAAGATAGGACCAAGCCAATACAAAATCTATCGGTAAAAGTCACTACGCTTTGTACTAAATCCGCTGAATTTTTTGTTAGATGTAAAGTATAAGGAGCCGACAAATAGGACTTCATTAACTTAGAACATAGATCCCCTTTTAAACTATGAGAAAATTCGGCGATCGCCTTCTGAGAAATAAACCCCAAGCTAGCTTTAATATAAAAAGCAATAATCGTAAATATACCGAAATAAAGGATAAATTGCTGTGGCGAATCAACAGAAAAATTATCATATAAATTTTTGAGCCAGCTAGTTTGGGTAATAAAACTAGAGTCAGTTACCATTGCCGCAAAAGGACCCATCAGCCCGACTCCTAGCATCTCAAACATAGAGCTAACCACAAACAAGCAGCTTATTACCGCAAAAGATTTATGCTTACCTTGAGTTACGTAGAAAAACTTAGATAAAAATTTGTTCATAAATAGTAAAAGCTACTAAATCACTCTTAAAAGAATTAAAGTTTTAAATAAGCATTTAAATTAAAAACTAAAATTCTAAAATTTAAATATATATACTTACAGTTATAGCCTTGGATTATTGCTTTGGCAAATTTTTCATCTCTTTATTTAGACTTAACACCAAGGTTTAAATCAACAAGAAAATTTCATTAAAAAACCTCTAGTCAAGAAGAATAGAGGTGATTAAATTAATTAATAATTAGATTTAAACGTTAAACAAATAGTGGTTGGAAAGCATCAGTAATAGTAGAGACTTCTCCGCCGCTGCTGACGGTAATGTCTAACAGCTGATCGTCAGTGTATTCCGCAGAACTAAACACAGGTTCGCTAATGTCAAAGCTGGGGAAATTGCCCACAATACGCCGTCCCGTTACTGAGGTAATAGTGGCTGCCTTGCCGCCAATCTCTACCGTAGTATCCGCCAATACCCCAGAGAAGTTAACCCCGCCAATAGTAAACTGACCGCCACCTGTTGCGGGTGCTCGCCAATCGGAAATATCATAAGCAACCATGGCAGTAACTCCATCATCTACAGGAGTCGTTACGTAGACCCTAGAATCACTGTGATCCAGGCTTATTAATGCTCCTCCAGGACCAGTAATCACGTCTAATCCTTCTAAAAGATTTTCTGTCTCCGTCACTCCCTGGTCGTTCACGACCTCAGTTTCCAGGAGGCTAATATTATTTACGTCGCTACCATCTTCAGATAGCTCAACGTTATAAAGTACGCCGTTCCATCTTTGGGTAATCAGATTGCCTTTTAGCTGACCGCCAAAAGTATTAGCGCGATATTCAATAATGCCGTTGGTAGAAGACTGAAACTCAGCAATAGGAGCGGTATAGTCAGCGGTGCTGGGGTCATTAAAGTAGTAATAAACATTTTGACGGGGATCTTGGCGACCACGATTACGGTTTGGCTGACCGTAGTAATTACCTTCCTCAATAAGATTTAGCTCATCTAAGATAGTTCTAGCTCCGTCGAAAGGTTGCTGGGTGTTAGCGCCAGTAGATTCTGCCCCAAAACCTCCATTAGCACTGTTTTCCGTGGCATAGACAATGCCGTTGGTAGCAAAAACCAAGTCGTAGGGATTACGCAAGCCGCTAGCATAGACTGAAACATCTACCCCTGGAACTACGTTGACAATACCGCCAAAGCCTTGGCTTTCCTCGGCAGTAGCGGGGGAACCATCAGGTTTAGTTAGATTTAAGCCTGCGGGGACTACAAAATCAGCGGGCAACTCGTATTGAATGTTGCCGTTAAAGTCTGGCTTGGTAATTTCTGCCTTGAGAATGGCGGCGGTAAAGGGTGACTCATCAATTCCACCGATGGCATCATCGACAACCCCCGCATTGGTATTACTACCGACGGTAATCAACAAATCTCCATTTTCATCAAATGCCAAGCCGTTAACGCCATGGTCGTGGTTGGAAATACCAATATTGTCCACGAGGGGAGTGAGGGTTGAGAAGTTAGGACCTTCTATCACTGACACCTGACCACTGTAGGGAGAAAAATCCGTTAGCTCATTAAAACCATCATCATTGAGGTAGACATCAAAATTAGCGTAGAACTGATTATGGGAAACGTAAATTTTGGGTTGACTGCCGTCATTTTCAAAAGGATTGAAGGCAATACCCGTAATGTTGACGTTTCTCTCAGGAGAATTCTCAATCACGTCAATGGTTTGAGTTTCGATGACGTTGTAATTATCGTCAAATGCGTAAACTCTGATTTGTCCATTGGTCAGACCAACGTAGAGGCGACCATCGGGACCCCATGCTGCTGTTGAGGGACCATCGTTATTGCCGATGGAGTTATTGTAGTCATCAATCTCGAACTTGGGAGTAAAGGCTACCTCTGAAGAATCGTTGTCTACGATGTTAGCTTCTACGGAGGGGACAGACAGGTTATTGTATGCCGCATCAGTAGAACTAATGGTGTGACTGATGGTTGAAGTGTGGAAACTTTCTCCGATGTTATCGTCAACCGCACTCACGGTAACGGTTTGGGGAGTACTCCAATTCTGGGGGGTAAAGATGAGGCTAGTTTGATCAGCGGTGGTTTGACCGTCAAACTGGAGGTTAATAGTAACGTTAGCGGTGGGTTGGGTGTTGAGCAATACTTGGTAGGTATCTGTATTTCCTCCTTCAGTGACGGAGGTGTTCTGATTGCTTTCGGCAATTAGCACCTGAGCATCGTTAAGGGGAGTTAACACAATTCCTGCTAAACTCGCCTGATCTACTACTGAAGTAAAGTCGAGATTGAGCACTCCATCACGAACCAAAGCTAAATCAGGAATTTCGACGATGCTGGCATCGTTCTCACCATCAAGAAACGCATTATTAGTTAATTTAAAGACATCTACGTTATCCAGTGCCTGCTGTCCTTCGAGAGCCACGTCAAATACTCTTTGTCCAAAGTCAGTAAAGTTTAATTCTGAAAGATACAGACTGACGCTGTAGTTACCGTTGGCAACGGGGATGGCGTAGGAGAAGTTAGTTCCCGATCGCTGGGATTGGAAAATGAAATCATCCTGGGTATTGTCGATAGGATTATAAACAGGGGCAATTATCTGTCCGCCAATAAAGCTATTATCAGCCTGCCAGAGATTACTAAAGGTATCCACGGTGTCTACATCTGCGCCCGCGTTAATCCGAATCACTCCGTCCGATACGGGAGCAACAGCATTTAGAGCTAAATTGCCGATAGTCCGAGGCTGGACGGTATTGCCGCTGGTATCGCTGACGGCTTCTGGGTTGATTGCCAACGTGTAGTTACCAACATCTGCGGCATCCCAAGTACCCCCTGGTGCGGCGATGGAGTAGACGGCGTTGCGGGGAGTGCCATTACCAGCAGTATCTACTCCTAATAAAGTTATGGGAACTGTTGCACCATTAGGAGCGGTAACTGTTAAATCGTTAGCATCAATAGTGCTCGCGTCAACAGCCACATTATCAGAATAGGTAACCGCAAAGCGGGCATTAGTAGTGCTGTTGGCTAATAAATTCAGGGTTACAGTATCTGAATTATCGGGAGTATTGTCTAATCTGGTGGTTGGCGCGGTGGCATCAACGACGGGGGCTGCGGGAATAAGCTCAAGATAGTTGATGTTGAAATCGTGGGAATTAAGGTTTAAACGCAGGATCTGATCCCCAGCGCTTAAGTTAACGTTGTTAATTACCACGTCGGTATAGACCTGCCAGTCTCCAGTAGGCTCAAAACTAGCAGAGTAAGTTTCGCCGCCAATAATGGCGTCAATGTTTTTGGTTTCGGGAGTGGGCGAAGCTACCCGCAGCAACAGGTTATAGTTGCGAGCCTCAGGAATGTTGACATCATAGGTGAGAAATTCTCCCGCCTGAACAAATGCTACGTTGAAGCCGCCCCCGACATCTCCTGTGACCTCAATATCCACAGGTTCGTTAGGACGATATGCCCCACCAAAGTTTTCCGCCTGAAAATCAAAGAAATCAACGCCATTAGCCCCAGCTCGATAGTCTTCCGCTTCGATACGAATTGCCCCATTTGGGGAGGGAGTAACGGGAGTGGGAGGAGTAACGGGAATGGGGGGAGTGGGGGGAGTAACAGGAGTGGGGGGAGTAACAGGAGTGGGGGGAGTAACGGTAATTTGTTCCACTAGCTGGAAGTAGTTGAGGTTAAAGCCCCCTGAATGCATGTTAAGAACTACTTCCTGAGTCCCTGCACTTAGATTGACGTTGGAGATGACAACATCCTGATAAGCGTGCCAGCCTCCTGTATTGCTAAAGTTAGCGGTATAGGTCTGACCATCAATAACCACCTGAATTTCTTTAGCATCATTGCTAGGAGTCGCCACCCGCAGCACAATGTCGTAGTTACCAGCATTGGCTATATTAACGTCGTAGGTGAGAAATTCCCCTGCCTCTATTGACGCTAGATTATATCCGCCATCAACATCCCCTGTAATTTCAATGTCTATATCATGGTGACGATGCTGACCGCCAAAGTTGCCGCTGCTAGTATCAAAATATTCTTGACCGTTGGTGCCTAATTTGTAGTTCTCAGCCTCAATGCGAATGACGCCTCCTGTAGCGAGGGCTCCTCCCGTAATTTCAATGCTGCCCGCAGAGCCAGGAGCATTATTGCTGTTATTGCTAGTATCAGTTACCGCTACGGGAGCTTTTGCCTCTAGCTGAAAATAGTTGAGGTTGAATTCGCTAGACTGCATATTTAACCGTACTTCTTGAGTTCCTGCGGCTAAATTGACGTTAGGCAGCACCACATCTTGATAGACTTGCCAGTCTCCAGTGCTGCCAAAACTAGCGGTGTAGGTTTGTCCGCCAATCACCACGTCAAGACTTTGCACCTCAGCTGAGGGGGAAGCCACTCGTAGAGTTAGTTCATAGTTTCCTGCCTCAGGAATATTAACGTCATAGGTTAAAAATTCCCCTGCCTGAATCCAAGCGACATTAAAGCCACCCCCCACGTCTCCAGTCGCTTCAATATCTACAGGCTCAGTGGGACGATATACTCCGCCAAAGTTTTCCGCCTCAAAATCAAAGTAGGCATCACCATTAACTCCAGCCTTGTAGTCTTCCGCCTCGATCCTAATTACTCCTGCTGGACTAGATATCGGTGCTGGGTCTAACTCTAGAACCAGGGTAGATGATAAGCTGTTACTACTCTGATACTTTGCTACTAGGTAATTTAAGCCACCATTAGCTTGATCGGTACGCTGTAGCTGAACAGGAATATCGACAAAACCCTGACTATTAATAGTGGCTGTTTGTTCTCCTAAAGCGATCGCCGTATTGGCTTCAAAGGGATCAATATCGAAACCAGAACCGTCAATATATAAAGCTCCCTCAACATTTAATAAAGAAACTTGCTCTCCTGGAGTGCCTGTGACTCGCACAGTCTGGTTAGCGTTGGTTACCGTTGCCTGGGAAGCTAAACCAACTACCTCGATTGTTGGTGCTGCGCCAGTTGCAGAAGTTAACAGCACCTGAGAACCAGTTGCACTCGGAGTTCCGTCACCTTGAGGAATACTATAAAACTGACCTGCAATAGTTTCACCGTCAGCAAATTCCACGGTAGCAGTTGCCCCAACTAACTCTAACCCTGAGACACTGCCAGCATCCCGAGATGCAGCCTGGGTTATCCCCTTAATACTGGTAGGGTCAACATCTACAGAGAACTCTAGGGTTTGATTGGGTTGAAAATTGCTAAAGTTGATTTGAAGTGTTTTGAAACCTCCGTCTGCTAAAGGATTCAAGAAGCTGTAGGAGAGCACACCGCTGGTTCCAGGATTGCTGCCAGGGTCAAGGTCAATCTCAAACCCTTTGGTTACCTCATCTCCTGCGGGGTTACTGGGGTCGGGATCGTACACTAAATCAGGAAAAATTGCGGTACTTAAATCCAGAGTAATAGTGGTAATATTTTGGTCTGTAGAATTATTAGTGATCTGAAAAGCACCTGGGGTAAAAGTACTGCTCTCAAAGATATTTCCAATGGGATTGATAATAAATAATGCTTCGTTCATAACTTATTTAAGAAAAGTATTTTGTAATGAAGATAAATGTTAAAAGGATTAGATTATTTAAATTAAAAGGCAGCGTATAATAAAAAATTTTAAAACCAACTCAAAGAATAAACTTGCTCCAGAAATGAGATTGATTACGCTGTCAACTTTTTAAAACCCAAATTAGCCAATTAAATTTTTACTAGCCATTGCTAGTTCAAGGGCAGGTAAAGATGAATCTTGATAATGAGTCGGGTCTGCCAAGAATAAACCTTTACGTCTTAAATATTGCTCAATTAGAATATCCTCAACCTGTTCTTTAGAAGCATTTGACTGCTCAATCATAATTTGACCGATTCTACTGGTAGCATTATTTTGTCGTGATAATAGCTCCTGTAAATTTGTTTGTTTAATTACTTTTTTATCCACTAATAATTCACCAAACTTGACATTTTGATTTTTCAAATAAAACTTCAATTGAGGCAAGGATAAAAGATTATTTCTGAGTAAAATTTCACCAAGCTTTAGCTCAGGATTAAGCTGCTGCTGGAGTAAAGCCTGATCTAACTCTTCTGTGCTTAAAACATTCTGACGCAATAAAATATTGCCAATTTTTTCAGGAGAAAAATCTAAACTTTCCACATTGAGGTTCATTTCCGCTCCTGTAAAAATATGCCTGGCGATTCCTGGAGTTAGAAGTTGCTTGCTCGCTAAATATAGAAAAGGAGGAATTGTTGAGCTGTAGCGATGCCAGAGACGTCGAGGCTCTTGAATTAGACGATAGAGCCATTCCATTCCCGCATGCTGAATCAGATGAGGCGCACGAGGGGTTAATCCTGCATACATGGAAAAAACTGCGCCAACACCAATCATGACACCGTTAATCAATCCTTGATACTGTGCCATCCAGGCTTCCTGTTTAGGACACCCTAAACAAACGAAGATGATTCCTGCACCGCTGTTATTAACTTCTTCAATGAGTGATGTATCTCTAGAAGTACGAATTTCATCAACAGACATAAAAGGAATAGATTTCATTCCCGCGACTTTTAATACAGGATAATCTTGAGCAATTCTTTGCTTCATTCTGTCCAAAATTTCTGGAGTAGAACCCAAAAAATAAACTGAAATATCTGCTTTTTCGGCTAAATCACAGAGGTTTTCAAAGACATCCATTCCCGCAACCTGATTTTGGTGCATGATTCCGAGATGACGTAACATCATTACCAAAGGTTTGCCATCGGGAGTAACTAAATCAGCCTGATGTAAAACTTTTTCGTACCAAGGATTACGCCGAGCTTCCATCAACATATGCACATTTGCCAAGCAAACAGCTTTACTAGCTCTGGTTTTTGCCCAACGTAAAATCAACATCATTTGCTCTTCAAAAGGCACACAAGTTAAAGGAATATTGATTACTTCTTTCTTTGGTATCATGATTTTTAATATTTTTATCGCTATCAATTCCGAAACCTTACTTAATTTGGATGAGATTTTAATTCAGTAAGTTCTGGCATAAGGGTCTAAATTAAATAGATATTTTCAATAGTTTTTTAAATCTTATTTAGCTTTGAGTATTATGATTTTACTAGGTAAACTTGCGTAATATACCTATGCTATTCACTCAGTATCTATACGTCAATGTGCAGTTCGTAACTAAACAAATTCATCACACTACAGTATTTCTTTATAAAGATAAGATGAAAACTGTGCTGCTCGAAATGATAATTGAGTCAAATCACTTCATTTAGCAATTCTATTTAATATAATGAGTTATAAATTTTAGATAAGGCTTGGTATCAGGACCAAAGATTAGTTGATCTATCTGTATCGACACTATAATTTCAGTTGTCTCAATAACATCTAAAGTATTTAGTCTTGGTAATGTTAACCTTTTTCTGTGCTTTTACTAACCATAATTTTATGTCTCATTAATTTTAAAAAAATCAATATCTCTCAGGATAGTTTCTTGCCCCAGCAAAGAACGGCAGCTATACCCATCTATTAATTATTTAGGTTATTAACACTCTTGTAAAGCAGTTATGAATCAAAATTTTGAAAATCAACAGCCAGTATATATTCAAGGGTTTTCGGCAACAGAAAATGCCGAAGGAGGATTGAATCTGGATGATGTTAAAAAAATCGTCATGAGGAAGTTTCCTTTAATTGCTGGTGTTACGCTAGCGATGACTTCCCTAGCTTTTTTCAAAACTCGGTTATTGCCGCCAAATTATGCGGCTAGCTTTGAGCTACTGCCTGAAATAGTTAATATTGAAACTGAGGTTACATCTTCGGGAGATAATTCTGGCGAAACCCGTAGTGCGATTACCGCCGTTGAGTTAGATGAAGTTCAATTAAAAATTCTCAAAAGTCCTCAGACTATTGATAAAGCCCTAGAGGCTCTCCAAAATAATTATCCTGAGCTTGACTATCAGACTTTAACTGATGATTTAACCATCGAGTTTATTCGAGACAATCAAAACAAGAATAATGTTTTATCTGTTAGCTATGAACACCCAGATCAGCAACAGGTAGCTGATGTAATTAATGTTTTGACTCAAACTTATCTGGACTATAGTGCGGAAAAGCGTTCTTCAGGAGTTCAAAGAGGAATTACTATCCTAGAACAGCAAATACCCTTGTCAACTAAGGAGGTTGAGCAGCTAGAAGAGGAGATGCAGGAGCTTAGGGAACAATATAATTTTATTGAACCAGAGGTATCCCTCGATCCGATTACTGCTCGCCAAAGCCTCATTAACCAAGAACAGGGTAGCGTCGCCAGTGAACTACAGCAGCTACGGTTAAAGTTGAGAAATTTAGACCGAGAACTGCAAATCCAGCCTACGTCTTCTCCTACGGCAATTGAGTTAGCTACACCTCGATATCAAGGCTTATTAGCTCAACTCCGTGAAATTGATGTAGAAATTAGCAGTACATCAGCGATTTTTGCTGAAAGGACTGCGGAGGTGCAAGTTCTACGGGAAGAAAGACAAAGAGTTACTAGCTTAGTGAAACAAGCGGGAAGGGCAATTAGGCAGAAACTGGTAAATGAGATTAGAACTCTAGAAAATCGCCAAAGATTAGCTCAAAGTGAATCAGCTAATTTGCGATCGCAGTTAAAAGCTTGGTCTACCGTGGCTAATGATTATAATAAGCTGCAACAGGAACTTGACCAGGCAAAAGATAAACTTAGCCAGTTTACCCTCCAAAGAGATGCTTTATTGATTGATGCCGCTAGAGATGAAGCTCCCTGGCAGCTTTTGGCACCTGCGGGAGAACCTTATAGTAAGGCTCTTACTCCCAGCAGTCGTCTCTTGCTCGGCTCTACCTTTGGTATTTTGTTGGGGGTTGGTCTGGCTTTAATGCTGGATAAACATCAAAAAATTGTTTATTCTTCGGCGACAATTGAGGACATCACCAAGTTACCAGTTCTGGGCAATATTCCTTATACCCCTAAAGGTCGTAGTTTATCTCGATTGAGTCCCGCTAGAAAAGCAGAAGACATGAAACTGCTTCCTTCTGCCAATATCTATCGAGAGTCCGAGGAACTAGATCAACTGCGTCTTCCTGAGCTACTATCCTATTCTTCTTCTTCCGTTGAAGCTTTTCGCTCTTTTGCCTTCAATTTAGGTTTGTTGAACTTTGGGACTGATATTGAGGCGATAGAATCTCAGGAAAACATCAAATCTATAGCAATTACTTCCGCTGTCTCTGGGGAAGGAAAATCTACGGTAGCACTTAATTTAGCTCGGACAGCAGCATCAATGGGGAAAAAAGTACTGTTGGTTGATGCCGATGTTCGCAGTAAGGTGCGCTTGACAGAAAGTCTGGGACTAGAGTCTGAGGTTGGTCTAAAAAATATTCTGCACCAAAATAGTCCTAGTTTGGCACTCCAGCATATTCGTAAATCCCCTGTTGAAGATAACCTCTATGTTTTAAGTTCTGGGTTTGATGAGTGTCGCGACAGCAGTCGGATGTTAGTCTCAGATGCAATGCAGTTGTTGATGGAAGAGCTTAAAGCAAATTATGATCTGGTAATCTATGATTTGTGTGCCGTGGTTGGTTATGCTGATGTTAATCTGATGGCGGGTAAGACAGACGGCGTAGTAATTGTTTCAGGATTGGGCAAAGTGGATAAGACTTTGTTAACTCAAGCAGTTGATCAACTAAAAATGTCTAAGGTTAATATTTTAGGCGTAGCGGTTAATAATGTGGCTAATAAAGCATAGGAACGCTGCTGATTGAGAGTGCAAAACTGATAAGTAATCTGTTCGTAGTTATTAGTTTTTAGCTTTTTAATAGATCTACTGCATCGTAAAATGATCAAATCAGATCTCGATTCAGCAACGTTAGCATTAAGATCAGCGAATTTGTCAAAATAAACGGCGATCGCGAATAGGAATAAACAGCAATATGGCATCCTAAATCAGGGTGCCATTTTCATTTAGCATTTGCCAGTTAACACTTCAGATTAACTTTCTGGCACTTATTGTTCAAAATTTATCATCAATTTTAACTGAGTACCTATCGAAATAATGCTCAATGCTCAAACTCGCGCGTTCCCTTGCGCCTTTCGGCGACGCGGTGAAGCAGTGCGTTGGGCGGGTTCCCCGACTTGAAGCAACTGCTGAACCCTTTAGGGGGTCGCTCGTCAATGCTCAATGCTCAATGTTTAATGCTCAATGATATACCCGACTAAATTCCCGACTTAATCCGACAGACAAACTAGTGAGACTTACCTAAGCTAATTGATAAAGAAATCAGCATAGTTTTCGGGAGCAAGATTAATGTACCAGCCAAGTATAGATTTAGCAGGAGAAGTCTGCTTTAATCCCAATTTTTGGCAAACCAAAACCAGAATTAACTATTTAATTAACCAGTATTTAAGTAATCAAGAATTAAGCGATCGCCTGGAGGATTTACCTGATCAGTTTCGCCACTGTCAGCCCAGAAAATGGAGCAGCATTAATTGGCAAGATATTAACTCAGAACAAGTTATTGGTTTAGAACTGGAAATTTTTTTACTAATTATTAAAGGTATTTTAGTTACGGAAGCCCCCATTAGAGCTTTGACCCAGACTAGTAAACAGTACTTGGAGCAAATTTGTCCTAGTATAGCGAAGCTTGTGGGAGGAATATCTGATCAAGGTGGCAAAATTATCGAATTAGGTCTGTGGGAACTGGAAAAATCTCAGCATAAGCCCGCATTGAGTAAAATTTACCAACAGCTATCCCAGCAAAAGATCTCCTGGCTCAATCTTCAACGAGCAAAAAGCTATCAGCCTAAAATCAATCCCTATCAGGATCTCTATCGACACGGCTTAGAGCAAGTGACTGATAAATGTGTGGTCGTCTGTCTCTATTTATGGTTGATGGCTCACACCACAGGAACCTTACAAAAGGTTTTGGGAGAGTTGCTACAGGATGAAATCAATCATCTGGGTAAATTTTGGGGTGTAGGCATGTGGCTATACCCCGAGGGCGCAGAACAATTAATTTGCTCTATTCTTAGCCAAATTAATACCTTCTTAACGGTATCCTATAGGACAAGCTCAAATCATGAGCTACAACCTAAATCTACTTGGCACAGTCTGATGACGGCTTTATTTTGGCAATTATGCCCGCTATCCTTGAAAGGAGAATTAATTTACACTTTTTTCTGGACTTTAAAAAGAATCTGGCAATGGAGTAGTCAGTTAACCCCAGAGTATTTACACTCTTGTTGTGCAACCCCTGAATTTTTTGGGAATAATGATGTTGAATGCCATCAGCCTGAAATAATTATCATATGAGCAACAACTCCTAAAGATCGAGGTTCAATCACCCCTAAATTTAAGAATAGTTTTTATGACAGCCCAGCTAGCAACCAATATTGTTTCTGAAATTAATCATGCTAATTTGCCTCAGCACGTTGCTGTAATTATGGATGGCAATGGTCGTTGGGCAAGGCAAAAAGGTCTCCCCCGAATTGAAGGGCATCGTCGAGGCTCCGCAGTGCTGAAGGAGATGCTCCGCTGCTGTAAAAAATGGGGCATTAAAACTTTGACGGCTTATGCTTTTTCTACTGAAAATTGGCGACGTCCCACAGGGGAGGTTAATTTTTTGATGACCTTGTTTGAAAAGGTTTTACAGAAAGAACTAAAGGAAATGGAGGAGGAGGAAGTCTGCATCAATTTTATTGGTGACCTCAACCCCTTACCTCAGTCTTTGCAGCAGGAAATGCGGCGCTCGATGGAAAGAACCAAGAACAATCAGGGTGTGTTCTTTAATGTGGCGATTAATTATGGCAGTCGGAAAGAAATGATCCATGCCTGTCGGGCGATCGCCGAGAAGGTACAGCAAGGGGAGTTAACCGCAGAGGGGATTAATGAGGCTGCTATTGCCGAGCATCTTTATACTGCGGCAAGTCCTGACCCTGATTTATTGATTCGTACCAGTGGTGAGATGCGTCTCAGTAATTTCCTTCTGTGGCAGTTGGCATATACGGAAATATATGTGACGGAAACTCTTTGGCCTGATTTTGATCCTCAACAGTTTAAGCAGGCTCTCAATACCTTTCAACAGCGCGATCGCCGTTATGGTCAGGTAAAATAACTATCTGATGTATTTCAGGATTTGAGCTGAAGGTAATAATGGCAACAAATAAAGCGATCGCCGTTTCGTTACTGAGTGGTGTGTTGATGGGGTTAGCCCCTGCACCTCTTAATGCCTGGTATTTTGCCTGGATCGCTTTCTTTCCCCTATGGTTTGTGGTTAGACAAGCTAAATCCCTACGAATCACGATAATTTTGGCTCTATCCTGGGGATTTGGCTATTATGGCTTGGCTTTATTCTGGATTACAGGAGTTCATCCCCTAACCTGGATGGGAGTTCCCTGGCTACCTAGTTTATTGATTGCCCTGGGTTGCTGGTTGTTTATTACCCTGTGGGGTACTTCTGTTGCCGTTAGCTGGTCTATTTTGTTTAGTCTGATTAGCCGCAGAATTCCTCAGAAATATATCTACCAAACTTTAACTCAGGTCTTAATTGGAGTTACTTTGTGGTGTGGGCTCGAAACTTTGTGGAGCCTAACCCCCCTTTGGTGGCCCACTCTGGCATATACTCAAAGCCCTGGTAATTTAACTATTTTACAGCTCGGAAAATTATCGGGAGTTACCACGATTAACGCCCTGATTATTGCCGTCAATGGATTATTGGCGGAAGGTTTATTGAGATGGCAGCAAGATTCTAAGGAAAAATTTATCTTACTTGCCGCACCAGCTATTATTTTTATTTTAGGTCACGCTACAGGATACTATCTACAGCAGATTCCTATCGCGCCTGATAATTTAGCCCCAATTAAGGTGGGGATTATTCAGGGCAATATTCCCAATGAAATCAAGCTCTATTCCCAGGGCTGGCGACAGGCGATCGCAGGCTATACTTTTGGCTATCGTCGTTTGGCAAACCAGGGGGTAGATGTGGTGTTAACTCCTGAGACGGCACTACCTTTTTATTGGGAGGATATTATTAATGGTTCGAGCTTTTATCAGGCGGTAATTCAGGAAGGGGTTTCTGCTTGGGTTGGGGCAAATGGTCGAGGGGAAAATAGTTATACGAACAGCCTGTTTACTCTGACTGGAGAGGGGGAAACCTACAGTCAA
The DNA here is from genome assembly GCA_038524995.1 of Cyanobacteria bacterium J06621_8. Classification (GTDB taxonomy): domain Bacteria; phylum Cyanobacteriota; class Cyanobacteriia; order Cyanobacteriales; family Xenococcaceae; genus Waterburya. The sequence goes on from JBCBIE010000003.1 coordinate 157,403, forward strand.
TACGATAAATATAAGCTGGTGCCTTTAGGGGAATATATTCCCTTGGAGTCTATTTTAGGTGGCTTAATTAATCGTCTTTCACCGTTAAACGCCCGTTTAGCACCAGGAAAATGGAATCAAATTTTCGATACTCCTTTTGGCAGAGCGATCGTAGCTATTTGCTATGAATCGGCTTTTCCTTACCATTTTCAGCGTCAGGCAAGGGAGGGGGGCGAATTTATCATTACAGCTTCCAATAACGCTCATTATAGTGCAACGATGCCCGCTCAACACCACGCCCATGATGTAATGCGGGCAATTGAAAACGATCGCTGGGCGGCGAGAGCTACTAATACGGGCTATTCAGCGATTGTTGATCCCCATGGCAAGACGGAGTGGATTTCTGAGCTAAATCAGTATGCTATTAAAGCTCACACGATTTACCGTCGCCAAAATCAAACCCTATATGTACGCTGGGGAGACTGGTTGCTGCCAACACTTATTTTGCTCAGTGCAATATCGGCTTTTTTAAATAAAAGTATTGTTTAACTGATGATTGTTATTGATGAGAATCTGCCAGGCGATCGCTGGTTATGTAATTTGAACGGCGATCGCCTGTTAATCTATTGCAACAAAGCTGAACCACGACGGAAGATTTCCCGCGCATAGTCTGTCCAGAGTCCCTGTCCCCAATAGCGAAAACAGCTAGTTTCTAACAGTAGTAAATATAACAACGCCTCCTGATAGTCTTTGGTTTGAGTTACCCCCTGATCTTCCGCCACCAGGGCATCATATTTCTGATGAAACATGGCGCTAAGTTGATTCATTGGTTCTAAAACATTCTCATAGCCCTCAACCCAGCTAAGATCGTTTGTCCAGGATGCCCCGTCCATATGAAACTGATGGTCTGTAGCGGATAAATGAGCGATCGCCTGCTGCACTTTTTCAGGAGTCGCCTGATCGGGATCTACCTCTTGCCAAATTTTATGTTGTCCCACCGCCTGACAGGTAGGGTAGCTGTCTGGGCTAACTCCTGCGGCGCTGAGTAACTCTAAATACTCCGTACCGTTTAGCCCTATAACCTGGGACTGATCTTTAATTTCATACCAGACAGGCTGAAAATCGCGGGCAAATTCATTCATCATCACGCCGCCATTCTCCCCATCGGCAATCTGACTAACGCAGCTAGGGACAGCAACTCCTCCCAACTGCTGTTGACCTCTGCCTTTTGCCTCATGATAAGGCTGCATCTGTGCCACCAGCTTGGTGTCAGAACCCTGGGTTTTAATTAGGGCGGTAATGCTAATGGTTTCCCCCTGGGAATTACGGGCAACTAAACGATTGGGCAGATATTTGTCGTCGTGGTTAAGTCCTGAACCATCCAATCTTTCTACAGAGTGTTCCTGCACCAATAGCCAGCGATAACCACAGTCTTTTAAAGCCTTGATGTAGTGGTATAGGGTGTCAGGGTGATTCGGCAAATGCATTTCTGGGGGGGAAAAGCCCTTGACTCGTTCCAAGGCTTCAAAGCCAAAAATCGCCGCAAAGTAATGTTGCCAGGCTTGAATATGCAGCTTAAGATCGGGGATGGGAGTTGAAGGAATTACTGCATGACTCCACATAGTACCCAGCCACTCTACATTAGGCTGATATCTGGGGTCACAGGTGATTTTTTTTAGGTTATCTAAAATATCCCATCGTTCCATTTGCTGAAAACCCCAGAGAAGATTTCCTGAATAGTCCAGCATAATGCGGGGCTGACACCCATTTGCCACCAGTTCAGGAATCCAGTCCCCCATGCGAGAGTAGCACCAGGCAAAGGTTCCTGCATTATGGTTATCCCCATCGTGAGGATGCTCGAACATATACTGAAGGTTAGAGATTAACTCTCCATTAGCCCCTGCGGGAATTGTCGGCTGGTGCATATGGAGGGCGCAGGCAAATGTTGCCTGTACCTGTCCTAGGTTAATTTGGTTTTGAGGTAAAAAGACTGGGCGATTATGATTTACCGTTGCGGCGATCGCTGATTCCCAACCGCAAATGTTAGGTAAGCCGTTAGTAACTAACTCTAAATTATGACGTGATACTGTAGCGTTAGGCATAGTAATTTTCAAATCTTAGTTCTTAGCAAATAATTTTTGGGTAATTGAATTAGTAAGATATTCTACTTTTTACCATAGACATGTTCTATGAATAAATGATTAAAATCCTTTCTGTTCTAGATCGTGGAGAAGTCGCTTAATCTTAGTCTCCTGATCTTTTCTATCTCCTCTATCTTTATCAATACAAGATTTACCTGATTAAGAGGATTACACGTCAGGCTATTTCTTCTTACTTAATATTTTTTTAGAGTTTTTTAATCAAAAATCAAAAAAGATCATATTTATTACTATTTTTTAGAGCGCTGTAATCATTCAAATCATAAATCATGTCATTTTTTGCTTTTTGCTGCTGCAAGCTGGAGTAAAGAGGGGTAGAGGTATATCTCAAAAATATCCAACCCGCCATAGATAACTGTGTAAAGTTGTATATAAAATCTTTAAAATTTATTTTCCTTTGATGCTTGATTTGCTTTATTTATTCCTCCGAGTTTTCACGTAGATCGACAAAAGAGTTTTTAGGAATCATGATTGGTCTATTGTCAAGAACTATCCAGACACTAAATTTTGTAGCAACATCATTAGCAAGGGATCTAACTTAATGAGATCTAGAAAAAATCAGGCTTCAGTTAATGTTTTAGATCAATCTAGACTAATCAAAACAGCAGCGGATATTGAATCTAAGATTGATTCCCAAAGAGCATCATATTATCTAAGAAATAAAGAGCCTCAATTATTCGATCTAACTACTAAGATTGTCAGAACTAGCGTAAGTAAAGATATTGGTATACATCCCCGCATTTTTTGTCGTCGCTGGTTTGGATTGTGCGCAATCAATAAAGAATCTAGACCTCGTTTCACCGAAGAACAAATTTTAGCCATGGAGTCAGAACATGGTTATCGAGAAAAGTGTATCAAATTAATTGCAAAGGTCTTAAAAATCAAGCCTAATACTATTCATCGTTGGGGTAAAGGAGTTGAATTCGATAAAATCCCCGCAGATAAAAGACAAAAGTATGAAGTTTATTTGGGCTATGTAGATACCATTCGCCTGATCACTATGAGTTTAGCAGAACTAGATGAAGCTGCGTTATTAAGAGTACTAAGGCGATTGGAAAATAGGCAGTAAGTAAATAGATAATGAGTGACCCAGAACAGGATAAATGATGAGAATCAATTAAAAAAATAAATACTGTAAGCAATACAGAAAAGTCTGGAAAAGTAAAAATAATAGCTTTAATATTTAATTAAGTCTGAATTAATTTAAGATTAATCAATCTAGTTTAAACAGACTTACTTGATTACAAGAATTTAAAAAATTACCGACAGCAAGGAGAATAAGCAACTATGATGCGTACCAGTAGCTATACAATCTATGCTAATTTGCCTCAAGATCAAACCCTACTGATTCATGGCTATACAGGTAATTATGATCAAGTTTCGCGGCAAGTTGCTACCTATTTACGATCATTAGAAGTCAAAAATAAACCACAGCCTCTCTATGGTAATTGGAGCCTAGAGCCTGAGCTTGATGGTGAAGTTATTTCTCCTTCTCAAGCAACTATTGAATTACTAAAAAGACGGGGCTATCTAACTGATAAAACAGTTGCCGAAGAGCAGCAATATTTAGCCAAAATGGCAATTAAGCCAGAATTATATCCTGTTAACTTAATGCCTAGCTATACTTTTATGCTTACTTATAACTGTAACCTTCGTTGCTCTTATTGTTATCAGGATCATCTGCGAAATAATCCTGCCTATAAACATTTACTCAAGACAATGGAGCCAGAAATGGTAGATAGAATTTTTGCTGCAATACCACAACTGGAGGTAAGTCAGGAACTAAGGAAAGATCTGGGTTTACCACGCAATATTGTCTTTTCTGGCGGCGAACCTTTACTGGCAGAAAATTACGCCACAGTTGAATACATAATCAATAAAGCACTGTCTTTAGGTAAAGCTAATTTCTCGGCAATTACTAACGGAACAGAATTAGCAGCATATCAAAATTTATTGGGAAAAGACAAAATTTCTAAGCTGCAAATTACCCTTGACGGTACCAAAAATGAACATGATCAAAGACGAATTTATCCAGATGGTAGTGGCTCATTTGATAAGATTGCCGATAATATTTCCCTGGCTTTATCACTAGGAGTTCAGCTAGAATTACGGGTCAATATTGATCGCAATAATATTAACCAGCTTCCTGAACTAGCGAAGGAAATTATTGATCGAGGATGGAATGATTATCAGAGCTTTTCCGCCGTCGCCGTACCTATTACTAACGATAAATTAAATGACTTAGACAGTGTAAAAACTACCTTTAGCTATTGGGAGTTAGGACACGCACTAGAAACAATGCGCCAAGCAGATCCCAATATGTATGTAATCAATCAGTTAGATGATGAATTAGTTGCTAAGGTAAAACAGATATTCAAGCAAGGAGATGACCCTCTGGCAAATCTAAACGCTAACTTTTGTAGAACCAACAATAAGATGTACGCCATAGATCCCTTGGGAGATATTTATGCTTGCGAAAAGAAAGCAGGAGATGCCAAAATTCGCATTGGTTATATTGCTGAAGACAGCAAAGTTATGTTAAATCAAGAACTAAATCAAGCATGGAGCAATCCTACAGCAATTAATAACTCTACATGTCGTCAATGCCGTTATGCTTTTTATTGTGGTGGTAATTGTGCTGCATTAGGAATCAGCAATCAAGAGCAAATTGATGCTAACTACTGTGATAACTTTGAGAGTCGCTTTCGTACTATTGTTGCTCAAGCATATCAAGATCATGTTCAGCAATCTGGAGCATTAGTTAAGCCTGAAAAAGTCTGTATTTCTTGAATTTTTATCAATGGAGGAGTTTGAGCTATTAATTACTATCTATTCAAAATAAACAATAAAGCTCCTCCAAATTAGATATTAAAAGTCTTATAACCAGCATAATTAAATTTTTATTATTTAATTGAGATAGGAAAAAGCGATCGCTAATTGATATTTTTAGGGACTCTTATTAAACCAATTATCCCAGTTGAATTATGATGTTGTTGTCGGCGATCGCTTGATTGCCTGTCTAATTATTTAGCGACTAATCCCAAGATTAAGGAAAATGAGCAAAGGCTTTGTCAGTAAAACTTAGCAATTAATATATTTAGTCTTTTGAATCTCTGTAATTAAAGTAGGTGATAGATGAGCTTGATTTTTGATGAGAAATTATGAGATTTGTTATCTATTGCTATTCGAGGAATAAGGTGCTTTTAGTTGATTTAAAGATGTTCTTTGTCGTCCCGAATATAAATTAGAATGAGAGCGCTGGTTCTCCTTTAGCGAACAGTGCGAGTATAAGGGAATTGTAGAATGGTTGGGAGAAAATGAGTTTAACGTGAAGTAGTCAATTAATTTAGCTGGCTCGATCAATTAGTAATAAGTTTGCAACTTGTGCCAAACATCAAAGCAATTTACTTTTTACCAAACCCCTTAGATTTAGTGCTAGTAAGTTAGCTGCTCTTACCATACTAATTATAAATATACTTGTCTGGACAAAGCCATCATGTATCTGACAATCCTCAAATCAATCTTTAATGATCAATCTGGTAATAGCAGAATTTATTTTTAGGGAATTTAGATTTAGATCATTTATTAATTTAAAAATGCGATCGCATTTTATTTACTCTAATTGTTTCAGTTAAATATTGAATAATTAAGTTTAAATCCTGTAGGATTAATTCTTGATTTTTCTGATTCAAAATCGGCACATGAACAAAGATACAGGGAATAGTCTGGGGTATTCCTCGGAGATAATTTAATATCTGATAATAAAGACCTTCACAGACGAACTTTCCTGCATCATGGCTGATTTGGGTAAAGCTTAATGATTCGATTAATTCAGAAATATTAACCACAGATTGAAGACATTCTGATTGACAGCGAGCCTGAGATTCAATGGTTAAGGTCTGTCTTCGTTCTGCCATACCGCAACAAATAATCCCCTTTGGCTGAAGAGTGTTAATGCTGGAGATAACCTTTTGGCTGGCTAGCTGAATATCAACGGGAAGTTGCCTTAAAAAATTTAAAGTGTCGTTACAATGTTGCTGTTGTAACAGTACTAACAGATCGTCAGATGAATTTGACGTGTGATGAGGTAGCCAGGTTTGAAAAGATGTTAAGAGAATTTTGGCGTGCATTGCAGGATACCCTTAAGATGATTGAGCCTTGTTGGATGTGTGTTAGCTCGTAGTGACTAGTTTTTAATTAAGTTAATAACTATCAATTAATATTTACTGACACTAATTTAGTTGCAAGATTATTCAGTAAGTCATCTTAACTTACCCCAGACGTATACAATATCAATTTAGTTAGATTATGTTTGTATACTCAACTCAGCTAATTTTATTCTTGCCAGCAAAATTATGGAAATACAATTTAGAGAATTTAATCCCTTTGACCTGTGGATCTGGTTGGAATTTCCTACTGTCCCCTCAAGAACTGAACAACAGTACGTGGAAGAAGTGTTTGACTCCTGGTTTTATTTAGGAAAGTTGGGGGGGTTTAATGCAGAAAACTTACCTGTGCAGGATGCGGGGGTGGAAATTAGCTATCTAGAATACGATCGCACAGCAATAGACGAGGCTTTAATGTCCCCGATGCACAACATGGGAGAGTTTGAATATTTGGGGGTTTGGGGTCGTTGCTGGTTTGATCTCGGTACTAGCGATCTAATTGCGATCGATATTTTGATTAATGCTCTCAATCAACTTAGTAAAGAATTTGTGCAAATTAAGAGAATTATCATCGGTGGACAAAACGACGACTGGTCAGTAGAGGAAGCCAATAATCAGTCCACCTTCTATCACAATGGTCTCGGATAAGCCAAATTCTTTATAAGTGTAAGTTGCTTACCTGAAGTCAAAGAGCCGTTATAGGTTATAGGTTATAAAGTTATAGGTTACAAAGCTCCTGCTGCGGTTTGATCAATCACGCTACCCTCACTCAAGTGGGTAGTAATATTGATCGCCTGCAATACTGGCTTACCCGCTGCACCATTAGGATAATCAATCACGCTGACGGCGCAGTTACCCTGCTTAACGTTCCAAAAATTATCAGGCTTAAGCCCCAATAAGGAACAAAGAATCACTTTATTAACCGCATCGTGAGCCACTACCAAACCAGTTTGGGGGCTATCTGCGTTGCTATATTGAGCCGCAATTTTATTCCAGGCAGCTACACCCCGATCCCAAACCTGCTGGAGATTTTCCCCTTCAGGCATCTGTACGGTTTCGGGCTGATCTTTCCACTGTTGAAGTAATTCGCCATATTCCTCCTGAATTTCAGCTTCCAACATCCCTTCCCAAAGACCATGACAAATTTCAATTAGTTCAGGGGTTGTCTCCAGCTTCACTCCTGGATGCTCCTCCAAAATAATTTCGGCAGTTTCCTTGGGGCGTAATAGTGAGCTAGAAACAGCAAAATCAAGGTGAATATCTTGGAGAAAGTCCCTGGCTTTGCCTCCCTGCGATCGCCCGTTATCGTTAAGAGGAATATCCTTAATACCCTGGAAGCGAGATTCCTTATTCCAGTTAGTTTCTCCATGGCGCACCAATAAAAGGCGAGGTCCTGAATGCGGGGGACGAACCGTAGGGACAGGCAAACCTAGGTGGGAAGTCTGATTGAGGGATTCTAGCTGGACTGATTCCCCAAAGCTTCCCGTAAAGTTAAGAATATTGATACAGCAATTGGACTGTTGAATCGAATGATAGCGATCTAAGCTAATGCCGATGGCGCTCATAATCAAGCAGCGATTAATACCGTTATGGGCGGTGATTAAGATAGTCTCTCCCTGGTGTTGGGGAATGATTTCTCGCCAGAAATTCTCTGCCTGTTGAAATAATGCCCGAACAGGATAATGCTCTTTGCCATCTAAGGTCATCTTTAAATTTTGCGGCTCTTCTTTCCAGCAACGATATGATTCCGCGAACTTAACCTGAACCTCATTTTTCTTCATCTCCTCCCACTCAGGTAAATCAATCTCCATTAACCGAGGCGTAGGCTGTAAGGTAGGAGGATTTGTTAGATGCTGGTAGATGTTCTCTGCTGTCTGTTGGGCTCGCTGTAGGGGACTGCAATAAAAGGCGTCAATTTTTAGCTGACTCAAAGTCTGCCCCACTTTCTTAGCATCGGCAATTCCTTGATCAGTCAACACAGATTTATCACAACGTCCCTGAATTATCTGTTGTGCATTGTATGTACTTTGTCCATGACGAACGATAATTACGCGAGTAGCCAACCTTCTAATCCTCTTAACTAATTAGATTTGAGCTGATGTTGTTTCTAATTTAAATCCGTGGCAACATAGCTCAATTCAGTTTTCCTCTGATAGTGTACTTGATCTTTCATTAAGATAAATGTAGTAGGACGCTACTTCTGAAAACTGTCCCCTAGATAATATTGCTTAACTAAGGGATTATTGTAGAGTTCTTCGGCAGTTCCCGATGCCAGAATTTGTCCATCCCGCATGACATATGCTCGATCAGTAATTGCTAAGGTTTCCCGAAAATTGTGATCGGTAATCAAAATTCCGATTTGGCGATCGCGCAAAAGAGCAATAATTTCCTGGATTTCCGCTACGGCGATGGGATCAACTCCAGCGAAAGGTTCATCCAGTAATAAGTACTTAGGACCATCTAACCCTGCCGCTAAAGCTCTGGCTAACTCGGTGCGTCTGCGTTCCCCACCTGAGACTAGGGAACCCAAAGTCTGTGCTACTTTTTCGAGGCGAAATTCTCGTAATAGCTGTTGCAGCTTGACTGAGCGGGCAGGACGAGGAATGCCAGTTTGTTCAAGCACCAGCAAAATATTGTCTTGAACGCTCAAATTACGGAAAATACTGGGCTGTTGCGTTAAATAACCCATGCCTAGGCGAGCTCGCTGATGGAGAGCCAGGGGCGTTATGTTGCGATCGTTCAGTCTAACTCTGCCCTCATTGGGCTTAATCAGTCCTGTGGCAATATAAAAGGTGGTGGTTTTACCCGCACCATTGGGACCCAGTAAACCAACAATCTCCCCAGGGAAAACCTGTAAATTTACTCGATTGACAACGTTACGTTTGCCGTAGGATTTATGTATGTTTTCTAGAATTAATGCCACGATGAATCATTGAGCATTTAACATTGACGAGCGACCCCCAAAGGGTAATCAGTAATTACTCTGCTGGCTCAGTGATGATGTAGGTTGACTCTACTTGACGATCGCTCTGGGGAGTGGCAATAAATCGCCCCTCATCAATTAAATAGGTCATTTCCTCGGCTCGCATACTGTTCCCTTCTTGAATTACGTAAACATTACCTGTTAAGACTAAGCGACGTTCGCGGCTATAATACTGTGCCTGTGCGGCAGTCGCCTGGATTTGTCGCGCAGGATAATCCACCCTGACGTTACCCCTAGCAGTAATGATACCTGTTTGGGCATTGGATTCCTGAACATCCGACTTAAGGGTGATCGATCCAGGTTTGGTTGATTGAGCAGAAGCTACTTGGGTCACAGTTAAGATTGAACTCTGGAGCAGAATTGTCAAAATTAGACCGAGAAAACGAGGGCGATAATTTAGATTCATCCAAATAATAATTACTAGTTAGAAATTAAATAAATATAATTTACGTCTGATATTAACAATTTCTGAGACGCAATTGATTTGTTAGAAGTTGCCGTTATGATAATTTTGTTGGTATTTGGCGAATGGCGATCGCCAAGATTATGGAATTATCGGTTCAAACCTTTACGGTACACAAAAAATTTGCCCTCCAAATAAGTCGCGGCACAACGGCACAGACGACTAACCTCTGGTTAAAAATTTCTCAGTCAGGCATTGAAGGCTGGGGAGAAGCTTCGCCATTTTCAATCAGTAAAGACCATACGCTTAAAACCCCTAGCCTACTGGCAGAAATTACCCAGCTAATTCCCCAGGTAGAGCCGTTCCACCCTCTACAACGCCAAGAAATCAATCTGAAACTACGGCAGCTAAAGATTTCCTCAGCGGTTTGCGCCGCAGTGGATATGGCTCTTCATGACTGGCTGGGCAAGCAGGCAGGATTACCTCTCTGGAAGATTTGGGGTTTAAAAGAGCAGCCACTAGTCCCGATTTCCGTCACCATCGGCATTAGTACTCCTAAAGACGCAGTAACAAGGCTTCAAGATTGGCAAACTACCCTAGATGTTCAGATAGTTAAGCTTAAGCTCGGTAATCCCCAAGGAATTGCGGCTGATCAGGCAATGGTAACGGCAATCCGTCAGGCAGCACCCCAAACTAGACTTACGGTAGATGCTAATGCTGGCTGGAGTTTTGACGATGCGGTTATTATGTCCCAATGGCTGGCGGAGCAGCAGGTTGAGTATATTGAGCAGCCTTTACCTACGGCTTGTGACCATCAGCTAGGAGCTTTATCACAGCAGTCGCCACTCCCCATTTTTGTTGATGAAAGCTGTTTTACCAGTGCCGATATTCCCAGGCTGGCTAACTCAGTGGCAGGAGTTAATCTTAAAATTATGAAGACTGGGGGACTGACGGAGGCTATGCGCTCAATTCAGGTTGCCCAAGCCTGTGGGCTAAAAGTGATGTTTGGCTGCTATTCCGATAGTAGCCTTGCCAATACGGCAATGGCGCAGCTGGCACCCCTAGCAGATTATTTGGACTTGGATAGTCATCTTAATCTACTGGATGATCCTTTTATCGGAGTCGGCATCACCGCAGGACGTTTAGTACTCAATCAGCAACCAGGACTAGGAGTAACCTATGAAGCTAACGCCAAATAGTCGCGTCGCCATTCTTTTAAATCGTGGAATTAAGGGGGTTCATGGGAAAACTGGGCTGGCGTTTCTCCGCTATAGTCAGTCTAAGGTAGTGGTAATAATTGACCCTGAAAGCCCAGGGGAGTCTTTAGCTCAACTCACAGGAATTGATCAGGATGTACCTATCGTAAGTCAGGTTGCAGAAGCTTTGGCATATGCCCCCGAAGTGTTGCTGATCGGCATTGCTCCTTCTGGGGGACAGCTTCCTCCTGAGTTACAGGCTGAAGTGGCGATCTCCGTTAAAGCTGGAATTTCTCTAATTAATGGCTTACATACTCAGCTCAAGCCCCAGTTCCCCCACCTCAAGCCCCAGCAGTGGATCTGGGACGTACGTCAGGAACCCCCTGGATTAAGTATTGGACAGGGCAGGGCGCGATCGCTCCAGGCACAACGCATCTTAACTGTAGGGACGGATATGGCGATCGGTAAGATGTCTGTAAGCCTTGAACTATACTATGCTGCGCTACGTCGAGGAATTAAAGCGCAGTTTGTTGCCACAGGACAGGCAGGAATTGCGATCGCTGGAGGGGGAGTTGCCCTAGATGCGGTGCGGGTGGATTTTGCCGCAGGGGCAGTGGAGCAGGCAGTGTTAGCAGCAGGGGAAGATCAGGAACTAGTCTTAATTGAAGGGCAGGGTTCTCTCCTCCACCCAGGCTCAACCGCTACTTTACCCCTAATTCGCGGCAGCCAGCCAATGGGATTAATTCTAGTCCATCGTACAGGTGCCACTCATATTCGCGATCTGGTGCAGGTTAAAATTCCCCCTTTACCAGAAGTAATCAATCTCTACGAGACGGTGGCTAGCGTGGGGGGAGCTTTGGTTAAGGTTAAGGCGATCGCTCTCAACACGTCTGGGCTAGAATCAGAAGCAGCCCAGGCAGTAATTGACTCCACCGCTGAGTTAACGGGACTGCCCTGTAGTGATGTAGTGCGCTTTGGCGGGGAATCCTTATTAGCTGCTGTGTATGATAAATAAAACTGGAAACGTTGTGGGAATTACTGTAACTGTGTTATCTTTACTAAAGCAACGCGGGATAGAGCAGTCTGGTAGCTCGTCGGGCTCATAACCCGAAGGTCGGTGGTTCAAATCCGCCTCCCGCCATTTTTAAAAGTTCATTAGCTAGCAGTCAGTTAGCTGTTTTGTATATACTAGTTTTTGGTTAACCTGGGGGTTGATAGCTAGTTTAATATTTTTTATCGCCTGAAAAAACTCAAGCAAACAAGCGATCGCAGTTTAACTATCCTGAAGCAGATAACTAGGGTTGAGAGTTTCGGCAAAAGTGAAGGGGGATTCTGGCGGTAAGGTAGGGGACTGTAAAATAAAGCTCAAAGATACAGGGGATCGCCAATAGCCCAATTTTTTAATCTTGCTGGCAATCGTATTTAAAATAGATAGAGCTATCAAAATAGTAAATAATGGTGAATCCTAAAGCTCCAGACACAGCATTATTAGAGAAAGCTAAAAATCATCTCAATAGCCTTTCAGAGTCAAGGTTACAAGTCGCTGTTGACTTTCTTGCTTACTTACAACAAAAAGAGGAAGAAGAAGCAACAGAAGAGTTACTTAATATTCCCGATTTGGAACAGGAACTAGAAGCCGCAGAAGCAGAAGCAGCAACGGGAGAGGTAGTTTCTTGGACTAAAATTCGTCGCGATGTATGAAATTGTGTTGACCCGAAAAGCACAGAAAACTTATCAACAGCTAAACGCTTCTGTTATCTCCAGATTCAATCGATGTATCGAACAACTATCCCAAAATCCTTATCAGCATCCCAATATCAAAAGTCTCAAAGGAAAGTTCAAGGGGCGTTTTCGTTATCGAATAGGTGACTATAGAGTTATTTATAAAATTGAGGAAGCAAATAAACTAGTAATTATTCTGCTAATTGCTGTGCGTAGTGATGTCTATCGATAATAGTCGCCTGTCTTAACTTTAATCTGAGTTGCCCAAGTATTAGATTGTGTATTTAAGCGTTTGACGTAACTGGGTTAACTACAATATCAGGAATACTCTAGCTTCCTTTGAAAATGCCACATAATATTTCCCTATTTGCAGAGTAAGAACCAGGATACAATACTGAGTCGGGAGACTTATTACAAAGCAATTTATGAAAGCGGCAGATAAGATAAACGACAAGGCAGTTGTTAAGGAGTACTTTAACCAGAAAGGGTTTGATCGCTGGCGTCGGATTTATGGTGAGACAGATGATGTTAACAAAGTTCAAAAGAAAATCCGCCAGGGGCATCAACAAACTATCGATACAGTAGTTGACTGGTTAAAGACTGACGGCAATTTAGCAGGTTTAACAATTTGCGATGCGGGGTGTGGTGTGGGTAGCTTGAGTATTCCCCTGGCTGAGGCAGGCGCTACTATTTCGGCTAGCGATATTTCAGCAAAGATGGTGGGGGAAGCCCAAGAGAAAGCCTCCGCTACTTTGGCAGATACTGGTAAAGTCTCCTTTATCGTTGAAGATTTGGAAAAATTAACGGGTAACTACCATACGGTGATCTGTTTGGACGTTTTAATCCATTATCCAACAGAAGACGCGGCAAAGATGATTGCTCATTTAGCTTCCCTGGCGGAATCTCGAATTATTTTGAGCTTTGCTCCCAAAACTTATTTACTGTCAGCCTTGAAAAAGATTGGCGAGTTTTTCCCTGGTCCTTCTAAAACCACTAGGGCGTATCAGCATAAGGAAGCAAAAATTATTGCGATTTTAAAAGATAATGGCTTTGAGATTAAGCGTGCTGGCATGACTAGCGTTAGTTTCTATTATTCTCGTATTCTAGAAGCAGTTAGAACAGTTAACATTTAGCATTTATCATTTACCATTGAGCATTTAAACATTACAACCAAAGACTAACTACTAAGATCCCTTTTCCCCTTAACCCTTGACCTTTAACCTATTTCTTGGGTAGCACACTAATTTGTACAAGAAGTCAATATAGATGCAGCCAAGTAAGTTTATTGCTACCGAGATGATCTCGAATCAGGGGGAGGGTGGAGAGAAGTTAGTTTGGGATAGTTTGCAAAGAGCTTTTACAGGTAGACGTTGTTTGGCTTATTGGCGCTATCCGATTTTTTCGCAGTCGGGAAAAGCTCGCCAAGAGCCTGATATTCTGCTGGCGGATGCTGAGTTGGGCTTGCTGGTAATTGAAGTTAAGGGGATACGGATTGAGCAGCTAGTAAGGATTGAGGGGCATCGCTGGCACTATCAAAATTTTTATACAGCTTCGGGAAATCCTTATCAACAGGCAGAAAATCAACTGTTTGCTGTTTTAAGATATTGCGATCGCGAACCTTTATTAAGTAAGCAGGTTACTGCCAGGGCAATAGTGACGTTACCCTATATTACTCAGGAACAGTGGCAGCTTAAGGGATTTGATTGCTTACCCTATTCACCGCCAATTCTGTTTCAAGAACATCTGGCGCAGGCTGAAGGAATCATACTAGCTATTGCTCAGTCTTCTACGGCGGTTACTGGTAGAAGGTTAACAGCCACTCAATGGGATTTATTGCTGGCGGTTTTGGGGGGTACTGCTCTTTATAATCCGACTCAAACTAAGGTTAATACTCAGGGGAATAATCGCCGTAAATATCTACAGCAGGTGCGATTGCGGCTGAATCAGCTTGATTTAAAGCAGGAACAGCTTGCTAAACAAATTCCCCCAGGTATGCAGAGAATTAGGGGGGTTGCTGGCTCAGGAAAAACCGTGATTTTGTGCCAAAAAGCGGCGTTAATGTCCCTTAAATATCCTCAGTGGCAGATCGCTCTGGTGTTTTTTTCCCGTACTCTCTATGATTCTCTGACTCGACAGGTAGATCGCTGGATCAATCACTTTACCCAAGGGCAAATGGGTTATGATCCGGCAACGTCTAACCTCAAAATTCTCCACGCCTGGGGCAGTAAGCAACAGCCTGGTTTTTATAGCACCGTCTGTCACGCCACTAAAGCAACTCCCTTAGCGGTACCCTTCACCCTCAGTCATCAGCCCCAAGAAGCTTTAGCGGAAGCCTGCGTACAGTTGCTAAATACTAGAGCTATTCCCTATCTATTTGACGCGATTTTAATTGATGAGGCTCAAGATCTGCTGGCTAAACACTGGCAATATCAGGATAAGCAACCCTTCTACTGGCTGGCATATCAGACATTACGCCCCGTCAATCCTGTCTCCCCTGAGCAAAGAAGACTGATCTGGGCTTATGATGAGCTGCAAAGTTTAGCCAATATTAACCTACCCGAACCTGTGGAGCTATTTGGGGAAGACTTAGGACATCTGGTTACAGGAAGCTATAGCGAGCAGTTTCCTAAAACTGAAGTTATCTCCCGCTGCTATCGAACTCCCCAGCAAATCATTACTATTGCTCAGGCGATCGCCACTGGCGTGAATCGCCCCCAGGGAATGCTTACAGGTTCTATTTACCCTGAAGAATGGCAGGCATTAGGGTTTAAAACCAAGGGCAACTGGCAGCCAGGAAACAGCGTTACTCTCAATTGCGATCGCTCGAACTCTCCCAACATCATCGGCGAATTATGGTCAGGAGATTTAATAAAATTTGATTGCTTTAGTTCCCGACAGCAGGAATTATCCGCCCTGGCACAGCAGATTAAGCATAATTTAATGGTGGATCAGCTACAGCCAGATCAGGATTTATTAATCATTGTCCTGGGTTCAACATTTGCCGCCAAAGCCTTAGCGGAACAAACTGCAATCTTTCTGATTAATCAGGGACTTAATATTTATCTTCCTGGTCAAAGCAGCTTTAATACTATCGATCCCAATCAGCAAAATTCCCCTAATCAGTTTTGGTATCCAGGGGCAGTTACTATCTCCACTATCTACCGCGCCAAGGGACAGGAAGCAGATTTTATCTATCTGGTGGGCTTAGATCAAATAGCCACAGCGGAAGCCAATATCTATCTCCGCTATCAGCTTTACGTAGCGTTAACTCGTACTAGAGCCTGGGTAAATATTAGCGGTATAGGCAATTACCCCCTATATCAAGAATTAAGTTCGCTAATAGAGAATTATCACCATTTAAGCTTTACTCTCCGCCCACCAGTTGCTAGAGAATTGGCTACAGGCGATCGCGCTAGCCTAATTCGTGGCTATGCTCTAGGTAGGATTAATTTTCGCCATGCCAATTTAAGCCATACCGATTTATCGGGACTTAATTTAGCAAATATCAACCTAATTGAGGCTGACTTAAGGGGTGCTAACCTCCAAGGAGTTAACTTAACCAACGCTAAGTTAATCGCTGCTAACTTAAGCGGTGCTGATCTAAAGAATGCTGATTTAACTAACGCCAAGTTGATTGGGGCTGATTTGACGGATGCTGATTTAACTAATGCTAATTTAACCAGAGCTAATTTAACTAATACTGTTTTAGCCAAGAGTTAAAGCTTGAGATTTCTGATAAATCTTATCGATGAGGTTATTGGCTGCTTCCTCATTGTGTTGGGCAATGTACGACCAGATTTCAATAAGGTCTGACTGAGCTTCGGGGGTGAGTTCGCTATTCCCCATTATGAGTTCTGTTCCTGCGCCATTCTCTTCTTCTCTTCAGCTTTGATAGTTTTAGGGTCAATAGGATGATAAGAAAAGTCTCACGCAAAGTCGCCAAGGCGCAAAGAGCCTCAGAGATGTCTTGACCTATAGTTCGATGGCTATAATTAAAACCCACATTTGAGCCACTCGATAATTAAATCTAGTAGCGCGTCAGCAGAACGTTCTACCGCCCAGGCTAGGAGAGTTGAGCCAATCAGAATTAATAATGCTTTCATGAGTCTATCGGTTTGTTTAGGACTTTTTAATCATTCCGTAACTCATGTATTCTCTAGGCTTGTGCAGTTTATAACTTGGGTGTGATTTGCGTAAAATTTACGTGTGTTTATGCGATCGCTACAATAATTGAAAGTAGCTGCACTGAATTATGGGTAAAAAATCTCATCAAGTTTTAGAGAAACATCTTGATACTGTGGAATCTGCCAGACAGTTAAAAAGTCTGACTCATAAAGTAATTGCGGCACGATTAGGCTGTACTCGACAACCAATTTCTAAGTTTTTTAACGGTAAACCTGTCTCATCGGAGCTTTTTATCGGTGTTTGTGACATTCTTGATTTAAATTGGCAAGATATCGCAGGTATTCAATCGCTAATTTCAGAAACCATAGAAGCTACTCCAGCAGAAGATATTACTACCTTAGTCACTCAACTGCGGGAACAGGTAAAAACGGATATCGAGAATCGCTGTGGCACTATGCGAATCTTAGATATGAGTCAGCCCATCGGTTTAAACGATATTTATACCAAGGTTAATATCTTAGAGAAAATTAGCGGCAGAAGTCGTAAAGAGATTGCTGAATTATATAAAGTTGGCGATTTAGATGGTTTTGAGAGGTTTAATTTCGGTCAAGTTCAGCAGGAAAAAATTTCAGGTAAGGAAGCCGTCAGCAAATATGGCACTCTGCTTATTTTAGGAAAGCCAGGGGCAGGCAAGACTACTTTTCTCAAGCATTTAGTAATTCAATGTAGCCAGGGAAAATTTCAGGGTGATTTAGTGCCGTTTTTTATCACCCTCAAGGAATTTGCAGAAGCTAATCGACGGCTTAAGCTATTGGATTATTTGGCGAAGTATGTTGGCTATCATAACCAAGGTGATTTTCCATCAATTTTGAATGCAGGAAAAGCTTTGATTTGTCTCGATGGCTTAGATGAGGTGTTAGCAACAGATACTCCCCGAGTGATTAAGGAAATTGAGTCGTTAGTCTATCAATATCCCCACAATCAATACTTAATGACCTGTCGTATTGCCGCTAAGGAGTATACCTTTGCTAAGTTTACCGAGGTAGAGATAGCAGATTTTGACGAATCACAAATTAAGATTTTTGCTACTAATTGGTTTAAGGAAAAGCCAACTAAACCCGAAGTCTTCTTAAGCCGCATCAAAAACGATCAGCCGATTAAGGAGTTAGCTACTAATCCCCTATTGTTAACCCTACTCTGCTTAGTCTTTGAAGAATCGGGTAGCTTTCCTGGTAATCGTGCAGCGCTATATAAGGAAGGGGTTGATGCACTGTTAAAGAAATGGGATGCTAAACGAGGTATCCAAAGAGACGAAGTTTATCAAAAACTCTGGAGTCAGCGTAAAGAAGACTTGTTGAGTAAGCTGGCATGGGAGACTTTCTCTCAGGGGGAATATTTCTTTAAGCAAGATCAGGCGGAAAGATGTATTGGGGAATATATTCGCAATTTACCAGGGGCAAATACTGACGAGGCGGCTTTAAAGCTGGATAGCGAAGCAGTGTTAAAGTCTATTGAATCCCAGCATGGCTTGTTAGTAGAAAGAGCAAAAAATATTTACTCATTTTCTCATCTTACTTTTCAAGAATACTTTGCCGCGCGGGAAGTTATTGTGGTGCGTCAAGCCTCCGATGTGGCGTTAACGGAATTGGTTAGTCATCTATTCGATAAACGCTGGCGAGAGGTATTTTTATTGGCAGTAGCCATGTCTCCTAATGGAGAAAGACTTGTTAGGTTGATCAAACAAAAGATTGATAACTCCCTGGCAGCAGATCCCCAATTACAAAACTATTTGCAGTGGCTTAATCGTAAAGCTACAGCAGATTCTTTAGATTTGTCACAGCAAGATCAAGAGACGATTCAGAAAATGTTTGACTATTACGTCAACCATGATCCAACTCTTAGCCGAATTTTTTATCTAGGTTTAGATCTGCAATATAACCTCAACCTCAACCTCAACCTCAACCTCAACCTCAACCTCAACCTCAACCTCAACCGAAACCTCAACCGAAACCTCAACCTCAACCGAAACCTCAACCGAAACCTCAACCTCTACCTCAACCTCAACCGAAACCTCAACCGAAACCTCTACCGAAACCTCAACCTCTACCTCTACCTCAACCGAAACCTCGAACTAGCGGAGAAATCCTATCCCCAACTTTATGTAGCATTATTAGAACTTAAAAAGAGACTGCCCGAAGAAAATATTAGTTTTGAAAAATTTAAATCCTGGTGGCAAGCTAATGGCGCAGACTGGTCAGCAGATTTTAGAAAAGCGATGATTGAGTATCGCGATATCGGACATGATTGGCAATTTTCTGAGGCACAAAAAGCCTTATTAGAACAGTATTATTTTGCCAATCAACTATTAACAAAATGTTTACATCAAGACTGTTACGTTAGCCCCGAAGTACGCCAGGAAATAGAGGAAAATTTATTATTGGCGATCGCCGAAATTGAAGATAAGGAAAGCTGAGACAATAATGATAAGTTAGCAAATTAGTCTATTTATTAACGAACCTGTTTAGAAGCATGATTTACTTTAACTTATATTGGCACAATAATAGAGCAAATAATTGTTGAGCATCGGTATAGCTTTGAACAACATTTAAAAAGCGATCGCCTAAGTATTGACTCATAGTTTCTAAGTTAAACTTGCGAGAAATTTCTGTTAAAATTCTCTCTCCTGGGGCTAGTTTAATAGTCAAATCAAGATTAGAAAGATTAACTTCTTGCTGCTGTTGACTAATTAAATACATCTCAATTTGTTGCTTAGTCTGGTTATAAATTGCCTGATGTTTAAATGAATCTAGATTAAAATTTGCTGCGAAACGCTGGTTAAGATGCTGCAACATATTAAGGTTAAACTTAGCGGTAACTCCTTGAGCATCGTTATATGCCGCCTCTAAAATTGAGACAGATTTATGTAAATCAATGCCTAATAAAAAATAATCACCAGGGTTTAACGCACTAATTATTTCTGACATCAGGCGATTGCATTCTTGAGGAGTAAAATTACCAATGCTGCTGCCTAAAAATACAATCATTCTTTTACCCAAAGAACTAGTAGCTAACTGCGCTAATGCTTGGCTATAGGTTGCTACCTTACCGCGAATTTTCAACTGAGGATAATCAATGAGTAATTGCTCCGAACTTTCTTGTAAAATACTCTGGCTAACGTCAACAGGAATATAATATAAAGGGGCATCAGTATCGTTACCATAAGCATCAAATAAATAGCGAGTTTTAGTAGAGCTACCGCTACCCAATTCAATTAGCTCATTTACCTGAGTTTGTTCAATAATTATAGGAGCATACTGTTGTAAAATACTAGCCTCAGTACGAGTAGGATAATATTCAGGCAGTTCGCAAATCGCCTCAAAAAGCTGAGAACCCTGAGCATCATAAAAATAACGGGGGGGGATTACTTTTGGAGTTTGACTTAAGCCACTAATTACTTCTTGAATATCATCCTGTTCACTAAGCTGTGGTTCTAATAAATAATCAATATCTAATCTGCCATTAACAGAATTGCGATCGCTATTGGCAGGAGAAGGTAAGGGTGTCATAAATTATTTATGGCTAATTCTTTAGTATTGCAAAGTACATTTAATTCAGCTGATAGCTGGCAATTAAAAGCATAACTAAAAAAGCTCACTCTTTAGTTTCATGCAACAATATTTACAAGCTGCAAACTTTGGTAAAAACTCGAAATAATTGCTTAATCTTGAATTAGTGCTTATTACTCATTACTTATTTCAAGGTGAGCTATTAGCGGAGGTTGAGCTAGGTTGGTTCTTTGCTTCAAAGTGTTCCAGATATTTCATGCTGAGAATACCAAAGCCAATAAAGACAAAAATTGCTGAAAAAACTGTAGCCCGTTCAAACATAGTACTAACAACTATTTACTAAATCAAGATTAGTTAATTTAATTAGTCAACTTAATTGTCGGGTTGATTTAACTATCTGCCATTGGTTTTTTCACAGACATTTCTCGATTGGCTTAAATCTAATCAGTATTTGCATGTACAGTCGTTCTAATTAAACGCCTAGTATAGATTAGCTTCTGGTCTTTAGCTATCAGCTATTAGCTATTAGCTTCTTGGCGCATTCGCTCTTCTTACAAAAGTTGCTCATGGGGGAAACCCCCAAGACCGCGATGCGCCGCTTTTAGCTTTTAAGAAATTTCTGGAAAAACAACTTAGAAATTAAGCGATCGCTGCCTAATCAATCTCAATCTATATATAGCCTACCTTGGTGTATAAAAATCTAACTGTAGTGCTTAACTTTTTTTCTTTTGCTTAGAGCGTGTCACAAATTCTCATTACTCATTCTTAATAGCGACTTAACAAGGAGTAGCAGGGCAGAAAGTATTTGGCTATATTTGCATTAAGACTAGGGATATGTGGTTTATTTTGGTAATACTTAGCAGTAAAAATGATTAAGAGATCTTGGTAAGGTAAGAGGTTATTTAGATGGGATTGAGAATTATATATATGATTAAGTAAGTTCTGCAAATATAGTATATTCAATAAAAATTTACTGAACTCTAGCTGCTTTTTTAAATTATTTATTAGCGGCTGATAGTTGGTAATATATTCAGTTAAAAACACTAGATTTAATTGTGCGATCGCCTGTTGTAAACTATTATCAGCTTTGATTTCTAATTTTTGCGCTAATTCGGCAACTAAATTAGCTTGATTTAATTGAATTAGAGGTTGGAATATTGGCTTATAAAGGAAGTCTAAATCCTGTAGCAAGAGATCGAGTTTGCTAGGAAAATCCTTGAGGCAGGAGGATGACGGTAATAGGTCTTGACGTTGTTGATTTTGCGACAGCCATTTATATTCATTAATATCGGCTAACATTTCTGCTATGAGGTGGGTGCCAAGATGAGAGAGACGTTCCTGTGCCAGGCTATGAAAGAATTTTCTGGCTAGAGGTTTATTTAAATAAACTCCTTTATTTTTATGTTTAAATAGCTGTTGTAATTTTACTGAGCGTTCTTGTATTTGAATCGTTGAATTAATGGTTAGCTCTCTATTTGCTTGACTTAAATATTGATAGCTGTTGGAAAAGTTAGTGAGCAGAGATTGCCAATAATGTCCCCAGATATCGTGTAGTAGAAATGCTTCGAATTTCTCTTGGGAGATGATACTTGTAGATGAGGCGATCGCTCTAATTATTTCTACTTTACTATAGCTAGTTTTTTGAATTAGCCTGACAATTAGTTGCGGATTAATCTTGCTTGCTTCTATATAGCCAAAGCTCGGAAAATGGGTAAATTGTTGCCAACTAAAGGTAGATATTTTTTTCAGGAAATGAGTAATGGCTTCTTGCTCATTCTTATATAGTTTTTGCCATAAGCTTTTATCTGACAAGTGATTATCATGATAGTGAATTATAAAAATAATCTGCATTTCCGTTGCCAGACAATCAATGCTTAGTTTAGGTAGGGGAATTTCACCAAAAAGCTGCTGAAATAGATTTAAGATATCTATTGGTGTTGCACCATGATTAAATTCGGCTAATAAAGCCTTGATGATCCTTTTCTGCTTGAGAATATTTGCGTCTATTTCTGTTAATTTATAGTCAAGCTTTGTTAGATAGTTTAACGGTAAATTAAATAGCTGACATAACTTCTCTCTCTGATAGGTATGGTTCAGGCGATCGCATTGATAACTATCGACAATTGGTGATTTATAGGAGCCTGTTGTTGGCTTGAGGAGTAATTTACTATACCTGATTTGTAATAATAGGCTTTCGACAAAGCACCGTCTAACTTCTAAAGGTATCTGAGAGGGAGATGCCTGATTATGAACAACTTGATCGCTATAATTTTGTAATTTATGACTGATTTGTCGGAAGCGATTTTTTAAATCATTGTTTAGTTTAAACGATTCTGAGTTGGATTTAATTTTACGAGATAAGTCTATTGCCTCTCCTAATAATTTTTGTTGTGCTTTTGTATCGAACATTGTTTGGATTTGAGTAATGAGTAATAAACGGCTTTGCCGTAGTAATTATTTATTAGTTATTAGTTATTAATAATTAGTCGTTCAGATATAGTTCTAAACCATATTTTAAGATCGACGCAGTAAGACTATAGAGTCTTAAATCAAATTATTTTTAGTACTGAATTTAAACCAAAAACTTTTGATGATCTTTAAAATAAACTATAGACTTTCTCAAATTAGTGAGGTACATCCAAAGAATTAATCACTAACAACTAATAACTAACAACTAACGACTAACAACTAATGACTAATGACTAATGACTAATGACTAACAACTAACCAAAACTAAAAAAATGTACTGCAATTTATTCAAATGAGAAACGCTATATTAAACATTATTTAATTCTGACTAAGCGAATTTCAGTGCGCTGATTTAATGAAGATTCAGCAGGGATTCTTGATAGAGGAACAGTAAAACCTAAGCCTTCAGCAACAATCTGATGAGGTAAATTACGCTGCTTTAGCTTTGCTGCCACTACTTCTGCTCTTTGCTGAGATAGTTTATTATTGATAGCAGCACTACCCGTTTTACTGGTGTGTCCTTTTACTTGAATGGCGATATTTTGCGGATTAAATTCAGCAATTTCTGCGATTAATTTATCCAGAGTGCTAATGCTTTCTGTCGTTAAAATTGCCGATCCTGTCTGGAATTTAATCTCTCCCTTAACTGTTAGATTCCCAATATCTTGAGCTTTAAGAAGCTGTGATTGAGAAATATTAGGCTGGACTACTTCTGTTTCTTTTCCCCCTAGTTTTTTTGCTAATTCTGGATTATCCACTGCAATATTAGCAATTAAACTATTGGTGCGTTCTACAGCAGGGATTAAATGTTTGGTAGTAAATAAATTGTCGATATCTGTGGGGATAGATTCTAGCTTTCCTGTCAGAGTCAGGATACTAGATATGGCTTTGATTCGCTGGGTTAATATTCCCGAATCCATCCACTGTTGCGCTTCCAGAGAAGAAAAGAATTTAATTCCCTCTTGAACTGCTTTCGCTTCCTGGGGATTCATTTTTCCGTCAATCGCAATTTGATGTAGCAATAAACTTGAGTCTTGCAGGGTACTATCGATAATCCGATAGTAAGTAGTAATAAAGTCTGTAACTGCTTGGGGATTATTGGCTAAAATGCGATCGCTTGCTACGATAATATCAACGATGGTTTTTGGCGCGTCATCACTGCTGAGGGCGACTGTGTTACCTTGACTTTCGGCTTGAGCTATAAAAGGTTGCCATAATACCCCTAGAGCAACCTCATCATCTTGCTGCATGGTTTCCCAGGCAATACTAGAGTCTTCAACCTCGACTATTTCTAGATTGGATAGCTGGAAGTTATCGAATTTAGTATCCAATACCTGTGCTAAAAACTCGCTGGGTGTATCTACCGCATAGACTATTTTTAACCACTTACCTTGATTAGCTTTTTGCTCGATTAATGCTTCTAAATCCAATAATGAATTAAGTTGGGGATAAGCTTTATTATTAAAGACAATTGCATCTGCGCCAATAGTGCGATCAATTAAGCCGACAATCTTACCTTGGGGTTGATGGGTTAAGTATTGGTCTAAAGTAGTGACGATAAGATCCGTCTTTCCCGTATTAATTGCTTTAGCACGGGCTTGTTGTACGAATTCGTTGGCATAATTTAATTGGATATTTTGTTTTTTTAGAGTATTCTGAAACTTAAGATTACGGAGGGTGGAGTAGCCACTAAAGGTATCTCCTAAAACTTTTAGCTGTACTTTACTTTGAGGAGTAATCTCAACAACATTAGCTGACTCATTCTGAGAATTAGCAAAGAATAAATTATCTTTTAATAAATATACTGCGCCTAAAGATATCAGAATTAAACTAATAATTACTCCTAGGTTAAAACTCACTTTAACTTTTTCTGAATTGCTTTGGTTGTGCTGCTTATTTGCTTTAAGATCTCTCATAGCTTGCTGAATATACTCATCTGGTATTTCTGCTTCAGTACCAGCATCAATCAATTCTTGAACCGTATATCCTATCTCGTGTTCGTTATTAGCTGTTGCCTCAGCATAGTATTTAGCAGCCAACTCCAAAATTTCATAAGCAGCAGCTTCTTTAATAAAATCTTGTTCTTGTTTCATGATTATTAATTAACCTTTATTTGTTGAAGGGGGATAAATGAATTTCATTTTTTAAGATACGCACTTCATAATTGCTTAAAAAATCTTGTCCTAATAGTCCCTGATTAAAACCTCTTTGTTCAGGAATAAGAATATTAAGACGATGAATAGTAGCCTCCTGCAACGCCAGAGAATCCAAATAACAAACGCCAAACTGTACTGTTCGTCCATCAGCAACACTACCCCAACAGCGCTCAATTGTTGCCAGGTTCATAATTTTTTGGATCTCTGGTGTGATTAAGCTTCTAGATGCACCAGTATCGACAATAAACTCAAAAGTATATCTATTATTCAAGACAGCTTCGACTACAGCACTACCTCGATCATGAATAAAATATTTAATCGGAATAATAATAATTTTTGGCTTAACTTGCTCTTGATTACTGAGGGCTAATTGCAGTACCTTTATCTTTTCTTGGGCTGTTTGATGCTGTTGATAGTCACCTTGATTGAGAAAAAGCATAGCTGCTTTTTGATATGCTTTTAGGGCATCTTGATAATTTTCTAGGTTCTCTTGAAGCTCACCATTAGCAAGATATAAATTTCCGTTTTGGGGATCGATTGCTAAACCATTAGCATAATCTTTAAATGCTGCATCATATTCCTCTAACTTGACCTTAGCATTACCTCTTTGTAAGTGATAATCAACATTTGTTTTATCCTGTTTTAATAATTCAGTAAAATCCTCTATGGCACCATAATTATCTCCTAAGTGAATACGGGCGATTGCTCTTTGGTATTGCCATTTTTTTTCTTGGGGTTCAAGTTGAACTGCTGCTGCTAAATCTTGAATTGCCATTTTAGTCTCTCCTAGCAGTGCGGCAATCCAACCTCTTCTACAAAGCGCTTCAGCATTATTAGGCTCAATATTTAGCAACCAGTTAAGATCTGCTAAAGCACCCTGATAATTCCCTCCTTCTATTTTGGCGATCGCATTTTTTAAATAATCTTTAGTGGCTTCATAATTGCTCGATGGATGATTATAATTTTCTTTAATTAGGGTTTCAACAAGATCAAAACAGTAGCGGGCATTCTTTTGATCCTGCTGATGTAAATAGTAGCGACTTGCTTTTTTATAAGCGTCTATGGCAGCAGATATTTGCTGTTGTTGTTGATAGGCATGTCCCATCAAGCGATAAGCTACGGGAGATTTATTATCGAGGTCAATCGCCAGCTTAGTATTTTTAATTACTTCAGGAAACTTTCTTTGTTCAAGGTAAATCAAGGCGATATTAAGATAAACTTTAACCGCAGGCTTTAAATAAATTACTTGAGTATAGTCTGCGATCGCACTACTAAAATCTTTTAATTTTTCTTTGATTCGCGCTCTTTGATAATAAGCCTCTATAAAAGTAGTGTCTTTTGCTAGAACATGATTCAGAATAACTAAAGCTTCTTGATATTTACTCTGAGCAATTAAATCTAATGCCTGATAATAATTTGACTCCATAATTAATTTTATAAAGTAGATTAGTTATTAGTTCAGTAATCAATATATCTAAGAGCCTGTGAGGATACAATATTGAAAATATGGAAAAATTTATTGCTATAAAATGCTGAAAATGTAAAAAATATGGAAGAACTAAATATCCAAAATGCTGAAAGTGTAAAAAATATAGAAAATCTCAAAAAATAGTACTCTATGACTATTAAATCGTGATATAAGAGATAATTAAAGAGTATAGAACTAACTTCTAAGATCCAAAAAAAGTAAATGTTAGACCGCAATTGGGAACAATGGAAGAAATTACTAGAAAATAAAGTTTTAGAATTCAAGCTGACTAAATGCGAGACTAATGTATTTATCACTCGCTTTAAGCATGAAAATTGGCGTAAGAAAATTGAAGATATTTGGCAAGAATCGGAAGTTGCCAGTCAAGAATCTTTTATGAGGCATTCCACCAATATTTACAACAAGTTTAAACCATACTGTCCTGAACTTAGTGACGGTTCGGGGAACTTTCCTATTTTAAGAGCTAAGTTGCTGGAAGAATTTGACTCACTAATTGCTCCTCCACCTTCAAAACTTTATGTAGAGCGATCGCCTATTGAAAGAGAGTGTTATAAAGCTATTTTAGAACCAGGGGCATTAATTAGAATTAAAGCACCATCTAATATGGGTAAGACATCTTTATTAAACAATATTTTAGCTTACGCCGCTACTAAAAATTATCAAACGGTAAACATTAACTTTTTACAGATAGAAAGGAATAAATTTAGCAGTCTAGATAAATTCTTGCGCTGGTTTTGTCTTAATATTAGTGATGCTCTAGATAATCAAATAAAGATCAATGAATTCTGGGATGATGACAGAGGCAGTATGCTTAGCTGCACCCGCTATCTAGAAATGTTATTACAGGATATTGATACTAATTTAGTTTTAGGTCTAGATGAAATTGATCGTCTGTTTAACTATCCAGAAATAAGCCAAGACTTCTTTTATTTATTACGGAGTTGGCACGAAGAAGCAAACAATATCGATATCTGGGAGCAATTAAAATTAATCGTTGTTTATTCTACCGATAACTTTGGCAAGCTAGACATTAATCAATCGCCATTTAATGTCGGCTTACCGATAGAATTAAAACCATTTACCCTAGAACAAGTTAAAGATTTTGCTAAACTCTATGGCGTAGTTCTCACAGATAAAGAATTACAGCAACTAATAATAATGTTAGGCGGACATCCCTATTTAACAAAGCAATTATTTGACTATTTAGTTATAAATTCTGATACTTCCATAACAGAAATATTGCGCCTAGCGCCAACAGATGCAGGTATTTATAGTAATCACTTACGCAGTTTGTTAATTAAGCTTAGAGATAATCCTGAATTAGGACAAGCTTTCAAAGCAATTATTAATAGCCCACAGCCGATAGAAATAGATACCCTGCTGGCATATCAGCTTGAGCGCTTAGGACTAATTCAACGGACACCACAGGGCGATCGCGTTTATCCAAGCTGTCAGCTATATAAACTATATTTTGCAAATAAACTTTAGCATTTATCATTTAACATTTATCATTGAGCATTTATCATTTAACATTGAGCATTAGACATTGAAGCATTTAGCATTTAGCGACTAATGTAAATTATTTTAAATACTTTTTATTTGATTCTATCTGACTAAAAACTAATAACTGCGAGCTAGCTAATTATCAACAAAGCTATTTTACATCAAGCGTATTTAATCAATGAACTATTATAAAGTTGGAGGGAGTTTAAAATATGGGCATCCCACCTATATTACTAGAGGTGCGGATTTAGAATTATATAATGCCTTAAAATCCAGAGAGTTTTGCTATGTCTTGAACTGTCGACAGATGGGAAAATCGAGCCTGAGAGTAAAGACGATGAAAACCTTAATTAAAGAAGGTATTAACTGTGGGGCAATTGATTTAGGAATCTTAGGAGGTAAATCCACTGCTGAAGAACAATGGTATGGTGGATTAGTTGCAGAGTTATGGCGTAAATTCAAATTATCTCAGGGAATTAACGACGATCTCAACTGGTGGAAAGCTCATCAATATTTATCTCCTCTAAAAAGATGCGATCGCTTTATTAGCGATATCCTATTAACTAAAATAACTACGGAAATTATTATTTTTCTCGATGAAGTTGATAGTATTATTAATTTTGAGTTTAGAGACGACTTTTTTAGTTTAATTCGCAATTGCTATGAACAACGGACGGAAGATGATCGATACAGTAATCTAACCTTTTGTTTATTTGGCGTTGCCGATTCTGCCACCCTCAGAAATAATAAACAGGCTACCCCATTTAACATTGGTCGTCATATTAAACTATCAGGCTTTAGTTTAATGGAAGCCCAGCCTTTATTATCTGGTTTACAGGATAAAACAACAGCACCAGATAAAATTTTGGCGGAAATAATTGACCATACAAGAGGACAACCTTTCCTGACTCAAAAGCTGTGCTATATTGTTGCCCGTCAGGCTATAAATTCCACTCCTAACTTACAGCAGCTAGTCCAAAAATATATTATAGATAATTGGGAATCTCAAGACGAACCAGAACATCTTAAAACCATCCGCGATCGCCTACTATACAATGGTCAAGATAAAGCTAGATTGCTGGGACTATATCAGAAAATTCTACAGCAAGGGTCAATAAAAACTGATGATAGTGAAGAACAAGTGGAGTTATGCCTCAGTGGTTTAGTAATTAAAGAGCAAGATCAAAAGCAGCAGGAAAAATTAGTCGTCCGCAATCCTATCTATCGCCAAATATTTGACCTTAACTGGGTTGATCAGCAGCTAGCTGCCATTAGTCCCTATCAAGCAGCCCTGGCAACCTGGTTAAAATCCAACCGTCAGGATCAATCCCGCTTGTTGCGGGGTAAGGCTTTATTAGAAGGACAAGACTGGGCAAAAAAACACAGTATCAGCCCTCAGGAAAAAGAATTTATCAGACAAGGAGAGCAACTAGCCCAAGAAGAAGCTAAAAAAGCCCAATTAGCTCAAAGAACGGAAATTGCCGAAAATAAACTAGCACAAGAAAAGAAGATAGCCCGATGGCAAAGACTCTCTTTAGTCTCCTTCATGCTCCTAATTGGCATCCTCTTATTTAAATCCCATCAAACCAGTATCGAAAAAATCAAAGCTCTAACCCAATCCAGTAAAGCACTCTATACCTCCCAGCAGCAGCTAGATGCTCTAGTAACTGCGATCGCAGCTAAAAAACAGCTCAAAAGCCTGTGGCAAACTAACCCCGATTTAGCCAGCCAAACCGACAGTACCCTACATCAGATTATCTATACCATTCAAGAATACAGCCGCCTCTTAGGACATGAAGATAGCGTCTTCCGCCTGGCTGTTTCCCCTGATGGCAGTCTGATAGCTTCTGGTAGTAAGGATCGCACCGTCAAAATATGGCGGAAAACCAAGACAGGGTGGCAACAATATCAAACCTTGAGTCACGGCGGTTGGGTGATCGATGTTGCTATCAGTAAAGATAATAATCTGATTGCTTCAGCCAGTCGCGATCGCACCGTCAAAATATGGCACCGTAATGGTAAAATGTTGAATACACTGGGTCATCCCTTACCCGTTACCGCAGTAGCGATTTTTCCCGACAACTCCACAATAGTTTCAGGAAGTGATAACGGGGAAATTAGAATCTGGCACCATAATAAACTAATTAACGCCTTTAAAGGGCATTCAGAGACGATCCAAAGTCTTGCTATCTCCCCAGACGGTAACTATATTGTTTCCGCCAGCGAAGACAAAGCGATTAAAATTTGGCGTAAAGACGGCACCCTAATTAATACCTTGAAGGGACATACCGAAGGAGTACGGGCGATCGCAATTTATCAAGATAAAATCATTTCCGCCAGTCGGGATCAAACCCTAAAGATTTGGGACTTCAACGGTCAACTACTAACTACCCTAAAAGGACATATCGCCCCCGTATATGGCGTAGATATCCATCCCCAAACCCAAGAAATAGTTTCCGCTAGTGCCGACAACACAATTAAAATTTGGAACTTTGCAGGAGTCAACCTCGCTACCCTTAAAGGACATACCAACCGCGTTTGGGACGTAGCCTATAGTGCCGACGGTAGTTCTATAATTTCTACTAGCTGGGACAAAACCATCAGACTATGGCAGCCTCACAACAACTTCGTTAACAACTTATCCCAACATCAAGATGTGGTTATTGCCCTCGACTACAGTAAGCAATATCTCGCTTCTGCCAGCGATGA
This sequence comes from Cyanobacteria bacterium J06621_8, assembly GCA_038524995.1. Classification (GTDB taxonomy): domain Bacteria; phylum Cyanobacteriota; class Cyanobacteriia; order Cyanobacteriales; family Xenococcaceae; genus Waterburya. The sequence goes on from JBCBIE010000003.1 coordinate 188,028, forward strand.
TAAAACAGTTAAACTATGGCATCATGACGGCAGGCTAATTAATACCTTGAAGGGACATACTGGGGAAGTTTACGACGTAGCAATTCATCCCCAAGAATCAATTGTCGCTTCTGTGGGTGCAGATAAAACCATTCGCCTCTGGCAAACCGACGGGACACTTATTCACACCCTTAAAGGACATGACGCTGCTATCTGGGCTGTTGCGATCGCCCGTAATCAGATAATATCTGGTAGTAACGACAATACCGTTAAAATATGGGATTTCCAAGGTGATCTATTACACACCCTAAAAGGACATCAGCGTAAGGTATGGGATGTGGCGGTTAATCCCCCAGGAGATAAAATTATTTCCAGCAGCGAAGACAACACCCTAAAAATATGGGATTTCCAGGGTAACCTACTACACACCCTAGAAGGACATACCGATTCAGTAAGGACAGCCGCCTATAGCCAGGATAATAAATGGATTGTTTCTGGTAGCGAAGATCGCACCCTCAAAATTTGGACTACTGAGGGAGAATTAATTACCACCCTGCAAGGACATCGCGCTGCCATTAAAGACATTAGCATTAGTCCCGATAATCGCTTAATCGCCTCCGTTAGCGACAGTGGAGAAATTATCCTTTGGGAACATCATGATCATACCTGGAAGCAAATTCAAACCATCCAGCAACAGGGTAATTCAGTTTGGTCTATCGCCTTTAGTCCTGACGGAAAAACCTTAGCAACTGCCATGGAAAATTCACAAATTACCCTCTGGAGTCTCGAAACAATTTTACAATTAAATCCCTTAGAATATGGCTGCGAATGGATTAAGCAATATCAAGAATGTAAATAAAGTAAACCTTATTCTCCCTTTACAAATTATATGAAATACTCAAATGTTTGCTACGAATAACTGGTTAGGGATTGGTGATTGGTGACTAGGAAGCTAAAAGCTTACTTTTTTACCGTATTTATATCATTCTTTTTTCGATTTCATATGCCTATTTCCTGTTACCCGTTACCCGTTACCTCGAACAGATATCTTTAAAACTCCTGGTTTCGTACTAGATGCGATTTAATTTAGTTAATTCTTCTCTCAAAGATAAAGGTTGATAGCCCAAAGCAAAAGCCTTACTGCTGTCTAAAGACGTATCAGGCGATCGCGGTGCTATCATTTTCACATCAGCTTGTTTTACTGGCTTAATTAACCCCGAAGGTAGCTCAAAAACCTCTGCCAACAGTGAGCCAAAATCATAACGGGAAATTATCTCTTTTCCTCCCAAATGCCAAATCCCCGACACCCGCTTTTCAATTGCCAAAAGTAAGCCCCCAGATGCGGCACTAGCGCTGGCGGGGGTGCGAAACTCATCGGTAAATAAATTCAGCGTTTTCCCTGCCTCCAGATTAGCAATCATCCCCTGAATCATGCTGCCAGCCACAGGAGAAGGCGCACCAAACATCAGCGGCATCCGACAGATCGCAACTGCGGGGTAAATCTCCTGCATCTTTTGCTCGGCGATCGCCTTATGCTCACCATAGTAATTAATCGGACTAATGCGATCGCTTTCTTTATAGGGTGCATTTCTGCCGTCAAATACTAAGTCAGTGGAAGTAAACGCCAGAGGAATCCTGCTTTCCCCACAAAGACGTGCGACGTTAACCGCTACTCCAACATTAATCTTATAGGATTCTTCGGGATTAGTTTGGCAAAAATTAGGCTTAGAAGCTGCCGCCCCATGAATTACCGCATCGGGCTGCACTCGCTGAAATAGCTGATCTAGTGCCCCAAAGTCTCTTAAATCCACCTGAAATAAAGCCGCACTAGGAATCTTGACCTCATGACTAAAATAAGTGCCATAAACCTCCCAGGCTGCTTGGGCAATCTGACATAAATTCCAGCCCAAAAAGCCGCTTGCTCCCGTTACTAAAAGTTTCTTCACCATAAATTTAGTAGTTTAAGATATTATGACAATAATATTTTAAACTTTCAAATCAGCAGATAAATACAGTCATAATATATATTTATCTGCCATAGGTATGGTGCTAATAAACATTACTTAAAATATTTTATGATTAATTTTGAATCTATCCCAGGCTCAAACTCTAAAGTTGCTTTCCATTCCAGACCTAAAGGCGTTATCCAGTTTATTGGAGGCTTTATTTCTGGTTCTTTTCCTCAGAGTAACTTTAGATCTCTGTTTCAGCATTTATACGATCAAGGTTATTCTCTGATTGTTTATAATTTTCCGTTTAACCCCCTGCAATTTAATCATTGGTCAGTAGCGGTTAAAATCTTAAAGGATCTATATCAAGTACGTTTTGAAATTATCAAAAAGAGATTCTGCTCTACAGATAGAGAGCAGCTATTAGAGTTTTATGCTGACGATAGTAACTATTTTTGGTTGGGCTATAGTTTAGGCTGTAAATATATCTTATTATTAGAAATAATAAGTGATAATTATGATAATTTCCAAAGAAGAAACCAAATATTATCGGACTGTTTACTTGAAGACTTTATTAAAATCAAGGAAGATATAGAACAAGCAGACTCTTATCGAGATCTAGCCATTAATAAAATCTCTGAGTTACTAGGAAGTCCTTATGAGCTTAATTATTTTATTAAAGATCAGCCGAGTTTATTAATCGCGCCTGAGATAAATAATACAGTAGAAATCTTGAATCAGCCTATTAGTTTATTTAGTTTCTGGGATTTCCCTAGTCGAGAAAAAGTACAGTGTTTAATCAAAAAAAGTACGGAAATTTTCAACTTAATGGGATTAATGTCTTTTGCTCAAGATACGATCGCCAGAGATGATGTCAGCTTTCTAACGCTTCAACTATCAAATCGTAGTTTCACCCCTTTTTTACATCAGAAATTTGAGGGAACCCACAATAAGCTACTGGAAAATGATCAGAATTTAGGAGCCTGCATCAACTTGATTTTACAAGAACTTAAACAGCGTCAACTCACTAATACAGCTAAGGCTGTTCAGTGTCAGGGATCATTGGGGTGTAAAATCAACTGAAGCTATGCAGTAGTTAGTGCAAAATATTTGTTAATTATTCTAATTTTATATTATGTTTTTTTAGGTTGATTTATATCATTTCAGTTTTTGACTAAGACACATCATTTATCGGTTTTAGCTATTAGCCCTTCGGGTTCGTCAGTTACTCATGGGGGAACCCCCAAGACCGCACTGACTCACCGTTAGCCATTAGCTCGAACTATCTGTCTTAACTAAAAAGTAAAACGATATTACTTGTAAGTTAAGAAATATAATTTACTTCCAGCTATTGCCACTAACGACTAACTATTAACTACTAACAGTCCTAACCAGTTCATTATTATTTCGACCCACCTAATTAATAATACAGTTGCTTGAGCTGATCGGCAGTTATCTCCCCTGTAGGAATAATTTTAGTTGTCGCGGGAGTTAATAATAAATCTTGGTATTGTGCCAATACTAAATCCTGTATGTTAATTGTTATCTCTATGGCGATTTCTGATGCTAATAAATGACGTAAATCCCTAGCTACTTCTGCTATTGCTGCTGAAGTTAATTTAGAATTAATGGTACCCAACCGCAGATAAAAATCATTATCGATCGCTTCAGGGGTAGGGTGATATTTATGCAGCAGGTTAAACCGCTGAAGGTTACGACGTAAATTATCTATCTCCAGAGAAATGCGATCGCCTCGCCATGTCCAACCAATTAAAACGGGAATAATTTCTGTGGCAGATTCTAAAAGCTGGAATGAACGAAAATAGGGATGCAGCCCTCGACTGCGAAAACTGTAATCTTGATCACGCTGATAGCCACCGAGGCGAACTGTCAGAGGAAAGCAACCCCGATGATGCAGATAATCAACCAAGCCAGCAAAATCAAGATAGCGCTCCTTTCCCCTATGAGTCTGAAACCAATAGCTAATGATTCCCTGATCTGTAATGATGCCCTCACAGCCAATAATCGTACCGTGGACTTGCTCAAGCTGGTAGGGAATAAACTGCTGCTGAATTAAATGATGATTGGCAATAAACCCCTGTAATCTCTGAATTAGCTTAATCAGGGAAGGCGGTTTATTTCCATAAAATGCCACTAGACTGACGTTTTTCATTAAATCCGTCTAATATAAATTAATTTCGTTCAACAGTTATACTAAATCCGACTCCCAAAATACGCTTACTAAATGCAAGCCTGAAAAACCTTAAACCCCCGTTACCCGTTACCCGTTACCCTTGCATAATAAATAAGTGTTCTATCTAAACAGGATTTAGTATTAGTAGTACAATAATATTAAAATTTTGGATTGTTACTCAACATGGCAAAAACCCCAGCAGTTTCTTATTTTGTAGCAGTTAGCGATCTATCTAAACCCGCCAGCGAACAGGAAGGTATTCTGGTTGAGGTGTCGGGTACCGCAGGAGACACCAAGAAAAATCGAGCTAAAGCCCTAGAGATGATCCAGGAGATGTGGGAAAAAGAGGAAATCGACGTTGATCGTTTCCCTGATGGTTTAACCCCAGAGCATATTTTCTTCGTACCCGCCAATAGTCCCCAAGTAAAACAAAACCAAGCCGTGTCAGATAATCAAGAACTGTTACCCATTGTCCAGGGTGCCCAAGAAATCATTCAGCTAACCAAGCTACAGCTAGAGGTACAGGAAGCATCAGAACAGGCAGAACAATATGTGCCCATTATTAAAGTAATTCTGGAGCGATCGCGTCCTTTAACTGCGGAAGAAAAAGAGCTGGCTAAAGACAAGAAATACGGCAAAACCCTGGAAAAGCTCGGTTCTATGGTAGCGGCACAGGAAGAATTTCAGGCAACCTGTTCGGGTAATGGTAACCTGGTACTTAATGCGATCGCCTGGCAGCTTAGTCAGGGAGCGGAACCCAAGGCAGAAAAAAATTAGGACTTCAAAGATTAGCTGTTGGTGCAAAAGGGCAAATTTAACTCCAGCCTTAAGACAATAGTCAGTTAACAATTGTTAAGATAAATAATTAGTCCAAAGTTAAACCCAAAGCTCTAGATTGCCATTTGTGTCTGTATTTCAACAAGAACGTTTACTATTTACCCCTGCCTCCCCAGAAACCAACGCTATTCCTGCTATTTTTGCCTTTCCCAATGAATACACCATTGGCATTACTAGCTTGGGCTTTCAAATCGTTTGGGCAACTTTAGCCATGCGTTCTGACGTTGATGTTCGTCGCCTATTTACCGATCTTAGTGAACCCTTACCGCGCCATCCTGAATTACTGGGCTTTTCTGTCTCTTGGGAACTGGATTACGTTAATATCTTTAACCTGCTAGAGTCTTTGGATATCCCTCTCCGTAGCTGCGATCGCCAAGAACACCACCCCCTAGTGTTCGGAGGCGGAACCGTACTGACGGCAAACCCTGAACCTTTGGCGGATTTTTTTGACGTTATCTTGTTAGGAGATGGAGAAAATCTATTAGATAGCTTGATCGATACTTATCAGGAAGTTCGTGGCGCCAAGCGAGCCCTCAAGCTAGAGCATCTAGCTCAAACTCCTGGGATTTATATACCTAGCCTCTATGAGGTTACCTATAGTAGTCCTGATGCAGAAATTACTGATATCAAGCCGATTACTCCCAGCGTCCCCAGCACGATTCAGAAACAAACCTATCGCGGTAATACCCTCTCCACCTCCACCGTGGTAACAGAAAAAGCTGCTTGGGAAAATATCTATATGGTGGAAGTAGTACGCAGCTGTCCCGAGATGTGCCGTTTTTGTCTGGCGAGCTACCTTACCCTACCGTTTCGCACGGCATCGCTATCAGATTCTTTAATTCCCGCCATTAATAAAGGATTGCAGGTGACAAATCGGCTGGGATTGCTGGGGGCTTCCGTCACTCAGCATCCTGAATTCGACGCAATTCTAGACTATTTATCCCAGCCTCAATACGATGATGTGCGAGTGAGCATTGCATCGGTGCGAACCAATACCGTAACCGAGAAACTGGCGGCTACCTTGGCGAAGCGAGATACCCGTTCCATCACCATCGCCGTTGAAAGTGGTTCGTCTAAGATTCGGCAAATTGTTAATAAAAAGCTGACTGACGACGAAATTATCCAGGCGGCAATAAATGCCCAGGCTGGTGGTTTAAAAGCCCTTAAACTTTATGGCATGGTTGGCATACCAGGGGAGGAAATGGCTGATGTAGAAGCCACTATTAAGATGATGTCGGCAGTTAAACAGGCTGCTCCCAAATTACGTTTAACCTTGGGATGCAGTACTTTTGTGCCTAAGTCTCACACCCCATTTCAGTGGTTTGGCGTTAATCCTGAGGCAAAAAAACGCCTCAAGTACTTAGAAAAAAACCTGCGTCGCCAGGGAATTGATTTTCGCCCAGAAAGCTATAACTGGTCGGTAATTCAAGCCTTAATCTCTCGTGGCGATCGCCGACTGGGAAATCTACTACAGCTCACGCGAGAATTTGGCGATTCTGTCGGTAGCTATAAAAGAGCCTTTAAAGAGCTTCGAGGACAGCTCCCCCCCTTAGACTACTACGTTCATCAATCTTGGCAGGCAGGAATGCAGGTTCTACCCTGGCAACATCTTCAAGGACCACTGACCCAAAAGACTCTAGTAAAGCATCTAGACACCTCAATGGCGCTTAAGTAAATCTGGCTGACCATGGCTTAATTTTCCCTCTAGTAATTTTCTGTCCAATCATCATTGATTAATAAAAGATGCAAACAACTGCTGAATATATCTGTGCCTTTTGCGGAGAATCTAACTGTACCTTTATTGATCTTAGTGCGGGGATGCAGCAAAGATATACAGAAGATTGTCAGGTTTGCTGTCACCCAAACGTTTTATATATCTATATAGAGGAAGAAACTTTAGAAGTTCAAATCCAGACCGATTATCAAGAATAAATTTAGATAACTCATAATATGATTACTATTCATTTAGTATTTCTAATGTAATTTTGAAAACATTAAGATTACGTAAGTAATAGCAGGCATTTTAGCTAAAAAATTGATAATTATAAATTATATATCTGTAAAATATGCAACATGGTAAACCACCTAAATTAGCTACAATAAGTTCAAACAATTATTGTTTTAAACTCCTGAAAGTTCAATACTAATGCTTAATTCAGCTTTTTTATAAAGTACTTAATGATATGTTATTTTATAAAAAAATTTCAATCAATCGCACAGGGTAATAATACTTATTTTCATGATGTCAATAACAATATCTAAAGTCACAAAGTTACGTGCGGGCTCGGATGTAATACTTGGTTGAGATAATTAATAATAAGATATAAATCACAAATCAATATATTAAATACTTTTTTAAAATTGATAATCTGTAGCGAGAAATAGATATTTTCCTATTTATTTTTTACCATATTGTTTGGCAAAAATGTTTGCCAAATAGAAAGCGGATAAAGGTTGTGATTTTAAAGTACGCGGTTCTAGATCCATATATTTAATAATAATTTTAGCCTTTGGATCTTACCGTAAATATTTAATACTTTGCTTAATAGTTGTTATGGCTAATAATATTGACTCATGTCAACAACAAATTAATTCCGAGTTAGCCGATGTGGAATGGGCTCACATAGCACCAGGAAAGGTAGTAGTGGCAACCGAGCAGCGTGCTTGGCTTTATCAACCTCAATCCCCTGAGGAGCAGTTTGCACAGCCAATGATGGGTCAAGGGAGCTTGACTACCACTGGCAAAATGCTAGATACGGCGATCGCCGCTGCACAGTATACGGTCAACCCAGACCGTAGACCACCAGCATTAACGGCTATCCGTTGGGTATGGCGACTGGCAGGTTCTTATCACCTGACTCACCCAGTACCTCAACTAATGGAAGAAGCAGCCAACAGGTTTTCGGCTAACAACAGTAGTGATCTCGAAGCCTGGGCTTTAGAAAAAGCTCAAGAAGAAACGGGTCATGACCGACTGGCTTTAAAAGATATCCAGTCTTTAGGATACGATGCCAAGGCGGTCGTTGAAACCTTAAAACCTCCTGCGGCGATCGCATTGATGGATTATTTTATTCGTAGTGTTCGTGATCGCAATCCCATTGATTGTATCGGTTACGTATACACAATGGAGCGATTATCTCTAGGTATTGGAGAAGAATATATCCAAAAGATAGAAACATTACTACCGCCCGAAATTAATGCTACTCGATGCCTGCGTGTACATAGTTCCGTTGGTGCCGATGCAGGTCATGCAGATGAGAACGTGTCGTTCATCGCTGGGCTTTCTGCCTCAGAGCGATCGCGTATAGCCAGAGCTTGTTACGAAACAGCTTTAATGTGTTTTAGTCCGCCGTCTGGTGAATATATCTCAGACAAGGAGATCAAGCAATTGATCGCATCATTAAAAATCGATTAACTCAAATGATAATAGCTGATTATTCATCGGCTAAAGCCAATAGCGTACAGCTAAAAACTAGACGTTTTTGGTACTAACTATTTATTTAAAAATCAATCAGGAGACTTACAATGAAAAATACTGTAACTAATGTAACTAAACCAGTTATTTCCACCATTACACTATTGCAAAAGCATGGAATTGAACTCAATCTAGATACAATTTTAATGGAGGAATTTAAGCAAGGATTAGCTAACGATCTTGATAATCCCGTCTAATTTACTTAATTATCCTTTGATTTAAACTATCTAAATACTTCTAAAAGTTTCAATCAATTAAGCTTATTAAGCTGAAGATTATCGTTGTTAAAGGCATTGAAAATTCAATGCCTTTGCTGCTAATTATTTTGAATCATTAATTTGCTTTAATTCGCTAGTTTTAGCACCCAAAATTTTCAAGGCTTCAATTGCTGGCTGACTTAATCCACTAACTCCACTAACCAGCATCCCTTCATATGGATTTTTAGGTCTTAGAGTTTTAACACATTGTCCGCTTTTCAAATCCCAAATCTTGATTGTTTCATCTTCACTACTACTAGCTAAAGTATCGCCGTCAGGGCTAAACGCAATTGAATTAATTAAAGCTTGATGACCCTGTAAAGTTTTAAAATATTCCCTGTTGCTAGTATGCCATAATCTAATCTTATGATCCTGCCTACAGCTAGCTAGTATTTGACCATCATTGCTAAAAGCAACTAGTAAGGAATGACCTATTTCATCTCGTAAGACTGCTTCACATTCACCAGTGTTGATATTCCAAAGTCTTATCGTTTGATCCGAGCTAGTCGTGGCTAAAGTGTTGTTGTCCGAACTGAAAGCAACATATAAAACCCAACTTTTATGATCACTCAAGGTTTTGAGACATTTTCCAGTCTGTACCTCCCACAGCTTGACCGTGCCATCAATAGAAGCACTAGCCAATATCCTACCATCAGGATTGAGAGCAATTGACCAGATCTCAGCTTGATGTTCTCGTAAAATTTTAAGATTTCTTCCCGTATCAATATCCCAGATCCTAATTGTTCCATCATCACTACCGCTTGCTATGGTTTGACCATCAGAAGCAAAGATAATTGAGCGAACAGCGGCTTCGTGTCCCTGCAACGTTTTTATAACCTTTCCCGTGCTGACATCCCAAATTTTGATAGTTTTGTCTGCACTACCACTAGCTAAAACCCTCTTCCCAGACTTTTTCAGGGTAGAAGCAGAACAATTTTGACTAAAAGCAACAGAAAATACCCAATTAGTATGTTCATGGAGAGTTCTGACGACTTTTCCTGTTTTAATATCCCATAACCGTATTTTTTCATCATGACCGCCGCTAACCAAAGTTTGGGCATCGGGGCTGAAAGTAACGGCAAGTGCTTGATTGCTATATCCCTGCAAAGTTTTGACGCATTGATAGGTCTTCAAATCCCATAGCTTTATCGACTGGTCATAACTACCACTGGCTAAGATTCCTCCCTGAGGATGAAAAACAATTGAGTTCACCATGTTAGAGTGACCCTGAAAAACTTTCAGACATTCTCCCGTAGTAGCATTCCATAAACGTATTTTTTGACCAACACTACTACTGGCGATTAAATTGCCTTGGGGGCTAAAGGAAACAGCAAACACCGCATTTTTATGTCCCTGTAAAATCTTGAGACATTTTCCATTCTTAATATTCCATAACCTTATGGTTCGGTCATTACTACTACTGGCGAGCATTGTACCATCGGGGCTAATGCTTACGGAGCGCACTCCATCTTCATGTCCCTGAAAAACCTGGAGACATTCCTGAGTTTTGATGTTCCATAGCTTAATTGTATTGTCATGACTGCCAGTGATGAGCTGTTGACCATCTAAACTGAAGGCTACTGAAAGCACTTCATTTTTATGTCCTTGAAAAGTTTTGAGGCGTTTCCCTGTATGGATATTCCATAATCTTGTTTTATGATCGTCGCAGCCACTAGCTAAAGTTGTACCATCAGGGCTAAAGGCTACCGACCATACTTCTTGTTCATGTTCCCTGAGGGTGTGAAGACATCTTCCAGTATTAACATCCCAAAGTTTTGCAGTGCAGTCACAGCTACCACTGGCGAGCATCTGACCATCAGGGCTAAATTTGAGGGAAACTACCCAACCGTGATGACCCTCAAAGCGACGGATAATTTGATTATCTGCTACATTACGGAGGAAGATCGTGCCTTTCGTATCCCCAGCAGCCAAATACTGACCATCGGGACTAAAGTCTACTGACCAAATCCCGCCAAAATTTTCGGCAAAACAGGATTTAGTAAGATCCGAATTTTGGAAGTTAACCTGATATAGTTTGGCATGGCGTAGATCCGCTTGCCAGACACACAAATTAGAAAAATCATACCCCGTCAAATCCACACCCATCTGGTGCAAAAGATTAATAATATTTCCTGCTGCGTAACACCTTTCTCCTGGCGTAGTTTCATGGAGCAGTTGCAAAATTTGCTGTAGACAGGCTTCCGTATCTCTTTTGCTGCGAAAGGCTCTGCGTAATTCATTAATAACTGGCTGAAGCACCAGGCGAATTTGATTTTCGCGAATATAGTCTTTAGCGGAGGCTTTCATCAAGGCGTGATTACAAAATAGGTACAGTCTTTGCTCAATAATCTCTTGACTAACGCTTTCAACTAAATTGGTGGTTAGATACTCCATCACCACAGATTGTTGAGTAAATAAAGCTGCATTTTTTTCGATTAGGGAGCGTCTAGATAGAGACTCTAGGGCTTCAAGCAATTTAATGGGAGAAACCTGAATCACTAAATTGTCTCGCAGTCGGTTTAGGGAAACTGGTTCACGGATAATTGCCAGCCAGTACATAATTTCCTGTTCTAAAGTTGATAGCCTAGCAAGCTGTTGATCCAGAAGCTCACGGATATCCCCAAAAATTGTCCGTTCCTCTTGTAAAAACTCGGCAATATTTCCCGCAAATATTTCTTTAATCGTGGTGGCAACTACTTTGATTGCCAAAGGATTGCCATCATAGCGATCGCTTAATGCAGTCAATTCTAAATTTGTGCCCGAGAGCCCCTTAGTTTTGATAATTTCGCATCCTTCCTTTAAACCAGCTAATTTCAAAGAGCGAACTGGAAGCCGATCTCCCTCTAGAACAGCAATCTCTGGTGTTTTTTCCCTGCTGGTAATAACAACACTACTGTTATGTTTAGTAGCACCAAGGCGTCTAATTAGCTCTCCATAACCTTCATATTCCTGAAGATATCTTCCTGCTCGATGCCCATCATTCATTAGAGATTCGGCATTATCAAATAAAATGAGGCATCTTCCTCGGCGTAAATAGTCAATTAAGCGCGAGATTCTTTCTCCCAGTCTTGAAGGTAAATTAACGGCAGTTTCGCGCCCTTCCGAAAAGAAATCAATTAGGTGCGCTACCGTTTCCTCAACTGGTGGAGCGTCGCGGAGGGATTTCCAGATCACAAACTCAAATTGCGAACCGATTTGCTGAGCTAGCTTGATCGATAATGTAGTTTTGCCAATACCTCCCATGCCTAAAATAGTCACTACCCGACAAAAATCTTGAAGTAACCACTTTGATAAGATATTTAGTTCCTGATTACGCCCGACAAAATGTTCTACGGTGATGGCTTCTCCCCAATATTGACGTTGCTGAGAATTGGAGTTTGGCTTGGTATAAAATTTATCATTTAGCTGTAAATTAAATGCCGAATAGAGTTTGATGAGCGATCGCTTATCTACTCCTTCATGGTTTTTTAAAATCTTCTTGATAGTGCTGATATCTAAGCTGGTTAACTCACTGATCTGCTCATAGGTATAAGTACGACCCAAATTAGCCTCCTGTTCCCAAGCAAATTTAGCCTCCTGGAGTTTTTTTAGTCCAATTGGAGTGATAATTACGCCTCGATTGCGTTTCTGCTTCAGCTTTCTCATAATCAAACACTATTATGGACGATCTTAGCTTGTGATTAGTTAGCTTAACCATGAATGTTTGTAAAAGCTATTAACTTCTCCCATCTTCTGGTGTTATTTCTGGAAGAGCTAAAAACTACCATAAAACAGACCATTCAAGATATCTTTTTAGTTATTAAGAGGAAAACCATCATAACCCCTAGATCTTAGTTTATTTGACCGACAGACAATATTTTAATTTTAAGTTTTTTAGTTTGGTAAAAGCCCATTATCCTAAGTTTTTTGCTAACTTTTTGCTTAACTTTCTTATCTTTTGCTTAACTCCTCTTAAAAACACTTGTTAAAACTTTACTTTCCTGGCAAACTAGTAGGTAGTAAAGCAAAGATGCAATGAATAGTAATAAATACTCAATAGTCAGATAGGGTTACTAAGGCGTTGATTACAAAAGCTGCTAAAGACAGTATATTTCTGGCTCTTAGGAGCAAAGTAGAGATAGTTGAGATTACTGGAGATCAAGCATAATTACATAGATCTAGAATCCTACTCATCTTTAAAAAAGCATCTATAAAATTCATAAAGTGCCTTCCTGCACAGGATGGAGCTATTTAAACTTGGCTAACAGAGCAACTTTCTATAAAGAGCAATTTTCTAAAAAAATGATGAATAATAACCAAGAAGTAGAAAATAAGTTTTCCAGACCAAGACCTGTATTAATGACTCCTATTAGACGTTGTGGTAGTCATGCCCTTCGTTTGAGGCTAAACCTTTCTCCTGATTTTTATTCTCCTTACCCCATGCATATTGTAGACTTTATGCCTTTGGTGAAGCTTTACGGAGATCTTAATAAAGACTGGTCCTACTTTCAGCTAGTTGTTGATCTGGTGGGTCTCCAGAATGCAACTATGGTTAAATGGGATGGAGTAGCTCTAGATCCTGTAACAATCTTTGAAAAAATCAAAGATCACAAACGCAGCGTTCATCGTGTGGCTTGGGAAATGCTCTTCCAGGCAGGACAGCAGCATCAAGCCAAGATTGTAATGGATAAGTCTCTTGATAATGTCTACTACGCTTCGGAATTAATTGATCTGTTCGATGATATGTTGTTCCTCAATGTGGTTCGTGACCCCAGAGCTCAGGTAAACAGCATCAATCGTGCGATTATTCATGATTACGACCCAATTCTCAATACAATGTCTTGGGTACAGGCTCACGATCAGGCTAAAGCCATCATTGAAAATCATCCTGAGCGAGTTTTAAGCATCAGATATGAGGACTTTTTAAATAACCAGGAAGCCGTACTGTATAAAATTTGTGAATTCTTTGGTATTGAATTTTTAGACTCCATGATGGATGTTGGCAGCTCTAAAGAAGCTAAAAATATTTCTGGGATGTCTGCTTTGTGGGAAACCAATAGTTCTGCGCCGATTCCTGCATATATCGATAAGTTCAAAAAGACCATGAGTATGGAAGAAATTGAAATTATTGAAACGATCGCTGGAGAATACATGGATTACTATGGTTATGAAAAAATGACCCCAGCGGCAGCCAAAATTACTCCTGAGGCGATCGCCAGAGCCAAAAAAGAAAGCGAGCCGAAAAAGCAGCAAGCTTGGGCTGAACTGAAAAAAACCGATCCCCGCGACTATCAATTAAGAAAATTCCGTGGTGACTACTTAGAGATGCTCAAAAGAAAGCTTTTGGAGCAGCAAATTAAAGTACTAAATCAGGTGGAGAATGTCGCGACTGCCGACTCCTACTATTCAACTCCCCAGATGTACTTCATCTAAAAGTTGATGTTTAAATAGACAATGCCCTAGATCTGATGATTTAAATGATTTTAAGAGTTTGGATCTAGGGCTATAAAACGCTTTATCATAGGCATGATAAACGTGAATTTAAGATAGCGTTCACTCTTCACCGTTGAGAACACAATATTCTTGTAATAATCAGTAAAGCCATCGGGCAGCATAACCAGTAGTTTTGCCTATGATAAGCCTAAGGCAATCATAATCAGTGTAAATCTTGATAATCTGAGCCAAGATAATTGCGATCGCTTACAGAAAAGAATAGCAATTTATAGTAAATAGCTTAAATCGGAACTAGATTGAATTCTAACTAGTCTTTTTAAACTAAATAAATATTACATGGCTGAATTCACAAAAATCGGGTGGAACGGTGTAAAATCACCCACATCACAACTGGGACACCAATTAAAGCAGTGATGGAGTTTAAAGGTAAAACAGTCTCGCTTCCTGGTAGCTGGGATACTAAATCTGCAACTAATGCTAGTATTGCACCCACCACAGCAACAGCGGGAATCAATATCTTATGGTCTACAGTTTTAAATAAATTACGACATAGATGAGGAACTACCACACCCACAAATCCAATAGGACCACAAAAAGCAGTAATAGCACCAGCTAATATTGAAGCACTGGTGATAATCCAAAATCTGGTTTGTTGCACTGCTAAACCCAAAGTTTGAGCTTGAGATTCACCCAAAAGCATTACATTTAAAGATTTTGATAACAGCAAAGCAATAATTAATCCTAGCAAGATTACAGGTGCTAAGATTAGCATTTGTCGCCAAGTGACACCACCGAAACTCCCAAATGTCCACTGTAAATAGGATTGAATTTGATTATTTTCACTAAAATGTAGCAAAATACTTACGATGGCATTAGTTGCATAACCAAATAGTAATCCCAAGATTAGTAGTGTTATGGAATCGGGTACGCTTCGAGATACTAATAACACCATTGCTAAAACTAATGCTGCACCTAGACTTGCTGCGATCGCTAGACTTAAGTCTCCAATTATTCCCAAATTTGTTAGTAATACACCCACTCCTGTCGTATTTACTGCCAGCACTAAGAGCGCAACTCCTAGGGAAGCACCAGAACTAATTCCTAATATAAATGGTCCCGCCAGTGGATTTTTAAAAAGTGTTTGAGTTTGTAATCCGCTTACACCCAAAGCAGCACCAGCCAAAGTTGCGGTTAAAGCTTTAGGTAAGCGAAATTTGATAATAATAGTAGTCCAAGTAGTTTTTTGAGCTTCTCCTCCCAAGAGGGTAGTAACAACTTGTTGAATAGGAATATTAACTGAACCAAAAGCTAGATCTGCTAAAAATACAAGAATTAAGCTACTAAATAAGATTGCTATAATAATAAGCTTATAAGTTTTTTTATTTAAAAATTTACGAATAGATTGATTCCTTTTTCTATTACGTGTTGCCATATTTTTCAGTATTATTCACTCTGAATTAATTTATGTAGCCGTTTCTAATTTAAATAAAGAAGAAGTCAAAACAGAATTAGATTTATGGATTTGCTCCGACCAAGAGGAACAAGAAAATAACCTAATTGGAACAATGTCTTACTCCCAGTAATTAATTCATCTTTCTTGGAAACTTTTATAGTTAGCTCGAACTGTCTTGGTATTAGGATGCTCTTTTCCCCATGCTTTTTCAGCAATCTCTAAAGCTTGTAGATAAAGAGGTTCTGCTTCTGAGTATCTTCCTTGTGATC
>JBCBIE010000003.1:203973-214595 GCA_038524995.1 Cyanobacteria bacterium J06621_8
TATCTCTAAAGCTTGTAGATAAAGAGGTTCTGCTTCTGAGTATCTTCCTTGTGATTCATACAATCCTGCCAGGTTATTAAGCCTGATTGCTACAGATGGATGTTCCTCTCCTAATTGCTTTTTTCCTATCTCTAAAGCTTGTAGATAAAGAGGTTCTGCTTCTGAGTATCTTCCTTGTGATTCATACAATGCTGCCAGGTTATTAAGCCTAATTGCTACAGATGGATGTTCCTCTCCTAATTGCTTTTTTCCTATCTCCAAAGCTTGTTTAAAAGGTTCAACCGCTAAATCATATTTACCTCCAAATAAATATGCTCTACCAAGATTATTTAAACTATTTGCTAAAAGAATTTTATCTATCGGTTTTTGCTTGTTAATTAAAGCAACAGCCTTTAGAGATACTTCTTCCATCTCCTGATACTTTCCATTCCAATGAAAATAATCTCCAAGAGTAATTAAATATTCAGGATTATTTGAATCGAGTTCTACCGCTCTTTCTAATTCTTGCTGAGCTGCCTCTACTTGAAGTAAAGCAAATAATTCTCGTCCTTTTAATACAAGTACTTCCGCTAATTGTTTATCAGTTTCATCCTTTTTTATCAGACGATATTCCTCGATCTCCTCAATTAACTCTAAAGCAAGCTTTTTATCTCCTTTCCTTTGTGCAAATTCTATTCCCTCTAAAATTCGCTTTTCAGTCTCATCTAAATTCCCATCCCTGATAATTTGCTCTACTTGTTTCTTTGCCTCTTCTGCCTGTTTTTCTGCTTCTATACGAAGTTCAATTTCGTTTTTATAATCACCTTTTGAAACTCCAAAAATAGTTAAACTATTATCGTTATTTAGTGAGACATCACTAACTTCACTTTTATTATCAACCGTTAGATTATTTTCCGATCTATTACATCCTGAAAGTACTAATAATAAAAGCATAAAAGACAATACAGAAGAATTTATCAACCTCCGCATAATCTTCAACCAAGTAAAACTTAAAATACTCACAACAATAAAAATACCATCAGATATAAATAACTATCTTTAACTACTCTTGAGTAACATTTGTTATCGATGAACCACCACTACAAACTATTGTATTTTTAACTGCTCCTTTACTAGAGTTCTGTCCAATAGCATCAGCTTCACAATCATCTGACTTAAAGACATTATCTGAAAGTAACTGCGCTCCAGCAAAAACACCAATACTTGTAATTATCAAAGTCGCGAAAGCAATAGTAGTATTTATATCTCGTAACTTTTTAAACCAATCTTTCATATCTATCTTCTAATCAATGACGTTTAGAATTCAGTGAATTTATTTACTTTGATTATAGTACTTACAAAAAACGCAAATATCACCGTTAAATAAACTTCATCTTTTTTTAATTTGTTTCCCCAAGTTTGGGGGGTAGGGGGCTGAAATCAATTAGTGGTAAGCGTTGGTGCGCGGCTAGACACCACCTATCGCGTACGAAGCAATAAATAGTAACTTGTTTAATTCAGCTTCTGATAAAAAAATAGCTGGTGATTCGGTAATAGTTCTGGATGAAAAATCTTAATTAAATCAGCTAAAATTAGATCAGGATTACTGATTCCACCTTCCCAATAATCATTGCCTCCATTTTCATTTAAACGAGCATTGTTATTATAAACATTACCTTTTTGCATTGCCTGAAAATCACTATAGCGACTATCTTCTTTAACTATATCTTTTAAATTTTGCCAAGATTGATTAACATTTATCCAATAATCTGCCGTAGCAGCACGTTCAAAAATATTTTCAAAAGATGAAGGTACACTACCAGAAGAATTGCCAATACAAATTAATTCTGCTCCCGCATCTGCTAAATATTGTGCTGGATAACTTTTACATCCTGGTATATACCAGGTTCCTTTAAAATTAAATCCCGTAAATACTTTTGGACGTTTTTTAATAGCTTTAGTTTTAGCAGCAAATTCTTGATAATTCTTGCTGATGGTACCAAAAACTTTTTCAGCTTTTTCTTCCTTATTAAAAAATAAAGCTGTAAATTTTAACCACTCACTTCTACCTAAAGGAGTACTCTCCATGTATTCAGCATTTATTGCTACTTTTAACCCTGCTTCTAATAATTTAGGATAACTATCGGTTTGTGGGTTTCCCGTTCCATAAGTAGTAACTAAATCGGGAGCCAGTTCTAATAATCGTTCTACATTGACATTATTGTTGCCTAATTCCGCAATTTTATCGGCTTTTATTTTATCAACTACTTCTGGCGTGTTGACTATTTTTAAATTCCTAACACCGACAAGTTTATCGACTAATCCTAATTTTGCTAAATGGGGTAAATGGGTAGTAGAAAGAGATGCGACTGTATTTACAGGGACTGTAATTACTTGGTCTTGCTTAAATCCTTTGGGGGCTGGTGTACCGCATTGCACTAAAACATATTTAAAACTTGTATTAGCATCAGGATAAGGATTATTTACTGTTACAATTTTATAGTTATTTTGATACTCTACAGAAAACCTCGTAGCATAATTAATATTTGCTCTTTTTGGGAAATAATTTGTATTTAGATTAGTATTTTGAATACATTCTTGGTTTGGGGAGGATGAGATTGTTGAATTGTTTGGGGCGCTATTACAAGCAATAATCAAAGCTGCAACACATATTATTTGAATGCCAAAAAATAATAAATTATGTATTTTAGATATTCTATAAATTTTTATATTCATAAATAGCTTTTCAAACAGATTCTGAAGGATAAATATACTCGGTAACTTTATTTCCTTGAACCAAATGTTCTGCAACAATTTCTTCCGCAATCTCTGGCTTAACGCGAGTGTACCAAGTTCTATCCTTAGAATTAAATACCACAGGTCCCAACTTACAAACTTCTAAACAGCCAGAGGTTCTAACTTCTATATCCAAGTTTGCTTTTTCCACAGCATTTTTTAAGGCTTCATAAGTAGGTTGCCAATTACGTGAAGACAAACATCTTTTAGAAGTACATACTGAAATATAGGAACGTTTTAAGGGATTTTGGGTAAATGGCATCGGTTGATTACCCAATACATAAATCTCTCTTAAGTCTTGATAAAGAGCTAATTTTGATAAGTTTGAGTGACTTTCTGGTAATAAATTTTCACCATCGACTAAAGGATTTGGTAAGAAAACTGTCATCACATTTTCATTATGACCGTTCCAAAACTCAATTCCCCAGCTTCTGGGTTTTCCATATTTATTAAAACGCCGATAAAATGCTGCGCGACTAACTCTTCTTTGTCGTCTTAATTCTAAAGGAGTTTGATTGTTTGGACCACCTAAATTCTCATCAATACATAGGTGTAAATGCCAAGCTTCTGTTACTACTGTTAAATAGCCATCGTAAAGAATACAAATTTTAGGTGGAGTGGTAAAACCTAATTCTAAAACACCACCTTGAACAACGTGTCCTAGTTCTACCTGTTGCCAATTTTCTTGAAATAAGGTGTAAAGTAGGGATGATAAAACATCACAACCGCAATCGATTTCCTCATATTCAACTTTACCTCCCGTTAGTAAATCTTCCGTATATTGACGCTTTAGTGGAGTTACCCAAGAGTTATAATTACTCATATGTAGTCGTGTAAATAAAGATAGATAGTGGAAATTGGAATTAGGAATTAAGGATAAGCAATAAAATCTTTATATTCCCAATCCTGTCTTGGAAAATTGTTCTACTTGGGGAGACACGCCACTTGCTATTATTTTTCAGCTTTAAATAATTTACCTAATGGTGTATGGGGTTCAGTCAAAATACCTTGGGAAGGACTAAATAAAAATGCCAGCATAAAGAAAATAGACATTACCAACACAATCGAAGCACCAGAAGGTGTGTCAAAGTAGTAACTCAAATACATCCCGATCGCACTTGCAGTAACCCCAAAAAAAGAACCTAATATCATCATTATATTTAGTTCTTTGACCAACAAATAAGCGGTACTAGCAGGTCCAACCAACATCGCAATTACTAATAAAGAACCCACGGTTTCTAAACTAGCCACAATGGTAATTGTAATCGCACTTATCATACCGACATAATAAATTTGTACGGGCATTCCACCAGCTTGGGCACCTAGAGGATCAAAGGTATAAAATAAGAGTTCTTTGTAGAATAATACAACTGCGACTAAAATTACCAGCGCTGTAATTAGAGTATTCCAAAGATCCCTTTGATTAACCCCTAAAATATCGCCGAAGAGAACGTGAACTAAGTCAATACGATTTGCACCAGGTAAGACACTAACTAAAACTACTCCTAATGCTAAAAAAGAAGATAGCATAATTGCTAATGCCGTATCTAATTTAATTTTGCAGCGCGACTCAATCCAAGCCATAAAAATAGCGCTCAAAATCCCTGCAACAATTGCACCGCTCGAAAGGGAATAACCTAGAACAAAAGCTATCGGTAACCCCGCAACTAAGGAGTGAGAAATTGCATGTGCCATCATTCCTAGTTGTTGGACAATCATATAACTACCAACAACCGCACATAAAACTCCCAATGTCACTCCAACTAAAATGGCATTGACCATGAATTCATAACGTAGTGGTTCTAAAAACCATTCCCACATTTGATTCTCCTCTATCTAACTAAATTTTCATCTTAATTGTTGATGTTGCTTATTGATTGATTTGTGTGTACTGATCACGGGAACTACAATGTAGCCTAATCCCTAATCCCTAATTCCTAATCCTTAAAAAGGATAACCTTAGACTTATTGCGTAATGTCAGTTAATTATTAAGAATCAAATGGTAAAATATGATTTTCATAAGTAAGATCAAGATTGCGCTGATTCAACACTTCTTCACGACGACCAAAGGCAATAATTTTCTGATTGAGAAGTAAGATATCGCTATAATTTTTGATGCTTTCTCCTAAATCATGACTTACCACCATGATGATTTTGCCTTGCTTTTGTAACTCATGAAAAATTTCAAAAATGATATTTTCAGTTTTCCGATCTACCCCTGTGAATGGTTCATCAAAAAAGAATATCTCTGCTTGTTGAGCTAGGGTACGGGCAAGAAAAACTCTTTGTTGCTGTCCACCAGAAAGTTCCCCGATTTGTCTATTTCTCAAATTCCAAATTTCCACCTTTTTTAATGCCATTTTAACCAGTTCTCGCGACTGACGTGAAGGATAACGAAACAATCCTGTAGGGATAGTCCTTGCCATCATCACCACATGTTTTACCTTTACTGGATAATCCCAATCAATTTGCGATCGCTGTGGGACATAAGCAACTTTATCCAATTTCTGCTTGAGGGGGTCACCCCTAAAAGTAACTACACCACTAGTTGCTGGAATTAAATTTAACATTGCTTTAATCATAGAGCTTTTACCTGCTCCATTTGGTCCGAATATACCGACTAATTGACCAGGCTCTAAGTTAAAGTTAATTTCTCTAAGTGCGTAATTACCTCGATAGGAAACTGACAGGTTTTTGACTTGCAACATCACGCAAAAAATTCATTCCTTAAATAAATCAAGATTATTTTTTATAGATTTAATCAAAATGAGTTAAGCAAATATACAGTTGGCATTTTTCTTGATTATTCGTTAATATGATATACTATTTTTTTAACCATAATTATCCAATATACTTTAGTTTATTTTTTATTCAAAGTCATCTGAGTTAATAATTATATTAGATTTTTTTCTTGTGGCTATAACATGTACTGTAGCTAAGCACATTCCGATAAAAATTTAACCATTAAAATAAAAAAAATATTAAAATTTTATTGCTATATTGAAAAAAAAAATAATTGTTTTGATATTCTATATCGTAAGTAATATTCACAGTATATTTCCAAGGTAAGGTGATAAGATTAATCCAAAATAGTTATCGCAAAATTCTGAGTGCTGCGACTTTGAGTGCGATTGTGATTTTGACTGGGTGTAACTCTACTCAAAGCGAAAACACTAACCAAACATCAGGTACAGGAGAAACTACCGCTCAACCCGCAGCAGATGGTGATGGAAAACCACAAGTTGTCGCTTCCTATAGCGTCATCTGTGACATGGTAGAAGAAATTGGCGCTGACAAAATTGACAGCAATTGTTTAATAAGTTACGACCAAGACCCCCACACCTACGAAGCTAAACCCTCAGACCGCAAAGCAATTGAGGATGCAGATGCAGTCTTTTATGCAGGGTTAAATTTTGAACCTTCTATTGTCGAGATGTCAGAAGCGACTGAAACCCCAGCCCCAAAAATTCCTCTTCATGAACAGGCAACTGCAAACGTTATTCAAGTTGAGGAAGAAGGAGAAAAAGAACCAGACCCTCATGTTTGGCACGATATTGATAATGGTAAAGAGATGGTAACGTTAATCGGCGATACTCTAGCGACTATTGACCCTGATAACGCTGATGCTTACAAAGCTAATGCAGAAACATATAACGCCAGATTAGATCAACTCGATGGTTGGATTGAACAGCAAATTGCTTTAATTCCAGCAGACAAGCGTAGGTTGGTCACAACCCACGATGCAATGAGCTATTATGCGAGAGCTTACGGCTTAACAGTAGAAGGAACATTATTAGGAATTTCTACAGAAGAACAACCTAGTGCAGCTAAAGTCAAGGAACTCTCTGAGGAAATCAAATCCAAAGGGATTCCCACGATTTTTGCCGAGTTAACGGCTAATGACAAAGTATTACAAGTAGTTGCTAAAGAAGCAGGGGTTGAAGTCACCCCAAGCCCCTTAATTGCTGATGGTATCGGTGCCAAAGGAACTCCCGAAGGAACTTACACTGGTATGATTGAGTATAATACTTGTATTATTGTCGAAGGTCTTAGCGATCAAGAATGTCAGCCGTTTGAGTAATCTTAGAGACGGTTTAAGGACTTCTAATAAATAAAACATTCAATCATTGGTTCAGCCTTGCAGGCTGAACCGCCAGTAATTAATGATTTTGGATCTTAGATTAAAGAGTTAGGAGTTATATGAAATCTAAAAAAGAACGCTACATATGAGAAAACGAGAAAAAAGCTCAAGGCTAATAGCTGATAGCTGATGGCTGACAGCTAAAGACGATCTCTTATGTAGCAAGTATTTCATTATTTCATATTAATAATTATTAATTTCCTAATTCTCAATTCCTTAAAACTCATAACTAACACCAGCTTGAATAATTCTACCTGCATCAGGAAAGCCAGGGAATAACTGAAACCTCTGGTCAAAAATATTTTCTACACTACCATTAAACGCTAGGTTGCTAGTTGCTGGAACTCGCAATTTAAAATCAAAGATTGTGTAACCAGATAAAGATTCTGTATTGGTGTTATTTATTGGATAACTACCCAAAGAATGCATTAAAATTCCCGCATACCAACCTTGAGAATTTTCGTAGGAAAGTCCTAAATTAATACTATCAGCCCCTGCAAATCTTAGTTCCTGATCAACTTCTGCGGGATTAGAACTCTCAAGAATTGTTGGGTCGTTTGCAGTATAGTTAGCAAAGAAATAGAAATTTTTTACTAACTGCACGTTTAATGCCAGTTCTACCCCGTTAGTCCGAACTTTTCCAAGATTTTCAAAGGTCGAATTGGCAAAATCGAAAGCAATATTATCGGATATAGTATTACTAAAGAAAGTGAAACGTAGCAAACCGATATCTCCCAACTGTTGGTCGATACCGATATCAAAACTATCACCCCTTTCTGATTCTAAGTCGGGATTACCTTGAGCAAAAGGAGAATTACTAAATAAGTTAAATAGAGTCGGAACTCGGAAATTGCGGATATAGTTACCTCTAAGGGTTGTAGTTTTTCCTAAATTCCAACGCGCACCTACCGCTGGAGAAGTAACTGAACCATTGATCAAACTGTTAAAGTCTTGACGCAATCCAAAATTTAATCGCACATCGGGAATAACATCCACCAGGTATTTAGCAAATACCGCTCCCTGTCCGATGCTATCATCATAATTCTCAGTTTCTATACCGTCAGCGAGGCTACGAGTGATATTTTCAGCATTGACATTACGGTAGTCAAAACCATAGGTAATATTATGATTTTTAGCAATTTGCCAGTTATGCTGTAGCTGAAAACCTAAAGATCTTTGGTCATTATCAAACTGTTGATGGGTGCTAATATCTCCAGTCTTGTTATCAAAACGGGTATTGAGAAAATCTAAATAGACTCTAGCTGTTAGTAAAGAATCCTCTGCTTTACCTAATTTTGCGTTCCAGGCTAAATCTGTGAGAACTTGGTCGGTGAACTTACGATTATTATCGGTAAGTGAGTTAAAAGCAGCTTGAGAAATTTGAGGAATTGCGACACCACCAGGCACTCCTTGGTCTTTTGTAAGATAAATGGTGTTGAAGCTCAAACTTTGGCGATCGCTTAATTCTGTAGTAACCTGTAAATTGATATTATTGTAGAGTACATCGGCATTTTCTCTGGTTCCATCAAAGTCAACTTCGGGGATGGAAAAATCAAAATCATTACTAGCACGGGTGCGGTTATAGGCTAGTAACCAAGAGATATCACCCAATGTACCGCTATTGCGAATGCTTTGTTCGTTGAAATCTTGGCTGCCAAATCTTAATTGAGCTTTGGTGCTAATATCTTCTGTCGGACGACGAGTAATAATATTGATCGTCCCTCCAATTGCATCGGAGCCGTAGAGGGTAGAACCTCCACCAGGAAGAACTTCAACCCTTTCGACAATATCTGTCGTGATTTCTGAAAGATCAAAACCACCACTACCAAGATTATTAATTGGTCTTCCGTTAATTAGTATTAATACTTGTGCAGTATTAGAACCGCGAATGAACTGACCGCTCAAAGCACCAATTTCTGTTCCCACAGTACCGTCGGGTAAAATACCAGGGACAAATCTCAACGCTTCTTTAACAGTACGCGCTCCCTGGGCTTCAATTTCTTCACCGTCAATTACGTATACTGGACGGGTTGCATCCCGTAGCTTCCCTTCACGACGGAAGGGGGTGAAAACTGGCTGATCTAATATTTCCCCGACGACTGTAATCTTAATGTCTGCTTCTTCTTGATTTTCTTGCTTATGCGTAGCGGTATCCTTTAGGGCTGTTTCTTCTAGATCTTCTTGTAGCGTCGGATTTTCTTCAACAATATCTTCTACTTTTTCAGCCTCAGATAGAGTATTTTCAGATATTAACTCTGATACTATTGGAGGACTTATTTGTAAGTCCCTCGCAGTACCTCGATTTTGGGAAAATTCTGATACTTGTGGAATATTTTGCGCTGTAGCGCGATCGCTTCTGGAAAATATCCACAGCAGAGCTATAATCCATAGGATAAGCTGTATTCCCCACCGAGAACCAACAATAATATTTTTCATCTGTACCTCGCAGACAATTGTATTTTTTATGTACAATTGGCGGGCATTCTGACTTACTCAATTTTAGATTGCTGATTTACAATAACCTAAAATCGGCTTACAGCTGCGGGACAGCGTCGGATTCACACCGAACTTTCCCCCTTTCGTTTGATGGCTGCTCCCCATCAAAACCAATTATTAAATTTGAGATTAAAAGTAGACTACCACATTTAATCAATGAACTAATATTATTAAGTTATATTTCATTATTTGTTGCATTATTTACACTTGCCATAAATTAAAAGCTTAATTTCAAGCTTAAAAATTAATAATTTTCATGATGAAATAAAATAACTAAGTTCTCACTAAAGTTTTATTTGAGACATCGCAGTTATAGCTTTCTGTGCCTGCATTATCTTTCTTCTCTGAAGGGATTAGAGAATTAAATATAAAAAGAGCGATCTCAATTATTTGCCTACTTGCTAAAACTAATGAAATCGTTTTCTCTGCCCTATGATTTTTACGCAATTGCATTATGTATCTAATGAAAATTTCAGGCGATCGCTTTACTATATTCCTTGATTTTTTCTAGTTTAGCTGATTTCATTGGTTTGTCAGCACATTTTATTTCTAGAGCTTGAATTTCGTACAGCTATATCTTATCGTTTTGTTGAATGGCTCAATCAAAATCGTGACGTATTCATGGCTTATAAAGCTAGTTTAGGGTTTGTTTGGGCTTGATTTCTTTAAGTACCGCTATGATTAACATTCTTAATCCTTGAGCCTCTCCCTAGCTTCATTTAGCAGTTCTTCATAATTTTCAGTGAATGGTTCTAACATTTTTTCTTCAAGCAAACAGCAGAGATTCCATAAAGCACGTTTTTCTGACTGATGTTCTATTGATAATTTGTCAGTATCAGAAAATCGAGACATCATCTCGAACAAAACTAATGCCTCATCGTGGGTCAAAGAGATATCGATGTCATTGCTCATTTTTCATCAAGCATCATAATTATTCATCATTATGATATCTCTTTCCTGATCCTTCAATTAACTAGCATAATTAACTAGCATATATGGTCTGTAATAATTTATGCAGCCTCGGGAAATGTTAGATAATTGCACGATTTATTTCTTAATTAATTTGTCATTGGTAATCGTAGCTAAAAATTCCAGTTCTTCCGTAACATACTCACATTGCAGTGAACTGAAATAATTTTGTTCGATGATGCTGATAAGCTGTGATGCATTTAAAACGCACAATAATAAAATAGAGAACAAAAATTAAAT
>JBCBIE010000004.1:0-188960 GCA_038524995.1 Cyanobacteria bacterium J06621_8
ACCTTAACTCGTTTACACTTCCCTAATCAAATTTTTCTTTTGCGTAAGTCCTAAAAGATCTTAATCAGCAAATCTAGCTGCTAAAACATTCGTTTCTAACTTAGCGCTAAAACCAGAATCAGCAGGAGGGATCAAAAGATCCTGAACTCCTTGACCACCTCCACCAGCAACATTAACTATCTCAAACTTCGCTAATTCATCTTGAGATAATGATACTCCTTCAAAGTCAATGGGAATAGTAACATAATCGCGAGGATTGTTAGGATCATAGAGACTTGGAGGAATTTTTAATTCAATATTTCCATTAGGCATTTTTGAAGCTGTAATCCCGTTGGAGAGCAAATCGTTAGTTCCAGAGATAAGAGCTTCAAGTTCATAGTCAGTAAAATCGGCACTACCCAAAGATACATCAATTTCAATGGTCGCTTCTGACTCAGATTGACCATTAATCCGAACAGGAAGATAGTAAGTACTTTCTCCTAACGGATTGATCTCAGAGATGTTGGGTTCGACTAAATCTACCAAAGGAGATAGCTTGATTTGAATATTGTCAAGAAAGTTACCAATAGTATTATTCCCTCCGCCAGTGCTGACGGATTGAAAAGCGAAACGATATTTTTTGGAAGTTGCAGGACCTTGCCAAGTGTCGGAGTACTGAACCCATCCATTACCAAGAGTATTGCTAGAGCTACTATCAGCTATATTGCCAGTAACTGGATTTATCCCGTAAATACTTCCGTTTCTAGAAGTTCCAATAGTGGCAGAATACAGTCTATTACCAGAGAAAGTTGGTCCAGTCCAATCTAGTGGATCAGAAATAAATACTTCTGCCACGTCAGCTATAGCGTCTTGTGAACGTCCACGATGGCTTACAGACCAAGGAATTATTTCATTAGAAAAAACTAAAATGTCCTGATAAAGAGCTGAATCAGCCTGTGCATTTAGCTCGGCAAATTGATTTCCTTCAGGTGCTTGAACGCCTTGAAAAGCATTAACCCAAAGTTCAACTAAACGTTGAAAAGGATTACCTTGAGAATCCCTGAACCTAGAATTACCATAGCCTGAGTATCCTGTTGTAGGGTGAGTAGAAAACCAACCCTGTAATGTACTTTCATCACCAGGAATATAATTATCTAAGCTTTTCCACGTTGAGTCACTATAGGCAGGATATTCAAAGCTCGGATTTACTAAAACTCTTGTAGGTACTGGGGGATTTGGCGCATCAATAACAGGGGCGGCACTACTTTCAGTTGCTAAACAACCCAACATCAATAATGCAAAAAAGCTATTTGTATTCAGCTTGGTTAAGCTACTAAAACTAAATTTATACATTCTATTGACTATTTTAACTCCGAATATTAAATGACAAATGCCTTTTGCAGTCAGTCATCTGCTAATCTTAAAAGAAAACATTTATTATCGTTAAACTTCCAACATTAACACTTCTTAGAATAGCCTATTAAATAATAATTAGTAAACTGCTAAAAATACTTATTTTTTTTATCAAGTAATTGTGAAAGAATCAATATTCAGCAAGTTAAATATAAAATTCAAACAATATTATGCTTGCAATAAATGATTTCATTACCCATTGGATTGTATTACTTTAATTCTAATATTGATTGATCACCAAAATATTTTAATGCAATTAGTTTTACTTATTTGTTAGCAATAACAATATCAAAAATATTCATTTTTTAAAACCATTTAAAAGCTTACTCAATAATGAATATATATTCATTATTGAGTAAATCATGATAATATCCTGTGTATTTTGAATAGATTTAAATCTATAAATATAGTCTCTTAAATAATCTTTTTAAAAGATTTATTTTATCTAATCTGCAAAATCTTCCGACTCTAATTCTAGAGTAGTTTCAATAATAAAATTAGATGCAGAAGTATGTCTCTCAGCAAAGAAAAAGTTAAAGTCATAAGTCTCGCCAATTTCTAAGCCAATCTCATCGGCGACAAGATCTAATTGAACGCTGGCATCTTTTCGAGAATGCACTCCTCCGATATCAATAACTTTCTTACCGTTAATATAAACCCAGACATCATCATCTCCACTAAAGTTAAAGACTTCTCCTCCTTCATAAGTAAATCTGTTGGCAATTTCAAAAGTGAAGTGGTAATTTTTACTTCTTCCTTCATTACCTATTAACTGATCATTGATGGGGAAAAAGCTAGTATTCTGATAGCGGTACACTCCCTGATCTGTCTTTTCCAGTAAGATTTCATAGGGTTTACTTTGATTAACTCCAGCTACATCTGTATACCATTGGTTAAAGTTTTCTTCAGTAGTAGTAGACTTGCTTCCCCCTGCATATACTGGTTTAGAATCATCCCCCAGTTCATCGGTAGTAATTTCTCCGTCAAGACCAAAGCTAAATGATATTCCATCAACACTAGCTTTGTTTAATCCCTTCCGTTCAAAATCGGGATGTTGATCGCTAAAATCACGAACTGTTCCCATTAACAGAACTCTGGTAGTTTTATCTTCTGACGATACGGGACGGGACGATAAGCTTCCAGCAGCCATAGTCCCTAAGAAGACTAATGCGGTCAATAATCTAATTTTTGTGGAGTTAAACATAGTGCTCGATTTTTATGATACTTATTAAAGCTATTTATCATGGTTGTAACATTGGGCATCTATAGACTAACTAAAAGACTACTAAATAGTAAATTATTGATAATACCTATTTTTTTATAAAGTAAGTATGAACAATTTGGATTTTCACTAACTAAAGATGAAGTTTATCTAAGCAGCATCATGACAATCAATAGCAGATCAAAGGCTCAATTAGTGATTGAATCCAGCTCCTCATAAAGTTGAGAGCTATTTCCATAGAGCAACATTCCGAATCTAAATCTGAAGCTAACTAGAGCGAAATATATAAGTAAATTCCAGAAGTGTCCACCTTTTCCAATAGTTGAACAACGGTAGATTTTGATACTGGTTCAATCCAGTCTGGAGCAATTTCCGCTAGAGGAACTAAAACAAATCCCCTTTCTGTAAGACGAGGATGAGGGATAGTTAAATTGAGAGTATCCAAAATCAAATCTCCATATAGCAATAAATCTAAATCTAAAGTACGGGGTTGCAGAGTTCCTTTACTGACTCTTCCGTATTGGATTTCTACGGCTTGGAGAATATTTAATAGTTCGACAGGTGATTGAGCGACGGAAAGTAGGGCACAGCCATTAAGATAATCGGGTTGAGGCGTGGGTGTTCCCTGGGGTTTAGTTTGATACAAGGAGGAGGATTTTTGTAGAGTGATACCAGGAATTTGCTGGAGTGTCTGAAGCGAATTTTCTAAAATAGCCTGAGAGTTGCCCTGATTACTCCCTAGAGCGATCGCACAATCTACCATAGTGTTTGCTGAGAGATTTTTATCATAGCCCTATCATTACTAAAAACTGTTAGGGAAAAACTGCTAAATTCTAATTAATTATCTTAGTATTTTCTTTTATCTTTAAGATGTCTCAACGCCCGATTTATCTTGATGCTCATGCCACGACTCCCCTAGATTCCAGGGTATTAGATGCCATGGTGCCCTACTTTACCGAAAGTTTTGGCAATCCTTCCACCAATACCCATGTTTACGGTTGGGAAGCAAATGCAGCGGTTAAGCAAGCGCGCGCTACCATTGCTGAGGCGATTAACGCTACCCCCGAAGAAATTGTCTTTACCAGTGGTGCTACGGAAGCAAATAATCTGGCGATTAAAGGCGTAGCTGAGGCTTATTTTAATCAGGGTAGACACATTATCACCGTGGTTACGGAACATCGGGCGGTTCTCGATCCCTGCGCCTATTTAGAGACTTTAGGATTTGAAATTACTTATCTCCCAGTTCAACCTGACGGTATTTTAGATCTTCAGCAGCTAGAGGCGGCAATCAAATCAGATACGATTTTAGTTTCAGTCATGGCGGCTAATAACGAAATTGGGGTCTTGCAGCCCCTGGCAGAAATTGGCAACATTTGTCACGCTCGGGGAGTATTGTTTCATACCGACGGGGCACAGGCGATCGCCAAGATTCCTTTAGACGTTGCGGCAATGAACATTGACTTGATGTCTTTGACTGCTCACAAAGTCTATGGACCAAAAGGAATTGGGGCACTATATGTACGTCGTCGCGACCCCAGAGTTAAGCTAGCAGCCCAACTCCAGGGAGGAGGGCAGGAAAGAGGCAGGCGATCGGGCACTCTTTACACACCGCAAATAGTCGGTTTTGCTAAAGCTGTCGAGATTGCCCTGGTTGAAATTGCAAGGGAATCAGAACGTTTAACAGAGCTGAAACAAAGGCTGTGGTCGATGCTAGAAACACTATCGGGAATTCACCTCAATGGCAATTTTACCAAGAGGCTGCCTGGTAATTTAAATCTTAGTATTGAAGGGGTTAACGGTTCGGCTTTGCTGTTAGGATTACAGTCTACTGTGGCGCTGTCTTCGGGTTCTGCCTGTTCTTCCAGTTCCACCGCACCTTCTCATGTACTGCTCGCCTTGGGAAGAGACGAACATCTTGCTCATGCTTCTCTAAGATTTGGTATTGGCAGATTTAACACCACTGAGGAAATTGAAATCGTTGGCAGGACTTTAATTACGACTATTGAGTCTTTACGTCGGGCAAAACAATTACAGATTAAGAGTTAATATTGTCGTTCTAATTAATCGACCTATTCCCTAAGTTATTTGTTCGAGGGATTGGGGACTGGGGATTGGGAAGCAAAGGATAAGTAGCTAGTCTTATTGCTACCGATCTACTTAATAAGAATAATGCTACTTAGGGAGAGAAAATTTAAAAACAGTCCCTTTCTCAGTTGGCAGAGCAGAAGTTGGCAGGGGAGATTGAACCGTTAACTTGCCTTGGTGGGCGCTGATAATTTGCTGACAAAGATATAGCCCTAACCCTTTCCCCGCTCGCCTGTGATTTCCCTGATGAAATCGCTGAAAAATAGCCTTTTGTTCCTCTGGTGAAATGCCGATTCCTGTATCTATCACCTGGACTAGTACCTGAGATTCATCTTGGGATAGGGATAGCTCAACATAGCCCTGATCTGTAAACTTAATTGCATTAGCAACTAAATTAGTAATTACTCTTCTTAACTCCAGGCGATCGCCTTTAACTTCAGGAACGTCTGTCTCTAGATTCCCCCGCAGCTCAAGATTCTTCGCTAGAGCAAGGGGCTTTAATTCTGTAACAACCTCTGCAATTAATTGTTGCAGGTTAACGGGAATAAAGCTTAAGGTTTTTTGTCCGAGTTCATACTGGTGAGTTTCCAATAGGGTGTTCAACATCGCCAATAGATTATCATTGCTGCTGATAATATTGGCGATCGCCTCCCGCTGTTGACCAGTAACATCACCAAAAACCTGTTGAATCATCAGGTCAAGCATTCGATTAGCCGCCACTAGAGGAGTTCGTAGATCGTGAGTCAGGCAGGAAACAAAATTTTCCCGCTGGTCGATAGTTTCTTTGAGCCGCAACATGGAGCGGACTCTAGCCAGTAATTCATCAATTTGTAATGGCTTACGGACAAATTCATCCGCCCCCGCATCAAGCCCCTGCACTAAACTCGATTCCTGTCTGGCGGTAACTAATAAAATAGGAATAAAAGGGATATTCTTGTTCTGACGAATGCGACGGGTGACCTCATAGCCATCCATACCTGGCATCATTACGTCTAGCAAAATCAGGTTTGGGGGAGCCTGTTCTATCTGTTTTAAGGCTGTTTCCCCGTCATGAGCTAAAATGACCTGGTAGCCTTCTTGTTCGAGAGCTAGCTGGATTAATAATAGGTTATCGGGGATATCATCAACAGCAAGAATATACTTACCGTCTAAAGCTTGAGCAACAGGCATTAAAATTAATTAGGAAAAATTATAAAAAATAAAAAGGTATATTATTTATCCCATCATAAGAACGCCCATGTAGCTACACATCATACCTGCGAGGGATATCTACTTTAAAAGTTGACCCTGTGCCTAATTGACTATCCAGAGTAATTTTGCCCCCCATTATTTTAACCAGAGATTCGGTAATTGCTAAACCCAGTCCCGTCCCTGAGTGCTGACGGGTACAGCTTTGATCTCCCTGACGAAATGCCTGAAAAATTTTACCCTGCTCTTCTGCTGCAATGCCCATTCCCGTATCGGTAACGGCGATCGCAATTCTCCCTGATTCTTTTTCCCAGGCAGTTACTTTTACTTCCCCTGTCTCAGTAAATTTAATCGCGTTGGACAGTAAATTGATCAAGGTTCGCTTAACAAAGTTGGCATCTTGAACCAAAAATTTATCCTGAAGCTCAATCTCAGCAATCAAGCCTATCTGCTTTTGCAATGCTAAGGAACGAAGTTCTTCTACGGTTATTTTAATCAAGAATTCCAGATCGAATTTTTCAGGATTTACTTCTAATGCCCCTGCCTCTATTTTAGAAAAATCCAGCATTTCGTTGATCATGTCCAGCAAATTTTTGCTGTTATTGAGGATGCGCTGAATTAAATTCTCCTGTTGCGGCGAGAGAGGATCGGGATATTGCCGCAGTAGAAGCTGAGAAAAACCCATAACCGCGTTCATTGGAGTGCGTAATTCATGGGACATGGTGGCTAAGAATTCGGACTTGAGATTATAAGATTCCTGTAGCTTAATATTTTGTACTTTTATTTGCTGCTGTTGTCTTTCTAATTCTTGATTTTTGGAAATTAGCAGTTCATTACTGGCACGGAGACGAGCATTTGCGGCTTCTACCGCTTGTTCGGCATTATGGAGTCGAATTGCACTATTTATTGCCTTGGTTAAATTATTGGGGTCGATTTTATTTTTTGATAAATAATCAGCGGCTCCCGCCTTCATGATCTCTACTGCGATTTCTTCATCTCCTTGACCTGTTAGCACAATGATCGGTAAATCTAAGCCTAAGCGTTGGATGTGGGCAATTAATCTTAAACCATCAATATCTGGTAAACGATAATCAAGTAGGATCAGATCGAAATTTCCCCTAGCTGAAGCTAAAATTTTGGGGGATTCAATTTCCTGCTCGGGAATTGCAGCAAAAGTAGCAGATGGGGATGCTCCTGGGGCAAGTAAATTCAGCGCCTTGCGACCATTTTGTACCTCAGTTAGCCTAGCTGGAAATTGGGCTTTTTTAAAAGCTCTTTTCACCGTCAGGCGATCAACTTCGTCGTCATCTATTAACAGTATCGAATATTGCAGCTCACTCATTACTAAATACGCCTAGTGTGGGTTAGCTTTGTTGAAAGGTTATTGGCTCGTAGCCCTTCGGGTTCGCCAGTTGCTCATGGGGGGAACCCCCAAAGCTTCGATTGGGTATGGCGAGGAGACCTCGCCACCCCTCTCGCTCAAGCCCTAAAGGATACACCTTCGGCTAACCGCACTGGCTCACCATTAGCCATTAGCTTTTTCAGTTTCTAGTAGTTTCCAAACACAATGAAACTACTTACCTAAGGCATTTCGCACAGCGTCCAGTACTTGTTGAGCGCCACCATCACCTCGGCAAAATTGCCAAAAGTAACTGGTTTAAGGATGTACCCAGCCACGTTAAGGTTGTATGCCTCAATCCGATCTTTATCTTCGTCGGAGGTGGTAAGAACTATTACAGGAGTTCGCTTTAGGGCGGGATCTTTTCTCAA
This sequence comes from Cyanobacteria bacterium J06621_8, assembly GCA_038524995.1. Classification (GTDB taxonomy): domain Bacteria; phylum Cyanobacteriota; class Cyanobacteriia; order Cyanobacteriales; family Xenococcaceae; genus Waterburya. Next base: position 7,658 of record JBCBIE010000004.1, read on the forward strand.
CTCTTTGAGAAACTCTAGCCCATTCATTCTAGGCATGTTCAGATCAAGCAAGATTAATCTTCTATTTTCTGGTACCACAGGTAGCTGATCATCTAGGGGACGCAACATAGCCAGGGCTTCAATGCCGTTTCCAGCAATGTATAAAGGATTAGTGATTTTATATTTTTCGAACGCCCTTTCAACATTCATTACATCAACTTCGTCGTCTTCTACCAATAAGATATTGATCGCTCTTTCCTGCATAAGATTACATTTAATACTTACTATATTGTGAATTTACATATTCTTTTATTTGAAAATTGGTCAAAATTTTATTTGTAACAGATAATACATTAAGTCAAAACTACGGCGCAAGCATCAGCTAAAGGATAGATATCTTTTTTTATTTCAATATGAGGCAGGTTAGGCAAGTTTTTTCCAGGTAAACTTAAACCGACAGCCAGCATTGACCTCTGATTCTAGGTCGATGCTTCCTCCCTGATTTTCTACGGCTTTTTTAACAATTGCCAACCCAATCCCAGTACTTTCTTTAGTGTCCCTGGCTTCTAATGTCTGAAAAATTGTAAAAATCCGTTCCTGGTATTGAGGTGCGATTCCCTGCCCATTATCCGCCACGGCAAATTCATAGTAATTTTCTAGTTCTTTAACGGAAATTTTGATTTGAATTAGGTCTTTTTCACCGTGCTGAATCGCATTACTGATTAGATTGCGAAACACCTGCTGTAAGGGGATGGCTTTCGTAATAAAACTAGGCATGTCTTCAGCAATCTCGATCTGACAGTGGGGAGGGAGATCCAGCAGGTCAATTATTTCTCTGAGCATTTGACCTACATTAACTAACTTGGCTTCCGTCTCCAATCTGCCCACACGAGAATAGTCCAATAAACCATTGATCAGATTTTCTAGGCGGTGTACTCGACTGCGGAGCAAATTCATGTTGTATCTAGTATCTTCATCAAGCTTGTCTGCCAAATCTTCTTCAATCCATTCCGACAGATTGGCGATCGCCCTTAGGGGAGCCTTAAGATCGTGAGAAGTTACGTAGGCAAACTGATCTAATTCTTGGTTGCGCTGTTCTAGGGTGGCGGTGGTAGCCAACAGAAGAGAATTAACCTGCTCTAGCTGGCTGGTGCGCTCTTTAACTCTATTTTCTAGGTCATTATTTAATTTTTCTAATTGACTGTTTAACTGAACTACGGCTTGCTCTGCCTGTACCCTACCAGTAACATCACGCATCGCCACAATTGCCCCCATTTTGTGTCCCTGGCGGTCAATAATGGGATCGCCGTTAGCCAATAGAGTAAGAGGCTTACCCTGTTTAGGCTTAATCATGATCTCGACATCCCTGACTGATTCTCCCTGTAAAGCTCGATAAAGGGGAATATCTTCAGCCGACATCAGAGTTTTACCGTCAGCCTCGTAAAGGTCATAATGTTGCGCCCATTCTGCGGCGGAGATTGGCTCCTGGGGTAGACCGTGAAATTCCCTAGTTGCCCGATTAAATAAGGTTAAAACTCCATTGGCATCGCAGGAGACGATACCGTCAGATAAATTGTCTAATAACGCTTGCAGAAAGTTTTTGTCCCGATCTAGCTCAATTTCTGCCTCCTTACGCTGGTTGATATTAAGGCTCGTACCAATGATGCGATAAAACTTTCCCGACTCATCCTGGAGGGGATTGAGGGTAGTGATCCACCAGGTATCTTTTCCTTGAAAGGGCAGACATTCTTCATAGCAAATGCTGGTTCCAGCATCAAGGCATTTTTGATAACGTTGGTTAACCGCTGATGCGGCGGTGGCGGGAAAAATGTCTTCTGGAGTTTTATTTTCCACGTCGGTAACTCCCGTTAAGCGCACGGCTGCGGGGTTAAAACTCTGATAGCGAAACCTACCCCCAGCATCGAGATCCACCACAAAGATTGCTTCTTGGACATGCTCATAAATACTGCGCAAAAACTGCTCTTGCTGACGAATTATTGCCTCTTGCTGCTTTAACTCAGTAATTTTGTCCTGAAGCTGTTGGCTGGTTTCGTTGATTTGCAGTTCAGAAGACATAGATAAGAATCTCAGAGGTTGCGCCCTAGAGCGATCGCTAATGTTAAAGAAATTATAACGGTCAGTCTTAACAAATTAATTTTATTTCCACTGCTAATCTAACGCTTTATCGGCGATCGCCCTGAATTTGCTGATTAAAATCTCGTATGGGTTAAGGTGGCTCGGGGCTAGGGGATTATTAGCTTGGCAGTTTAAATAAATAACAGCTTAGTTCAAATTATGCAAAATACGCATCAAAAAATGCACCAATTCTCTATTGAGAAATAATCAGTATTAATAGTTACATTTATTTTTAGCTTAAAAAATTTAAGATGCCCAAACTAATCTGCTTTGGGAAAAAGTGTCTTATTAAGCATTATGGTCATTTTCAATCAAGTTGAAGCTGAAAAATCTCTCTCTACGGACAATTGCAAATCAGAATTAACCTACATCCAAACCGTCTTTGCCGCCGTTGGCATTGGCACCGTTGGCGGTTTGGTGGCGACAATTTACTATTTTGTCCTGGAAAACTTACTCGAATTTATCTGGTCAAACGGTAAGGAATTTTGGCTGCCGCTGTTTCCTGCCTGGCTACCTGCCTGGAACTATACCTGGATTGTGGCTACCATTGGCGGTTTACTCGTAGGTTTGTGTCTGTATTTTATGGGGTTGCCTGGGGAAATGGCGATGGTGATTGATAAAGTCCATGACCCTGGCAGACTGGAACCTCGTCAGACTCCTGGGATGATTATAACTTCCCTAGTTTCGATTACCGCAGGGGGCAGTCTTGGACCAGAAGCCCCTCTAGTACAGGTTAACGGTAGTTTGGGTAGTTGGTTAGGCGATCGCCTGAATCTAACGATAAAATCCATCCGCATTTTGACGTTTTGCGGCATGAGTGCGGCTTTAGGAGCGTTTTTTGGCGCACCAATTGGCGGAGCGCTATTTGCCCTGGAAATTCCCCATCGTCGGGGGTTAGAATATTATGAGGCAGTCGTCCCTGCGGTAATTGCCTCGATTTTTAGCTTTGCTATGTTTCGCTTTGGCACTGGTTTGGAGGTAGGTGGTATCTACCGTTTTGATCTATTTGATAGTTTACCGCCCCTCAACTACGTCAATATGCTTCAGGGTCTAGCTTTGGGGGCAGTTGGTGCAGCGGCGGCGGCGCTATTTGTACTGTTCTTTAGGGTTTTGGGCTGGTGCATTCGTCATCTTGAACAGCAGCATATTTTACTAGCCATTATGGGGGGCTTAGGGATTGGCTGGATTGCGGTTTTATTTCCCCAGACCTTATTTTTTAGTGAACAGCAGATTCAGACTGAGGTAATTGAAGCAGGGGCAGCCTTGGGCATTACAACCTTGTTGTGTATTACCGTGGCTAAAATGTTGGCTATTTGTTTCACGATTCACGGTGGCTTCCGTGGCGGGTTTATTTTCCCCTTATTCTTTACGGGGGCAAATTTAGGATTAGCGATCTCGTTAGGGATTCCTGGTGTTCATCCTACGATTGCGATGCTGTGCTGCATGGCGGCAATTAACGTAGCAATTACGAAAACTCCCATCAGCACTTCGATTATTTTGGGGGTACTTTCCGATACTTCAATCTTACCGATTATTGCGATCGCCAGCTTTACTAGCCTACTTTTGACCAACAATCTATCGCTGCTGAGAACTCAACGTTCCCGTACTACCATCACCCCGCAACAGGAGAATATCTGCAACCAAGCAACAGTCGTCACAACATAAAGAATAGATATTTAGATATACTTCTGAAGAAGGATGAAATTAGAAGTTAAATGCTGGATAGTCTTAAACAAAGAATAAACATCTAATTTGATCAATAGTCTTCAGGAAAGTATGGGAAAAATCAACGTTGTATTAATTGAAGACCACGATTTGAGCCGTATCGGTCTTCGTGCTGCCCTTGAACAGTATAAAGGTGTGCAGGTTGTAGCTGATGCTGTTAACGGTCAAGATGGCTTAAGCAAAATCAAGGTTCATCAACCCGATGTTGCTCTGGTAGATATTGGTTTGCCCGACATTGACGGAATTGAAGTTACCCAAAAGCTCAAGCAATACCAGTTAGAAAACCCTGACTTAAAAACTAAGGTTTTAATGTTGACCATGCACAACAGCGAAGATTCGGTAATGGCGGCATTTGCCGCTGGGGCTGATTCTTATAGCCTTAAAGATGTCACCATGGATAATCTGGTTCAGGCAATACTAAGTACCCATGAAGGTAATGCCTGGATTGACCCTGCGATCGCTCGAATTGTCCTCAAGCAGGCGCGCACCACCGAAGAAGCCGCTCTTTCCTCGGCTTCCTCTAATGAAGATACTCAAGCGATTACCGCAGTGGCGGATGAATATCAGCAGCTAATTGAAACTTATCCCCTAACGGAACGAGAGTTAGAGGTGCTAGAATTAATTGTTGCAGGCTGTAGCAATGCAGAAATATCTGAGAAGTTATACATCACCGTGGGTACGGTTAAAACTCATGTCTGTCACATTCTCAACAAGCTCTGTGCAGATGATCGCACTCAAGCAGCAGTAAGAGCTTTAAGAGCAGGACTAGTTAAGTAAGTTTGGGGAAAAGTTATAGAATAAAACTAATGGATTTCGTAAGACTTTATTTAGCTTAGGCTCATCTTGCTTCGGTAAAGAACCAAGATAACATCCCTAACTTAATGGAGTTATTAGAGCCAGTCTTCATAAGGTGCTTATTCACCATATTTAGAGTGCTTCTACATTCTGTAGATTTAATCATCAAAATAAATGCACTCTAACTTAAATCATAATTTTGATAACCAGCAGTTAAACCTCCGACCTTTAGTACCTTTAGTATTAGTTGTCGATAATGATAGTGATAACCTATTACTGGCTAGCTGCGTTATTGAATCTCTCGGTGTTGGCTGTGTCGTTACTAATGATAGTGAAAAGTGTCTTGATTTAGTTAAGAAAATGCTTCCTAGACTGATCTTGCTTGATGTTGTCATGCCCAAGCTAAATGGCTTAGAGATTGCCAGTATCATCAAACAAAACCCTGACACGGCTTCTATTCCCATAATTGCCGTTACTGGGTTAACTAGAGAAGAAGACCGAGCCAAGCTTGAGCAATCTGGGTTTGACGATTATCTATCTAAACCTTATTTAATTGAGGATTTAGAAGCAAAATTACAGTTTTTTCTCAAAAATGTTGCTATTTAGGCTTAAATTCCAATATGGCGATCGCACCAGAAATGTCGTTATCAATTTTGGTATCGCTTAAATAATCAACTATTTTGACATTCAAGGTTTCTTCAATCACGGTTTGAATTTGCAGATGAACTACATCATCAAGCACTGTTCTCATCTGCTGCATCAAATCGAAGCGCTCATTCTCTTTCAAAAGCTTTTCAGGTGAGGTGATGATTCCCTCCAAAGTTATCATTAAAGTACGATCAAATAATTTATAAGATATGTGCTGTATTTGGTGCTCTAGCTGCTTCTGATAAACGTTTCTAATTTTAAGAGACAGTGTTGATTCTAGATTGCGTAAATTCTTCGACCTATGCATTATTGATAAAAAATATAAATCTTCTCTACTACACAGAAACATTCTAGAAACTAGTTATCTTTTTCGCCTCTAACTTTGGGAATACTCTTAGGATTACGCACCAAAGGAGCCTGACTCAAAACAGCAATAATTCCTGTTCTTCGAGTGTCTAAGGTTGCATCGCTAAGAAGATCAACTACGTCTACTTTCGCAATATTTTTTATTAGCTGCTTTAACTCTGGCTGAATAGCATCATCTAAATTTGAGCGTACCTGCTCGGCTAAATCCTCTTTCCCCTCATCCAGTAAAACTTGTTCAGCACTGGTAATTGAGTCTTCAAGAATTATTGCCAATTTAGCTCCAAATAACTGACAAGTCACCTTTGAGGGCTGATGTCCTAACTGTTGCCGATAAAATGACTGGATTTTTTGAGAAAGATCTCTTTCTAGTTGTCCACAGGTTGGTAAGTTTTCCTTCATATTTATTTTTAGCTCCAGACTATCAACTGCAAGTTATCAAAATTACCTATGATAAGTTGCGGTCAATTAGTGCAAGTTTAAATTTTATTAGTACTGAAATATAATTTGCCGTCGGAAATTCAATTAACTATTATTTTGCCCTGGTAAGTTTTTGCGGCAGGATGCTGAGCATCATTCTTTGCAGATCTATGCCTTAAAGCATATTTTACCCCTTGAGGATTGCCAAAATATTGTTTTATAAATTACACACATGGTGACTTTGCTATTTGTTAATTTTTTATTAATAATGATAATTTAATATTTATTAATAGTTACGATATCTATCTTAAGATGGATATAGGCAATATATTATGTAGACGATAGTTAGGGAGGCTTTACCAAAAGCTTAAAGAGCATAATTTATACTAAGCTACTCAAGTTTTAAATATGGCTTGAATATTCCAGTATTCCCTCAAGCATTAAACTTTGTCCGAACTATCGATGCGGAGTTCAATAAAATAAATACCCAGGCTTTTAAGTAGCCAAATAAAAAATGCAGTCACGAGATCAGCAGAGCTTGGAGCAACAAGACATAGAAAGACTAATAATTTTGCTGGAAAACTGGCTAGAACTAAGTTGGCAAATGCAGGCTCTTCAGGAAAACTTAAGCTATCTCCCAGAAGATTTGAGCCTCTTGCGAAAATACTATGTCAAAGATCAAGGGCACAGGCAAATTCCCTCAGAAGTAAAGCGGATCCTAGAAAATTTAGAACAGCAAATGCCAAAAGTATTAAACTTGAAATCAAAGATTAGTAATTCACTGGCACTTAGGGAAATCATGGAAGCCCTGGGAGATAAGTTAAGTCATAATCGCAATAATCAATATGAGATATCTTTCAAAAAAGCAGAGTTGAGCTATCTTCATTCTCAGCTACAAAAAAATAATTATCATCTCAGAGTTCCTATAAGTTTCAAGCAAAAAATAACTAATTTTTGGGAGCATAATTACTCAAAAGTAACCATAGGAGTGGGGATTTTTGCTTTAATTAGCTATGGAACCTTATTGCTTGTTATTAATCCTCAAATAGATTCTACTGATATTAAAGACCAAAATTTTTCAAAAGAAAAGTTGCAGTAACTCAAAAAAAATCCTGCTATAGAAGAGCCATAGCAGGTATTAGATATTTATTCAACTAACTAGTTAACCAATATTAGCCTGGGCAAAATACTCGTCAGCAAAGAGATTAAAATCAGCCTCTAGAGGATTTTCCGTAACGGCAATTAGGGTTTCTATTTCCTGATTTACCCAATAGTCGGTTGTATTAACTTGCTCAATAGAGAAATTATTATTCTCGAGAACCATAGTTTCAGTAGAGAATTCAGTAGCATTCAACCCAGGGAAATTGCCAACGGAAGTAGTGGTATTATTTTTGATAATTGCATTAGCGCTCTTCTCATTGTAGATACCTCCGATATAGACATTAGTATTAAATACAGGTCTAAGGAAGTCTTCCCCTATGTTTTCAGCCACGTTGTTATCAATGGTTGTGTTGTTAGTAGTATCATTCCAGATAAAGTAGGCATTAATATCAGAGAAATAACTATCCGCAAGCTCAATATCATTAGTATTAAATAACTTAAACCCTGCGGCATCATGGCTTTGAGCGTGCTCTGCGGCTAAATTGACGTTTTGTACCGTCAGACCGCTGACGAATGCCCCGTCGGTACTATTAATACCAACTCCTTTGCGACCCACATCACGGATTACGGAATTTAATATTTGTGCTCCGTCAGCAAGATTTAGCTGAATTGCTGTATTGTCCTGATTATCTCTGAGGGTTTGATTAAGACCAATATTAGTGACTTCCAAATTCTGCAAGGTAAGGTCAGACGCCGCATGTCCATGTATTCCCTTATTACCATTTGTTATGTGCAAATCTTGAATCGTAGCACCAGAAGCACCTTCATATAGGCTCAAAACGGTTCCACCAGTTCCTTGTCCATCAATAACGGTACCTTCCTGTCCATCAATGGTGATATCTTTATTGACTTCAATTCCGTAAGTGTAATATGTCTTGCCTCCTAACTGAACTACGTCGCCATCGTTTGCAGCGGCGATCGCGCCTTCTAAATCGCCACCAAATTCTTGCTCGACGTTGATGGTGCGTCCTGATCCTTCTGGATTTGCCCCAAGGTCATTACCAGAATTATCTGGCTCGGGTGCAGGCTCGGGAGCGGGTTCATTAACTTCTGGCTCAGGTGCAGGCTCGGGAGCGGGTTCGCTAACTTCTGGCTCAGGTGCAGGCTCGGGAGCGGGAGGCTGCATATTTTCGGTTGTCGCTGCTGAAAATTCCAGCTCTGGAGCGATCGCCGATTGCCCAAAATCGTCAACAATTAAGATAGCGGTAACGGTTTGCCCTGGTTGTATATTGCGCCAGCCATTCTCCCCTGTCATGCTGAAGTTACCGTCACCATTGTCTGCTATGTCGACACCATATGCAGCGCGAATTGAGTAGGGGAAGGAGAAATCTGCTTGCCAATCTGAGATTGCGGAGTCTGATGTTAGGTCAATTTCTAATTTATAGCCACCCCGCCAATCTTCGACTATCTCACTATCAACATTAACCGTAGGTTCAACGCTTATCGGTTCAGCAGGGGGAGCACTGGGGGGAGTCGCTGGAGTTGATGGGGTTGATGGGGTTGAACTCGGCACATCAGCACTGGGAAGAGTATTTGGAATTTCATCAACAATTAAAATAATTTCTGATGTTTGTCCTGCTTCTAGACTTCTGTTCCAGCTAGCCCCAGTCAAATAAAGTTTTCCATTTTCTTCGATTAATTCTGCCCCATAAACTTGATCGACTGTATAGGTGTCTTGGGGAACTTCAATTTTCCAATCTTCAGTTTTAGATAGAGCCTCTAATTCAATAGCTATTCTTTGAACAGTGCCCCAATCATCAGTAATTGTCGATGTTAAATTTAAGTCCCCTTCAGTATGGGAAATTTCATCAACAATCTCACTATCAACATTAATCGTAGGTTCAACAATCATCGGTTCATCAGAAAGAGTACTGGAGGGACTTGACGGAGGGGAACTCGGTATATCAACGCTGGGGAGAGCGCTTTCAATTTCATCAACAATTAAAATAATTTCTGATGTTTGTCCTGCTTCTAGACTTCTGTTCCAGCTAGCCCCAGTCAAATAAAGTTTTCCATTTTCTTCGATTAATTCTGCCCCATAAACTTGATCGACTGTATAGGTGTCTTGGGGAACTTCAATTTTCCAATCTTCAGTTTTAGATAGAGCCTCTAATTCAATAGCTATTCTTTGAACAGTGCCCCAATCATCAGTAATTGTCGATGTTAAATTTAAGTCCCCTTCAGTATGAGGAATTTCATCAACAATCAAAATAATTTCTGATGTTTGTCCTGCTTCTAGACTTCTGTTCCAGCTAGCCCCAACTATGTAGGTCTTACCATTTTCATCAATTAGTTCTGCTCCATAAATTTGATCAATTTCATATTTATCTAGGGGGACTTCAATTTTCCAATCTTCAGTTGCAGATAGAGCTTCAAGATTAATGGCGATTCTTTGGACAGTGCCCCAATCGTCAGTAATTGTCGATGTTAAATTAAAATTCCCTGGAGTTATAAACATAGTTCTATGGTTTTAATAGCTTGTAAAACAGATTGGGTTTTCTTAAAAAAGATAATTAAGTGTATTAATTAATGTTTTTAATTTGAATGATTAGGCACGCAAAATAGTGACCTGATAGTCAATTTTTTTAAACGTATAATCAAAATGACTTAAAAATCTGATCTAAAAATTGTAGTTGGTTAGATAAAAATCAAATAGTTAGTTAGAACCCTAGCTGGTTTGTAAAGTTTTCATCTAGTTGACTGATACCTTTATAATGTCTTTATAAATGCTTTACCAATGATCAAGATTCCTACTCGTGAATGCTTTCGATCACACACAAATCAGAAAATTGTTGTATAATTGCTTTCTCAATTTAACGAGTTTACTGATGCTCTAATAATTCAGTAAAATCAAGCAAATAATGAAAGTTTTTCTGACTTTTATCCCAAACAGTACTGATAAGAAATAAATTTGAAATGAAGAACTGCACCCTAGCTAAGTAGTTTCACTCTGTTAACTATGAAATAGTAAAGAAAGGGAACGGCTAGGGCTGGCTGAAAAAGTCTGAATAAGGCAAATAATACTAAATCCTGTTTAGATAGAACACTTATTGATTATGCAAGGGTAAAGGGTAAAGGGTTTGCATTTAGTAAGTGTATTTTGGTAATCGGATTTAGTATAAGAGAGTTAATATGAAAATTAAAGTTATAGTAGTTTCAAATAAAAATTGAGTCCGCTCACTCAATCAACAAGCTTATCTATCGATAGATTAATGTGAGACAATTCCTGACCACTGAACTTTTTTTTCTCCTGTGCGACGATAGGAAAAAAAAGGATATTGATCACTAGCAGCTGGATTTTCATATCTATAGGTACAGTAAGGAGCGATCGCTATATTTATGCTGCTAATCCCTAACTGCCGTAGCTGAATCAAACTAACCAAAGCAACATTTAACCTCAATTTGCCTGGCTCTTCATCTAGCATTAATGGAGATTGAGGGAGGCTTTGTAATTCAGCCAAAATAGCAACATCAGTTTTAGCATCAGCAATAATACTCCGTCCCACAGCGAGGGCTACTGGTTCCTCTACTTGATATACCGTCCCTGAAATTGCTGGACCTAGAGCAACCCGTAAGTCCTCTAATTTACTGCCAAACTTAAGGAATCTGGCGATCGCCTGAGGAGCAATTTTGAGGGCTGTACCGCGCCATCCTGCATGAATTGCCGCGACTTGACCAGTCACGACATCCCCAATCAAGATTGGTGTACAGTCAGCGCTGGCAACCCAAACAGATTGATTCGGGCGATCGCTGACCACGGCATCAGCTTTAGCAACAGAATTGTGCTCTTTGTCCTGATTGACTATGGTAGAAATTTCTTGAGGGGTTAATACCACATCACCATGGACTTGCTTAACTCGATAGGCATTAGCGTCAGGTTTAAGAATGCCGTTTAATTCTGCGGGGGTTTGGGGATAAAATTCTGCGGTAAAAAAACCATGTTGCCAGCTAGACAGTAAGTCACAGGTCAAATAAGAATAATTATGCTCAGTTTGCCACTGCCATTGCTGATTCATTGTCAAAATTAAATTGAAGAAAATATATAACTGTACAAATTTAAAAAATATTTGATAACCCAAGAATTAAGGACTAGGGAGAGCTCAAAATACTACTGAAAGTAGAACGATTAATTGAACTTTATCTCTAGTCCTTAAACAAAATCACCAACGGGCAATCCTGAAATCATTTTGCAGGCTTAAAGCAAGCGATTGGCTCACGAAACAAGCACAATTTTAGTCAGGAGCCAATGCCACATACATTTTAGATTTTGCTTCATACTTCCAGGCAATTCCCTCAGGATCTTTGCTTTGACTCCACAGGGGAAAATCAGGGTCTGATTTACGTCTACCAACTGTACTAGAATTTAGGTCGAGGCGTTTAGCTAGCTCAGCTTGAATCAATGATTGACCTGCATTAACGGCAGCGGGTTGCATGATGGTTGAACTATCTGTCTCGGACTCAGGTTCAAGAATAGCAGTTGACTGTGGAGATTCTGCTCTAGTTAATTGAGCGACAGAAGATGTGATAACGTTTGTGGCGGCTTCAATTTGTTCCTGCTTTGCCAATTGAGCAATACCTCTGACGGATATTTTGTTGGACTCTTTGGCAGCTAATTGATAAGAATTAACCGCAGTTTCTGGTTCACTAGCATCGAGGATGCTTCCCAGAGCACTAGCGGTAGGGAAATAATATACAAATCCCCGATTAGGAAGATCTTGGGGCTCAGTGCCATATTCTTCACTTTTGCGTACCAAAAATACTTTGGCATCCTTCGGGGTTAAATTTGCTTTGAGAGAAAGGTCTACTGGAGTTAGATATCCTTGATTATCTTTAATTAATTGATTAAAGTAAGGGTTAATATCTCGACACCATTGTTGCCATTGATAGTTTTGCCATACTTTGAGTGCCACAATAATTCCTGCTATTAAGAGCAAGTAGGGCCAAAGCATATATAAAACAACAACACTAAAAGCTAGGGGTATTATAAGAACCAAAGCTCCAGCAGAACCATTATCTAGTACTTTTCCAGTCATAGTTGTGGTTGCAATTGCTAAATTTTACGACTTGCAAGATGCTCTTGCAAAAAATGTCTTGTTGCAATAATAAAGCAAATTCCTCTGCAACGCACGCAATTTAGGTTCAAGTTGCATCATTACAATGCATTTTAACCACTAGACTACAGCGGCTGAAGGCTTAAGATTTAGTCTTTGCAACATTGCAAGCCTCCCTGCAATTGCTAGAGAATCATCTAAAGGTTTCAACACAATTTCTGTCTCATATTTTTTTGATAAGGCTTTTTTTAGCAGCCAATCAGCAACAAAATGATTTTTGGGTAACAGCGGTCCATGGGAATAGGTAGCGATCGCATTTTGATAAAATGCCCCTGCGGTCTGATCTTCGCCATTATTTCCATAGCCTTGAATTACTTTACCAAGAGGCTGAACATTATTAAGGTAAGTTCTACCGCCATGATTTTCAAAACCAATAACTAGCGGTGGCTCTTGCCAAAATTCCTTTAATTCAGCAGCGAGGGGCGTAGCAGTAATTTCAAAGACTAAATTGCCGATACAGCGGGGTGCTGCAATCCCTGGGTGTTTGCTTACCATATCGAGGATACCTAAACCCTCAATTCTAGTGCCTAGTGCTGGTTCATAATAGCGACCTAACAGTTGTGGTGAGCCACAGGTAAAAACCCCTGGGGTGCCCTGGTCGATTTTAGCCTGAAGAGTTTCGGCTTTGGCTCCCTGGAGATCCCGCATCACAATTTCCTGCTGGCGGTCTTGGGCTCCTCCTCCCACAATGAGATCAACTCTCTGAAACTCGCTAATTTCGGTATCTCGCTGAAGAGGAACAATCTCTACTTCCATATCTCGCCATTGACATCTTCGTTGTAGACAGATAACGTTCCCGCGATCGCCATAGGTACTCATCAAGTTTGGATACAGCCAGCCAATGGTAATTTTCATCATCTACCTGGGAATAAAAGCTAAAGCATAACAAATCTATCTCCTCGCACTAGCTACAAATTAGGATTACAGCTTGATTCCCAAACAAGATATGGCAATAAGGACTTAGATTAGGATATCTACAGCCTTGCAAACTTCGATCAGGACAGACGCAACTTCAAGGCTCGTGAGTTATAGGTTATAGGTTATAGCCCTTCGGGTTCGGGCGCGTTCCCTTGCCCCCATTCGAGGATAAACGTCTTGCGCCGTCCTAAAGGATACCGCTTCGCATAACGCGGGGTCGCCCTCAGTTATAGGTTATAGGTTATGGGTTCAGACCAGATAATGTCCTAACTTAACTTGGTATTGATGTATCTAGATATCTGAGAATTCCTTAGGTATAATCTTAAAGAAATTGTTAAATTTAGTTAGACTATTGGTAAATAAAGATTGACTAATGTTAAGCACAAGTTAGTCTGAAATCTAATTACTATTTTGTTGAGCTGAAGTATTAGGATTTACGAGAAATGACTGTAACCCCAACCGTTACAAAAGAAAGAGCTGGTCAGACTATCAAGCAACGTTACCCCAATTATAAGATTATCGTGTTGAATGATGACCACAACACCTTTCCTCACGTTATCGAATGCTTAATGAAGTACATTCCTGGAATGAATGGCGATCGCGCCCGAGAATTGACGGATCAAATTCACTATGAGGGACAAGCATTAGTTTGGGTAGGACCACAAGAACAGGCAGAACTCTACCATCAACAGCTACATCGTGCTGGTTTGACCATGGCACCGTTAGAAAAAGCCTAATTGATTTCTACTAATTTTTATTTGGAACATTGTTTAGTATGGCTGCTGATGGTCGCTTAGTCTGGAATCACTCTACCCATCTCCCTGGATTAATTCCCATTTTAGAAAAGCTGGTGCTGTGTGAAGGAATCAGCACCGTTACTCCAGGCAGAATTAAACAGACTCGTAGCCATATTCCCAAAATGAAATTACGAGTTTCTGTACCGATTCGTGGAGGATATAAGGTAATTGCCCGCCAAGGGAAGACGGTTCAAGAGGTTTTTATTCTCAGTACTCTAGGACAGTCGGAACTAGAACAGTTGCTTAAGCAGCTAACCTGAGTCCCTGGCTGCCGCTAGGGCGATCGCCTGGGGCAAGATAAGATGTTCCTGAACCTGAATTCGGGCGTGGAGGGTTTCCTGGGTATCTTCAGGCAATATTGGCACCGCCGCCTGCATAATAATCTGACCGCTATCAACTTCCAAACTCACTAGATGAACGGTGCAGCCAGTAATTTTAACCTGAGCCTTAAGTGCCTGTTCAATAGCTCTAATACCTTTAAAACTGGGCAGAAGACTGGGATGAATATTGATTACTCGATTGGGATAGGCATCTAGTAGCGTCTGAGTAATGATGCGCATCCAGCCTGCCATTATGATCCAGTCTGCACCATGAGCTTGTAAAACTGCCACTATTTCCCGATCAAATTCTTCTCGGCTGGAAAATTGTCGATGATTGATTAAGACAGCAGGAACATCGTACTTTGCTGCTCGCTGCTTAACCTGAGCTTGGGAATTATTGTAAATTAAGACCTTGATTTCAGCATTGAGCTGATTATCAGCGATCGCTTTGGCGATCGCCGCAAAATTGGTGCCACTCCCTGAAGCCATAATTCCTAGCTGGAGTGGTTGATTGCCAGAAACGGTGATGGCAGGAAAGTTAGGTGAAATTAAAGCTGTATCAAACATTGAGAATTCAACATTAATGAGCGACCCCGCGTCTTCTTGCTCCCACGACAGGTTGAGGAAAACATGCGGCAAACTAAGCGCCTTTGTCGTCGTCGGGGTGCGCGAGTTTGAGCATTTAATATTAAACATTAAACATTGAGCATTTAAC
Organism: Cyanobacteria bacterium J06621_8; assembly: GCA_038524995.1. Classification (GTDB taxonomy): domain Bacteria; phylum Cyanobacteriota; class Cyanobacteriia; order Cyanobacteriales; family Xenococcaceae; genus Waterburya. The sequence continues at coordinate 22,746 of JBCBIE010000004.1, forward strand.
ATTAAATAACGTGAATTCGAGTCTAGCTAAAGGCAATATCTCGCAAGGATTTCAAAATTAATATTTTGATGACATGCTCCGCATTTAGTTCGCCTATCTCGGTGATTTCAAGAATTTCCTCGTTTTGAAGCTCGTCGGCTAACTTTTCTCCTTGTTCCTTGACCCAGTTAATAATCGCCAGTATTTCTACTTGCTGTAAAAGTGAAGATGTACTCCAATTGGCGTGACCTCAACACAGCAACAAGATCACCCAGTGAAAAATAATTACTGTTAGATAGCTGAAAGCTAAATGCCAAGCAGTAATTCTGAGTTACACTAGCTTGGCACCTAACAAAAAAATCCTGCTCTAATTTTTTTCTTACCTATCGATTGCTGATTGAAATGCCTGAGAATCTTCATAAATCTCAAAAGCCTGATCCAATTGAGTCAGTTCAAACATAATTTTAACGGAAGGTGCAATTGAGCAGATTCCGAACTTACGCCCCAAACTCTCCGCTAAACGGAAGGCTTTGATTAAAGTCATCAATCCTGCACTGTCCATGAACTCTACGGCTTCCATGTTAACTAGTAGGGCTGAGTTTACTGAAGATCTAACCTCTACTGTCAAGCAATTAAGATACTCGGAAGCGTTAGCTGCGCTGAGGGACCCCTCTGGTCTAAAAGTAGTGAATTGTTGCTTTATCTGTGTGCTACTCATGTTTGTTGTTTCTCGCTCTGGATATTACTTAAAAAAATAAAAAATTAGTTTTATGTCCCAAGGATAATATGTAAAATCACGCACACCTACCAAAAAATGTCTACTTTATGCAAACTTAATCGATATATAAAGTGACGCTAAATATTGTCAGGTTATTCAACCAACCAGGGGAGTTTTGTATTGTTTATTACGATTTTCACCATCACTTTATGCATTACCACTCCATTCCGCCTTATAAAATGCAAGAAACACGTTCTATTAACTATTAGGGTCAACTAGCTTCATTCCAGAGCAACTTTAGAAATTGAACAGTAATTTCCTGCGTTTGCAACTAATTAATGAATCTATTACGTAAACACATTATGGTCTAGTTTTATTTAAATGTTAGTATTGTAGTTTACGAAAATAACATATGATTTTGATTCCCTACTCAGTGTATCTAAACCTAAAATATAAAAGTAAAAACTGAGTGAAACTAAGTTTCAGGCTAATTTAGTTTGATAGGAATTCTCAAGTTAACGAGCTACTTTTATGTTTGCTTACACTTATCTTCAAGTGTGTTTGATGAGGTTTACATCCTGTTCCCGTTTTAGGTGGTTCGATAAGCTGCGGGGAAGAGGTAGCGATGCTGTCCTCAAACCGAATTGGATTACAACGCACTAAACTGAAAATTGCTATCTTAAATATCCTGTTAATATCATTCTTCCGCTACGATAGGCTTTGAGCTAAACTGCTCCTGATGCGATCGCCATACTTGACGCAGAAACTGATGCAGATATTGATGGTTTAAGGATTTTTCTTCTATTGTCGGCTCGAAATCTCCGAGGCTGGCATAATACTCAATTACTTCTGTATCCAACGCAGGTCTGAATAAAGCTGCGGGCCATAGTAAGTCTGAACTAGAGCGCAAATCAATCAGGTTAGCTGCCTCAGTCAGTAGGTATATTGGTCTAAACCAACACAGTTTACGCTGAGGAATCAACTGAATTACCTCTCCATAAAGCCGCTGATTGCTGCATTCTAGACAGGCAATTTGACCAACTGCTGAGTTGTCAAGGCATTCCTGGGGAAAAGATTGAAGTAATCTCTGGCTGCCTCTTAGTTTGGCTTGGGTAAGGTTAACTTTGGCATCGTCCATAGCTGAGTTTTGAGGAAAAACAGGGCAGATAGAAAGAATGGGGTCGGTAGTGGAGTAAGACTAATCTAAATTGCTCCACTACCTTATTATCCCTAAAATTTGACTTCTAGTTGCTCAGTGGCATTCTTAAGTCAGACCCCATCAGGAAATGTAGCCCAACTCCTTAAGCTTATTAACAATTTTGTCAACACTTTCTGATAACTCCTCAAGATCTGTGCGACATTCGACTTCAGGATTATTCGGGGGCTCATAGGGATCGTCAATTCCTGTAAATTGCTTAATTTCTCCTGCTCTAACTTTTTTATACAGACCTTTAACATCCCGTTCTTCACACACCGATATAGGAGCATTAACGAAAACTTCAACGAAATTTTCAATGCTCGCTCTCATTTCTTCTCTGATAGCACGGTAAGGACTAATAACTGGAACCAGTACAATGACACCATTGCGAGCTAACAGCTTTGCCACAAATCCGATGCGCCGAATATTGGTGTCTCGGTCTTCCTTAGAAAAACCTAAACCCTTCGTCAAATTTTCGCGAATCTCATCTCCGTCCAAGACTTCCAAGCGGACGCCCTCGGACTTGAGCTTGTCGGTTAGCGCCCCAGCAATAGTGCTTTTGCCAGCTCCACTAAACCCCGTAAACCAAACGGCTGCTCCTGTCTGATTCATGATTTTAAATATTCCTTATGCGGTTCTAATATCTTATAAATTATTTTCTGTGATAAAGAGTAATCAAGTCAATGTAAAAAGTTAAATTACTTTATCAAACTAATTTTTTTGATTTTGATCAATTCTTCAATTCTTAGTTTGGATATTCTACTATTGCAAAAGAAAGACGTATTTGATTTCTCCGAGGTCAATTATGAACCAAGCAGCAGCTTTTCATTTAGCAATTCCCATTACCAATATTGCTCAAGCCAAAGATTTTTATGCCGTAGGTTTAGGCTGCGAGGTAGGACGGGAAAATAAATCTGCCGTAATTTTTAATTTTTATGGTAATCAGCTAGTGGGTCACTTAACCAAAGAAACGTTGAAGCCCCAGCGAGGAATTTATCCCCGACATTTTGGGGTTAATTTACCAACTCACGCTGCATGGCAGCAAATCTGCGATCGCGCTCAAGAGCATCAGCTAGAATTTTACGGTAAGCCCAGGTTACGCTTCCCCAAGCAGCCCCTCGAACATCACTGTTTCTTTTTAGTAGACCCTTTTTTTAATTTACTGGAATTCAAACACTACATTCAGCCTGAGGTGATTTTAGGTGGTACAGAATTAAAGTCAATCGGCGATACAGGAAATTAATGTCAGTTTTAGATCAGAACATTGATATGTTGGGCTAGCTAAGTAGGTAGGCATAATTAATTGTAAAACGTTTAATAGCAGGTGCGTGGAGGGGCAGAGGAGCAGGGGAGAAAATCGAAAATTTTGATTTTATACTTAAATACACTCAGCTACCTATTGTTGAATAAAACGTTGACAGTTCCAGGAAACAATAGCGATGATGTACCGAGATATCTGGAGAAACAGTTAGTAAAATTACTTGCAGAATTGGATAACTTGAGGGGAAGCCAATGAATCAATACAGCATGGTTATTCAGTGGTCTGAGGAAGACCAACTATTTTTAGTCACTATTCCCGAATTTGAAGAGCGCGTTATGATGCCCTGTACTCATGGAAAAACTCGTCAAGAGGCGATCGCCAATGGGGAGGAAGTAATTGAGATGTATCTGGAAGCTTGGCAAGGGGAAGGCGAAGTTATTCCTCAACCGAGTATGTTATCAATCGCCTAAATATTCATCAGTCTAATATTTTGTTGATGCTCTTAAACTTAAAAATTATTGAACACTTCTCTAAATCCTTGTTTCTGTTTTTTATTGATCTACAGCGAGTTAAGCAATCTAAAAATCTTAAAAAATAATTATCGGCACGGCAATCCCGTAGTCCTATAATAGGAGTTGGATAAGAAACGTAATATAAATCAACAAAAAGCAAAGTTTTTTGCCTCGCCCAACCACCACAGGAGAACCCCCATGTTGCGACTTGAACATATCAGCAAAACTTACACCACGGGGGAAGTTCTCAAGGACGTAACCTGGGAAGTAAAGCCAGGGGAAAGAGTAGGCTTAGTAGGGGTTAACGGGGCAGGTAAATCAACTCAGCTCAAGATTATTAATGGTGAAATCGAAGCTACTTCTGGAGAAGTGATTCGCCCCTCCAGCCTGAAGATAGCTTATTTAACCCAAGAGTTTGAAGTAGAGCCTAGTCGCACGGTTAATGAAGAGTTCTGGACGGTTTTTATAGAAGCTAACGCCATTCAGCAGCAGATCAATCAGGTGCAGCAATCGATGGAGACGGCGGAACCAGAACAGCTAGAGCATTTAATCAATAAGCTGGATAAGCTTCAGCGTAAGTTTGAAGCCTTAGAAGGCTATACTCTGGATGCTCAAGTGCAAAAGATTCTCCCAGAAATGGGATTTACTACGGAAGATGGCGATCGCCTGGTGAGTTCTTTTAGCGGTGGTTGGCAGATGCGGATGAGTTTGGGTAAAATTCTGCTGCAAGAGCCTGATCTACTGCTGTTGGACGAACCGACTAACCATCTTGATCTAGAAACCATCGAATGGTTAGAGAATTATTTACGGGGCATCAATACGCCGATGGTTATCGTCTCCCATGACCGCGAATTTTTGGATCGTCTCTGTACTAAGATTGTTGAGACAGAACGGGGTGTTTCTACCACCTACCTAGGAAATTATTCGGCATATCTCCAGCAAAAAGCCGAAGCTAAACTTGCTCAGGGGGCAACCTACGAACGACAACAAAAGGAAATTTCCAAGCAGCAAGAATTTATTGAGAAATTCCGCGCCAGCGCTACCCGCAGTACCCAGGCAAAGAGTCGGGAAAAGCAGCTAGACAAGATTGAGTTAGTAGAAGCACCAATTTCCGATTTAAAAACTCTCAAGTTTCGCTTTCCTCCTGCACCCAGGAGCGGTAGAGAAGTACTGGTGATTCAGGATTTAATTCATGCCTACAACAACAATATTCTGTTCTTTGGGGCGGATCTAACCATTGAACGAGGCGATCGCATTGCTATTTTGGGACCCAACGGCGCAGGTAAATCGACTCTGCTACATATGGCAATGGGGATGGAAGAATATGATGAAGGATTGGTGGAACTGGGTAAGCACAACGTAATTCCTGGTTATTTCGAGCAAAATCAGGCAGAAGCTCTTGATTTAGATAAAACCGTGATGAATACTATTCATGATGAGGTGCCTGACTGGAAAAATGAACAGGTGCGGACGCTATTAGGACAGTTTTTGTTTAGTGGAGAGACGGCATTTAAGAAGGTTGAAGCTCTCAGCGGTGGTGAAAAAGCTCGCCTAGCTTTGGCGAAAATGCTGCTTAAGCCCGCTAATTTCCTGATTCTGGATGAGCCGACAAATCACCTGGACATTCCCGCTAAGGAGATGCTGGAAGAAGCATTACAAAACTATGACGGTACTGCGCTAATTATTTCTCACGATCGCTATTTTATTTCTCAGACAGCAAACAAGATTGTAGAAATTCGCGACGGTGAACTAGTTCTTTATCGTGGAGACTATCATTACTATTTGGATAAAGTTGCGGAGGAACAAGAAAAAGCCAGACAGCAAGCTGAAGCCAAGCTAAAAGAGGAGAAAAAGGCGGCGAAACGGGCTAAACAGGCGGAGAAAAAGAAGAAAAAAGCCAAGAAAGCAAAAGCGTAAGAATATTAACCTATAACTGAGGGCGACCCCGCGCCGCCGCAAGGCGTTTATCCTCGAATGGGGGCAAGGGAACGCGCCCGAACCCGAAGGGCTATAACCTATAACCTATAACTTGTATCTGCTAGAGTAGTTCATTATGATTCCTAAAAGTAATGAAGATCAGCGTTGTCATACCGACCTACAATCGTTTACCGATACTGCAAAAAAGCATTGCGGCGTTAGAACAGCAAAGCTTTACCGATGACAAAATTAGCGATTATGAAATAGTAATTGTTGACGATGGTTCCAGCGATCGCACTCTAGAGTGGTTGGCAGATAATCAGGCTAATTTACCCCACGTCAAAGTATATCAACAGCAGCATAAAGGACCCTCCGCCGCCCGCAATTTAGGAGTAAATCAGGCAGTGGGGGATACGATTGTGTTTATTGATAGTGATTTAGTGGTGACAGCCAGCTTTCTCCAGTGCCACGCTGATGCTTTAGAGAGAGAGAGGCAAAAATTACAAAGCGATCGCCTATTTACCTACGGTGCGGTAATTAACACTAATAATTTTCAAGACCCCACCTCAGAACCCTATAAAATCACTGATTTTTCTGCGGCATATTTTGCTACAGGCAATGTGGCGATCGCTCGTAAATGGCTCATGGAAGCAGGGCTATTTGATACGGGGTTTCAGCTATACGGCTGGGAAGATTTAGAGTTAGGAGTAAGGTTAAAACAGCTTAATCTCAAGCTAGTTAAGTGCCCTGAAGCAGTAGGCTATCACTGGCATCCACCATTTAACCTAGAGCAAATCCCAAAGATGATCGATCAAGAAATTCAGCGGGGCAAAATGGGGGTCGTATTTTATCAGAAACATCCCACCTTTAACGTCAGAATGATGATTCAGATGACCTTCTTACACCGTCTGCTGTGGGGTATCTTATCCTTGGGAGGCAGCCTCAACGAGCGTAGTTTACGCCCCCTGCTGCAATGGCTAATTGACCGAGATCAGCCACAGTTAGCGGAACAGGTAGCCCGTATTTTCCTTAACTGGTACAACGTCCAGGGGGTTTATGAAGCTTATAGTAATGCTGAAGAATAGACTATGGGTTTATGTTTTGCGTTGCGATCGCTTGATCTAGTACTCTATCAAGTTTGAACTGAGGGATTGGGATGAGACAAGGGAGCAAATTTAATCTAGCTATTCATCAATTAAGAGAGTGTTTGTAAATAAAAGGTTAAAGAGCGCACTGCTTATTTCGAGCTAAACATTTGGACATTAAATGAACCATTGCAATATAGATTAGAGCTTCGCTGGTTTTGGGAAGCTTTTCATAATCTATTACCAAAGAGACTGTTGATAAAATTGTGATTGCTCATGCTTTAGACCTTGATTTCTCTTTGAAAAATTGGTTTTTGACACAAGAAATTTTACACTCTCTCAGTAAAGCCTTCTACAACTTGAATCAATCTCAGAATTCATCTGATTCTCCTCTTCCAACCAAAGATGCTATTTCTAATTTCACTCTTCATCAACAATGGTCAAATCAAGGAGGGTAGAAAACCACTTTAAACAACCTTAGTTTAATTATTCAACCCGCTATTTTATTTTGGACGATTATTCCCTGGTTAGATATTTTCCTAATCGTTCTTTGCTACTTGGATTTCATTAATTAATCGCTGCAATAAATCGATTTTTTTTATTTGTCTGATGGGTAAATTCTGTTTCTACTACTCTTAAATCTCAGAAAGTGACATAAGAGAGATAGACTATCTATCTTTTTATTTAAGCGCTAGTCTAGTAATATATTTTGCAATTTCATATAACCATACAACTTTTAATTTCCTGCAATCTCTACTAACATCTCGTCATTATTAAGCAACTCTAAAGCATCCAGAAGTGTAGCAGTTAAAATCTCCTTGAGCTTGGCATTAGAGGTATTACCACAGGTTAACCAGATAATTTTTGGAGGTGCATTTTTCCGCTGTACTAAGTCTACGAAGTCACTATCTTTTGTCATCAAAATCACCTTTTGCACCTTAGCTGCCTCAAAAATTTCTAGATCTTCTGCATCCCGTAACCCGACATCCCGCAGCGCCAACGCCGAAATATCCTCAAAAGTGTTGTTGATCCAAGTGGCGATCGCAGGTGACAGATGTGCATCAATCCAAATAGTTGTCATGCTAGCAATACAGGATGATTGAGCTTTTGAGAGGCATAGGCTAAAGCCGCTTTTAAATCATCCAATTCCAAATCTGGCATCTCCTCTAAAATTTCCTCAAAACTCAGTCCCGCCGCCAAAAGATCTAAGACATCAGATACCCTAATTCTCATACCACGGATACAGGGGCGACCACCACACTGCTTAGGATTTACGGTGATTCTTTCCAGTAGCTTAGACATTTTTAGATGATTAGGGAATTGACTTTGATCCTACTTCTACAATTATTATCCAATAGAGGTATAAGGCAGACTTAAATTAACATTTTAGAGCTTATGGCTTATGGCTTAGAGCTTATGGCTACGAACCAACAAGATTTCTATAAAAGCTGACTCACATTAGGCGTAAATTATTGAATTTTCTGTCAAAGATGATCTTTGGGTTGCAGCATTCAATTATGATATCAAGGGGCAAATTTAGCTGAGGCGTGGGCAAGATGAAGCGGAATAAGACATTGAAGCAGATAATCACTAAGACAATAGCGATACTTAGCCTGTGCTGTTGGTTTATTATGGCGCAACCTGGCACTTTGTTGGCGGAGGAAATATTCCCCGCTTTGACTGGTGCGGAATTAGAAGAAGCGATCGCCAGAGAATATCGACCTGAAACTAGTTTGGGCTATGATAGAGCCAGGGATTTCATGTATACTCAGACTGATAACCAGGATGGCATCGTAACGGCAATCTACACTGGTTATCAAGGCAATATTGCCCCTGACTCCGAGACTCCGAGGAGAGATGCCAGCGCTCAAAAGATTAACGCCGAGCATGTTTATCCTAGAGGCAAGGGGGCGAAACAAGGTCAGGCTAAAAGTGATTTACACAGCCTTTTTCCTAGTCTCGCTGCCGTAAATTCAGAACGTGACAATCATCCTTTTGCTGAAATTAGTGATTCCTTGACCCAGAAATGGTTCAGAGATGACCAAGAATTAACGACACTTCCAATTAGATTTAACATTAACGAGTATAGCGAATCTATTACAGATAAACTCTTTGAGCCTAGGGAAGATAAAAAAGGAGATGTCGCCCGTGCCATGTTTTACTTTTACACGGTTTATCGTTTCCAAGCCGATGATGCAGATGCTAGTTTCTTTCCCCGTCAGCAAACTGCCCTGTGTCAATGGAATGCAAAAGATCCAGCAGATAGGAAAGAAAAAGAACGTTCCCATAAAATTGCCGAATTCCAGGGTAATGAAAACCCCTTTGTTATTGATGATACCTTGGCAGAACGAACTTACTGTCCAGAACAACAGCAATAATCAGACTTGTAATCTTGCTCAAAGTTCATGATAAACTGCACAATCTTGCTTGGGCGATCGCCATTTTTTGACTACGCTAGATAAGAATAGCTAGTTTCTCATTGAAAAACCTTTGTTGCGTCAAACTAGAAACTGCCGAGTAATGAATCAACTGCTGCGACCCAAATTAACCATTCCACCACAGTTAAGCGTCTCAGAATCAGGCTCATTTGCCCGCTATACCTTTACCCATCGAGTCCCCGCAATTATCCATCAGGTAATTGCTGAGAATAACTATGATGACTCAATCGTTAATCAGCTAGAGGCATTGGCACAAAACCTGCTTCAGGAACAAGTATGCTCCCTTGATAATGACGGCGGTACAGATTTAGCGGCATGGACTGAATATATCGCCCCCCATAAAGCAAAATACTGGTTAGATGCCCCGTTTTACTTTATTGAAAGCTACTTTTACCGTCGCCTCCTCCAAATAACGGCATATTTCTCCCTCAAGCCAGAACAAAAGATAGACCCCTTTGAACTGCAAAAGCGTCTGGATCTAGTGAAGTCAATGAAATTGGTGCGCCTCGAAGTCCAGCAACACCGCCAAAGCTTGAGTGATTCTGCCGACAAGCAAGATCCATCTTGGCAACAGACTCTGATGAACTTACTTTACCTCAACCTCTGGGGTAACCGCGCTGATTTAAGCCTCAAGCCCACTAGGGCAGGTGATTTTAACCACGAACAGATGTCAACCCAACCGCAAACGGAGTCCATCATTCTTAATGATGCGGCTCAAGTTGTTAACTATCTTAGCCAGGGAAACCAGCAGCGGATTGATTTTATTGTTGATAATGCTGGTTGGGAGTTAATTTCTGATTTGCTGCTGGTAGATTTTTTATTAGCCAGCAATGCCGTTAACGTAGTTCATTTACATCTTAAGGGACATCCGATTTTTGTCTCCGATGCCATGATTAAAGACGTGGAGGAGACTATTGATTTATTAGCAAAAGACCAAGAAACAGCGGTTAGAGAATTCGCCACTAGTTTGCAAAATCATCTCGCCTCTGGGCGATTAATATTGCAAGATCATCCCTTTTGGACATCCCCCCTCTTCTTTTGGTCAATCCCCCAAGAATTGCGATCGCACTTTGCTCAATCTAGCCTAGTTTTCATCAAGGGTGATGCCAACTATCGTAGGCTAGTGGGAGACTGTCACTGGGCAAAAACCGCTGTGTTTTCTGATATTTGTTGTTATTTCCCGACATCTTTGGTTACTCTAAGAACTCTCAAATCTGAGGTCATTGTTGGACTAGAGGAGAATCAAATAAAGCAACTAGACTGTGAAGATTCTCAATGGTTAACTAATGGTACAAAAGGCTTAATCCAATTTTGGGAAATACAGCCGTTTTCAGTTGAATAGACTTCGGTTAGAGTTAGTTGGCTCGTAGCCATAAGCTATAAGCCATAAGCTATAAGCTTCTTCTAATCATTTCAATTGTTGTTCAAAATATAGTCATTCTAAATAGAAACCATACGAACAAATGCACTGTTTTGGTTTAATAGAGCCTAAAGCCTAGTCCTAAAGGATATATTAGACCTCTTGCACGAATACGAATCTTAGCGGTTTCAGCAATTATCTGAAATTCTCTAAATAGCTTGTCAAAAATAGATTTGACTTATTCATTAAATTATTTATGCAAGAGGTCTATTATGCCCTTGTGGTACACCTTCGGATAAGCCTAGAGCCTAGAGCCTCAAACAAGTAACTTAGACCACGAGGAAATTAATTGGAATGACTATAATGTTCTTATCCAAAACTGGCGTTAACTAGCAACAAAGTTTACAGGATTTTGATCGTAACGATGGCGAACGGGTAGTGGTTCGGGCTGAGACTCTCCAACTAATGCAGCGGTAGATTCTAGGGCAGTTCTCAATCTCTTTGCCGCATAAATTGACATATCTCTGGGAACGTTAATGCGATCGCGTAAGTATCTAAGACCAATTTCTGAACCTGCTGGGGGGGCACACTCTTTACCTGTCATCATGGTAGTTAGGGCACAGCGGAGAGCTTCGTCAAACAGCTGTGGTTCCCCAGGATTCACCTTAACAATATTTTCGCGGTGTTTGATAACTCGCTGTAACGCTTCGGCGCGGGAGGTTTCGGGTTCAGGATAGGTAACATCAGGTAGCTTAAACCAGTCCCCCTGATCTACCTGGGCTTGATTGGCTAAAGCCTCTGCCTCTCCATTGGAGAAGCAGCCCCCCATCTGTGGCGGTAAGTCGTGGACATGGGTGTGAAAATCGCTTTGGGTACCTCGATAGGTGGAACGGGTTTCCATCCCGTCAAACCAGGCTGATAAATTAGGATTGGATTCCCTTAGGGAATAGCCTTTGTAATAATAAAGACTGGCGTTCATGCGCTCGACGTAGGGGGTAAAAATAATGTCCGCCGTACTAAATTCCTCTAGGAAGTAGGCTCCAGGAGTTGCTGCTAATGCCTCCTCGACCATTGCCACCGCCTTGAGAAATTGCTGACGACTAGCTTTTTCTTGTCCTGGAAAAATTCCTCGACGACACAGCCAGCCACACCAGGCACTAAATAAGATTCGCTCTAATCGCCGCAGAGCAAGTACCCGTGGATCTTCCATTCCCAGATATGAGACTCCAAAAACTCTTTCCAAGGCGATCAAGATATCGTCACTTTCGGTAATAATCTGTCCATCAAGCTCAACTGCGGGCAACATCCCTGAAGGAACTTTCTGTTTATACCAGCTTTCTTTTTGACCGTAGCAAAACATGGTCACCTTTTGGATACGGTAAGGAATTTGCTTCTCTTCTAACCACAGCCAGATTTTTTGGCAGTAAGGGCACCAGGCATGATTATCACGAAATAAGGTAACTCGTATTTTATCTTCGGATTGACCAAATAAACGAAGTGTCGCCTGAGCATTGGTAATTCCATTGACAGAATCTCTGGCAAAATCAGTAAGCTCTGCTAATTCTTGCCAAGTAAGGGGGGCACTAGTCATCTCAATATATTGCTAAATCTTAAATTGAATTATTCTTCTTCTTTCAATTATCTATTAATTACGCTTGATGACTTTTGTTATTCTTCTGCCTAGACTGATGAAAGAGGGATATCTTTTAATCATCGGATTTAGTACGACATAAATTGCGATCGCCCTGGGGAACATGAGGATTAGTTTTGAGGTAGTCTTGGAGCCAGTTACAGGCATAGTCAAGATAGTCTAGTTTGAGAATACTTTCGAGATCCCAAAGAATGATGTGACGATCTTCTCCTCCAGAAATTAAGGTTTTACCGTCAGGACTAAAATCAACCGACCAGACCCTTGCCGTATGTCTTTCTAGGGTAAATAATTGTTCTCCCTGGAGGTTCCAAAGTTTGATCGTGCGGTCTGCGCCAGCGGAGGCAATAGTTTTACCGTCAGGACTAAAGCGAATTTGGTTTACTTCGTCCTGATGTCCGAGAAATGTTGCTAGCTGTTGACCTTGTTGATTCCAAAGCTTAATTGTGCCATCCCAGGAAGCAGTAGCCCACATTTTGCCGTTGGGGCTTGCGGTAACGCTGTAAACTACATTTTGATGACCCTCTAGGGTGACAATCTGCGCTGCGGAAGCATCACTTGCCCAAGACCAAAGCTTCACTGTTTTATCTCTCGAAGCAGTGGCTAAAGTCTTGCTATCGGGACTAAAAGCTAATTCAATGATAGCTCCCCGATGAAAAGTGCTGCTTCTGAGCAAATCTCCCTGAAGATTCCAGATTTTTACCTCTTGATCCTCTCAAGCGGTGGCAAGATAATTACCGTCGGGACTAAACGCCACGGAAAATACGGGGGCAGTATGACCACGGAGAGTTTTCAGGACTTGACCTTGAAGATTCCAAATTTTAACGGTATTGTCATCGGAACTGGAGGCTAATAGCTGCCCTCCAGGATGAAAAACTACATCATGAACCCGACTGTCGTGTCCCTCTAAAGTTCTGACAAATTGTCCCTCTGCTGTCCAGAGTTTGATTTTAGCATCGCGACTTCCTGAAGCAATAAGTTGAGCATCGGGGCTAAATGTAACCTGCCAGATGCCCTTATTATGTCCTTCTAAAGTTCGCAATAAGTTATTGCGGGGTTGCCAAAGACGGATGGTCTTATCAAATCCCCCAGAGGCAATCATTTCGCCGTCGGTGCTAACTCCCAAACCCACCACGCGATCGCGATGACCTTTAAAGGTAGTAATCAAAGTACCTTCAGGACTCCAAATCTTAATTGTTTTATCATCAGAGACGGACACAATTTCTCCCGTTTGCTTATTGTAGGCGACAGAAGTTACCCGATCTTGATGCCCCACTAAGGTTTTTTTGCGTTTAGGCTGCTGGGGATTGCTCACATCCCACAAAATCAAGGTTCCATCATGGGCAGCGCTGACTAAATCCCGACCATTGCCGCTAAAGTCAACATTATTTACTTCTTCCTCATGTCCTTTCAAAGTAGCAATCAGCACTGGTTTTTGGAGCTGAATTGATTTTTCTACGTCCCAAAGCTTAATGGTATTATCCCAGCTAGCGGAGGCTAGAATTTTTTCATCATAGCGAAAATCAAGTCCCCAAACTCGATCCTGATGTCCCGTCAGGGTAGTAATTAACTCTCCGTCAGGTGTCCACAGCTTAATGGTTCGATCCCAGCTAGCAGACGCAATCATACTGTTCTTGGGGCTATAGGTTACTTCCCAAACACGGTCTTGATGCCCCTGCAAAGTTTTAAGCAGTTTGCCTTTAATATCCCATACCTTGAGAGTTCCGTCCCAGCTAGCAGTCACTACCTTGGTTTGATCCTGGCTAAAATCTACTGCCCAAACTCCCGCTTGATGACCTTCAAAGGTAGTTAATAAAGTTCCATCAAGCTTCCATAGTTTAGCGGTTTGATCCTCGCTAGCTGACAAAATTAACTGTCTGTCGGGGCTAAAATCAATTTCCCAGACGGGACCAGTATGTCCTGATAGGCGATTGACCTCCTGAATACCGTAGCTGGCACGACGCAGATAACGTTTAACCTTTGCCGTTAGATTGGGTTCTGCCCAGGCTAATTTATCTAGCTCTACCTTCGCTTTGAGAGCCTGGGTAAGGGCTTCAAGTCTTTGTTCAGAAACAAAAAAGGCTTCGGAAGAGGTTGCTAAACTATCAATCACCGTAGCAATAGTTTTTTGTTCACTTTGTGCCGCCCGATAACTTTGTCTCTGTGCCAAGATACCTAGTCCTGTTGCCAAGGCTAAAGCCACGCTCAAAGCAGTAATGAGAATTTTTTGTTGTTTACCGTTACGTTCTTCAACAATTAATCTTGCCTCTACTTCTTTTAACCTAGTTGCCTCTAAAGCTTTCTGAATTTCCAGTTTCTGAGACGCTGATAAAAACTGGTATTCTACCTGAGAAATATTATGCTTATTTGCCCAAGCTTGAGCTTCCTGGAGAGCTTTGCCCCGCAGGAGGCGAGACTGGTCTTGACCTTCTGAAGCCAGCCATAGCTCAACTTCCTTACCAAAAGGACGTAGCTGTGACTGCTGTTGCTTAATCCAATCAAGATTAAAAATTTTTTGATAGATGCGGTTACGGTAATGTAGTTGATTACCCCGTTTAATCACCAAATTGGATAATAATAGATATCTCTGTTCAGTACTATCATCAACAGGAATCGTACCCTGACGTAAAATTTGTCTGGCTAAACTCAATAGAAGACTTGACTGCTGTTTGTTGCTGAGGAGGCGATCGCGAATTGTTTTGAGATGTTCGGGTTCGTCCTGTGCTTCCCAATTATCGATAATTGTGGTGGTGACGAGATTTTTAACCCATGAGGACTCCGTTCCCGAAAGGAAACATTGACTAGCTGCTGGGCAATGCTGAACCGCTAGGCTGCATAGCTTTTGGGTCAAAAAAGGCTGTCCCCCTGTCCAGCTTAAAATCTCCTGCAAGACTACTTGAGGCTGCTCAAAACCATCCAATCCCGCAATTAAAGGGGTAGCCTCCTCTAAATTAAATCCAGTTAACTCAATCGCCGTACCAACATTAAATGGGGTGCGTTGATGATTGCGAATCAGGTCACTAGGGGTAGCTACACCAAATAAGGCAAAGCTGAGACGCTTAAATTCTGGATTTTCTGCCCTCTGGTTATAAAAATAGCGAATTAGGGCAAAAAAATCGTCGGTAGAAAAGTCAAGACTGATAACGCTGTCGATCTCATCAATTAAGATTACAATTTGGTCTGCCTCAATTGTGGGCAACAGCAGCTCGCTAATAAAAAGACTCAACTGCTGAACAGGAGATAGTCCCTGTTGCGACTCCCACCAAGATTTAAACTTAATTTTGCCAATTAAATTAAAGCCGCGCCATAGTTCCGAGGCAATGCTTTTATACCATTGCAGAGCCGAAATCTTCTGGCTGCCAATATTGGTCATATCCCAAGCCACGCAGGCAAACCCCTGCTGTTCCAGACGCTTTCTAACTCTAACCCGCAGACTAGATTTCCCCATCTGGCGGCAGTTAAAAACATAGCAGAAATCTCCCCGCCGCAGAGCTTCACATAGTTCCTGGTCGGCTTTTCTGGTTACATAACTGGGGTTAGTGGCGTTTAAACTACCGCCAACCTGATGATAACTGTTCATGGGTATGATTAGATTTAGAGGCGATCGCAAAAATAGAGACGGTAAAGCTGACAGCTAGGAACTACCTGATCTTTGACCAGCTTCACCAAGCCAATATTCTCCAGTTTATAAGTGATCACCGTGGGTAACTTGACGGGGGCATCACTAGACACCACCTGTTGATAGGCACTGGCTAATTCGGGATATTGCTGGAGAGTTACCAGGAGTCGCTGTAGATGAGTCCGATAGATGCCCGAAGCCGTAGGCGCTTCCGCCAAAAGCTCAAGAACGGTAACGGGTTGAGTTGCTAAAGCATACAGCGCTAGGCGAGCCAGATAGGGATAGCCGCCGATCATATCCATCAAAGATGTTAAGCTTTGCTCTAAATTTTCCAGTTTGCGCTGAACCTGATGGCGACCAGCTAAAATCGTCATCTGCTCCAAATCAAATTCAGGTAGCTTAATCGGCAACCCAATGTTGAAGGGAGACTGATTGATATCCAGGGGAATATAGACATCAGTGGAGTGAACTACCACCAGGCGTAAATTTTGCCAAAGGGGAGAATTGTTGGCTTCTTCATGCCAAAATCGCAGCAGAGGTAAAAATTCTTGGGATATGTCTGGATATTCAAACAGGTGGTTGACTTCATCTAGTGCTAGTACCATCGGTTGAGATAGCTGTTGGAGAACGTATCCCTGCAAATAAGCGCTACAGCTTACTTTTGCCCCTAGATCACTATCCCAATAATCATCCAGCTCAGATTTTATCCCTAGCTGATAGGTGATATTTGCCATTAACCAACGCAGAAATTTATCTAAATCAGATAAAACAGGAGCCTCTGCTAACTGTAGGTTGAGCATCACCGTATGATAGTCTTGGGCTCTAGCGTGGGCTAAGATTCTTGCCGCCAGAGAAGTTTTGCCCATGTTTTGGGGCGACTTAATTCTAATTAGAGCAGCTGGATTTACAATTGCCTCATAAGCTAACGCTTCCTGAGGTGGGCGCTCAATGTAAAATTTGGAACCTAGGGGAACTTGACCATCTGGTAGCTCAACGTTTTCTTCAGTCAAATTTCTCGTTTGTTCCTGCTGTCGCAGAATGACCTTAAAGTTATTTTTTGTTACTTTTTCCTCAAAAACTTCTGACAGCATTAGCCACAGACGGGAACCGACAACTCTGACATAATCGGGTTCGTATCCAGCGTTTTGTCCAATTTCTTGATAGCTCCTACCTAGCCAGCATTCTCTTATGATTAATTCTTGTAATGTACTGAGACGTTTAGGGGCGATCGCTTTATCAACAGTTGCTAAAGCCTGCTCAATTCTCATATTTGTCATATTTTATAATTAGTCTAAATATTATGTTTTTTAGCTGGGGCTTAAAATGCTGATCAATTTATCGCTATCGTGAGATGATAAAAATAAATTAAACTAAATATATTTGTTATTTAGTTTACTGTAATTCCTTAGTTAGGTTATGGAAATCGTGGCTGTTAGTATCAAGTGGCTCCTGAATTATAGCGTTTTGGTAAATTTAATTACATTTATTGATTAGTTCATAAATGCTCTTAGCTTAATCTCTTGCTGCTGGAATAAACTTTTGCTTGATAATTTAACTATTAATTTAGTGTTAAATAGAGAGTAATAAATAGTAAGTAGTTATAATAATCGAAGTAAAGATTCAGTACACTTAAAAAATATTGCTCGCTACTTACGAGCCATTAACTGTTGAATTATCCTCATCCAAGTTTTTCTGGCTAAAATTAGCCTAATGCGCCAATCAGACAAAACAATTCTCAGCTCACTGAATAATCGGATCTTGGGCGTAGCTTAAGCGAATTTGCTCTAGTGCTTGAATCTTGAGGATGGCAAGTTGGATTTCTTGAGCATAATACTGCATTAGCTCTGAATCCTTAGCGGGGTCAAGGTTTTGTAGTTGCTCAGAGCAGTAGATCTGTCTTTGCTGGTAGTTAACCTGTTCCAAAGAAGCGATCGCTTCAGCAATACGTACCTCCGCCCGAAAGACATCTTCTTGGGTTTTTTCGTCTAAATGCAGCAGCTTGGTTAACGCCATCATCTCTGAAGGAAAGTTAGGACTGAGATTGTGTAACTCTCTCAGTAGAGGATTGCGATCATTAATTGAAGGCTGGGGTAACTGTTCCTCAAGGACAATAATGTGTTGCCAAAGATAGCGATGCGTCGCCAGGTTAAACAGTAAATCTTTAGCCTCAAGCTGTTCAATGATGTCGTCTCGATAACGATGGTAATGGATATAAATTCTTAACAACAAGGCTTCGGCTTGTTCCAGTAGTTCACTCTCTGGGGAGGTAGCAATTACCAAGCCAGGTTTAGCAGCAGATTTATTTGCCTGTTGTTGAGATTGTTTACCCTGAGATGAACTACGCACTGACTTAATCTGCGATTTAAGAGTAGCCAAATTCTGCAACACTAGACGAGTATCTCCCATACTCAATAATTCGGCACAGTGAG
Organism: Cyanobacteria bacterium J06621_8; assembly: GCA_038524995.1. Classification (GTDB taxonomy): domain Bacteria; phylum Cyanobacteriota; class Cyanobacteriia; order Cyanobacteriales; family Xenococcaceae; genus Waterburya. The sequence continues at coordinate 40,910 of JBCBIE010000004.1, forward strand.
TCAGATAATGATTGCGCTGATTAGCATCTTGCAGCTTATTCAGCAGCTTAATCATCGCCGCCGCTACCTGTTGAAATTCATCCGCCGCCTTGAGATTTTTATCAGCTAATAAGCGAGCAATTAGCCAGTCAAGCCATAAAGGAGCCTGTTCTAGAGCCTGATAGTAGAGAACAACGCCATCCTCTCGACTTTTAATAAATTCATCCGCATCCTTACCATCGGGCAGATTTAAAATGCGCAACTGCACCTGACCACTGTACACCAGAGCTTCAACTTCCCCGATCGCCCGTTCTGTGGCTTTTTGACCCGCATTGTCGGCATCAAAATTAAGGATTACCTGTTTCGAGGGGGTAAAGCGCAGCAGTTGCTTGAGCTGATTTTGGGTAAATGCCGTCCCCAGGGAAGCCACCGCATGGTCAATTCCCGCCTCATGGAGAGCGATCGCATCAAAGTAGCCTTCCACCACCACTGCACAGTCTACCTTACCAATACTGCTGCGAGCCTTATCCAGGGCAAACAGGGTTTTACTCTTATCAAATAGAGGGGTTTCAGGAGAATTAAGATACTTGGGCTGATCCTCATCCTTGAGGCTGCGACTACCAAAGCCAATAATTCGCCCCTGAAGATCCAGAATTGGAATAATTAGGCGATCGCGGAATACGTCATAATAGCCGCTCCCTGTCTTGCGAGGCTTAATCAATCCTGCCTGCTCCACCAGGTTAACAGGATAGCGTTTTTGCTCAATTAAATAGCGATATAGAGTATCCCACCCCCCAGGGGCATAACCAAGCTGAAAATTACGGATAGTTGCCGTCTCAATCTTCCTTTGCTGCTGAAGATAGGCTAAGGCTGCTGAACCCTGAGACTGATGCAGGGCGTGCTCAAAAAAGCTGGCTGCTAATGCCACAATTTCATATAGCTGCTCCTTTAAAGTTTGCTGACGCTGAATTTCCTGTCTTTGCTCAGGTTCAACAGTCTTAATTTCCACCTGATAACGGCGAGCCAAATCCAGAACTACCTCAGAAAAGGACTGCTTGCCAACCTCCATCAGAAATTTATAGGTGTTGCCTCCCTGTCCACAGCCAAAACAGTAGTAGAGTTGCTTATCCTGACTGACGCTAAAGCTAGGAGTTTTCTCATTATGAAACGGACATAGCCCCAAAAAGTCTTTGCCTCGTTTGCGTAAGACAATATGCTCGGAAATGACATCAACGATATCAACTCGTTGCTGAACTTCTTCAATAGTATCGGGATGAAGACGGGGAATCACTGATCAATTTCAGGCTTGCTTAACTGATAGTTCACATCATAATCAATTTTGAGTTCAGGAGTGAGCAGCAACTTTATATTTTTTGTTGGTATCTACATAACCTGAGTTTGGCTTAAGCTCTCATCCTTACCCAATCAGGCTTTTAAAATTGCTTTTTCCAGGAAATATGGTCGTTTTATTTAAAGCCAAAAACGGATCAAAAGCTTATGGCTTATGGCTTATGGCTTAGAGCTATCTTCACAGACTAACTCTCTTATCCCGAACTGACGTTAATTAGGTGTTGACGAGAGCTTATTTAGAGTGAGAATAGCTATAGTTTGGTAAGGATCAGCAAATCTTGAGACGTATTGGAGTTGAGATAGAGCATAATGGGCGAGTCAAATGTGGCATCAGTGTTAGTTAAGTGTCTAGAAAATGAGGGTGTAGAGTATGTTTTCGGGTTACCAGGGGAAGAAAATTTAGACATTTTAGAAGCCTTACGAGACTCGAAAATTGAGTTTATCACTACTCGCCATGAACAGGGTGCGGCATTTATGGCAGATGTTTATGGACGCTTAACGGGTAAGGCTGGAGTTTGTCTGTCTACTTTAGGACCTGGCGCAACCAACCTGATGACGGGGGTTGCGGATGCTAATCTGGACGGTGCGCCTTTAGTGGCAATCACGGGACAGGTGGGAACTGACCGTATGCACATTGAATCCCACCAGTATCTTGATTTAGTGGCGATGTTTGCCCCCGTTACGAAGTGGAATGCCCAAATTGTTCGCCCCGATAATACTACTGAAATTGTGCGGAAAGCCTTTAAGGTGGCTCAAGCGGAAAAGCCTGGGGCGGTGCATATCGATTTGCCTGAAAACATTGCTGCTATGCCCTTAAACGCCGAGCCGTTGTCCCAGGATAATCGGGAAAAGACCTATGCCGCGACTCGTAGTCTCAACGCCGCCGCTGCGGCAATTTCTAAGGCAAAAAATCCTTTAATTCTAGCGGGAAATGGCGTAATTCGGGGGCGTGCTAGCGAGGCATTGACTGAGTTTGCCACTCAATTGGGTATTCCTGTTGCTAATACCTTTATGGGGAAAGGAGCCATTCCCTACACTCATCCCCTTTCCCTCTGGACCATTGGGTTACAGCAGCGGGATTTGATTAGCTGCGCTTTTGATGAAACCGACTTGGTAATTGCCATTGGTTACGATTTGATAGAGTACTCCCCGAAAAAGTGGAATCCCCAGGGGAACCAGCAAATTATTCACATTGATGAAAGCAGGGCGGAAATTGACAGCAGCTACATTCCCCAGGTAGAAGTCTTCGGCGATATTTCCGATTCCCTCCATGATATTGTCAAACGTTGCGATCGCTCTAATCAAGAAACGCCCCCAACGGTGAGCAGGTTAAGAAGCCAAATCCGCGCTAACTATGAGCAGTACGCTAATGATCAGGAGTTCCCGATTAAACCGCAAAAGATCATTCATGATTTGCGTCAGGTTATGGCTCCTGAAGATATCGTAATTTCTGATGTCGGTGCCCATAAAATGTGGATCGCCCGACACTATCACTGTGATTGTCCCAACACCTGCATTATTTCTAACGGTTTTGCCGCAATGGGAATTGCCATTCCTGGGGCGATGGCGGCAAAGCTGGTACACCCTGAGCGTAAAGTGATTGCCGTTACGGGAGATGGGGGCTTTATGATGAATTGCCAAGAATTAGAAACTGCCCTAAGAGTCAACACCCCCTTCGTCACCCTGATTTTTAACGACAATGGCTATGGTTTGATCGAATGGAAACAGATTAACCAGTTTGGACACTCAACTTCCGTTGACTTTGGCAATCCCGATTTTGTCAAATTTGCCGAAAGCATGGGACTAAAAGGCTATCGGGTAGAATCCGCCGCCGATTTAATTCCTACCTTACAACAGGCTTTAGCTGACGATGTTCCCGCAGTAATTGATTGTCCTGTAGACTATCGTGAAAATCTACGATTTTCTCAAACAGCAGATAACCTGAGCTGTAAAGTAAAGCCAATGGTTTAATAGCGCGATCGCTTTAGAGAAAACTGTCGCCTCAGAATTATAGATATCTTTCCTGTCCAAGATGAGTGAAAATTTTTACCAACAAAAAGAAGATTTCTTCAATCTCTGGGCTTCATTTTATGATTGCCCCTTGACGACTATCTTTTATCAAGCAGTTCATCAACGATTGCTGGAGTATGTGGAGTTAGAGGAAAATGCTACGATTCTAGATTTAGGATGTGGCACAGGAAAGCTAATGAATCGTCTTGCTGCCAAGTTTCCGACGATTAAGGCAATTGGCATGGATCTTTCTGCTCAAATGCTGAGAGAAGCCAGAGAGGGCACAAGGTACCCTGAACGATTAGTTTTTGTTCAGGGCAGAGCGGAAAATCTCTCCTTTAGCAACGAACAATTCAATGTGGTTTTCTGCACCATGAGCTTTCTTCACTATCCTGATCCCGAAAAAGTTTTTCAGCAAGTTAAAGGAGTTCTTGCTCCAGGGGGACACTTTTATTTAGTTGATGCCTATAGAGGAGAAAATAACTATTCCAGTCTTCTACCTTGGATTGGCGAACTAAGATTGTATAGCCAGCAGCAACGGCAGAGATTGGCAGCCGCCGCTGGATTATCGGCGATCGCTCATCATCACTTGCTACCTGGCATCTTGCTCACTATCTTTGCCTGAAAGAGTCGATCTCACCCTTGAGATAAAAATAAATTAAGAAAGTCTCTATTAACCTTTTAACTTAATATCATAAACTATGTTACAAAATCGCATTCGGCAAGTTTTTTATGCTGCTATCACGGCTGTCGGCTTTGTTTGGACGAACTACTATTTAGTACAGTTCACAGTTGCCAGTAAAGGAGAGTTTACCCTGAATAACTTTCTCAACTTCGATATTGCTCTATTTGTCGAACAAATTTTTGCCAATACCGCCTCCAGCTTCATTGGGGCAGACATAACCATTGCTGCGGTGGGGGGAATTATCTTCTTGGTGTCCGAAGCACGACGACTAAAGATGAAGCTTTGGGGAATTTACGTTCTGGCAATTATCCTAGTATCTTTTGGTTTTGGATTCCCTCTGTTTTTGCTGATGAGAGAGCGCAAGCTGATGGAATCTCTGAGTCCAGAGGTCAATAACCAGAAGGCTTCTGCTACCTAAATTATCTTCTTTGGGCTTATAGCTTATAGCTATCTCAACAGATTAATGTTCTGATCCAAGAACTGGCATTAATTTAAAGACGAAATCATAAATTTGAGCTTTAATCAGAACGATACTCCACACAAAAGATACTATGAAACTAGTAAAACAGCTGCCATTAGCCGCTCTATGCACAGGAGCGATCGCTCTAACAACTCCTTTACTTCCTGCTTGGGCACAGTTTACGGAAGAACCAATGGTAAAGGATCAGGTAGTAGCAGTAGCGGTTCCCGCAGGAGCAATTGGCTACAGCTTAACCGTAGTTGAGCAAATTCCTGGGCAACAGCAGTGCTGGGCAGAAAATGGCTCTAAACCCACGGTAATTGATCCTCTTTGGACAACCTTTGACTTTACTAATAGTTGCCGCCGTTCCACTGATAGTAATGGTCATTCAGTGCGGATGGATGGACAGGATACTAGCTTGGATTTTCGGCTGGATGTAGTTAAGAAAGGAGATCAGCTTCAGCTAGTAGCGAAAAATTATCAAGGTGGTTCCGATCTGATTGTCGGTCAAACTTCTGGTTTACCTGGGGCGGGGGAGTTTCTCAAAATTGACCTTAATCCAGGTTGGGAGTTTACCAAAAAAGGATTTGAGGGCAGAGTTTTAGGTCATTTTTTCTTTAGTGGAGATACTCAGGCGATCGCCGCTGCGGGGGATGCTCCTTTCCCCACGACAACCATTGCTGCTGATTTTACCGATATTTTCCGCGATATTTATCAAGATGAAATCAGAGAAGCTGTTGCTTTGGGATTCATTGCAGGGTTTAGGGATAAGACCTTTCGTCCCCTAGAGTCTCTAACCCGTGAACAGCTTGTTTCCATGGTTTACGGTGCCTTAACAACCATTGATAGCGTCAACCTGGAGCCTGTTTCCCAGATACCCACTCAGCCCTATCCCGACGTGGAATCAAGCCGTTGGAGCGCCAGCAAAATACAGTGGGCAAAGGAAAGCGAGATCGTTAAAGGTTATCCCGATGGTACTTTTAAACCTGGAGATCCTGTAACCAGAGCAGAACTAATTGCGGTGCTGCAAAACGTGGCAAAATTCGCCAATATTAAGCAGGGACAAACAGCGGAACTAGTTGCCAATCAACAGCCTACCGATTTTTCTGATATTGCGAATCATTGGGGTGAAGCAACCATAGAAACTATGTCCGCATACTGCGGTGTAGCCTCCCCTGCTCAAGAAGTGGGTGATGTTTTTGCCCCTGACGCTCCTGCTCAGAGGGACTATGCTGCGGCGGCTACCCTGAGAACTCGCGAGTGTTTGACTACAGCTACTCAGGCTAATAGATAAGAGATTATTTTAGACTGCTTATCTGTAATCAAGTAATTACTAATATTTCCTGGAGATAATCAGTTAGCCAACAACGAGTTCGTAACTGATGTCCAACGGTGCGCCAGCCACGGCACTGATCAGGCGATCGCCAGAGTTCGAGGTGGGATACGGGAGGATCGGCAACAAAGCCCCTAGCTCCTCCGCCTAATATTCCTGAACTCCAGTGAGTAAAGTAATCGTGGCTAATGCGATAGAGGGGGAATTGCTCTATTAGGGGCATCCCCCAGCCATCAAGGGCAATAAAGCTGCTAATTTTGCCTCCCTGAAACTGCCAGGCTAATGCTGCACCATACCCGCCCACAACCCCTGCGCTGAAGCTAATAAAAGCCAGTGCTTCGGTTTTAATCAGTGGTTGTTGATTGAGCCATTGGGTGATGGCGATCGCCGAATAGGGTAAATATTCCTCTGTCGGCAGCAGCAAAAATTTTTGGTTAATTTTGCTTTGTAGGCTGGCGATCAGGCGATCGCTCAACCTCGGATCATGAATCCCTGGAATGATAATTACTGTCATATCATTTATCATTTATCATTTACCAGAGAAAAGAGACTAAATAATCAATTTTGAGCCAAAATCAATCTATTGATTCCCACGCCATAATATCGGCAAACAAACTTTGGTAACCACTGACGTTGGGATGTAAACCATCTGCTCCTAGCCGAGGGTTAATCCAGTCAGTACCTCTAGCCAACCACAGATCAAAAATATCTAAATAAGGAATATTTCTTTGTTGACAAGCCTGAAGCGTCACTTCTTTATAACGATACTGGTCAAGATGACTGTAGTAAAGACATTTCATGAAGGGCATTTTGGCTTCATTAACGGGAGTCATGCCAATAAATAAAACTGGGCAAAGATTTTGCGCCACGTCTAATAAATGCTCAACTTGCTGGCGAAAATCAGCCAATTTGGTGTAAGGTTTTCCAGTGGGCTTACTTACCCGTGCTGAATCATTGACCCCGACAGACAATAAGATTAAATCAGGTACGCGGTTTCGTAGTTCACCTCGACAGTTAAACTCCTGTTTTAGTCTTTGAGAAACCTGCTGAACGCGATCGCCCCTGACTCCCAAATTATACAAAACATGTCCCGCACCCTCGGGGGACATCCACTCTCGGCGTAGTCTCTCTACCCAACCGCCACCAACAAAATCGCCAAAGCCATAAATTAAGCTATCTCCCAAAGCAATTACTTTTAAAGGCTGCTGACGCTGTAACTTTTCCCGTAAAACCTGATGATTATTTGTGGTAAAGCTAGAGTCGGGGCTTAAAATAGCTTGCATAGATAAAGGTCTATAATCTTATTTGCATAAGTCAGTACTTATCATACACAACCGAGGTACGAATCAAAGAGAAAGAGAAGATAAACTCTCTGTTGATAAATGATTAATGTTCAATGCTAAATGTCAAATGTCTTTACCCATTCCAGAATTCTATTCCATGCCCACCAGCAATCGCGATCGCCATACGCCTGCTGGCAATTCGTACTGCTAACATAGCCCACATGTCCCCCTGCTTTAGTTAAATTTAAGGATAAGGATTCATTATGATGACAAACAGTTTGCAGCTTAGGAATAACCGTAGGGGCAAACATAGGATCGTCTTCAGCGTAGAGAATCAAGGTGGGCTTACTGATTTTATGTAGAATTTGAAACGGACTACTAGCAGCATAATATTCTGGTACAGAGTCAAAACCCAACCGAGGAATCACCAATTCACGATCAAACCCCCAAATAGTATTAGCGCGCTCAATTGCTGCCGAATCAAGCGCTTCGGGGTGATAATCTTTGATCATTAGCACTAGCTTTTTTAATTCTTTGGCGATCGCCTGTTCAATCAATTTTCCCGTGGGATGTTCCATTAAATAGGTTAAAGAAGGTTCAGAGTCTAAATTAGGGCAGATTACCGCCCCTCCTGCAATATCCTCTGTCTTTAAGCCATTAAGCTCCATAAACTGTGAATAATAAACTCCCCATAAAGCTAATTGTCCTCCCAGAGAGTAGCCCATAAACCAAAACGGCGCAGGACAACCTAATGCTTTACTTTCCGCAGCAATACTAACAAAGTCCTTCCCTTCATTGATACCGTCGGAAGTAAGTACGGCAGAAAGTTTAGCTGATTCACCATGGGCACGCCAATCGAACAAAACTACGGCATAATTCTGAGCATAGGCTTTACGCAACAGAATTTGCAGAAACCACTGATTTTCTAAACTCCCCGTAATGCCATAGGTGGCGACAATAGTACCCTGGGCATGGGGGGGAATTGCTACCCACCCAGCTAGAGGAACCTCCCCCTGATTGAACACTACTTTTTGAAAATCAGGTGACCCCTCGGCTAGGGTTTTTTGCCAATTCTGACTTGAACGATAGGCAACGTAAATGGTCATGAGTAAACCATTATTTAACCACAAAGGAGGTTCGTAGGAACTGTTCTGCATAAGAAGTTAGAAGTTAATTGAGCTTAAAAACTTTAGCTTTTAGAAACTGTCTATAGCGTTTCTCGTAATATGACAATTTAATAATAAAAAAGAGAGCTTTACCAAACTGTTACCGAATCTAATTGGGTTATTATCCTGAATTTAATTATCTCGCGGCGATTCGATAACCCGCATCGGAATCACCTCTACCCGCAGATCGATGGGCTGATTAACGTTGCTGGTTAATAGTTTTCTGAGGCGATCAATATCTACTTGATTAATGGAGTCTAGGGGGGCGGTAACCTCCAGATCAATATGTAAATACCTATAGCGGGGAATAACAATGATCGATTCAATATCAGCATTATCAAAAATATTTGTCTGCCTGATAATCAAATCTGCAATTTGAGAACGTACATTTTTCTTAATAATAAGCTCCCGCATTGATAAAGATAAAGGAATACCAAGAGCAATCATCACAATGGTGGACATGATCAACCCTTCTTTTGCCCGATCAAGATTACCGTAGGACTGAAATAAAAATACCAAACTGCCAAAGAAGATAATGCAAATCAGGTTGGTGCAAAACAACAAAAATGCGCCTCTGCCAATTGCCTGTTCTCCCATGCCCCAACCAATCCCGATCACGCTAAGGGGTGGTACTAGGGCTACGGCGATCGCCACACCAGGAAGAGCATCAGCAATACTGCGGCGAGTTTGAGTAAAGGCTCCTGCAAAACCTGCCGCCATCGCAATGCCAAAATCTAGCAGGGTGGGATTAGTACGGGATAAAATTTCTGATTCTACGGTTTCTAAGCCAATGATAGATGTAGTTAGCCAAGAAGCGACTACCGTTATCAAAATTCCTTTAAATAGAGTAAGGCTCGAACGCCGCAGCAGCTTACGATTACCAATTGCCACGGCAAAAGCCATGCCCGTGATCGGACCCATTAAAGGAGCAATAATCATTGCCCCAATAATTATTGCCACGCTATTTGCCAAAAGTCCAAGAGTGGAAATAATTGCTGATAGCGTCAGCATAAAATGAAAGCCAAAAGAGGGAACCGAAGAACGCCACATAGCACGATAAAGACTAGCCATTGGAGTCGGTTTTTCTTTAACCCATTGCCAGTTGCCGTTATCCTGATGCCAAAGTTGCTTTAAACCTAACTGGCGATTGATTTTTCGCCATATATATTTACAGCGGGTTAGATATTTAGGGGTGGCAGATAAAATTACCGTCATGACCGTTATAAAATGCTCTACAGCTTAGTCTTTAAGCATCGATTAGATTTAGCTGCATCATTAAAGGCATGCAGTATTCAAATAATGCTGCATTCGAGTTAAGCTAATCTTCTCTCTGGAGACAGAAATTTTGAGATCTTGATAACCATAGAGAATATGCTCTACATTCTCTAGTTTCCCTGCATCACGTATATTGATTATCCTGCTGATAAGCGAGATAAATTGCCTCTAAAAACTGACCGTTACTGTAACCGTCAGGAACATTATCAATCAAAATAATCTCTTTAACCTGTTCTGCTAATTTACGACTTAGCTGATGTTGAGCTTCCAAAAGCATATTCTGTCGCCGCTGGAGAAAATCGCGAATCGTCGCAAAGTGTTCGGGTAGTAGGTTGGCAATTTCTGCCTCAATTCTTAATTGAACTGCTAAATTTTCCGCAGCATCAGAAATGTTCAGCTTGCTTAACTGATTTCCGTGTTCTTCTTGAACCACAATAGTTCCTGCGACTAGATCTCCCAGTCGTTTTTCTTGGGGTAGGAAAATAATCAGAAAAACTCCAATAAAGAAAAAGGAGATATCTATTGGTCTAAGCAAAGCACGTAAAATCGTCTGGGGCAATCTTGCTGGCTTGCCGTTGTCGCGAATAACTTTGATTTTGGCACATTTTTTTCCAGGAGTCTGTCCTTTCCAAAGGGTTTCTAGGATGACAAAATAGCCAACATTAATTGCAAAAACAATTAGGGACTGAATTGCCCAAATCCACTGTGACAGGCTATCTAATTGAAAATTTAGAAAAACAGCAAGAATTAAAACGAGCAAGATCGTAAACCACACGATAATATAGTCGATGATCAGAGCTAAAGAGCGATTGCCAATTCCTGCTAGGGTAAATTCCAGCTCGACACTTTCAGGGGTCTGGAGATTAATTTGATTAAAAAAACGCATATATATCCTACAGCCTGGAATAAAGATTAGTTATTAATTTAGGCTTTGAGTCTAGCTTGGCTAGTTCAGCAGGACTGTGATTCTGTATCCAAGGAACATAAATTGAGCCGCCTAAATTTGGTTAACTCCAATACAACTAACCACTAACTACTGAACGTTCCCTAGCCAATTGAAAAAGATCAAGGTTTAATAATGAGTATTCAGCGTATAGATTTATATTATGTCCGCAGGGTCATTCAAACAAGATGGTTTAGGCTGGCGCATTAATTTGATTCGGCAGCGATTTGGCGAATGGAGCGAATATCAGCTGTCTCAATTAGACACTAGTGACTGGGACTGGGATTTAGCCTGGCTTAAATCAAAACTTTTTTGGCAAATTATCAGGTTTGGTCTCTGGTCAGTAGTTGCTATTATCTTAGTTTGGATAACCTGGCAGTTATGGTTGCTTTTCCGTACTTATTGGAAACGCTGGCAAAGATCAAGCGATCGCTATACTAGCTATACGCCAGCGGTTACTCAACCCAAGTTATCTTCTGCGGCATGGGTTGAAAAAGCGCAATCGGCAAGAATTGAGGGAAATTATCGCCAGGCAGTTTTTTGTCTATATCAGGCGATGTTGCAGCTATTGGATGAGCGAGGATTAGTTGCGGCAGAACCTAGTCTGACTGACCAAGAATATCGGCGATCGCTTTTACAAATTCAGATATCTCCTTTCTCTTCTTACGAATTATTATTATTGGCTCATCAACGTCTCTGTTTTAGTCAGGCAGAGGCAGACCGCAATCTCTGGGAAGAATGTCAGCAAGCTTATCAGCGGTTGACAATGAGCAATGAACAGTGAGCAATAAATGTTAAATGATAAATGCTTAATGCTAAATGATAACAACTTTACGTCAACGCAAATGGTTATTAATCGCAATTGCGATCGCCGCAGTGGTAGTCTTGACTCTGATTGCTGCCCCTAATAGTAGTGGTCGTAAAAATGATAGTGGCTCAACCTTTGGGCGTAATGCTGATGGTTATGGCGCTTGGTATGAGTATATGTCCCAGAGGGAAATTCCCATTGAGCGCTGGCGTAAACCATTTTCAGAACTAGTTGCAGATAATGTCCAAGATGTGACCTATGTCAAAATCCTTAGCAAGGCTGATTTTTTAAGCGGCTCCACAGGTTCTTCATCCCGTCAAGTAGACTGGGTTAGAAAAGGTAATACTTTAGTCATTGTAGGTCGCTATCAACCTGCTACAGGGGCACCCTTTAAGAGCATTATTCCCTATCGTCCTCAACCTCTGACTGAAAGTGAAATCGTGATTGCCACCACTCGCCGCTATCAGCAAAAAATTAAAAAGCCTACAGCCGCAAAGGATAAATCTAAGCAAACTAATATAATCTTGCAAGATCAATATGGGGCTGTTGTTTGGCAGGAAAAGATTGGCAAAGGAAAGATTATTTACTGCACGACTCCTTATCTCGCCGCTAATGCTTATCAAAATGAGGGAGATAACTTTCGATTTCTGGCGGAATTAGTTAGCGATCGCCAAAAGATAGTAGTTGATGAATATATTCATAGCTATAAGGATCAGGAAACTCGTGTTAGAGAAAGACAAGAAGACGTTCTCGATTATCTTGCTAAAACCCCCCTGCTGCTAATCTTAATTCAAACCATATTGATAGTTATTGTGGCGGCTATTGCTGCTTTACGCCGTTTTGGACAGCCTCTCCAGCCGAAAACGGCGATCGCTGATAACAGCACTGCCTATATTGATGCTTTGGCAGGAGTGCTGGAAAAAGCTGGCAGCACTGACTTTGTGATTGAGGCGATCGCCAAGGACGAACAGCGAAAGTTACAACTTGCCCTGGGATTGGGCAAATCCCCCGTTGAGCCAGAAACTTTAATTGCTGCCTGTCAACAGCAGAAACCAGACTCCGCAACCGAATTAAAACAGCTTTTGAAGCTGAGTCAGAATAAGCAAAAAATTAGCGATGCCCAGTTAATTAACTGGATTCAAACCTGGCAAAAAATCAATCAAGACTGAATATAGCCGTACAACTTTAATTTAGGACAACTTTTATGTATCTGCTCGTAAGTAATAAGTAATGAGTAATAAGTAATAAGTGTTCTAATCTAAGTCTGTGTTGCTCAATCAAATAATGTCCTAATCTAGATCCGTAATGCTATACATAGCCATACAAAGTTACGTTTGGACAAATTATATTGGTTTGAAGTAGCCAAGCAAAAACTTGAAGCTAATGGCTAATAGCTAATGGCTAAGAAACAATCAACTTTAAACGAAGCCAATTCAAGTTAAGCGACTTAAACACTATCAGTAACGCTGCTAAAGTTAAAATTCATTACCTTACAGCCAGGAATTACACTATTGCCACAGCGTCTTGCCTTGCTCAAAGTTAGCAAATGCTGCAACATCTCAGGAAGTCGCTGATTAAAGCGGAGGTTTTTAATGGGATAGGCAATCTCTCCATTTTTAATTAAGAAGGTGCCGTCTCTAGTCATGCCTGTAACTTCCAAGGTTCTAGGATTAACATAGCGGACATACCAAGCACGACTGACTAAGATTCCCCGTTCAGTACTGGCAATTAGCTCATCAATACTCTGATCGGAACCCTCCATGACCATGGGATAAAAAGCCCCCGTTGGCTGACAATTTTGCTTCTCTGCCCAATAGCGACTGTAGGATAGGGTTTGAGGCACTCCATCCTCGATTATCGCCAGTTCTTGATTACTTAAACCATTACTAAAAAACCTTTTCCCCTGTAGCAAAGGATGAGCCGCATTACGCTGTAGCTGAACTAAAGGATGAAATAGCTGTTGACCAACCTTGTTACCCATCGGCTGACCAGAATCATCAAAGCAAGACATAAAAGAACGTCCCTCATCGGCGCTACGAGCATCAAGATTCCAGACAACCCAGGGTAATAAGCTTGCCAGCGCCGCAGGTTCTAAGATGACAGTATAGCTACCAGGCTTAATCTCTTGGGGATTGCGGGAGGCGATCGCTCTTTGGATTACCTGCTGAGTTAATTCTATAATCGGCAGCTGGTCAATACTCCAGGCAGTGCAGCGATTCCAGCTTGAACCATTATCAATCCGTGCTGTAAAGCTAAAGTCTGCTTCCGTAGTGCGATCGCAAGCCCGTAACCCAGCGGAATTACCAATGGCGTTCAAAGCGACTTTAAAGCTAAGAGTTCCCGAACCATTAACCCTAGCCTCCCGACTTAAAGCACACACCTGCTGAATAATCTTGCCTTTAGTTAGGGGAGAAAGACTTGCCGTCGCCCAATCGAAGGCAGGAGTGCGATCGCTATAGGTTTGGGGGGGTAATAGCTCAACCCATTCTGGATCTTCTGGGGCAATTTTAGCTAAATCCTCGGCGCGACGTAGGGTCTGAATGATTGCCTCTTGATCTAATTCTGTAGTGGAAGCCGAAGCGCTACGCTTACCAAAGTAGCTAGTAACGGTTAGGCTGAAGGTATTTTTACGGACATTCTGACTAATTTGATTTTCTGAAAAGCGGCTGAGGGCAGTTTCGCTGGTATCTAGGCTAAGATAAACTCCGTCGGCTTGTGATTGGGCGATCGCAAAATCTATCAGTTCCAGGGCTAATTCTGGGGTAATTAAGGTATCAAGAGTTGCTGAAGTCATACTGGGCTAACAAGGGGGTAAGGAATAGGCTAGGAATTGATGCCGATCAAGCCTAAGATAAAGTTATATGGTAGCAAGCTTGTGATGATAGTATTATTGGTTGGTGACTAAGGGTAAATTATTATGGCAGAAACTTTAATGTTTAACGCTTTGAGAGAAGCGACCGACGAAGAAATGGCGCGAGATCAGACGGTCTTCGTTCTAGGTGAAGATGTTGGACATTATGGAGGTTCATATAAGGTTACCAAGGATCTATATAAAAAGTACGGAGATCTACGTCTGTTGGATACTCCCATTGCGGAAAATAGTTTCTGCGGCATGGCTGTCGGCGCCGCTTTGACTGGGTTGCGCCCCGTGATTGAAGGTATGAACATGGGCTTTTTGCTGTTGGCTTTTAACCAAATTGCCAATAATGCAGGGATGCTGCGCTACACCTCTGGCGGTAACTTCAAGATTCCCATGGTAATTCGGGGACCAGGGGGCGTGGGTAGACAACTGGGGGCGGAACATTCTCAGCGGCTAGAAGCTTATTTCCATGCTGTACCTGGACTAAAAATTGTGGCTTGTTCTACGGCATATAATTCTAAGGGCTTACTCAAGGCGGCGATTCGTGATGATAATCCCGTACTGTTTTTTGAGCATGTCTTACTCTACAACCTCAAAGACGATTTGCCAGAGGATGAATATATCATTCCTTTGGATAAAGCGGAAGTGGTGCGAGAGGGGAAAGACGTTACCCTCCTTACTTATTCCAGGATGCGCCATCACTGCACTCAAGCCGTTAAAGCCATTGAACAGCAGGGCTACGATCCTGAAATTATTGACTTGATTTCCCTCAAACCTTTCGATATGGAAACTATCAGCGAGTCAATACGGAAGACCCATCGGGTGATTATTGTGGAAGAATGTATGAAAACGGGGGGGATTGGCGCTGAACTGGTAGCACTAATCAATGAGCAGCTATTTGATGAGTTAGACGCCCCCGTGCTGCGGTTATCTTCTCAGGATATTCCTACTCCCTACAACGGTAAATTGGAAAGTTTAACTATTGTCCAGCCTGCACAAATTGCCGAAGCGGTGCAAAAAATGATGGAAAATAGAATTTAAATCAGCAAGCCCATATTAATTAAATCTACCTTAGAGGCGCTAGTGTTGAGCACTGCGTCTTTTTTATACCAATTTAAATAGAAGACATGATATCATTTTGCTTTTTAGTTAAGACAGATAGTTCGAGCTAACGGCTAACGGCTAACGGTGAGTCAGTGCGGTCTTGGGGGTTCCCCCCATGAGCAACTGACGAACCCGAAGGGCTAATAGCTAAAACCGATAAATGATGTGTCTTAGTCAAAAACTGAAATGATATTACCTGTTGATACCCAACGACAAGAAATACTTAATGAAAAAAACTTCTGCAATCAATCAAGACCGCAGAAGCTGAGAAATGGGCAGTAATTTAATGCTGAATACTAAAACTAGTTGCTAGCTACAACTTCATTTTGGACAGTTTGGACAACTCTTGCCTCAACATCTTGAGGTAAGGGGATATATCCCAGTTGTTTCGCGAATTCATCACCGCTGTTTAAAGCCCAGTCGATTACGCTCTGTAAAGCCTGCGCTTTGCTAGGATCGTCATATTCGGGATATAACAGCAGCCAAGTCAATCCAGCAATAGGATAAGCATCTGGGTTAGCAGGATCGGGAACTGTTAGAGCAAAATCCTCGGGGATCTCTTCGCCATCAAACACTAGGGACGCAGCTTCAGGGGAAGGCGCAATAATGTTACCTGATGCGTTTTCAATCGCCGCAGCAGAGATACCATTCTCATTAGCGTAAGCATATTCAACGTAGCCGATACCGCCTTCAGTTTGGGTTACCTGTGCTGCAATACCTTCATTACCTTTAGCACCAATACCCGTAGGCCATTCTACAGTTTTATTCGCTCCGCCTTCCCAGTTGGAACACGCATTGGAGATGTGGTTAGTGAAGAGGAAAGTAGTACCACTACCGTCAGAGCGGTGAATCCAAGAAATAGGAACATCAGGCAAGTCTGCCGTAGGGTTAGCAGCGACAATCGCAGGATCACTCCAGTTGGTGATTTCACCGTTAACGATGCCACAGTATGTGCTGCGGGGTAACTCCAGATTGTCAACTCCAGGTAAATTATAGGCGAAAACTACGCTACCAGCAGTCATGGGTACCTGGATAGGAGCCTGACCATAGGTTTCTTCAAACTGAGCCCGCTCTTCAGCGGAAAGAGGCTTATCCGTAGCACCAAAGTCAACTGTACCCTGGAGGTACTGCTCTACCCCTGCGCCACTACCAACGGATTGGTAGCTAATTTCCACGTCTGGGTTCAGCTTGTTGAATTCTGAGAACCAGCGCTGATACAGAGGAGCGGGAAAAGATGCCCCTGCACCAGAAAGGCTAGCGTCTAAGCTAGCGTCCTGAGCGTTAGCCACAGGAGTAGAAATTTTATCGCTATTAGACAGATTTATATTTTGAACCAGCAATCCTAGGGCTAATGTTGAAACAGCCGTTAAACAGAATCTAGCTTGGGTTTTAGAAATCATTTAATCTAGAGTTTCTTTTAATTGTGTTTTTCCAGACTTCAGAATATTTGACCCAGGTAAAGAAGAGTTTATGGATTAGTTAGAATTACTTAAAAACATTGTTACTTTTTAGATAAGGCATGGATGTAAATACTTAGGATAGGCAGTTGTCCATAAATCCATAGGTTTAGCAATCATCCTGTAACCCTGACAGTTAATTTAACTGGAGGAATCATCTTTTCGCGTCAAGATTTCCCAGGCTGCGGTGGCTGCTTCTTGTAGGCGATCGCCAAAATCAGTAATTTCCGTGACGGTTTTTTGCCAATTTTCTGCCATGTCTTGCTGAATTGTAGCAACTGAATCTTCAATTTTCTGGGGATCGAAAAGTTCACTTTGTTCTAAAGCTTCTCTGGCGTTACGCACCGCATTCAGATAAGCTTCTTGGGTTATGGTCTGGGCGTTGCTGATTTCCAACTGTGCTCTTTTATTGATTGCCTCCACCAGCGCCTTAGTTTCTGTCTTGATTTGCTCGTCTTGTTCTACCATTGGCTCATCTTGTCCTACCATTGGTTGTTCTACTAGATCATTAGTTTCGGGGCTTACGGGAATAATTTCCCCATTATTTTTGTCTTTGTCATCATTCATAATTAAATCTCCTGGATAAGGTTAGTTATTTGAACTATTAGCTAATAGTTTTTTACTTTTTAAAGTGTCCTAAAAACATCTATAAATTGAATGAAACATTAAATTAAATATAGATTTGAACTAACATCATTGATTCAACTAAATCCAAAATTATAAGCGAACATTTTCTAGATTTTGACGGGGGGTAAACTGACTAACCTGACGTAGCTTTTCATAACACTCTTGCTCCTGAGTCGATAACTGCTGCGGCGTTACTATTTTGAGCTTAACAATTTGATCACTGGGATCGCCATTAATAGTTTTCCAGCCCTTATTTCTTAATCTCAAAGACTGTCCTGAATTGACTTTTGGAGGAATTTTCATTTCTACACTACCATCAGGAGTCGGGACTTTAATTTCTGCCCCCAGTACGGCTTCTTCTGGAGTAATAGGAACTTCACAGGTAATGTTATCGCTATCTTCCGCGAATTTAAATACAGAATGAGGCTGCAAACTAACATTTAGAAATAAATCTCCCCTTTGCTGACTGTAAGGATTAGTCTGCTCTTTCCCCCTGAGCCTAATTTTGCTGCCAGACTTGACACCAGCGGGAATCCGACTTTAATCTGTTCATTCCCTAACTGTAGGTGCTTGATCGTGCCCTGAAAAGCTTCCGCAAAACTAAGAGTGATTGCCGCTTCAGCATCAGTAGTAGGCATGTTCGGAAATCCACCACCGCCAAAGGCAGATTCAAAGCCACCAAATCCAGGGGAATTTCCTGGACTATAGCTAGAAGTTTGTCTATTTCCTCTTGCACCACCAAAGCGATCTAAAAGTTCATTGATAAAACTATCAAAATCACCATACTGTCCAAAATCCATCCCCACATCAAAACCAGATGCAGTAGCCCCTCGCTGCCAATATTGACCAAACTGATCGTACTTTGTTCTTTTTTCAGGGTCAGAAAGGATTTCTTGGGCTTCGTTAACCTCTTTAAAACGCTGTTCTGCTGCCTGATCTCCTGGATTAAGATCAGGGTGATATTTTCTGGCTAGTTTACGGTAAGCTTTTTTGATTTCTTCGGAGGAGGCGTTTTTGCTTACTCCTAAAATCTGATAGTAGTCTTTATAATCGGCTGTCGCCACCTGTGCTTTTACCTCCTGAATAAATTATTGTTAGGTTAGGACTTTTTTCCCAAACTCATAACTTATTTACCTGTAATTCATAGTTAAGTTATCAATTTTTGCCAAAAGTTGCAGTTACCTGAGAATCAAAGACATAGTAGGAAGACTTCTAAAACTTGGCTGGTAATCTTTAGACTAAACTACGATTCATTTTAGGTTCAATATTACTCACACATTCAGTGTATGTAAGATCAGAGATACCAAGGTTCGGTTTTATAACCTCTACAAGTTGAGATTTCCACATTTAGGGTCACATTAGCCTAGGTTAAGTCAAAGTACATTTGATAATCGTAGTTGGAATTAGCTTTATTTAAAGATTATTGACTCGTAGCCCTTCGGGTGCGGGCGCGTCTCCTTGTCCCCATTCGGGAACATTTCCCCCCATTCGTCCCGTCAGGGCGGGATAATAAGGGCAAGCCGTCGGGGCGGGATAATATGCCCTTGTGCTATAAGTGGTATGCGGGGGCGTCCTTACCATTAGCCATTAGCTTTTTCATAGTTTTTAGGACTAGATTTTAGTCTAGATATTCAAGCTCAAAATAAGGAGATTCCTTTTTTTAAGGCAATTATTTTAGTCATTTTAATTCACGCTAAATGCTTACTGAATCATGCTTTATGGAGGTCAAAATTCAGAAGCTCAAAATCTTTTATCAAACCTTAGGTAATTCAAATTAATTGTTGATTGTCTGAGAAATAAAGATAATTCAATTTCTAATCGTAAATAATAAGATTTTATGAATACTATATTATTAGGCTAAATTATTGCTCAATCCGACTATACTTAATCAAGCGTAATTTTTATGACTATTGCATATAGTTATTTTGAAATTTATAATTAAACTATTATTAATATCTGGATTGTTGATAGTAATGCTTAAGTTCAGAAATATCGCCTCAAATTATGTGGGAACTACGTTGATTACTGCCATGATTTTAAGTATTTCTGGCTGTGGTTTATTAAAAGCACCTATGGAAATTGAGAGTCAGACTTTCAGTCAGTTTGTAGATGATATTCAAAGTAAGCAAATCAAGCAGGTAATTCTTGATCCTAAAATGCTTCAAGCGAACATCTTAACCGTTGATAATCAACAGCTATTAGTTGCGCTACCGAATGCTCCTGACTATATTTTTTCTTTACTTAATGCTAATAGTATTGACTATAGATTTCAGCCTCAAATTACCATCAGCGATCGCCTACGACTAATGAAATGGAATAATTTACCAGAAGTTTCTTACAGTGAGTTTCTTCAGAAAGTCAAAGCTCGGGAGGTAGAAACGATTATTGTGACTTCTGATAGATTTTTAGGAAGATGTAAAGCCGTTGATGGTTCAGAATTTAAGGTCTATTTACCTCAAAGTCGCGGGAGCAACTTGATAGATATTCTGAGTGAAAATGGGGTTTATATTGGGCTAGATAGTAATATCTAATAGTTATTCTTGAGTTTAAAAATCTTTTTCCTTATGTCAGCCTTAAGATAAAGTCCGCTGTAGTTCTTCTAGTGAGGAGATCGCCTCAATAATTAATTATTCCCTAGTCCCTGACTTAACCAAGATGTATCTCATTAATAGGAGAAACGCTATGTTTAATAATAGAAGAAACTATTTAAAATATTGCTTGATAAATTGAGTAAACAACTGAATTTTTGTTGAAAGATGGCGATTGAGTGGATAAATTGCACATAGGTTTAAATCCATAACTCGATAGTTAGACAAAATAATCTGTAATTCTCCTCTTTCTAATGTAGACTGAATCATAAATTCGGGTAACATAACAATCCCCAAGCCTTTGATGGCAGCGTCTCTTAAAACTTCGCCATTATTAGAACACAAAACTCCATTAACATTTATTTTTTCCTCTTCTCCATTTTTAATTAACAACCAATGATAACCAGAAGCAAGATAGCCATAGTGTAAACAGTCATGATGTTTTAGATCCCTGGCAACTTGAGGAACTCCTCTAGTTTTTAAATAACTTGGTGCAGCGCAAATCAGACGCGGTATTGTCTTAATATGATTCACTACCAGGTTAGAAGACTGGGGTTGCGAACCGATGCGAATAACCAGATCGTAGCCTTCAGCAATAGGATCAATAAAACGATCCTCTAAAGTCAATTGAACTTCAATTTCTTGATAGCGAATCATAAATTCAGCGACTACTGCACCGAGAACAGAAATCCCAAACGACATGGGTGCATTTATTTTGAGAATCCCTTTAGGCTGTTGACTTTTTTGAGATATAGCCAATTCTGCTTCTTCTAAACTGCTGAGAATATCAACACAGCGTAGGTAAAAAGCTCTACCGTCATCTGTGGCTGTCACTTTGCGTGTCGTGCGATAGAACAACTGCACCCCTAAACGATCTTCTAGATTAATTACGAACTTATTCACCTGCGATCGCGATAACTTTAATTTCCGAGCAGCAGCAGCAAATCCGCCTTCTTCCACAACTGCGGTAAAGGCTTTAAGACTTTTAAATCTATCCATATTTGTATCTATTATAGAGACAATGTGTCTTTAAAATAGCATATTGTCTTCTTTAGGGAATTAATCAATAATATATTCAAGAACCAAACACTTCTTAAATAAGAGGTAAAAACTATGATGAAAATTCGCCCCGCAAAGGAAAGAGGTGGTGTTAATTTTGGTTGGCTCGATAGCAAACATACGTTTTCTTTTGGTAGTTACTACGATCCTAACCATATGGGATTTGGTAAATTACGAGTGATAAACGAAGATAAAGTGAAATCAGGACAAGGTTTTGGTACTCATCGCCACAGAGATATGGAAATTATTTCTTATGTTTTATCAGGGGAATTAGAACATCAAGATAGTATCGGTAATGGCTCAGTAATTCGCCCAGGAGATGTGCAAAGAATGTCTGCGGGTACGGGTATTGCTCACAGTGAGTTTAACGGCTCAACTAAGGACTTGGTTCACTTTTTACAAATTTGGATTGTACCCGAAACTAGCGGTATCCCCCCCAGTTACGAACAAAAAAACTTTCCCATAACAGAAAGACAAGGCAGACTAAAATTAGTTGCTTCTGGTGATGGTAGAGATGACTCTGTTACTATTAACCAAGATGCTAGTCTTTATGTCGCCGTACTGAATGAAAAAGAAACGGTAACTTATAACCCTAATCACCAGCGTTCTATCTGGATTCAAATTGCGAAAGGTTCGGCAATAATTAATGGTCAAGCTGTTAATAATGGTGATGGTGTGGCTATTACTCAAGAAAATGCGATCGCAATAGCTGCAACTAAAGATAACACAGAAATCCTCTTATTCGATCTTGCTTAAAATTATGAGTTTCTCTGTACCAGATAGTTTTACCTCGGAGTTGCAAAAAGAGGCTAATTATCAAAATCTCGTTCCAGAGCAGGTACTATTGAACTATCAAAACAAAGCACGATATGTTTTTGCTCTCCAATCCGTTTGGTTCACTACACTCGCAAGGGAAATTTAACCATCTTCAATATGGCGATCTCTTTTGATTTAGCAACTACATGTACCAGTAACAGTAATTTATCAGCTATTGTTTTCTATATCGAGCGAAAGCTAAAAGTCTTGTATAATAATCGATAGACACAAAATAAAAGATTACCATGACTGAACAAGAACAGTTAACTAAAATACTGACTTTGGTGGAATTAGGTAACGCTCGCCTGGATAAGTTAGATCGGGATCTAGAAGAAACAAATAAGCGTATTGAGGAAACAAACAAAAAAATAGAAGAGGAAGTAAAACGCTGGGATGAAAGATTCTTTCAGTTAGTCAAAGACCAGGGTGCAACAGCAAGAACCATAATTATCGGAGCATCTACTGTAGTAGTATTATCACCAGTTTTGGGGGCAGTTGCTGACTTTGTTGAACATCTTTATTTGAAGTAAGAAAATCGAGGGGACACAAGGAGAGATTATTAACTCCTACCCTCGATTAAATAATTGTACTAGAAAACTATAGTGGAGCAATGAGTGATGCCTAGAGGAGGATGGCGAGGTGGAGGAAGAAAGCCTAAACCTGAAGCAGAAAAGTATATTCGGTTTCAAATATCTTGTCATCCACATTTAAAAGAAAAGTTAGATAATTATTTAGCAACGCAGCCACTTGATCGATCTAACTATATAAGTAGGTTAATTCAGCAAGATTTAGAGAAAGTTAAAAAAAATACTTAATCTAAATAGCTTCATATCAGCTTACTTATCCATAACACAACACAAGTTTTAATAATTTTTGGGTACATGTAATTAACATATAAGAATGGCTGAACTAGAAGAAAATCAGGAGATATCAAGCTCAACAGATGAGAATCAGCAAAATAATTCTTTTTTAAAAGATATTACTTTTAAAGATGTGATATCTATTCTCGCTTTATTCATATCAGCAATTAATCTCATTGGTCTGGTTTTTAGTTATCAGGTATATGTTAAAAATAGAAGAGATAATATTCGTGCGAATTTTATTACAAATGATAAGTGCTCGACAAAGGAATATCAGATAAGTTTAGAACATCATAGAAAATGGAAAACTTTTAAAGAAAAAAGAAACAATATAGATGCTGTCGCGACTATTTGTTTTATTTTTCTTGATTATGATAAAACGCCAGCATTAATCATTGAGAAAAAGAATATTGAAATTACCAAGAGTAAACAAGAATTTATTCAAGAGTCAGAAAATGCTATTCGACAGCTACACAATAATGAAGTAGAAATAGTCAGCACTAACTCTGACGTTTATTTTGATAGTAATAGTGGATATGAAATTATTTATATTCTCGATAGAGGTAGGGGAAACTCAAAAATTAAAAGATTAGAAATCGGAAAGTTAGATCAAGGTCAAGTTTTTTACGTAACTTACTCAGCAAAGAAAAAAGAATATAGAAAATATGAAAAAGAAGTCAAAGAAATCATCGATTCTATTGATATTAGAGAAATTGAATTAGATTAAGACAATATAAAATCTTAAATAAATATTTATTTGGGGAGTTTTGCCTAGCGTCTTGTAGTAATAAGTATTATGAGCATTTTTATTCTCTTGAATACGACCTACTAATATGAGCTATAGATCGATATTGTCAAAATTGTTTTTATTGCCTAGTTTAGCCCTTGGGCTTAATTTGCTTAATGCTGCTAAATTTGAAAGCTTCATTTTAGCTAACGCAGCTATTCCTGATTCTTACATAAGCACTGAGCAGAGTATACGGAATGAACAGTTACTGGCTCAAACGGTTCAGTGTGTAGATTATTTGAACTGCAATTTTCAATCTTGTGACAGAATTGGTTCTGATGTTATCTGTAAAATGCTGCTAACTGCTAATCAAGATACTGAGATTACAGTTTTTCCCTCTTCAAGAGCTTTTGATAGATTCGGAAATGAATACTATGTTTCCGAAATTGCAGTAGGAAATAGCAATAGCTCTAATACTAATCGTACTGCTGGTGTCGTTGCGAAAGATATGCTTCAAGGTATAGGGGTGAAATTAGAAGTGATTTTTAAAGAAATACCTACAGAAATACAAAATTTTACTGCTTTAGACATTAGGTTAGATCATCGAAATCAAAAGCTTGTTTTCAGGGATATTATAATAAACTAAAAATTAATTAATGTAAACTAATATCGCAATCTCTTATTCTTTGAACAAATGATGCAGCGACAGCAGAGCAGGGCGAATTAGAAGCAAGGCAATAAGCATCTGAAGGTAAACCATAACCATCAATCTCGTCAGTATTATTGCTATAGGTAAACCATACGGGAAGACTGCCACGAGGAGCAGCTTCTGAAAAAGTTAACTCATCATAAGTTAACCACTTTCCATTTTTTCTCCAAGAGACAGCTTCTCCAAAACTATTGTAATCATAGGCTCGGAAGACTTCTTGATTGATTTTTACAAAACTACTGTATCTATCCATCTGAGTTCTAAAACCAAATTTACCATTAGAATATTCATGCCAAAGATTGTTTATTTCCCTTAGTTGAGAACATGACAAGTTTCTAACATTTGATTTGGTAAACTTTTTTGGTGGATCGCTGTTTATGGAATCATGTAACAGTAACCAAGTTTTTCTATTAGCTTCTTCCCATCTTCCATCCGCTAGCAACTGTTCTAGCGTTTTTGGTTTTGCTACATAATTATTGTAAAGATAGACAGGAACTCCAACTGCATTAAGAGGACTTCCACTTTGATGTTTGTCTGTTGCGCCAATGATACCTATCAGATCCCTCTGTTCATTAAAAATTGCACCACCACTCATTCCTTTTTTCAATAAATCCTCTAATACAAGAAAGTACCCTTTAGATTGATTTTCTGAAAAACCTCTGAGCATCGTTCTCCTAAAAGTATATTCGCGAGTAGAAAATAAATTACTTGGTAAAGGATAACCACTCACATAGACAACCGATGGCACTTTTTTAATATCTTCAATGCTGGCGTAATCTATCTCTGGAAATTGCCTATTAGTAGTAAATTTAAATTCTGCTAAATCTTTATTTGCAGAATGTCTACTAACGTTACTATTGCTTATATAATACTTCTCTCCATCTCCGAGTTCAACTTCATACTCATTACCTTCTATGATTACATGGCTGGCAGTCAGAACATTACAGACATTAGCTTGACAGCCAACAATAACACCAGAGCCGCCATCATCTGAGTCGTTAATATTGTTAATTCTTACAGTAACCTCTTTTGCTACTGCTCTGATTTCTTCAGTTGAACTAACATCAGAAAAAATTGATAGACTAGCAAAAATAAAACTAAAAAATATGGATACTTTATATAAAAACTTCATAAGCTAATTTTCTAAATAGACTCTTTCAATAAATAGCTCAAGATCAATTAAGGCTTCTCCCTCTCTATAAAAGCGAATTCGATCTGTTAATCTGCCAGGATCTTTTTTGAGAGCATAATTATAGTCAGTTAATATATTTAAGATGTTATCGGCATCAGTACCAGGCTTTAAAGTCACAATAATATGAGAGTTATCTTGGCATTTCTTTTCTCTGTTATTGACGATACAAATGACAGGGCTACTGTTGACTGTCCCTGTTCTTAAATACTTCTCCCTGTTTATTATTCCCTGATCGTAAATTCCTTGTAGATTTTGAGAAACTTTCTCGCAGCGTGTTTCTGGGTTGATGTTACCTAAACTATTTACCCAATAAATTATCGGAAACTTGCCGCTAGCTTGATTAAGAATAGTTGCAGGCACTTCTCCTTGTTCAGAATGGTAAGCGCTATCGCAATAATAGGTATCGGATCTAGAAGTATCTGATTGAGCGTTAACCTGTTTGATACGACTGAAAATACAAAACAGGACAAATACACCTAAAAATTTAGTAGCTTGTTTAATTAACGAATCGGACTGCATAGATTGGATAAAATCCTTATTATACCAGTCATCCCATAAATCAATCCTAGATTGGAATCATGGAGATTTGCCTCGGATAGTTAGCTTGTCTTCCAACCTGTTAGCTCAATTTTGACTCGTTGTTTCATTTTAAAAGCAGCATATACAGAAATTTCTACGCTGTTTAAAAGAGCAATTATGCGATCGCTATTTTCAAAATTGATTTGAATGAACTAATAACTAATAACTAATAACTAATAATCAGAATCCTTGCTCCCTAGGGCGAGAAGGATATCAACTTGACTGAATTGGACTGATTGCGATCGCCTGAAATCAAAAGTTAGAACTACATTCCAGACAATCGCTTTACCCTATTTCTTACCTGAAGCTAAAACACAAATTGTGGTTCACCAACTCTTGTTAGCCTACGACAGAAGGACGCTTCTCCTCAGTGTTAAACAGAGATTTGAGAATACTCTCAGCTATTTGGGAACTGGTCAAGCCTAAAGTGGCTTTAGACTGGTCAGGAGTAGCATGATCTACCAGAGCATCGGGAATACCGAATCGCTTAACTGGTACCTGAACATTATGCTCCTGTAAAGCCTCTAGGACTGCTGAACCAAATCCGCCCATGAGACAGCCTTCTTCTAGGGTAACCACCCTACCAATTCTCTCAGCAAGGGGTAGAATCAAATCCGTGTCTAGGGGTTTAACAAAGCGAGCATTAACCACTGTCGCCTGAATGCTATGTTCGCTCAGAATCTCAGCAACTTGTAATGCTGGATACACCTGAGTTCCGTAGCCCACCAGTAGTAGATCATCCCCATGACGCAGAACTTCTCCTTTGCCGATGGGGACTGTTTCCCAACCCTCGTCCATTAGCGGTACACCGATCCCGTTACCCCGAGGATAGCGTACAGCGATCGCCCCACTCTGATAATTAATTCCAGTAACGATCATTCGCTGTAGTTCAGCCTCGTCCTTGGGTGCCATCACCACGATGTTAGGAATGCAGCGCAAATAGGCAATATCGTACATCCCCTGATGGGTAGGACCATCAGCCCCCACAATTCCCGCCCGATCTAGGCAGAAGAAAACGGGTAGCTTTTGGATACAGATATCGTGAATAATTTGGTCGTAAGCCCGTTGCAGGAAGGTAGAATAAATTGCTGCTACGGGTTTCATCCCTTGGCTAGCTAAACCCGCTGCTAGGGTAACTGCGTGTTGTTCAGCAATACCGACATCTATGTACTGCTGAGGCAACTTGCTTTGAAGTTTGTCTAGTCCTGTACCTGTTGCCATTGCGGCGGTAATGCCAATGATCTTAGAATCATTTTCCGCCAGAGTCGTCAGCGTATCGGCAAAGACCTTGCTGTATTTTGGTGGTTTAGGTGTATTCGCAGGAATACCTTTACCAGTGGCGAGATTAAAGGCACTTTGAGCATGATAGCCCACCTGGTCTTTTTCGGCGATCGCATATCCCTTGCCTTTAACCGTGGCGACGTGAACTAGAACAGGTCCTGGTACCTTATGAGCCTGCCTAAAGGTAGCAATCAATTCTTCTAAATTGTGACCATCAATCGGACCAAAATATTTAAAGCCTAGCTCTTCAATTACGGCTCCCACTTTGGGTACAGCCAGTCGCTTCATGCCTTCTTTAACCCTCTCCATTTCTGGGGTCAAAGATTCACCAAAGAAGGGAAGTTGTTTAAACTGTTCTTCTAAATTATCAGAGATAAACTGAACTGGTTCAGACAGACGAACCTTATTGAGGTAACGGGAGATTGCCCCAACATTGGGTGAAATAGACATCTCATTATCATTTAACACCACCATCAAATTAGTATCAGGCAAGTGTCCCGCATGGTTAATTGCTTCTAGAGCCATGCCTCCTGTTAACGCACCATCACCAATAACAGCTACACATTTAAAATTTTCGCCTCGGGCATCTCTAGCTAATGCCATGCCTAAAGCAGCAGAAATACTCGTAGAAGCATGTCCTGCACCAAAATGGTCAAACTTACTCTCGCTTATCTTCAGATACCCTGCGATGCCATCCTTCTGACGTAGAGTATTAAACCTACCATATCTACCTGTCAACATCTTGTGCGGATAGGCTTGATGCCCCACATCCCACACTACTTTATCGCGATCAAGATCTAGAGTCTGATATAGGGCAATGGTTAATTCCACTACGCCTAATCCTGGACCGAGATGCCCACCACTAGTAGCCACCGTTTGTAAGTGTCTTTCTCTTATTTGGCGGGCAATATCCTCCAGCTGGCGGATTGATAAACCGTGCAACTGATTAGGATGGGTTATTTCGCTTAAATGCATACTGCCGTGTTCTTTAGTAACAGATTATCTATTATTCTTGCTTAGATTATAATTATCCTACTTTCTCACTAGCTGATGTTAGAATTAACACTTTTATCTTAAGATAAAGTCGAAGATTCCTAAGCCTAGCAGCTTTTACGCCAAATTAAGTATAGATAATTAAGAAATTTTAGCTATCTTTAGCTAAATCTTCAAAATTTAATTATTTTTTAACAAATAAACTGGATTTATAAAGAGCTAGTATCACCACTTCTAATTTATGGACAATCCCTTTTGTTGAAGCCATTCTGGATTGTAAATTCGAGACTGATATCTAGCCCCACTGTCGCACAGTACCGTGACGATAGTATGTCCAGGACCCATTTGCTGCGCTAATGCCAATGCTGCACCAACGTTAATACCTACTGAGCCTCCCATAAACAAACCATCCTGATGTAGCAGTTGATAAATAACCCGCAGGCATTCGGGATCATCAATTTGTACCGCGTCATCAATAGGCGCTTCAGACATGTTAGCTGTAATACGGCTATTTCCAATACCTTCGGTAATTGAGTTACCCTCAGGCTTAATCTCTCCTGTTTTAACAAAGCTATACAGACCGCTACCCATGGGATCAGCAACTACACACTTTACCTGGGGATTTTGCTCCTTGAGATACATCGCAACCCCTGCATAGGTTCCTCCCGTACCTGTCGCAGCTACCCAAGCATCAATCTTGCCCTCGGTTTGCGACCAAATTTCCGCACCAGTAGTTTCGTAGTGTGCTTGGCGATTTGCCAGATTATCAAACTGATTAGCCCAGATCGCATTGTCTAATTCAGCGGCGACTCGACCTGAAACTTTAACATAGTTATTCGGGTTTTTATAGGGAACAGCAGGCACTAGCCTTACTTCTGCTCCCAAAGTCCTTAAGGTGTCAATTTTTTCTTGGGATTGGGTTTCAGGGATAATAATTAAACATTTATAACCCTTGGCATTGCAAATATGCGCTAGCCCAATTCCCGTATTGCCAGCTGTTCCTTCTACTACAGTCCCCCCTGGCTTGAGCAGTCCTTTTTTTTCGGCATCTTCAACAATGAATAGTGCTGCTCGGTCTTTAACCGATCCTCCAGGATTCAGGAATTCAGCTTTGCCCAGAATTTCACATCCTGTGGCTTCGCTAAAGCTATTGAGGCGAATCAAAGGAGTATTTCCTACCGTGGCAACAAAACCATTCTTGATATTCATACCTTAGTAAACTTAGTATTAATTGATTTGCTAGTTTTTAGATTACCTGAATTTAGACCTCAAAACTGCTAGTAATCTGTTTGCTCCTGTACGCCAAATGTGCCATCATTCAATTGTGGTTTGACCTTCGGCAACTAGCTTGGGCTTAATATACAGATTTTCTAGCAGCACTCCTAGCCCTGCAATCCAGGGAGGAACTATTACGGCTCCAATTATTCCTAGCACCTGCGCCCCACCCAAAACCGCTAATAGCTGATAGAGTGGCGGTACTTTTACCGAACTGCCTACTAGTAGAGGATCTAGGACGTAGGTTTCTAGATTTTGAATAATAATAAACAACAGCAAAACCCAAACAAAGGTTAATCCCTGCTGAGAAACTGCCACAATCAAAGCAGGAATAGCGCCGAGAATAGGACCAAAAAAGGGAATCAGATTAGTAAACCCTGCAATAACGCCCAAACCAAGTGCTAGCTCCGATAGTCCCAGAAATCTTAGCCCAACGCTAACTACTACCGCCAAAATACTCGAAACTAAAATGCGACCCTGGATATAACCTCCCATTCTTTTTGCTACGGGCTCAATTTGGAGGGAGAGACGATTATTCCAGGGCGCAGGAAATAAATTGATTAGATCCGACAAGAGTTTTCGAGATGCGGAAAGCATATATGCTGACAGCAGCAGGGCTAACAGGGCACTAAAAACGCTGCCGATGATGCCTCTGGTGACGCTATATGAGCGAACCACTAGTTTCTGACTGGAACGAAATGCCCATGATGTTAATCCCTGCACGTCGAGGAGTTGGTTAATAATGTCCAGTGCTCCTGTTTCTCCGAGTCCAAAACGGGAAATCAAATTCTCCAAAAGCGATCGCAAACCCTCAAGATAGCTGGGAAATTTTCCGATCAAAATCTCTATTTGTTCTACTACAGTAGGTCCCACAATCAAGCCAAATCCTGTCAAGGTGGCAATTAAACCAGCGTAAACCAGCAACACCGCTAAAAACCTTGGCAATCCTATTTTTTGCGCACCGTTGACAATTGGCGCCAAGGTGGCGGATATCACCACCGAAATCATGATAATTACCACTAGGCTTCTCAACTGCCAGATTAAAACCAGCAGCAGCGGTAAGGTAATTAGCAACAATATGTTGGTCAGGGAAAGGGAAATTTGTCTATTGTTCATTAAGTAAAAGCCAAGAGCTTTTGTTTTACGTTAGAAATCAGCAAGCTTTGCTATCCTGAGATTTCCGATTATTATGGCACTTGTCATTAAAAGCAGTACCACTATAACCCTTTAAACTAAGCTCAAGGGGATTTTCTCTCCTGATTTCGGGTCGATCGCCCTGGTATTGAGCTGATGTTCCTTAAGCATGTAGTTGAATTCTTCTAGGGTACCTTCTGACCTAAGAATTGATGCTACTAGCCCTTGGAAATCAACGTCTCCCCCTGCCGCAGTGGACAAAATTACCTGGGGCTTGAGCCATTGACATACTTCTAGTGCTGATTTCTGCCCTTTAATTACCGCTCCTAGTAGAGGCAGCTTTAGGTTCACCAGAGGAGTAATAATTACGTCAATATTAGTCTCTTGTTGCAGGGAGGGAGAGTGATAGCCGTGGGGCTCATAATAGATGCTTTTACCTGACTCTGATCCACTGATAATGTAGCCGTTTTCCACTAAAGTTGGACCAATCGGTGAACCCGCAACCGCCTTGATGGTTACTTTGCCCAGCTCAAAGCTTTGTTGATGCTCCAGAGCAGTCACGGTTTCATATCCTAGCTCCTGCACCACTTTGGCTGCGTTGGGAGATGCCACCACTGGAATCTGTTTATTAAGCTTTTTCAAAGTGGGAGTATGAGCATGATCTTCTAGCCCCTGAGATAAGAGAATCAGGTCAATATTTTCGGGGATTGGCTGGAAGTTATTTTTTTGTCCCTCAAATAACCAGGATAATTTGTCACCAAAGGTTAATTTGCCTACTAGCCAGGGATCTAATAGTATGCGCTGCTGGTCAATCTCAATCAGCCAGGTATTACTATCAAAATAAGTCAGGTTAATCATGATTATCTATAATTTGTGTTTTTCATATTGTAAATATTTGTTAACCTAAAAAGTCATCATGGACAGAAAATTTTTGAGTTAAATTCCCGAAATTTCAAAAAATTTATGGTAAGTAGTCGATTTTGACCTAGGATATTTGGGGAATCTGGATGTCGGATACAGAATGTTATGAGAGAACTCGTAGGTGCTGAGTACCTGAAAAATCAGACTCTTACAGCGGCAGATCCCAAAAAAGGAGTCAATTTTGGTCAATTCTAATCGGGGAATTTATCTGAATTGCTGCAATGTTGCGAGTAAAGGCAGTCTATATAGGTTAAGAGCAGTTTATGGAAAAACCAAGGCAATCTTTAACTAAAAGTTAAAATAGTCATAACTCTCGCCGATTAGCATTGGGCTTAATAAGTTGAGTAGGATCAATCAAAATCGTCAAGATTAAGAAGTATGAATTCAGTTGCAGCTATGATACTGAATCACAGACTACAAAACAACAATGGCTTAAGGGAGTAAGGACTTGCTGCGTAATCTTTAAACATTAGTTTTATTTCTATTGACCTACTTAATAGACGCAAATAAGGTAATTTACTAAACTTAATTTTCAGAGCAAGAAAATTTTATGATTTACGATCAACAGGCTGCTAGCCAAACTGAGGCGGTGTTGCAAGCAGAAAATGTCAATGTTTATTATGGTAATTTTTTGGCAGTTAAAGGTATTTATCTCGATATTCCTAAAAATCGGGTGACGGCGTTTATTGGTCCTTCTGGCTGCGGCAAAAGTACTTTGCTGCGTTGTTATAACCGCCTGAATGATCTAATTCCTATTTTCCGTCTTGAAGGGTTAATTACCTATCATAATCAAAATCTTTATAGTAAGGATATTGATCCTGTCCAGGTGCGCCGCAAAATTGGCATGGTTTTTCAAAGACCAAATCCTTTTCCCAAATCTATCTATGAAAATATTGCCTTTGGAGCCAGAATTAACGGCTATAAAGGTAATATGGATGAACTTGTAGAGCGATCGCTACGGGGGGCAGCACTTTGGGATGAGGTCAAGGACAAGCTCAAGCAGAGTGGGTTAGCTTTGAGTGGTGGTCAGCAGCAAAGGTTGTGTATTGCGCGGGCGATCGCCCTTCAGCCTGAAATTGTCTTAATGGATGAACCTTGCTCGGCTCTTGATCCTATTTCTACCCTCAAAATCGAAGAATTAATCCATCAGCTCAAGGAAAATTACACCATTGTAATTGTTACCCATAACATGCAGCAGGCTTCTCGGGTAGCTGACTACACTGGCTTTTTCAACGTTACGGAAGTTGATGGAGGTAATCGTCAGGGCTATTTAGCAGAATTTGCCCCTACGGAACAAATTTTCCAAAACCCCCAGGAAGAGGCGACACAGCAATATGTTAGTGGACGCTTTGGTTAACTGACTCTGTTTAACACTGATCTGATGTGTGTTCTGCAGTAACTCCCAAATTTTTTTTTCCTGAAAGGTATCCTTGGAATAAGTCTTGAACCCAAAATGATCAATGCTTAATGGTCAATGCTTAATGATAGGATAGTTTGGGTCTGGGATCGTTAATTCAAAAATATATGTTTTCTAAAAAATACCTATCTCGCCTTCTGGCTTTGGTTTTAGTTGCTGCCATAAGCTTAATGGGATGTGATGCTAATCCTTCGGGGTTATCTGGTGACTATCGCCAAGATACTTTGGCAGTATTAGATAATTTAAAAGAGGCAGTTGAACTACCTAGAGATGCAGAGAATCGCGAAGAAATAGTTACCTTAGCACGTCGTCAAATTAGCGATTATGCTGCTCGTTATCGTCGCAACTCCAAAACCGCTGGCTTGAGATCCTTTACTACCATGCAAACTGCATTAAATGCGCTCGCTGGTTATTATAGCTCCTACGGTAGTAATCGACCCATACCAGCAAAGCTCAAAAAACGACTGAATCAAGAGTTTAAGCAAGTAGAAATAGCTCTAAAACGAGGCGTTTAGATTTAGAATTTAGGCTTTAAATTTAACTAATTTGATTCATAATTTGATCGCTGATCCTCCTAAATTTAGGGAGGATTTTTTGTTGACTAGATGATACTTATATGAAATATGATTATTGGATACAAATAAAATTGCTTTTGTTATTAGTTGGTAGTTAGTGGTTAGTTATTCTCCATACTTTTCTTATGTAGCATCTTTTTGGGGATTTCATACTATGAGTATTTTTTTGAAGTAAAGCTTTTTATACTAACAACCGCTAAAATATGGTGTAGAAATCTCGCTTTTTTGTTTCTAAATTACTATACTCACTTTATCATCTAGAATAAAAAAGCCTTGGGAATTAACTACCCTGATTCGATAATTTTGGCAATCAAATTAGAAATTTGTTCAGCACGATTCATTACCATAAAATGTCCCCCCTGGCTGACTTGAAAATCTTCCCTAACCAAGCGCGAGGGAAAAATGCGATCGCTTGTACCATGAATCTGATAAACATTCTCAGGAGTTAGCTCATTTTTCCAATTAATAACTTGATCAATTGCCCACTTCATAAAGCGGGGATTCGTATCTGCTAAAATCAGCCTAAATAATTTTTTTTCATCAATAGTTTCTAAGCTAAAAAACCAGCTAGCTAAAAGCTTTCCTAACCAAAGCAAAAGCCCAGCAGGGAATAATCGATGAACTGGGAGCCAGCGTAATATTTTAAAATAGCCTGGAATCTCTTGTTGATTTTTGGTGCTAGAGATTAAGATGACTTTTTCTGTGGAGATTTGTTGGGCTATTTCGATGGCGATGATTCCGCCAAAAGATAAACCTACTATGATTGGGTTTTCCAAGTCTATCTGAGTAGTTAATCGGTGAGCATAGCTGGAAATGCTCTCATTAATTTCAGGTTCAAGCCATTGAATATGTATTGGCTGATAACCTGAAAATTTTAATTTTTGAAATACTCGTTGATCCGCCCCTAAGCCACTAATAAAATAAATTTTTTTATAATCAAAATTTAATTCCTGACTATCTTCTTTTCCAGAATTATGTGGCTCAAGCATATCCATATCAAGTATTTATTTTAATTTGGCAATTTATGTTGTGGGGAATTAATTATTATGCTCTTTTTGAGGGGACTATAAAGCGATCGCAGCACATAATCTACAGCATCTTGTTGAAGTCAAAGACGGGTTGGCAATTTTTTCTGGGTTTCTGTATCAAAAAGCTTGGCGGCATTACTTGCCCAAGAATTGTAGCTATTCCCTCTAATTATTTTTATCAGCCGTCATCGAAGAGATTCCCGAAGGCTGTTTGATTACCACCAATAAGATCCTTGAGGCGCTGGAGTTCACCGTGGATTACTGGAATAAAATCTCGAAGGGAATGCGCGATCACCTGAAAGCAATCTCCTTAGCTTATGGCTTGGAGCTTATGGCTATCCCAATATATCAATATTCTTATCCCAGACTAGTGTCAATCAAAACTCTCCTGGGGTGGGTTGATGGCATTATAAATTGCGGAGTAGTCAACATCATCCAATCCCATAGTAAGCGCCTGTTCAATAATTTGCTTGACTCCCTCTATGTGACTCGTATTTAAACCCAACTGCTGCGCCTCATTAATAATTAAATTAGTATCCTTCAACAGGTGCTTGGTGGGAAAATTGGGATTGCTGAAATTACGCTCTAGCATTCGGGGTAGCTTCTTATCAAAAGTGGGCGCATAAATCGCACTCTTACGCAACACCTCCATAAACTGCTCCACGTCTACCCCCAGTTGCTGAACTAAGCTGAGACTGAGGGAAAAAGTACTAATCAAGCTGGGAATTAACTGATTGAGAGCTAGTTTCAAAGTAGCAGCTTTCCCTACTTCCCCAATGTACATCGGCTCAGGACTATACTGCTTTAGGAGTTCGCCATACTTATCAAACTGAGCTGGGGTGCTGCCCACCATAACCAGCAATTCTCCTGCCTTAACCTGGGGAATACTGCCCAGTACAGGAGCCTCAAAATATTCTCCTCCTGCTGCCACCACTGAATCATGAATTAACTGGCTTTCCGTCGGAGCAATAGTCGCCATCTGGATAATAGTACGATTCTTGAGCAGGCTTTTAGCTGACTCCGCTAAAATCAAATCCTCGATTACTTTTGAGTCAGTTAGCATTAAAATTATGCAGTCTGACTGCTGGAGAACTTCCGTCGCCGAAGCAGCGAGGGTTGCCCCAGCTTCCTCTAGAGGCTGTAGCTTTGACTGAGTTCGATTGTACGCCGTTACCTCATAGTCTGCTTGCAGTAACCGTAAAGCCATCGGCTGTCCCATTAAGCCTGTTCCCAAAAACCCAATTTTCATCTCTAGTCTTGCTCTAAATTACTCCTTTATCAACTTACAGCAATCTAGCTACTCCTAAAAATAGGAATTCCAACAATCCTACCTCTTACTGTTCCCTTTTCCCTTTTCCCTGACGATATAGCAGTCCAAGTAAAGATTAGGACGATGAAAAAAGTCTCACGCAAAGGCGCGAAGGCGCAAAGAGACTCAATGATGTCTTAACCTGTGCTTCGGTGGCTATAAATCATTTCATCATGACTCACACCATGAAATTTAATAAGCTGCTGCTTGCCCCGCAGATCTGCGTCGGTCGTTAACCCCTATCATGGTGCCATCGGGCTGAATCAGAATTGACTCAGCAGCGCCCCATTGCCTTAAAGGAAGAATATCATAGCCTCTTAGCTGCAATCCCCTCAAAGTTTCAGGAGCAATTGCATCGGGTTCGCTAAACACCTGCTGGGGAAATCCTTGGTAATGAAGACGGGGAGTGTTAACGGCATCCTGGAGACTAAAGTTGTAGTCAATCAGATTAGTAATTACCTGCAAGACTGTGGTGGGGATAGTTGAACCCCCTGGACTACCTGTAACTAACACTAGCCGACCTTCCTGGGTGACGATGGTAGGGGACATGGAGCTTAAAGGACGTTTTCCTGGCTCAATTAAGTTGGCATCTCCCTGACGCAAGCCAAACTGATTAGGGGCTCCTACCTTAGCGGTAAAATCATCCATCTCATTATTGAGCAAGAATCCTGTTCCAGGGGCGACCACCCCCGCACCAAAAAAGGAATTAATAGTATAGGTCACAGCTACGGCATTTCCTTGACCATCTACTACGGAATAATGGGTGGTGTTGCTGCCCTCTTGTTGAACATCTGTAGTGTAAACTGATTTGGGGTCGATCGCCTCAAAGGCAATTTTCTGCCGTAGAGACTCGGCATAATCTTTTGAAAGTAGTCGCTCCAGGGGATTATTAACAAAATCAGGGTCGCCCAAATCACGATTGCGATCGCCAAATGCCAACAACATCGCCGCAAACATGTGGTGTAAACTCTGGGGAGTGCGATTGCCTAACTTCTGAAGATCATAGCCTGAGAGGATATTGAGCATTTGACAGACAGTAGTGCCTCCACCAGGGGGCGACGAGGAAGTAACCTGGTAGCCACGGTAGTTACAGCTTACGGGCTCAGATTCTCGCACCTGATAGTTGGCAAAGTCTGACATATTGAGAATGCCGTTATTAGCTTCACTAGCAGCAACAACCTTAGCGGCAATTTCTCCCTCATAGAATGTAGACTCTGATTCAGCAATTAGACTCAGAGTTTGTGCCAGATCTGACTGTACTAGGGTATCTCCAGCTTGGTAGGTCTGTTTACCGTCCTGCAAAAATATTTGGGCTACTTCAGGCTCTACAAGCCGCTTTTTACCTGCACGAAAGATCTCAATATCTCCCTCTTGCAGCACATAACCATCTCTAGCCAGATTAATTGCAGGTTCCATCACCTGCGATCGCTTCTTAGTGCCGTATTTGTCTAGAGCATAGTTCAAGCCCTTAACCGTCCCTGGAACCCCTACCGCCAGATAGCCATCGGTACTTAGGTCGGGAATTAAATTACCGCGATCGTCAAGATACATATCAGCGGTGGCTTGTTGCGGTGCTGTTTCCCGAAAATCAATAAAAGTTTCTGTACCGTCAGCCAAGTGTACTAGCATAAACCCGCCCCCACCAATGTTGCCACAGCAAGGGTCGGTAACCGCCAGAGCATAACCTACGGCTACCGCCGCATCGATCGCATTGCCACCAGCTTTAAGCACCTGCAACCCTGCCTGGGTGGCATCTTTTTGGGTTGAAACCACGACTCCCTGTTGACCCGTAGCAGGAGCCTCTATAATTGCAGTCTCTGCCCTGACCCCATACCAACGATTTACCGCTGAGGAGACTAAATAAAAATTGCGGATTAAATAGTTGGTGATAATTAAGACAATGACAATGCCGACTGCTATTAATACAGCTTGCTTGATTTTCATAGGGGATTTGGCGTTGGTCAATATGTAATGCTTAGAGGTTATTTTACATATTACGCCTGATGTATGTTAGCTTCGTTGAAAAGTTAATAGTTCGTAGCTACAGGCTCCAAGCTTCAAGCTTTAGCAAGAGAAAATATGAGTAAATCGAACTTTATATTGGCATTATAAATAATAGCAATAACTTGAACAGCCTTTGCTTAGAGGATGGATGAGTAGTTAGCGCAAAGACTGTTCAATGCTGAATGTTTAATGACCTAAATTGCCACTGTAGCCGACACTTTTTGTTCTGCTTGCAACGCCCCATAAAGACGATTTAGAGCCTTAATATAAGCTTTGGCGGAGGCGACGATAATGTCAGTATTGGCTGCGCGACCAGAATAAACCCGATCCTGATAGCGGATACGGATAGTGACCTCGCCAATAGCGTCAATGCCTGCGGTGACGGACTGGACAGAAAACTCTATCAGTTCATTAGATACGTTCGTCACTCGGTTAATTGCCTTATAGATGGCATCCACGGGACCCGTCCCAATTGCCGCATCGGTTAACTCTGAGCCGTCTGGAGTACGCACCGTAACCGTTGCAGTTGGTCGAGAGCGATCGCCACAGGAGATTTGCACTAGCTCTAACCGAAACATTTCAGGCGGCTGTCTAATTTCATCACTGACCAGCGCCTCAATATCCCAGTCACTAATTTCTTTCTTCTTATCAGCAACTTCTTTAAATCTGACAAACGCCTTATTAAGATCGCTATCGGAAAGCTCGTAGCCTAATTCCCTTAACCGAGTGCGGAAGGCATTACGCCCCGAATGCTTACCGAGGACAATTTGCTGATTATCGTTAATGCCAATGGACTCAGCATCCATAATCTCGTAGGTTAACTTATTTTTCAGG
Organism: Cyanobacteria bacterium J06621_8; assembly: GCA_038524995.1. GTDB lineage: Bacteria > Cyanobacteriota > Cyanobacteriia > Cyanobacteriales > Xenococcaceae > Waterburya. Next base: position 79,551 of record JBCBIE010000004.1, read on the forward strand.
ACTCCATCCTGATGAATGCCTGACTCGTGGGCAAAAGCATTAGCCCCAACAATCGCCTTATTGGGCTGAACGATTACCCCAGTACGATTTGATACCAAGCGGGAAGTTTTATAAATTTGCTTAATATCAATATTGGTTAAAGATTCCGTTGATTCTGCTGGTCTACCGAGGAAGGGATTGTAGTACTGACGACGAACGTGGAGCGCCATCACTAACTCCTCTAGTGCGGCATTACCAGCCCTTTCCCCAATGCCGTTAATGGTACATTCTAACTGTCTGGCTCCATTTTTAACGGCTTCAAGGAAGTTAGCCACTGCTAAACCCAGGTCGTTATGTCCATGAACTGAAACTACAGCCTGGTCAATATTGGGCACGTTGTCGCAGATGCCCTTAATCAATGCCCCAAATTCAGTGGGGGTAGTGTAACCTACGGTATCGGGAATATTAATCGTGGTTGCTCCAGCGGCGATCGCCGCTTCTAATACCTGATAAAGATATTCTGAATCAGTTCTCACTGCGTCCATGGGAGAAAATTCTACATTATCCATAAAGGACTTAGCATAAGCCACCATTTCCTGGGCAATGTCCAGCACCTCAGCACGGGATTTCTTGAGCTGATATTCTAAGTGAATATCAGAAGTAGAGATAAAAGTATGAATTCGTCCTTTTGCCGCAGGGGCTAAAGCTTCCGCTGCTGCCTTAATGTCGGCTTTGATGGCTCTAGCCAAGCTACAGATTACAGGACCATTTTCCGCCCCCACCTCAGCCGCTATCCTCTGTACCGCCTCAAAATCTCCAGGGCTGGCAAAGGCAAAACCTGCTTCAATTACATCAACACCTAGTCGAGATAGGGCATGAGCAATTTCTAGCTTTTCTTCAACGTTGAGGGTTGCGCCAGGAGATTGCTCTCCATCTCTTAAGGTGGTGTCGAATATAATGATGCGGTTTTGTGAATTGTCCATGACCCAAATTTTATTTTTAGAGGGGAAATGTTTCAATAATTAATTATCAGAAACATTACTGTAAGAATTATAAGCCATATCACATCAGAGCAGACTTGGAAAAAAGCTTGATGTGTAACTGTCTTTAAAGGGCGATCGCTCTCAATTGATTTAATAACTAAATAATCAATCACCATAATATTTAGCGCTGAAACCAACGATTAGAAAATTATCGTCATCTGGGCAAGACACGATTATTTTTAGCTTTTTGCGATGATCGTAGTAGGTATGAAAATGAGTTTGTTTTCTGACGAAATCTAGTTCGGCAGGATTGATGCTTAGTGCGGCTAAGACTGGTTCTGAGTCAAATTCTCGATTTAAGTATTGGGGTGCAGTTTTCTTGATATTAACCTGAACATATTGAATATAATTGCCTTCAGCTTCTAAATACATCCGACAATCATCAGTATCTACAATGATATTGCCTACTTTATTTGGGTTACCGTTAACTTCTTTTGCCGCATCGGCAATTTTCATACCCATATACTGAAACGGTCTATGAAATGGCTTACCGAAGAGAGGAAGGTTAATATTGATAGCTTTATTTAAGGCATCGTGCAAACTAGAAGCAGTGATGCCATCTTCCAAAGCTCTTTTATTAAATACAACGCCAACGCCGTTTACCAACTGTCTCAAGGCAGTTTCGTAGTTTGTCTCATCTGTAAAATCAACGTATAACTTACCCAGTAGAAACCCTGGCAAATCACACTTTTCGTACATTATTGGAAGGACTTTAACTTTTTTGCCAGAGATCTCCTGGTTCATTGCTACATCTATCTCTCGCTGAACCCAGGGTGATGAAATTGAATTTGAAGATAGAATAACCGCTACAAAGTCAACATCATCAATACCAGCCCTGATCTTTTCAATCAATGAATCTCCAACTTTGAGTTCAGCTTCATCAAGCCAGTACCTAATCCCGTGATTATCTAGATCTCTGGCTAATCTTTTGACAAACGGTTTATCTTTTGCATTATGGCTTAGAAAAACACTTACCGTCATAGGTCACTCTAGTTTTTCACTATAAAGAATGGGATCATCAATCATACCCGTGCCATTAAGCTACTGCCACAGGTAATTTTGCGTATCTTATAGCGATCTCCTAATTAAGGATATTGCCTAATCTCTTCAAAAATCACTTTTTTCAATGTAGTTGCGGATATCGTTGAGATCAATGTAGCGATCCGTGGCGTTGCGTAACTCCCTAGCAATCATCCCTTCAGTAGAAACCACGGTAATATGTGTGCTTTTAGAGCGTAATAGCTCGATTGCCCGCTCAAAATCCCCATCACCACTAAAAAGAATCACCCGATCATACTGCTCAACGGTATTAAACATATCCACCACAATCTCGATATCGAGGTTGGCTTTTTGGGAATAACGCCCAGAAGCATCATCATAATACTCCTTGAGGATTTTGGTTCTGACGGTATAGCCCAAGCTAATCAGAGCATCACGGAAACCTCGCTGATCCTGGGCATCCTTTAATCCTGTGTACCAAAAAGCATTAATCAGGTCTATCGTGGGATCTTTCGTAAAATATTCTAAGACTCTTCTGGGATCGAAAAACCAGCCGTTTTTTTGCTGGGCATAGAACATATTATTGCCGTCAACAAATATGGACAGACGATCTCTTATGTATTTATTATGAGACTCCATATAATTTTCCTATAAAAGCTTAAATATATTTAATCTATAAAGTAGACAGCGCAATGCAGGCAATGAGCAGGATTGCGTCATCACAATTTAATGAATAAACCCGTAATTACAGCTACGACCAGATATTCAATAATCTAGCTGCGGACGATAAGCGCTAACTTATATTTTGGGAAAAAGCCCGAATAAAATTTAAATTAGGTATATTTCATATACATCCCAGTTTAGGACAAAAAAAACCTCATTAACAATTTAATTTACCCTAGCAGGATTTTTTTACAATTTCGACTGTCTGTCGTAGACTCAAAAAGTAAATTTATGGTTAGTACATAGCGATAAATTTGTTAAACTTAACAGTAAATTGTGTTTCTAAGGTGCTCTCAAGAAGCGATCGCTAAATTATCAAAGTTAGAGAAATAGTCTTTTTTCACCAAGATTATTGATACCTAAATCTGAATAATGCTGATGTTTATATTAAGCTGGATTGACAGCTGGTTTTAACTGATTTTTGCTTGCTGACCACTAACTTATAGAGGTTGATCCAACAGCTTAAATCAATTTAAAAACTCAGTAATTTCACTTAGTTGATTATTTGGGGATTGCCATAAAAATACTGGCAGTCAAAAGTTACGGCTACGTATATACCCTGAGTTAAGCCTCATTTTAGTTGAGTAATATTTTTAACAGCACTGCTTCCTATATATTATTCTTTTAGGCGATCGCCAAGTAAAATACTGTTTAAGTCTGATATTTAGTCAGGTCGCGCAAACCATTTAGTAATTCGTCTTGAGCAGTAAAAGCTAGATTACAAATTGCCTGTTGCCAATCTGGGCGATCGCAATAGAAAGCGTTGAGCATATTCTGGCGGATTGTCTCGGCTTGCAGACTATTTAAATCGCCGTGGGCATGGAGCCAGTGATCGGCACGTAGGGCTTGAAATACCTCATTTTCGGGAATGGTACCAAATTCATAGGCGGCGGCGATACAGATGGCGGGGTTTAGTCGTTGCTTGAGTGTCTCAATTAAGGTTCCGTGGGGCGAATAGATGGCAACGGATTGAGCTGTTCCTGTGGTAACTAATTTTTCTCCCCAGACTGCGTTAGCTGGATTGGGCTGCTCTTGATCCTGATCGGGAGTAGTCATTAATTGCCCTGTACCATAGGCTCCAAGACCAGTGTGATAGTCTAGAACCCCTACAGCTACTTTATCCGACAGATATTGCTTAATAATCTGATTAAATACCCGATGAGACCAAGCGGGGACTTCTCCCCCATAAAAAGGAGCGTACCAGTGGCTATATTGACCCTGGGCGAGTAGTGCTGCTGCTGCTGGCTGACGATAGAAATAGTCAGTAATTTGCTCTAGAGTCTGTGTCTGACTCTCTGATGTCCACTGCTGGGGAACGATAATCTCCGCTAGGTCATCATACAGAGTATTAGCGGGTAATGGCTGCTGAAAATCGAGAAAATTACGATTAAGATCGATGCCATCTTCATTGACCCGTCGAAAATGACTCATGCCGTGGGGATTCAAACCATGAATCATGGCGATCGCTACTTCTTGATTCGCCTGGAGATGCCACCCCGTCTTGATTGAGCCAACTTGAATTCCTGAACCACAGTATCCTTCTACCCCATGGGTTCCTGAAATTAAAATTAAGACCTTGGGGGCAGCAGGATCGCCAAACCAAGCTAAATCAAGATAGAGCTTTTCTCCCGCGATGCCTCGGAGGGGATGCTGCCAAGATCTGATGAATGTAGCTTGCTCTGAGCTAGCAGTCAGGAAGTTGTAACGAGCCTTGGCATATTTAGAATCGAAATGAACAGGAAACTCTTCTAGGGGCATTTTTTTGCTTAATTAATCGGAAGGTTGGCTATGAAATTATCTTAAAAGCTTATAGCTGTTGTGAAGACCTTTCATAATGCAAAAAAACTTCTTGCCCAACCTGCTTCACTTCTAGTAACGTAAGTTTTTTTCCTTGGGACTGGATAAATCCTTGCCCACCTACAGGCGTTGGGGCATTACCCCCCAGAATTAGAGGACAAACAGTTAACCATAGTTCATCGATTAAATCCTCTGCCAAGAGAGAGGCGATGAGTTCTCCGCCACCCAAAACTGCCAGCTTATTGAGACTTAATGCTTTTAGTTGAGCAAAAGTGGCTGCCCAATCAATCTTTAAGGAATTTACCTGACTCTGGGGAAAAATGAAGACTCGTTCAAATCCAGCCTGATCACCCCATTGATCAGCACCACTGGGAACCGTTAGTAACCATCTGGGTACTGGTTGCTCAAAAAAACGCCATTTCTGGTCTAGATTCCCTGAGGCGGACACTACGATTTGTACTGGCTGGGGAAACTGCGATCGCCGAGTTCGTTCTTGGAGTAGAACTGGATTTGATACAGTTAACGTGGTGCCGTACGCTCTAAGAGTATCTGCCCCAAATATAACCCCGTCTACCACAGAGATTTGCTGCTCTAAGTGAATTTTGTCAGAGGCAGAGCCAAAACGAGCAGGAGAGCGCTGAAAGTCGCTGATTTTGCCATCAGCCGTCATCGCAACAATAGCCGTAGTGTGGGGGCGAGAATTCATTGATCGAGATAGAATGGCTGGCTGGATATGAAGTAGAAAATCTGGTTAGCTGAAGCAAGAATTGCTTTTTGCATTGAGAAGTATGGCAAAAGTAATGTGAATCGATATCATTAAGGTACAACAATAGAGATATAGTTCTAGTAAGAGCCTCCATCTTTTTCTATGGCACCTGGTCAATCCTCCTTCCGACGAATCTTACTTTCGCGTATTCTTTTGGTTAGCGTCCCAGTCTTATTGGTAGGAGTCTATGTTACCTATAGGAAAGCTCGCTCGGCTTTTTTAGAAACTGCCAGACAGAATTTAACAGAAAGTGCAGTGCGAAAAGGAGAGAGCGTACAACAGTCCATTGAAACCCTGCGTAATAATTTAGCTAGTGCCAGTGATGCGGCAGTTTCCCGTTCTGATATTTTGGATGGGGAATTGTTAATTGAACAGCTCGAGAATGTTTTACCCGCTAATATTCTCTGCACTCAAATCACCAACCTCAACACCAATTTAGTCAGCGCTTCCACCTGCAAGGAATCCATTGAGCTTGAAAGCAGCACCTGGAATAAAAAGCAGCAGCGTATTCTGACCACATCTTCCCAGGTAGATGTCAAGCTTCTGTTGCCCACTGCTTCCCTAGTGCGAGACGTAGAAGAAGCCAGCGAAAATCCTCTGGGTAGGCAGCTTAAGCTATGGTTAACTGCCCCTGTATATGACCGAGAAGGTAATTTGAGCTATGCTCTGAGCGTCAAGTCGGCAATTTTAGCTCAGGAAATTATTGAACCAGGGTCTTTAGAAGGTTATCCCGTGGTGATCGATCAGGACGGAACAATCCTGGCTCATCCCTTTATGCATCGGGTAGGCAGAAATATTAAACAGATGCCTGATGCCCAACGGCTGATTAAGTTAATGGAGAATGCGATCGCCAATAAGCCTAATTTTCTGCATTTATTTTATTTAGAAACCGATGGTGTCGAGTTGGTTACAGGTTATAGCTCGATTCCTTCTCCTGAAACCAACGCCAAGGGAGAAAAATGGATTATCTTAGCCGTTAGCCCCCTTGATGCTGCTTTAGAACCCCTCAAGGATATTCGCCAGGCGTTAGTGGGCATGACTTTAGGCTTAATTGCTGCCTGCTCCTTGGCAACTTTATACCTATCTCAGGTCTTAGCTCGTCCCCTAGAGCAAATCAGAGATTATTCCCTTAAAGATCAGCATTTATCTTCTAACGGCGATCGCCTACCAGAAAATTTTCAAATTCGCGAATTTAATCAATTATCTCTCTCTCTCAATGAGATGGTAAGCCGACTGCGGGATTGGGGAAATGAGATTGTGAAGGCGTGGGAAGAAGCTCAGGCTGCTAACAAGTTAAAAAGTGAATTTTTAGCCACTACTTCCCATGAGTTAAGAACTCCCCTCAACGGCATTATTAACTGTATCCGCGTTGTCCAAGATGGCTATTGTGATAGTCCCCAAGAGGAACGAGAATTTTTACAGCAGGCAGACGATGCAGCAATTCACCTGTTGGGAATCATTAATGACGTACTAGATATTTCTAAAATTGAAGCAGGCAAGCTATCGGTCACCATTGATCAGGTAGATTTAGAGAAGATCATTCAAGAGGTAGTTGATTTACATCTCGTCTCAATTCAGCGCAAAAATCTTACCTTAGAAGTTCCAGCTTGGAGTCAAAAGCTATACGTGCTGGCAGATGCAGCAAAGTTCAAGCAGGTATTAATCAATATTATTAGTAATGCCGTCAAGTTTACGGACTATGGGAGTATTACTATTGCCATCAATATTCAAGCTCCTATTTATGGAGAAGATCTGCTTCGAGAGCCCAATAATTATCAGTATTTGTTGCCCTCTGGGGTCAACTACCAGGAACACTCTGCCCCCGAAGCCTTATTAACCGATGAAGTTTTGCTGACGACTGAATCTAGTCTGTTAAACATCAATCTGCAACAGAGAGCTCCATCAGTACCCCAGCAGGTGATAATTTCCGTCACTGATACTGGCATGGGGATTGATCCTGCCCAACAACACAAGCTGTTTAGCCCCTTTGTCATGATCGATGGTTCCACCACCAGAAAGTTCGGTGGTACGGGCTTGGGCTTGGCAATCTCCCGCAATTTGATGAATCTAATGGATGGTGACATTTCTTTGACCAGTCCTGGAGTAGGTAAAGGTACTACGGTGACTATCTCTATTCCCGTAGCAGAAGTTAAGCTGAACGGGAATGTTAGTTAATGTCTTATGGACAAGGCTATTATAGGTTATAGGTTATAGGTTATAGGGTATGGGTTATAGGTTATAGGTTCAGATCAAGTAATGTTTTATCATAGCCCTGAATTGCTATGAACTCTCGCTTCAGGCAGAATCAACATGGCATCCCCAAAGGAGTAAAAACGATATTTAAGAGCCATCGCTTCTTGGTAGAGATTCAGGAGTCGCTGGCGACTAATCATGGCGCTCACCAGCATCAATAAGCTAGAGCCTGGTAAGTGAAAATTGGTAATCAAGCCATCCACGATCTGCCACTGATAGCCAGGATAAATAAATAGATCGGTTTGCCCCCGAAAAGCCTTCATCCCAGAAGAGTTAGACTCTTTAATTGCTCCTTCTAGAGCCCTGGTAGCAGTAGTACCCACGGCAATAACTCGCCCCCCCCTAGCCTTAGTAGCGTTGATCTGAGCTACCGTTTCGGGGCTAACCTCAATCCATTCTTGGTGCATCTGATGAGCAGTAATCTCTTCCTCTTCCACAGGACGAAAAGTGCCAATCCCCACATGGAGGGTAATATAGGCTGTTTTGACTCCCCGCTGCTCTAGCTTCTGGAATAACTCTGGGGTAAAGTGTAGTCCTGCTGTCGGTGCGGCGATCGCTCCTGGCTGTGCCGCATAAATTGTTTGATAGCTATCGTCAACGGCAGCATCCTGGTTATTAATATAGGGCGGTAAAGGCAGCTGCCCATAATAGTCCAAATAGCTCCACAAGGACTTATGAGGCGGTACCTGAAACTGAATTACTCTACCCCCCGTAGCTTCGTCTTTAGCAACTACCGTTCCCTGTAACTGCCAATTATCTGGAGGAGGGCGATCGCCAATCAAATCAAAGCTAATTTTTGTCCCTAAAGCAAATCTTTTGCCAGGTTTAACCAATGCTAACCAGCAGGAGTCTGGGCGCTCTTCAAGCAGGAGAATTTCTACCTGTGCCCCCGTAGTTTTGTGTCCATAAAGACGAGCAGGAATGACCCGCGTATTATTCAAAACCAATAAATCTCCTGGCTGTAAGCAGGTGGGCAACTGATAAAAATAACCGTGGCTACATTTTGACCGTGAATTTACAGTTAGCAATCGAGAACTGTCTCTAGGTACAGCAGGAGCTTGAGCAATCAGGCTTTGAGGCAGTTGATAATCATAGCTGGAAAGCAGCAAATCTTCCTTCATTGAGGGTCAGAGGTGGTGGTGCAGGGCTATATTTGGGTAATATCCCCTATAGTAAATTAAAAAGATCGGGTGCTTTTCCCCAAGCGCAATCGACTGGTTTATTGTCAGACTAGGTATAGGTTTCACGAAAACATTCTATATGGACTACCTCTACTTCCTGGCAAATGCTAGCGTAACTTTGAGAACAATTGAATATCTCCGCCACATGGAGCACACTACAGAAGTCTCCCTGACTGTAATTCATCAAATCGATGGCTGGGTAGTTAAAATTAGATTTCCTAAACCTCTAGAACCTAGACACCATGGAAATCTCCGCTCTTTTATGTCTGAACTCGGTATTACCTACGAGCCAGAAATGCGTCTAAAAATGGTTTTTTGGAGTCTGGAAACGGGACAGTCACCTGTTGAAGTAATGCGACGTTATCAAGTGGCTGTTGTTTCCTACGGGCAACCAGACTCTAAAGACATTGAAGCTTTTCGCCAGCAATTTACTAGAGGTTTGGGCTATTGTCCTGAGACTTTAGCTTAGTATGTAAGGTGCAAATAAGCAGCTTAAGGCTAAGGCGCCCGCGATCAGCATTACCCCTGAAGGCATAAACTTTTTCGTTTTGACTAGGCGAATTCCGAACACTGCCAGCAGCAGAAAAACCAAGATGCGACTCATTAGCAAGCCAATATCGGCTCCTTGAATTTGAAGTATGCTTGACATTAACAGCAAAACTCCGCTGACAGATCCAGAAATTAGCGAGGGTTTGCTCTTAGTTTTAATATATCCCCAAATTCCCCCTAATCCTGCCAGTAGACCATAGGCGATAGTAGCTAATATAGTTATTAGATTCATTACTAGTGATGATAATTAAATTACTTACTGCATAAATAATTTAAGGTTTAAGGTTATCCATAGTCAATTGAGCAGCATCGTTCACTATCTAGCGGAACCAAGACTAGTCAGCGAATCAGAGTTAAAAACTAGAAATAATATTCAAGACTCTCGAAGTATCATCGAACTGTCCAGTAATACGCAATTCAGGTTTTGGAGAAACTCTAACTAAGGTAGGGGTGGTAGCTACTCGATGACTTAACGCCTGTTCAGGGTTTTTTGCTAAGTCAATCACTTTTAAAGTGTAGGGAGTGAGCAAACCATCTTCCAATAATTGGTGAATCTGGCTCAAAGTTTGCTCTGTATCTGGATCTTCACTAGAGATAAATAGACGGAGAACATACCCCTCTGGGCTATCTGTGGATTTAATAGCATTGGTTTGCTGACCATAAACGTTGGGGTTTTGCTGGCTTGGATACTGAAGGGAATATCCAGGATCATGGCGCAGGATGAGATTCTGTCGTTGCCATAGTTGAGGATAATGAGCGCGATAGGTTTCAATCACGGCTCGATTACATAATTCTTCTTGCCAGGGAGCAATGTGCCATTGAGTTTTTGATTCCAGCTCAAATATTGCCTGTAGTAAAGGAATATAGTGCTGTACCGCTGGATAAACTTCCGCAATAGTTTTCAGGCGATTGCTTTGGGGTTCTAAGGAACGTTCTATAGTTGCTGTATATCCTGGAACTAAAAAATGGGGAGCATCAGCCAACCCCATAGTTTGCTGTAGCCTTTGACAGAGGTCAATATGCCACTGGGTTTGTTTATGAGGAGCAACGCCATAAATTAAATCCCCCCCAGGGGTAAATAAGGCAATACCTTTAAATACTTGAGGTAGAACAGTTGTCATTGAGCATTTATCAAAAAGTTTATGCTGCTTTGCATAGCAGGTGAGCCTAGTTATCCAACGGCAGGAATACCAATAATTCCTCTAATTCCTCAAATCTAAACCATAAAAATAACTAAGTTGCTCTTTGATCAAAAATACTTGGGATGTATCTTAACCAAATCGTATAAAACATCTTAATGCTAAATGTTCAATGATTAATGTTCAATGATTAAACTCGCGCGTTCCCTAGCGGATTAAAAATCCGCGGGGTCGCTCGTCAATGTCCCTAAATTCTTCCTCGGAGCATCATTGCCATTTCATTAGGAGTGGGTGACATCTCCAATGCAACTTCCTCGGTAATTCGACCTTCTTCATATAAATTAAACAGTGCTTGATTAGTAGTAATCATGCCGTCATATTCTCCATCCAGCATCAGGTTGTGGATTTCTTCATATTTTCCTTGCTTGATATAGTCTTTGACCGTATCAGTATTAACCATAATGTCGTGATAAGCAGCTCGTTTACCATCAGTAGTGCGACATAACCCCTGAGAGATTACTGCCACTAATGATTCTGAGATCGCAATACGCATTGCGTCTTGTTCCTCGGCGCTGTATAGAGTTAAGATTCTCTCAATAGTCTTAATGGCGCTATTGGTGTGTAGAGTTCCCATAACTAGGTGACCCGTTTGTGCTGCCTTTAATGCCGTATTGACAGTTTCGCGATCGCGCATCTCTCCCACGAGGATAATATCTGGATCTTCCCGCAGAGCCGCTTTAAGGGCATTATCAAATTTACGAGTATTAATTCCAACTTCTCTTTGCTTAATTAGGGAGCGCTTACTCTGATGCACAAATTCGATGGGATCTTCAATGGTAATAATGTGCTTGGCATGTTCGGTATTGATATAATCTACCATAGCTGCCATGGTGGTTGATTTACCTGAGCCTGTAGGACCTGTAACCAGAATTAGACCTTTATGTTCATCAGAAATATCTTGAAATACTGGGGGCAATCCTAATTCTTCAATAGTCAGTATCTTCAGGGGAATTAAGCGCATAACTAGCGCTGGACCTCGTAAAGTGTCAAAGATATTGATCCTGACTCGGGCAAATTCATACTGAGTTGCGCCATCAAATTCTAGCTCTTGTTTAAATCTTTCTACCTCCTCATGGGAGATGATTTCATACAGCCAACTCATAAAGGTATTGAGATCCGTCTTGGGGTACTCGCTTAACGCCATCTCTCCGCGATCGCGCATTCGAGGAACTTCTCCTACCCCAAGATGAATATCGGAATATCCTTGAGAATAGGCTTTTTTGATAATGTATTCCAAAGAAGGTTGACCCGAAGCACGTTTGGGACGACTATTTTTGGCAGCCACTTTGGCGGCTTGATTGCTTGGGTTTCGGCTTGCGTTCTCAATACTTGATTTATTTTTGACCGTGGATTGGCTATTGGTTCTGCTTATAGTTGATGGCGGAGGTGGAGGTAAGGGCTGTGAGCCTGATCTCTGGTTCATGCTAACTATGATGGTGAGTAATGCCTGTCTTGTTCATGCCTAGTATTCCCCCCACTCCGTACTTTCTAACAAGATCAGCTATCTACGTGAATTGAACATAAATCAAAAACTAAATTTTCATTAGGCTTCAATTCTTGAGATATAGGTAACAGAAGAGAGTCAAACCATAAGTAATAAGTACTCATAATTTATGAAAAGCTGAAGATAAAAATAGTTTTGCTCAAGATGTATTTATTACAAGAGCGATAAGTATTCTTACTTATTTGAACTGTTTTCAAATACTAGATCATAGATTGATTATGGCTCTTGTATATTTTATATTAATTCTTAAATAACCTAAAAAACATTGGGGATCAATAAATAATGCAGAGCTTTAGCGGGTAAACCCCAACCAGTTATTTAAAAAAACAAATGCTTATGTAAAAAAATATTTAAAGAATGTATTTTGGTAATTAGAATTTTCTATACTTAATCTAGCTGGAATTTTTTTAGATATAGTCAGAGCGTAATGCTTTGCTGTCTGTTGTTGTTGTTGTTTACAAATCTTGAGATTATGGAATTAATACAAAAGAATAATTATTTAGTTTGGATAAAAAGCTTTTTAGTTTGGTGTTTTACATTAACAGTATGTCTATTGGTGGTTGGTTTTCCTGTAGGAGCTTTGATGGTAGTCATCGGACTGATTGCAACGGTCATTTTACAAGCAGTTTTACCTGCCAGCGCAGTTCTATTAGTTGCAGGAAGTATCCTCTTGCTTAATCTGGCAATTGTTCTGCTTGGCGCAGCTATTCTCTCTGGACGGGGAATTCATCCTGAAGAAGTAAGTTGGCTAAATTGGCTTCATGGACAAAAGAGATTGCTATACACTCCTGTTTATGCATCTTGTCCTTTAACCTGCAACCTTAAAAGATAACGCTCTTTAAAAAATCTTCAATAATTACGTAGCAAAAGCCCAGTATTTACTGGGTTTTTTGCTATTTAACTAACCTTACGCAAAACAGCCTTATCATTAAAAAGCTTATCCCGTCAAGCGGGACAATGTGGCTTATGGCTATCTTCACAGACTAACTCTCTTACCCTAGACTGAGGTTAACTGAGCAACTTTGTGTAAACTTTACCAACTAGATTTAGTATTATTTACTTAATAAGTTTATTTTTCTTAAAAATTCATCATGGTCTCACGGCGCAAAAATATTAAGATTTATTAAGTTGACTAAAATTTTTACTTAGCAAATTAGGAGACAGCTTGACTCCAGCGTTAAAATCACAAATTTATAAAATAATATAAGAACAGATGGTATACGACTATAAGCAATTGAACAATGGTCGCTGGGGTATTTTTATTAACGGTGAACTCGTTGCCACGATTGGCTGCGCCAATACATGCCAAAAAATAGTTCAATTTTTGGAAAGCAGGTTTGGACGGCAGAATGCCATAGAATCATTTGATTCTCAGGGACAGGAGCGTAAATTGCTGCAATCTTCTTTAACTGGATTAAGTCATTACGATAAGGCAAATGGCAAGATGAGCAGATCTGATAGGGCGCAGGAATCGGTCAGGCAAATTGATCAAACAGCCCCTTACAAAACTGATTACGTTGAATCTAGAGAAATAGCTTCGCGACGTGCCATAGCCACTAGTCAATACTTCCAAGATCTTAACTTAAAACCTTGACTTATAAACTGACAGAGATCTAATTTACTGGTTAAGGTTTAATGAAAGATAGGGAAAGAAACTGCTTACTCCACAAGGGATAGCTCATCTTAGGGCTAATTAATCTTGATAGTAGTCAATTATGCTTTGGCGATAGGGTAATGGCATGCCTGTGTCGTAATGTTGCCCTTGTACGAGATAAGCGATCGCACCAGGAGTCTGTCTCAATCGTTCTAGACAGGTTGTTAACTGAAATTCCCCCTTTAAACGCTGATTTTGAGTAATTTCTAACTCTAGTAGGTCAAAGATAGCGGATTCTAAAATATACATCCCAAAAATTCCTAGAAACTGGTCTTTTTCCATACCTGATACCTGGAGGTGCTGTTTCGCATAATCCAGAGTAGGCTTTTCATAAATTTGAGAAATTTCCAGGATTGATTTTTCAGCTTGCCAGTTACCAGCGACACAGCCCGCTTTATGGATAATTTCCCCAGGCATTATCGTCACGCCAATGATGCTGGTTGCTTTTTGATGGTAGGTATTAACCATCTGCGCCGCACAGGATAGCTCTCCATCGGATGTATAAATATGATCACCAAGCAAGAGTAAAAACGGTTGGTTGTCTACCCAATCACGAGCACAAAAGACCGCATGTCCAAACCCTTCTTGCTCCTGTTGAGTCAGAATAGTGATGCGATCGCCAATTTCTGCTAAATATTGACTATATTCCTGATTTTCCTGGGATAATTTTTGCCATAATTCAGTCTTGGGTGGTGATTTTAATAGATCGTGGAACAGGTTGCGATCGCTTTCTTGAACCACAATACCCACTTCTTCAATTCCCCCGCTAAGAGCCTCCTCAACAATCGCCAAAATGATTGGCTTTGCTCTACCATCGCGATCGATAATGGGAAACAATTCTTTCTTGAGGGCTTTAGTAGCAGGATACATACGAGTACCAAAACCTGCTGCGGGAATTACTGCTTTACGTACTTTCTGACTAGACATCATTGATTACTGACTACTACCTAAAATCAGGGGTTTTCAATATAATTTTCTCACCAGAATCATTCATAAATGCTCACTGTTTAATGCTCAAACTCGCGCGTTCCCTTGCGCCTTACGGCGGCGCGGGGTCGCTCGTCAATGCTCAATGATTAATACAGTTCATATTTAAGTAAAGTGCAGGGAATTGCGCCATTATAGAGTTTAATCCGCGCCGAAGTCCTTAGTCCAACTCTTTTAGCTAGCTTGAGATTCCCCGTCAGAATATAGGCAGTCCAGCCTGTAAAACGTTGCTTAAAAATATCCCCCAAAAGCTGATACAGCTCTCCCAATTCTGATTCCTTGCCCAATCTCATGCCGTAGGGTGGATTACAGATAATAATGCCCTTGTCCGCAGGAGCGGTAACAGTGGCTAAATCTTGACGAGCAAATTTAACGTGATCCTCTAATCCTGAATTTTCCGCATTAACAAAAGCTTGTCTAATCACCTGAAGATCGCGATCGCTACCAATAATGGGTATTGATAGCTCGTGTTTTTGAGCTGCACTAGCTTCTTCCAGTAAACTCTGCCATAGATCGGTGTCGTAGTCGAGCCAGGTTTGAAAGCCAAACTGACGATACAGTCCAGGAGCAATATTTAAGCCTTGTAAAGCAGCCTCAATCGGTAGAGTACCGCTACCGCACATCGGATCGAGAAACGGTAAGTCTGGTGTCCACTCAGCAATTTCCAGTAAAGCAGCCGCCAGGGTTTCTTTCATTGGCGCAGCACCAATGGCAGGGCGATATCCTCGACGATGTAAGCTAGAGCCTGAGCTATCTAAGCTGAGGATACAGTGTTTTTGGTGGATATGAGCATTAATTAGCAGGTCAGGATTTTCCTTATCAACGCTGGAACGCTTGCCGTAATGACGCTTTTGCCCGTCGGTAATAGCATTTTTAATTTGCAGCGCCGTAAAGTGAGTATGGTTAAGGTTTTTATTGCTCCCCGTACAGGTAACAGCTAGGGTCATTTCGGGGTTGAGATATTCTGACCAGTCCAGCCGTTTAACATTACGATATAGTTCATCAGCATTAAAGCTTTTAACCCTGGCGATGGGCATTAAAATCCGAAAAACTGTTCTTGTCCAAAGATTAGCCTTGTATAGTAGTTTTTGATCGCCATGAAAATGAACCCCCGTAACGTCGGGGCTAACATTGTGGGCTCCCAGACGAGTTAACTCCTGTGCTGCAACTGACTCTAAACCTCGAGATACCGTAGCGAAGTATTGTTTCATCTGTGCCTTTCTGGTAGCGCTATTGCGTTAATCAATTGATTGACGCAGATAATTTTAGAATATCAGCAATTTAACCAGGGATATTTTGTGAGACTAATCTTAGAAATTAAGAATTTTGCTAGATTACTAGTGCAAGAATAATGCTGGTGGATCAAGTTGATGGTTGACTCTAACAATAAAAAATTTGCCGTGCTTGTTTTAGGAATTCCTTTGGTTGGTTTGGTTTATTGTGGCTTGGGAATTACCGCTATGAGTTCTAGCGCTGCTATTCAACATCATCCCATAGCTTCAGGGGCAATATTTATTCTGCTGCCTTTTTGCATTGCGGCATATACCTGGATTTCGGCTTCTGCTAAAGCTTATAAAAAATAAGCCTCAAACCTACTCATTACCTGTAACCCGCTACCCAATCGTGACAAGTTAGGGGACTACGTTGTTTGTCAAATGGCATTTAACCTATAACCTATAACTGAGGGCGGACCCCGCGTACCATATGCGAAGCGGTACCATATGCGAAGCGGTATCCTTTAGGACAAGGGCATAATATATCCTTTAGGACAAGGGCATAACATCGGCGCAAGACGTTTATCCTCGAATGGGGGCAAGGGAACGCGCCCGAACCCGAAGGGCTATAACCTATAACTTTCAAGAGCTTCTTTGGTTACTTCTATTTAAGTTAAGAGCTTATCAGACTAATCGAGTTAAAATCTGCATCTAGTGTTGTTCAAAATAAAAAACACCATGTGTAGTACTTGACCAACAATATCTTTTCTTAACTTGTCACCAATCCCCGCTACCTGTTAACTTTTACCCTTTACCCACGAGCAGTATAGGCTATGAGCCTCCTGTTGAACCAAAACCACCAATGCCTCTAGCGGTAGTATCTAATTCTTCAACTACTTTTACCTGAGCCTGTATTACCGAACAGATAACCAGTTGCGCGATCTTCATGCCTGGAGTAACTTGAAAGGACTCTTGACCATGATTGATGAGAATTACGCCAATTTCCCCTCGATACCCAGCGTCAATGGTGCCAGGAGAATTAAGCACCGTTAGAGAATGCTTTAGTGCTAGACCACTGCGGGGTCGAACTTGAGCTTCTGTATTTAGCGGTAAGGCGATCGCAATACCAGTTTTAATCAGTTTGGTTTCTCTCGGGGGAATTTCTGCTGCTTTTACCGCAAAAAGATCTAGCCCTGCATCTTCTGGGTGAGCATATTGAGGAATGATGGCTGCTGGATGAATTTTTAAGATTTTAAGCTCCATTTAGGCTCCATAATGGCTTATTAATTCCGCTAATGCTGTTTTGAGACTGTCTCGGCTGACAAAACTATCGAGCTTTTTGATCAGTTTACCCTGATGAAACATCATGATTGTGGGCAAATTACTCAGACGATAATGATTAGTTAGCTGAAAGTTTTCGTCCGCATTAATTGCAACCAGCTTGATTGATTGCTGAGATTGTTTCTGAAACGTCTCCAGGGTTGGATTAACTAGCTTGCATAACCCACACCAAGGAGTCCAAAAATGCACTAGTACTGGCTGGGAAGCACTTAGCACCTCCTGCTGGAAATTAGCTTCGTCAACTACCGATACCATATGAAAATAGCTTTTTTAAATTTTGTTTTAAATACTTTGAGCTATGCTACATCTAATTGGGATCAACTGAAAAGATAATTATTTGAAAGTTTTCCATTTGATTAAAAAACTATTACCAAAAAACTCTGGCGGTCATCTTCATCAGCCAAGGATGTCCCCACCAAAACAGCAGCACAAAAGCCGTTACACCAAGGTAGGCAGGACGCAGATATTCTTGCCACTTAAATTGTTGACGACCATCGATGATGGCTTTAAAGGGAATAATCGAAGTTCGAGCCTTGACCTTAGTAAAAGCCTCTCCATATCTCTTCCCTAAGCGGCGATCGCCATGCCAAACTGCAAATAAGTGGTGGGCAATTAAACCGCAGGAGGTTACTAAGGTAAATGTAGTTCCTAGCCAGAGACAGTGAGCAATACACCAGATAACCTGACCCACCATCTGTGGATGACGAGTAACGCGAATAATCCCCGTTTCAAATAAATAGACTTGCGGCTTCTGCACTGCGGCAATTTCCAACAGATTAAAGGTAGCGGGGTATAGAAAAATGAACGAGATTGCCGATAATATCCAAACTACGGTCTGTATACCAGGAATATCTCGTAACTGCCACAGTAGAAGACCATCATAGCGATGATTAAAAAAATAAATGATTAGTACGGTAGCAAAAGGAATACTAACCAGAGCAAAGAAAACTCGATAGAGTCTCGCCCCAATCTTCGTTTCTGCCCAGGGGCGCAGTGCCGCTAAACCGCTGTGGGCGATCGCAAATCCCACTAACATGGCTGCCATAACTATATGACTGTCTCCTATCCAGCTAAAATTTGCCATAGAGATATAAACATAGGTATTATTAATCAATTAAGATATTTATAATAATAAAAAATTAACCTCTGCCCCCTGATCGTGATACTGTGCAACTAAAGAACATGAAAATTATTAAAGATTAAGTCCTATTAATAATACGTTTTAAGTAACGCCTTGATAACTAACATTTTTTAAATTGCTACTGGAATTATATGTCTGATATTCCTTTTACTCTTGATCAACTTCGTATCCTGAAGGCAATCTCTACGGAGGGCAGCTTTAAGCGTGCTGCTGATAGTCTTTATGTATCACAACCTGCTGTTAGCCTTCAGGTACAAAATTTAGAAAAGCAATTAAATGTCCCTTTATTTGATCGTGGTGGACGCAGAGCCCAGCTAACGGAAGCGGGGCACTTGCTGTTGAATTATGGAGAAAGGGTCATCTCACTATGTCAAGAAACCTGTCGGGCGATCGAAGACTTGCAAAACCTTCAGGGTGGAACCTTAATCGTTGGTGCATCTCAAACTACAGGCACTTATTTAATTCCCCAGATGATTGGTATATTTCGGGAAAAGTATTCTGATGTTTCGGTGCAGATTCAGGTGCATTCAACTCGTCGCACTTCTTGGGCGGTAGCCAATGGGCAGGTAGATTTGGCAATTATTGGGGGGGAAGTACCAACCGAACTACAGGAAATCCTCAATATTATTCCCTATGCGGATGATGAACTGGCGTTAATTTTGGCGGCGAATCATCCTTTGGCTCAGGAGGGGGGAATTGAAAAGGAAGATCTTTATCGGCTAAAGTTTATTACCCTAGATGCCCAATCGACTATCCGTAAAGTAATTGATAAAGTTTTGAGCCGTTATCAAATTGACCCCAAACGGTTAAAAATTGAGATGGAGTTAAATTCCATTGAGGCAATTAAAAATGCTGTCCAGTCTGGGTTAGGAGCCGCATTTGTCTCCACTACGGCGATCGCCAAGGAATTAGAAATGGGCATCCTGCACCGAGCAAAAATTAAGGAAGTTGATATTGGGCGTATTTTGTCGGTAATTGTTAATCCTAACCGCTACTGTTCTAAAGCCGCAGAAGCTTTTAGCAAGGAGATTCTTCCGCAATTTTCTACTAGAGAAGAATTTAAACATCTTGATTGTCTATTTACAGATCCCATCAGAATTCCTTAAGTTAGCCTGTAACTATGGTGCAAGCTGCTGCACTACTTCGGCTACAACTCGACTCAAACCAACTGAGTTAGATGCCTTACACAAAATGCGATCGCCTGGGGCGAGCAACTCTAGCAATCTTTTAGTGAGAGTTCCGCAGTCTCTAAAGCATTCGCAGGTAACATCGGGTGCTCCCTTTGCTATTTCTTCTGTAGCAGTGTCCTCCGCCAAAATTAGCAGCAGATCTAAATTCAGCTCTTGGGCTTTGGTTCCTACCTGATAGTGCAGCGGGGCAGAATGATCGCCTAATTCCTTCATCGTGCCCAACACGGCGATATGTCGTTTGCCTGGAGTTGCCTTAAGCATTTCTAGCGCCGCCAGCATTGACTCTAAACCTGCGTTATAAGTTTCATCCAGGAGCACCATATCCCCTGGTAAATCATGGCGACGGGCGCGTCCTTGGGGTAGCTGCACCTGCAATCCCGCAACTAAGGGAGTAAGATCGAGGTTTAAAGACTGAGCCACAGCTATTGCCGCCAGGTAGTTACTGGCATTATGTTTCCCTGATAGGGGTAAGGGTAAATTACGTCCCAAAGTACTGATCTGCTCCCCGTGAATTTCTCCTTGGATATCACCTCCTGATAAACCATAGGTAATAGTTTTTCCTGACCATACCTGGGCAGCAGTATCAATTAGCAGAGAATTATCGTAGTTTAAAATAGCGGTACTGCTTGGGGGCATTTTTGCCAGCAGCTCGCATTTAGCTTGGGCGATCGCTTCTCGGGAGCCTAAACGACCGATGTGCGCCGTGCCGACGTTGGTGATCACGCCAATGGTAGGGCGAGCAATCTCCGTCAGCAGGGCAATTTCCCCTGGAGCGCGCATTGCCATTTCAATTACTGCATATTTATGCTCTGGGGTAATCTGGAGCAGGGTTTTAGGAACGCCAATCTCATTATTAAAATTAGCCTCAGTCTTCAGAACTTTCCCTTGAGTACCCAGTACCGCCGCAATTAACTCCTTAGTGCTGGTTTTTCCTACCGAGCCAGTAATACCAATTACGGGAATCTCAAAGCGATCGCGCCACCAGCGAGCAATTTGTTGATAAGCCTCTAAAGTATCTTGGACAATAAATTGAGGGATATTAATAGAGTTTAGCTGATGGTCAACTATTAAAGCGATCGCACCTTGTTCCTCTGCTTGTCGGGCAAAATCATGACCATTGAAATTTTCCCCTACTAAAGCAATAAATATTGATTGAGGCTGTAGAGTACGACTATCAGTAGTTACACTAAATACATTGATATTTAAATTATTTAAAGTACTGCCAACAGGCTTAATTCGTAAAATTGTGCTGAGTTCTGCTAAAGAAAAAAAGAAGCTCATGGTCTTAGAAGAGAGAAGTAATTAATATTATTCAGTGTATTTACTCAGAATAAACTAGCAAAATCTTGATATAAAATTTACAGCATTTATTAATACTACAACTTATCATTTAGACATCGATCTAGTTAGATAGCTATCGGTTTTGCTCCATATTTATATAATTAATTTTCCCAGGTTATATCAGGGGAGGATGACTAATTGTGCCCAGAAAAAACTATCGGCAGACTTTAAATTCAACTAAGCGTGAGCAGCAGCAAATTTATGCTCATTTACTGCATTGTGTCAAAACAGAACCGCCAATTAAGATCCTTGATCGCTTTAATGAATTATTTATTAGAGGAACTGGATATAAAGAGTATCAGATTCGCGCTGCGTTAGAAAAAATCGTTGATGCCGATAGTGCAGAGCTAGAATTTCCTCTGTTTTTTAATCGCTGCTGTCACATTATAATCAACCGTTGGCAAATGCAGCCTAATTTAAGATTTGAAATTATTGAACTAGTAATATTAATCGAGCGAGCACTCCCTCCAGGAGGAGCAAATTCTCGTGCCTCCCGTAAATTAAGAAAGTATGTCAAAGATTTTCTGAAAGCCGAATATTTTCGTCGCATACAGCGTTTAGCTCGCCTTATTGATGGCAGCCTTGAGCCTAAGTATCGTCGCCCAAACCGTCGCATTGAAATTGTGACTAACTCTGTAGGGGACTTAATTCAGCGCTATCCATATCTACATAAACACTGTTTAGTAGCGGAGGGGAGTAGTGACGAATTTCAGCAAACCGTCGAAACCATCCAGGCAGGAATTCAGTCTGACTACGAACTAAACCTATCCCAGTATATTACCCATCGAGTACGGCTGACCAAACTAGTTAAACAGTATAAGGCAGCTAATAAAAATAGAATTCCCAAAAGGCTGATTAAGCCCGTAGACAATCCTACCCTATTAAGCGATCGCGAGCTGGATCGAGCTTTACGTCACTACATGGGCAAGGTGGAGCAAAATTCGACATACTATGATCTATCGCAGAATTTTTTGACTCACAGTAGTCAGGTTAGAACCTATAAAGCATTTAAGTCCGAATTATTCGACTATGTAATGTTGGGAGTTGACGCCTCGTACTGTAAGGGAGAGTTTAAATCTGATCTTGAGCATTATTTACAAAATACCTTGAGTGATTTTGACCATCGTCGGGTAGATGAGTTTCTGACTTTGCGTACTTATTGTCAATTATTCAAATTTTTAGTAGTAGAAAGTAAAAGCAATGACAATCACCAACATTATCTAGGCTTGATCGAACACTTAGGAGAAGTTAGAACCATTGGACTATTGCTCAAGCTAGTTTTATTGTGTCATAAAGTCAAACCGTACCTAGAGCAGAGATTTTCAATTTTATTCGCCAATTATGAAGCAGTAGCCGAGGATCAGGCGCCCTGGCTAGTTAAATCTCTAGAAAATTTACAGGTGGCTTTTAGCGTTCATTTTGGTCAGGCGGATTTTTCTCTATTTCAAATTATCTAAGGTTAAGATATGACGAGATTGACTAATTCTAGTTTTCCATTAATTTAGGAAAATTGTAGTTAGTGCTTTCTGTCTTCCGTACCTAATACATTTGATTTCTCCTCGTGATTAGAGACATAAGTAGTTCGCCCTGGCAACCAATCAGCCAAGAATGCAAGACGGTCTATCAATACCTGCATCAGCGTACAACTATGGAGGCACCGCCAAAGTTAATTCAAGAGTTTCAAAGCCTATTACAGCAGAGAAAAAGTCAAGATCGTCACGTGTCTCGGGCTATGGAGAAAATCATCTTTGCTGACCATCTCAAATTTTATCTTTTTCTCAATCATTGTTTTTATTTGATTTTAGACTGTTGGTTAGAGACTCCTGAATCAATGTTCTACACTAAGGAGCTAGCTAATTGTTTAGAAACTATCAGTAATTCTCAACCTTATGATCGCCAAAGAAAAAGAGTAGTACAGTTAGTTAATGACTATAAACAGACAAGGTATTATCTTCAGCTAAAGACAGTAATTGCTATTGTTAATCCTTTTAAAATCGATCATGATGATGAGGGCAATACTTTAATTACTAATGAAGATGATGCATCAGAATTCCCTCCTAAAAGTGAGCTGATTAATGATCATTTAGTGCGCTATCCTTTTCTCTATTCTTATTTTGCGCCTTCTGAGTCAGAATTTAGTCGGCTTCAGGATTTAATTGCCAGGTTACAGAATAGCCGACAGCAAGATTATGAAATTTTGCTAGCTAAACATATTACTTATCGCATCAGATTAAAACAGTTTGCCAAGATGAGGCTGTTGTCTCATGGAGCGGGTAAAGCGATCTCTAAAGTAGAGAATCCCAGTTTACTCTCGGAAAAAGCTTTTAGAATTGCCCTCAAACAATATACGGGCAAGATTGATCATCAACAGACTTTACTGGAACAAGCACAACATTTTTTGACGGAGAATAAGTTCCGCAGTAGCTATCAGGAATTTAAGCGAGATTTATACTATTTTATTACTAAAGAAATTAAACCTCGCAACAATAACTACAGTTTTAAAAATCTGTTAAAACAAAAATTAGGGGAGATTTTTGCCCAATCAGAGGATAAGCCCTTAAACCGAACTCTAATCTTACAAACTTGTCGACAGCTATTAAGCTTTCTCGTACTTGATCCAAAAATATCATCAGATCCTGAAAAATTTGCCGAAATAATTGCCAATTTGGGTACGGCTCAGGTGATGAAGATTTTGCTGAAAGTTATCTTGATTTGTCCTGAATCCAAACCAGATTTGGAGAAAAAGCTTTGGCTAACAATATCCTATTATCAGCTGCAAAATTCCCAGGAAATGCCATGGCTAATTAAGAGCTTAGAACATTTATTGATGGCGTTTAGCATTTATTTTGGACATTTTGATGCTTCCTTAGCTAAATCAGCTTTGAGTCAGGAATAACCATGGCGGTTCTATTTGATATGTATAAATAAGTTTTTCAAAAGCTAAAGGCTAAGGGCTAATAGCTCATCCATCAGATCAATGTTCTTATTCCAAACTAGCATTAATTAATCAATTAATCGCCGCAAAATAGCTTAGAATCTAACAATAAAAATTATATTATCAACCATGTTGTGTGTTGAAGAATTAACAGAGCTGGAGTTGTTTCAGAAGCTACCCCATGAACGCTTGGAATGGATCTGTAAACATACCAGCTATATTGAGTTGGCTCCAGGAGATATCCTAGTCCAAGAGGGGGCAGCCCATAAAGGATTTTTAATTCTGATGGCTGGTAAAATTGGCATCACGCGATATAGCGAAGGCGTAGAAATGCCCATCGGACAACATGATGCTCCGTCTTTTTTTGGCGAAATCCAAATTATGACCGATGATTTGGTGCCAGTCACCTTAAGAGCTTTGAGCCCTTGCCGAGTTTATGAACTAGCTAACGAAGATTTTTTACAGATACTTCATGAGCATCGTGATTTTGAGCGGGTGGTTTTTCGGACGCTACAAACTAGAATCATGCAGCTGCAATCTTTTATTCAAAATCGGGAAAAGATGGCGTCTTTAGGTACCCTAGCGGCAGGGTTAGCTCATGAGCTGAATAATCCCGCTACTGCGGTGGTGCGGGGGCTTAAAGATATTATTCCAGCGTTGCTCGAGCTACAGCGCATGAATCTGGTATACGGACAGCGTAATATCGAGGAATCTCATACAGAGCGATGGTTACAGGTGCGGGATGATGGCTATGATTTTATTGTTAACGGTTTTTCAGATCCCCTGGAGATGATCGAGCGAGAAGAGCTAATTATGGCATGGCTGGAGGACTATGGCGTGGCTGAACCCTGGAAGTTAGCTGAACCCATAGCAGCGGGCAATGTCGAAATTGCCACTTTAGAGGAGCTGATGGCTCGTTGGCGCGATGATCCGACGGAATTTAGGGATATGGGTTTGCGCTGGCTGGCTTTGTCATTTGAGGTGATGACGATGATTCAGGCGGGGTTGCAGGGCGCAGAGCGAGTCTCGCAAATTGTGCAGTCGATGCGCTCCTATTCCCACCTAGATCAGGGAGCTAAACAGCAGGTAGATATACATCAGGGAATTGAGGATACTTTACAGCTAATGTCTTTCAGGCTGAAGCAGGGGGTAACGGTACATCGTAATTACGATGGCACAATACCGCAAATTATGGCTTTTGGCAGCGAATTGAACCAAGTATGGACGAATCTGATTGATAATAGTATCGATGCTATGGATGAGCACGGTGATTTAACCATCGTAACTTTGAACCAGGGCGATCGCGTTGAAGTCAAGATCATTGATTCAGGCTCAGGCATTCCCCAAGATATTCAGTCCCGTATTTTTGAACCATTCTTTACTACTAAACCAGTGGGTAAGGGTTCTGGTTTGGGTTTAGATAATGTGCGGCGAATTGTCGAAAATCGCCATCGGGGTTCTCTGGCTTTAGAATCCGAGCCAGGAAAAACCTGTTTTATAGTCTGTCTCCCAATTGATATCTGTAAAATCTAAAGTTTAAAACCTTAATATTGATGCTCAATCAAGACCCCTCAACTTCTTTGCTGGCTGATGCCCACAAGAGACTAGAACTAGCTTTGAAGTATGTCAATATCTCCGATGATGCGATCGCCAGATTAAGATTTCCGAAAACGAGTCTTGCAGTGGCAATTCCCGTAAGGATGGATGATGGCAGTCTGGAGGTATTTTCAGGTTATCGGGTACGTTACGAGGATACGCGGGGCGCTGGCAAAGGGGGCGTGCGCTACCATCCCGATGTTACCCTAGATGAGGTGAAGTCCCTGGCATTCTGGATGACCTTTAAATGTGCCCTGCTGGACTTACCCTTCGGCGGGGCAAAGGGGGGAATCACCGTTAACCCCAAAAAATTATCCCGCGCGGAATTAGAACGATTGAGTCGGGGCTATATTGATGCGATCGCCGATGCTATTGGAGTTGATACTGATATTCTCGCCCCCGATGTTTATACCAATGCCGTCATTATGGGCTGGATGATGGATCAATATAGTACCATTCAAAGACGCTGGTGTCGGGGAGTAGTTACGGGGAAGCCGCTGGCTTTGGGAGGCAGTCAGGGTAGGGATACGGCAACGGCGATGGGGGCATTTACCGTAATTAAAGCAATGTTGTCGCAATTCAAGCTACGACCAGAATCAACCACCGTGGCTATTCAGGGATTTGGCAATGCGGGATCAACCCTAGCTAAGTTATTGGCTACCGCAGGCTATAAAATTGTGGCGGTTAGTGATTCTCAAGGAGGAATTTATGCTCCCCAAGGGTTGGATATAGCCAGCGTAATCAAGCACAAGCAGCAGCGCCGCGAGATGAAGGCGGTATATTGTGAGGATTCAGTATGCAGCATCGTAGAGCATCAGGTAATTTCTAATCAAGAGTTGCTGGCTTTAGAAGTTGACGTGTTGATTCCCGCCGCCCTAGAAAACCAAATTACCCTGGACAACGCATCCCAAATCCAGGCACGATACATTTTTGAGGTGGCAAATGGACCCGTTAGTTCTGATGCTGACCCTATTTTGGCAGCCAAGGGGATCTATATCTTTCCCGATATTTTGGTTAATGCGGGGGGAGTAACCGTTAGCTATTTTGAATGGGTTCAAAATCGTAGCGGCTGGTATTGGACTCTAGAGGAGGTTAATCAACGGCTAAAGGAGAAAATGCAGCTCCAGGCGCAGCAGGTTTGGCAGCTAAGTCAAGATTTGATGATTAGCGTGCGTACTGCTGCTTATGTGCTGGCTTTACAGCGCTTGGGGACAGCTATTGATGCTAAAGGTACTAGGGATTATTTTCAAAGGAATTATTAAATTGATACAAATTGGCGATCGCAAAATTAGTCTTTAAAACCTTTGAGCCAAATTCAGGCATTGAATATATGAACGCTGAACTGGTATACGAGCATCCATCAGACCCAACAGATCGGAAGCGATTAAAGGGGCGGTAGAATTTACAAACCTTACAGCCGAAATTCTACAAAACCTGAATAACGGGGAATACGTGGAATTGAAGTCGAACTCGTCAAACCGCAGTATCAAGAGGTCATTAACCCCTATGAAGCAATTCCAGTTAGGCGATCGCACCTTAGCTGATAGGCTACTAGGTCTTTCCGTCAATAGACCATCTATAATTCGTTTCAATTCAGCAATATATTAATGGACTGCTTATTTGAAGCTTGTATCGTTCAGTTGCTCGCTTTGCTATTTTGAATTCTGGCTTATAACCAAGCAAGGTAATAGACCTAATATGCTTATCCCTTTCATCCTGAGTCATACGAAGTCCAAATATAACTTCTTTAAGAGACTCTTTCGCAAAGGGTTTAGCACCATAGCCAGACTTCTCGGTTTGTTGACGTGCAAAAGTATATTTCCTTTTAATTTTCTTTCTTAAAAAATCAGGGTAATTGTTATCTCTTGCTTCTGCTAACTCCTTATTGCAATTCTCGTCTGGCTCGTAACTTTCATATTCTTTGTACGATGGTTTACAAATTGATCGATACTCCCGCTCGTAACTCCAATCAGAAGATTTTTGAAGTAATGCAATCTGTGCCAATTCATCTTCAGTATGTAACCAGTAATCTATTTTTCTGTAGTTGGTTTGGTAAATTACCTCTTTTGCTTGTGGTAGCTGAGTTTCATCCCATTCAAATCCGAGACATAGTCCGCGATGTTCTGCCGCGTAGTGTGCCCATAGCAAGAGGTTATCTGGATTTTCGCATAGTGCAAGAACGCCATAATCATCCATGACTTTTTTGTAGTATTGATTATGATCTATGTATTCTCATGCAATGACTTTATCAAAAATTCTGTTTATGTTGGACTGGGCGTCATACCAAGTCTCACTAAACGGTTTGGGGGTAACCTTTCTCTCTCGTTCCCTAAAACGTAATACTCTAAAATGACGATCAATCGCTTCTGCTTTCAATGGATGCGCCTCTAGCTCAATTAGTCCCTCAAATGGGTCGTTGAACGTAGATAGCTTTGCAAAGTAAAGTTGTGAATCTTTGAATATTTTAAACGTGTAGCAGTCATCAGGATTCGATAAATCAATAGGGGCGCGATACTTATAGAGCATCATCATTATGTGCCAGAAGCTTAACTGTTTAATAGACAGAAAGTTTTCATGTATCAGGACGATATCTAAAATCTTTCTGAATACTCTATACTGCTTCTTTGTAACACGATCTAAATTAAACTCTAAATAGTAAATTTACTTATCATTCTTATTTTCTTGTTGACTCGTTTTATAAGTTTATGCCAACTCATTCAGGATTCCATAAAGGGGTTTGAGTGGCAAGTGTAAAAAAAACTTGCTACAAGACTGTAATCCAGTTAAAGTGATAACTTTAGAAGTTGCGCTTTGTAAAGTTTTATATCGACAAAACTAATACATTTTAACTAAGGTCTATTTAGTACAGAAAATTTGAACGAGATTTGAAGGGTTTGAAGTGTCTAATTCTTAGAGGGTTTAATTGGTACAGGTCTTAGCGGGAGGCTGCACGGTTTCTACTCATACATCTGTACTAAAAGAAAGGTTAATCTTCTTGGGGTAATTTACCCAAGCAGTTCCTCTCTCTTAGATACTATTTTAAAGAACAGCTTCTGCTGCTCTCAAATTATAGTTATCAAATTCCCTCATGAAAGCTTATTTATGGGTAACTCCGACCTCTGGCGCAATTTAGGGCTGCCTTTGACTGACGTTTTTGCTTAAAATGAGAGGAATCAATATTATGAATACGGTACGTAAACACGATCATGAAATACCTCCTATGAGCGAGGAACGAGCTAGAGGGATCGAGGCAAGAAGAGATGACAATATGGATTTCTCAGATATTCCCGAATTAGATGAAGCATTCTTCAAAAATGCCAAACTGGTAAAAAGACAACCCAATACAGAAGCAATTTCCATTCGAGTTGATACTGATACTTTAGAATGGTTTCGTGAAACAGCAAAAAATAACCCAGAGATTCGAGGCTACCAAACCTTAATTAACGATGTGTTGAGAACTTACGTGACTCATCAAACAAATAGCAATGGGTAATTTTGATTCGCCGAAAATTGACAATCAGATAGATACTGCAATTGCTCGTTTGTACTAAAAGAAAGATTAATTTTCTTGGGGAAATTTACCCAAGTAGCGCCTCACTCTTGGATACTATTTGAAAGAACAGCTTCTGCTGCTCTTGAATTATGGTGATCAAATTCCCTCATGAAAGCTTAATTTATGGCTAACTCTGAACTCTGGCGCAATTTAGGGCTGCCTTTGACTGCCGTTTTTGCCTATCTATCTCTGTTGTTGATAGTGGCGGAAATTTTAAGTCGTCTTGTTACCGATGATCCTGAATTGACCCGCAAAGTAGTTCATATTGGCAGCGGCAACGTTATTCTAATTGCCTGGTGGCTCAAGATCTCCCAGACGGTAATTCTCAGTGCCGTAGTTATCGCGGCGCTGGTGGCGATTACTTCCTATATTTTGCCAATCTTACCCAGTATTGAGAGTGTTGGGCGTAAAAGCTTTGGTACGCTGTTTTATGCTCTTAGTATGGGGGTATTAACCTTATTTTTTTGGCAGGAACAGCCTCATTATGCAGTGATTGGGATTCTAATTATGGCTTGGGGTGATGGTTTGGCGGCTATTATCGGACAGCGGTTCGGACGCCATAAGTATCACCTGGGAACTATTACCAAAAGCTGGGAAGGTTCTTTAGCAATGGCGATCGCCGCAGCGAGCGTTACCGTAGCGATTTTATGGTCGGTGGAGGGGAATAGCTGGCAGATTTGGGCGATCGCCCTGGGAGTGGCAATCATAACCACTGCTCTAGAAGCCTTTTCTAAACTGGGAATAGATAACCTAACCGTTCCGTTATGTGGCGGATTTTTAGGCTTTTGGGGAATTCAGCTACTATTATAATTTGGATATTATTTATCCCAACAGCCATAAAATTTTCTTGAATATAACTAAAAACTTTTAAATTATGACTGATTCAATACCACAACCCTTAGAAAATAAGTCTATTGCTTCTGAACCTAGCACTAATGCGGAACCTAGAGCAGCTCAGCAACCTCAAGATAGTTATGTTAAGTTAGCGATGCGGAATATGGTGCGAAAAGGACGTCAGTCTCTCTGGCATTTTTTCCTAACTACCGTATCTATCCTCTCTCTATTAGTGGGTTTAGCTTATTTAACCAAGCCTTAAAATTCTCTATCAAGATGACAGTGAAACATTCAATTAATGTCAACGTCTACGTGGAAAACATATACGACGAGGGCACATTTTCGCAGTCCAGTCTTGCCATGACTAATTCTATTCCCTGGTCGGTTTGGATTCAAACCTGGCTCGATAGCTTAGACTTAGCCGAGTCAGTTCCTAGAGGCTGCGAACTCAGTCTAAGGCTGGCTAGCGATGGGCAGATTCAAGCCTTAAATCAGCAATATCGCTCACTAGCACAACCCACTGATGTCTTAGCATTTGCTGCCACTGAAGCGGAAATTGCTCTTCCCCAGGAGTTGCAGGAACCTTTATATCTAGGAGATATCATTATCTCTTTAGATACGGCGCAAAAACAGGCGATACAGCAGCAACACTCCCTAACTGTAGAGCTAGCCTGGTTATCAAGCCATGGTTTACTCCACATTTTGGGCTGGGATCATCCTAATGATGACAGCTTGCAGCGTATGCTTAATCGTCAATCTGAACTAATTCAGCTGTTAAACTTGTAATGATTAATCAAAATCATTTTTCTCAGCCAATTTTAATAATGTCTGAGATAGACATTATGATCCTTAATTACTAAGCTATTATTTTTATAGTTTGGGTATTTATACGGATTACCGTTAGCTCTCTCATTATTGTTGAATTAGATCAAATCACCAATTCAGAGCTGTCTTTAATAAATTTTCATATGAAATCTACCACTTTTGTTTCTGCTGTTGAGCAGTCATCCCCTAAAAAAAATAAAATTGTGCGTAGTCTTGCTTGGCAAGTAGCGCCAAACTTATTTTTAAGCTTCAAATATGCCTGGGCTGGTGTTCGCTATGCTTTTATTACTCAAAGAAACTTTCGGATTCATACTAGTATCGGCATCATCGCATTTAGCTTGGGTGTTTTTTTAGGCATTCAAGCTACGGAAATGGCAGTTATTACTATGACCTGTGCGATTGTTATGGTTTTAGAGCTGATTAACACTGCTATTGAATCCGTTGTCGATCTAACAGTCAACCAAAGTTATCACGAGCTAGCTAAAATAGCTAAAGACTGTGCTGCTGGGGCTGTTTTAATAAGTGCGATCGCCGCAGTGATTGTGGCAGGATTTATTTTAGTACCGCCTCTGTTACAGCGTGTTCTGCAAATTATGTAGATGTAATGGAGACTAAATTTGCTCATAGTTATTGATAACTACGATAGTTTTACATTTAATTTAGTGCAATATCTGGGAGAGTTAGCCCAAGAGTTGCCTGTAGCGGCTGATATTCGCGTTTTCCGCAACGATGCGATCGATATTGATACTATTCAACAGTTAAACCCAGATGGCATTGTCATATCCCCTGGTCCTGGTCGTCCTGATGATGCGGGTATATCCCTAAAATTAATCGAAAAGTTGGGAACTCAAACACCAATACTAGGGGTTTGTTTAGGTCATCAAAGTATTGGTCAGGTTTTTGGCGGAAAAATTGTGGCTGCGCCTGTACTGATGCACGGCAAAATTTCTTCTGTTCACCATCAAAACCAGGGAGTGTTTGCTGGGTTGGACTCTCCATTTGACGCTACTCGCTATCATAGTTTAGTTATTGAGCCCCAGACGCTGCCCGATACCTTAGAAATTACTGCCTGGGTTGAAGATGGCACGATTATGGGGGTACGTCATCGTGACTATCATCATATTCAAGGTGTACAATTTCATCCTGAGAGTATTTTGACTAATCAGGGCAAGTCTTTATTACGCAATTTTTTACAGTCTCTAGGTAGTAAGCAACCATGAAAAGGCGACAGTTAATTTCTTACGGTGGCGTTAGTTTAGCCTCGGCGATCGCAGCTAATTTATTGCCTCGCCCCAGGGCGATCGCTCAAACTGAACCTAAGGGAGTCACTATTCAGTATCTTGGACATACCTGCTTTCTGTTTACAGGTGATGATTTAAAAATACTGGTTAATCCTTACCAGTCCTTAGGCTGTACTGCTGGCTATACCCTCCCTGACGTGGAGCCAGATGTAGTGTTGACTAGTAGTTTTCTCCTGGATGAAGGAGCTATTGATTCAGTCGAAGGTAATCCTAAAATTATTACTCAGCGAGGTTCCCACCAATTCCAGAAAACCAGGTTTCAAGGGTTTTCTTTACCCCATGATCGGGAAGGGGGCAGAAGATTTGGTCAAAATATTGCCTGGCGTTGGACTCAGGGTGGTGTTGATATACTTCATTTAGGCGGTGCGGCTGCTCCTATGAGCACCGAAGAAAAAATTCTCTTGAGCGGCTCAGATATCCTGTTAACTCCTGTCGGTGGAGGGCTTAAAGCATATAATCCTCAAGAGGCTAAACAAGCAATGAAGGTGCTTAATCCCAGAATGGTAATCCCGACTCACTATCGTACTGGTGCAGCAACTAAAAGCAACTGCGATTTAGCACCCGTTGAAGACTTTTTAACCCTAGTGCAGGATTTAGAAGTAGCTCAAGTAGGTAGCGATCGCTTTAATGTTCGGAAATCTTATCTCAAAGAAGACCAGACTTTAATCAGAGTTTTAGACTACACCTCATAAGATATTAGCTTAATTTATTAAGCTATTTTGCCATTCACTACAATTATGTTTTTACAGTAAAAATATTATTATTAGCTTATTCTAAAGCTCAACGATGATCTGTTATTGTCACTGTTTGGGTTGCCAAAACTTCTGGCTGAACTTCAACCTGTTGCCAAAATTTAATGATCTGACTTCCAGTAGATTCAGGAAAAAAATAATGAAAGAAATGGTGTCCCGCAGGAGATGACCAAATAACGTCTGACTCCTTGAAAAAACTTGACC
Organism: Cyanobacteria bacterium J06621_8; assembly: GCA_038524995.1. Lineage (GTDB taxonomy): Bacteria > Cyanobacteriota > Cyanobacteriia > Cyanobacteriales > Xenococcaceae > Waterburya. The sequence goes on from JBCBIE010000004.1 coordinate 112,412, forward strand.
ATCCATCTAAAGCAGGACGATCAACAATACCATCATTATCACTACCACACACCATCATCGGCATTTCGACTCCAGCAGCAGCAATTTGGTCTAGCTGATACAGCGAATGATTAGTCGGCGCTGTCAGCAAATCATGCTGGAGAATTTTGATTAAATTTTTAACGCGACTGTGGCATTGATAACCAAACATCATCTGCACCATTTTGGCTAAGAGCATTTCTTGAGACCAAGGCAGCAGTTTTCGCATTTGATAATAGTGGGTCTGCCAATCAATTCCAGGAGCATGACCAACCGCCAACAATGTTAGAGATTTAACTCGATGAGGATACTTACGAGCATAGAGTAATCCTAGCAAGCCTCCAGTAGCATGACCTACTAAGTTAACTGGCAAGGGTTTAGACTTAAGATAGTCATGAAGAAGAGTTAGGGCAATAGTCAAAGAGCTTGCTTCATCAAGTTCTTGATGGTGTTCCCAGTAGTTGATGGGCGCCCGATCAGATAAATAACGGATAACCCGTCCATCAAAATACTTAAAGCTAGGATTAGCGTTAATCCAGACTGGTGCTACTGAAAGGGGAGGATTCATAAGATGTTAAGTCTACTTGACTCCTTTTAATAGTTAATTAATAGTTAACATTTTGTTCTCCGCTCTTACCGTCGGAAGTAGTTCAGATATTTGCTGTAAATAGGAAATTATAAACTATTAATACTGAGCAAAACTTGGACAATCGAATGAAATTCCGCCTATTGGCATTCGTTGGGAGCATTCTTTAATCAGAGTTTAAAGTCCTTCTCAGACATCTCAGGAAAACCGTCAGTCAAACATCATACTGAAAACTTTTGCGATTTTGACCTACATTAACGCTTAATTTAACTACTCTGATTTGCAGTAAATTTACTATGGTAAAAACTAATTTTTAATAAAGTGAAGATAGCCCATAAACCTTATTAATTTAGTCATTCTAAAAAATATGACTAAATCCATGATTAATAGCTAATAAATTATAACTACTAAATAAATAATCAGTTTTACCTATGATTCTATTTAAAATAATAAGAAAAGGAAAGGCAATAGAAGATTTTGGCTCATTATAAATCTATTACCTTCCCTCAATTGGAGAGGAGAATCCCCAAAACTTACTTAATAGCGAATTATTCTACGCTATAAATTAGAGAGCAAATTCAGTTTTTAACTGCTCTGTCCACGCTGCAATTCGACCATCAGTTAAATCTGACTGATTATCTTCATCTAACGCCAAGCCTACAAACTTGCCGCCCTTATCAGCTTTAGAGGCTTCATGCTCGTATCCCTCAGTAGAGGTATTACCCACAGTTGTGCCCCCTAAGCCAACAACTTTTTCCTCGATGATTCCCATCGCATCCTGGAAGTTATCTGCATAGCCTACTTGGTCGCCAGTACCAAAATAGGCAACTTTTTTGCCACTAAAATCAACACCATCTAGCTCATCTTCGTAAAAGCCTTCCCAGTCGGACTGCAAACAGCCGATATCCCAGGTTGGACAGCCAATGATGATGTTTTCATAGTTACCAAATGTGTCTGGTTCAGCTTCAGAAATTTCGACCAATTCAACTACGTCAGCACCACCCAAAGCTTCTTGAATTGCTTCAGCTGCTGCTTCTGTTTTGCCTGTGGTTGAACCATAGAATAAACCAATTGTAGCCATGTTTGCTCCGTTAACTATATTTTTACTTTGGTTGATAATTTGCTTGGTATAGATTTACCTTACCATTAGGAACTGACTAACAGTCAAAGCTAGTTTACTTTAGCGTCATACTCCCTTGCTCCAGTATGCAAGATGCTAAGGCATCACTGTCTCAGGAGTTAGCTTTACAAGCTAATATCTATGAAATATGCGAGCGACCGCTCCACCTTCGGCAAACTAACCTTAAACTGAACGTTCCCAACAGTTAGGATTCATTTAGTAGTTTATTGAAATTAACCACTAATTGTCTAAACAATTTGCTTAAACATCGGAAACCTCTGAAAAGTTTAGTAAAAGATTATTCTACTTAGAGAAAGTAACTTAGTTGAGACTAAGAAGAAGGAATCAGGCATAATATCTCTACCCAATTCCTAATCAGGCGTGAGAAATTTCCTCTCAAGTATCATAACCCTTAATGCTAATTATTTTCAATAGGCTGGAAAATATTCCTCAAATGTTGCCGCTCAATATTCTTTGTAGCACATCCCAGTGTTCATAGAGTTGGAAGGCGAAAAAGGCACCGCCAATAGCACCGATAGAGAATGCCACCGAAAAGCGAGACCAGCCTCTCTTGGTTTTTAGCTCATCAGGAACGTCTGGATTAGCAGTAGAGTAAGTGACCAGTTCAGGTCGCCATTCTGTTTTGAAAGATACAGCGCCATAAATCAGCAGACAGACTGTAAGGATGGCGATCAAACCGCCAGCACTAAAAAATCCAATCAAACTTCTTTGCTCGGTATTTCTCAATGGTCCGAGAAAGGTAAACGGACCGAAAAGTAAATATCCGTGAGCCATGCCAATTTCCAAGCCTCTCCGTGCTGGAGATAAACCTGGACGAAAGAAAGGAATACCTGTCAGCAACCACCGACTAAAATCAGAAGAGTTTAGGGGAGTTTCTAGATTTCCCACAAATGGATCTGGGGTAGCCACCATCGATACACTCTGGCGATTAAATTCAAATCCAGCCGCCTTGCCCCTAGCGCGGGAAGCATGCCAAATATGTCCAAAGAGAAATATGATCGCTAAAACAATATGGAAAGTAGCAAGCCATCCTCTGGCAGTAACCAATCCTGTACTATCTCGAATTACACCTAGCTGTCCGTAGAAGACTTCAGGATAGGCAACACCATTATATGTACAAAAGTAGGCTGCCAGGAATCCCATGTAGGAGATTGCTCCTAGACTATAGGATAAATAGGCTTCGCCAGAATATACTAGAGCCTTACGAGCCCAAGCCAAAGGCTTAGTTGCCAGGTGCCAAATGCCACCCACGATACAGATAAAGCCAATCCAAAAATGACCTCCAACTATATCTTCCAAGTTATCGACAGCCGCCATTCCTGACTTTCCAGCTGCCCCAAACAGATAGCCAAATATTACAGCGGGATTGATTGTGGGATCAGTCACAACTCTAACCTGCCCCATTTCTCCAGCTCCTGGGTCAAATAATCCTCCCCAGAACATGGCTTTGCAAACAAGCAGAAAAGCACCCAAACCCAACAAAATGAGGTGAATACCGATGATGCTAGTCATCTTTCCTGCATCATCCCATCTATAGCCAAAAAAGCCGCTGAAGGTATCATTTTCCTCTAGAACTGCGGGTCCTATAAGAGCATGATAAATGCCACCTGCTCCCAGCACTGCTGAAGAAATTAGATGAACTGCTCCTACTACAAAGTAGGGATAGGTGTCGATGATTTGTCCTCCATCCCCAACCCCAAGACCAAGAGTAGCAAGATGAGGTAATAAAATTAAACCCTGATCAGACATTGATAAATCAGGATTGTAATTGGATAATTCAAAAAAAGTCATTGCCCCCGCCCAAAATACAATCAGGGCTGCTTGAGCGACATGGGCTCCCAGCAGTCTGCCCGAAAGATCTATGAAGCGAGCATTCCCTCTCCACCAAGGAATATTTAAATAACTTTTAATATTTCGAGGATTCTCCGCTATGGCGGTCATAATACTTAATTTCTCCCTATGTTACAACAGAATGCGTTGCTCAGTAGATTTTTAAACTGAATACATTGTAAATATTGTAAAGCATTTAGTTGATAAATATTAGCCACTGTAAACTTACGTTGCTAGTTTGAAACATAATATTAATAAATGTTTGGATGATTCACGATTGTCTATTTCAATGGTCGAAAAAATCAGAATGTGGTCTAAAATTTTGAAGGAAATTACATCGCTAATAAAACGTCAGCTTGTGTTAAGTTTTTTCAACATCAAGTTGCCATCATTTAGCGATAATGCAAAATTAAGTTGTTGCTGGCTTATAGACAGTTGTTAGTAACAAGTATTACAAGATTAATGGTGAGGTTTCGTTTTGCAAACATACGATAAACCGCAAGTGAAATTCGATTGGTGGGCAGGGAATGCCCGCTTTGCCAAGCTATCAGGCTTATTTGTAGCTGCTCATGTTGGGCAAGCCGCTCTAATTGTTTTTTGGGCAGGAGCATTTACATTTTTTGAGATATCTAAGTTTGATCCTTCCCTACCTATGGGAGAACAAGGATTGATTCTACTTCCTCATTTGGCAACCCTAGGATTGGGTATTGGCGAAGGTGGACAGGTTGTTAGTACTTATCCCATGTTTGTTGTCGGTGCAGTGCATCTGATTTCCTCCGCAGTGCTGGGGGCAGGGGCGCTATATCATACCTTTAGGGCTCCTAATAGCCTCAAGGATGCTGAGGGTAAAGCCAAAGATTTCCATTTTGAATGGGATGATACTAAGCAGTTAGGGCTCATTCTGGGTCATCATCTCCTATTTTTGGGAGTGGGCGCTTTATTCTTGGTTGCCAAGGCAATGTTTTTTGGAGGGCTATATGACGCAAGCATCCAGGATGTGAGAATGGTTACAGAACCAACTCTTAATCCAGCAACTATCTATGGTTATCAGACTCATTTTGCCCAAGTAGATAACTTAGAAGATTTGGTAGGTGGTCATATCTACGTTGGATTCTTGCTGATTGGTGGCGGTATCTGGCATATTATTACTCCTCCTTTGAGCTGGGCGAAAAAGACCCTAATATTTTCAGGTGAGGCAATTTTATCTTACGCTTTAGGCGGTATTGCGATCGCTGGTTTTGTTGCTGCTTACTTCAGTGCCGTTAATACTCTTGCTTATCCTGTAGAGTTTTATGGCGCAACTTTGGAAGTTAAGTTAGGAGTAGTACCTTACTTTGCTGATACGGTAGCACTGCCTCCTGGGGTTCATACTGCTCGTTGTTGGTTGGCTAATGCTCATTTCTTCTTAGCGTTTTTCTTCTTGCAAGGTCATCTCTGGCATGCACTAAGATCAATTGGCTTTGACTTTAGAAGAATTATTACAGCTTTAGACAATGCTGGAACTGCTCAATCCGGTGAGCCAACATCCTAAGAGTTGTCTAAATAGATAAGTTTTTAGATCATAATTTATGGCTACCAGTGTTAGCCATAGTTTTGATCTCATGTGGAGCTTGGTGCAGCTTTGGCTTTGCATTGAGCTTTTTTCGTGAAATTTGATTGAATCATTTGATCTGCGGCGTTGTTAGCGCTTTTGCTGCTAGTACATTGGCATCACTTGTACTGCACGTATAGTTATTGATGGAGTTAATAATTTTTGATTGTTAATTTATATTAGTTCGCCAGCAGCGCCTTACTTTTAGATTGGGAATTTAGTTATGACTACAACCAATATTCCTCGCGGTAATTATAATTGGCTTGCAGGGAATGCTCGTTTAATTAATCTATCAGGGCAACTTTTAGGAGCTCATATTGCTCACGCAGGATTGATCATGTTTTGGGCAGGGTCTTTTACTCTGCTAGAGTTAGATCGTTATTCGGCGGATCTTCCTCTAAATAGTCAGGGACTATTAGTGTTGCCTAATCTAGCCCGTTTAGGCTGGGGATTTGGAGCAGATGGGCAACTTGTTAATCTTTATCCCTATTTTGTAGTGGGAATTCTGCACCTAGCTTTTTCAGCAGTTCTAGGTGCGGGAGGATTATTTCATGTTTTTCGAGGTAGAGCTGACCTAAAGCAAACCTATGGTCTAGCTTCTAAGTTCCATTATGAATGGAATGATCCTAAACAACTGGGATTAATTTTGGGGCATCACCTATTATTTCTAGGTGTAGCAGCCTTGCTATTCGCAGGTAAAGCAGTATTTTGGGGCGGCATATATGATTCAGTGACGGGTAATGTCCGACTGGTTAGCTCTCCAACTTTAAATCCTGTAACAATCTTTGGTTATTTATTTGGCTTGGATCATGGTCAATGGAATTCCTTAGGAATGGCTGCGGTAGATAATTTAGAAGATCTTGTCGGTGGTCATATTTGGATTGGGATAACTTGTTTCGTTGGAGGTACCTGGCATATACTTCAGCAACCTTTTAAGTGGGCAAGAAATATTTTTGTCTATAACGGACACAGCATTTTATCTTATAGTCTAGGTGCATTGGCATTGATGGCATTTACCTCTAGCTATTTTGTGGCATTTAATGATTTAGCATTTCCTCCTCAACTCTATGGAAATGAGTTGGGTAGGTATACAGGGGTTCAGTTTGCTCTCTGTGCTACCTTTTTGGGTGGTCACATTTGGCATGCCATTAAAGGGAAGATGGAATCTGGATACTTTGGTGAAAAAGAACAATTCAGAACTATCTTGGCTGGATTTTCAACTGCAACGATTGTTGTTATCAGCTTAGGTCTACTCTCAATAAGGTCTTAAGTTAGAGTTGAAGAGCCTTTCTTGTGGAGTGAGGCTCTTCAAAACAGGAATAGATTGTTACAGCAACTTTAGTATTGATTAAACTCTTTTTTCTTCAACAAATTTCGGCAAAAAGGTATCACAAAAAATTGATGGGTATTTTATAGCTAGTGTTGAAAAGTATTAGCTTTAGGTAATGATTCACCTTCTTCCATTGAGGAGCTAATCATTAAATTTAAAACTTCTTTGGCGTTGCTTAGTGCCTCTTCGTAAGTATCTCCATAAGTCTGACAAAACTCGCCCCATTCAGGCAAAGTGACTACGAAACAATTGTCTTTCTTTGACCATTGAATTATCATGCTGTAATTTAACATTATTAATATTGCTCCTTAAAATTTATAAAAAAACTTATAAAAGCGGCAACACTCTTGTCATCTATGGTGACTGTTCATGGTTGATGACATAAATATCTCAATTGTATATAGTTAAAAGCTATTTATCCTTAACTTAGCATCTATTCAATCTTAGTTAATCTTATCAAGAACGTCATCTAGTTTAAGTAACTTAATTGAAAGACTATGAATGACGCTAATGATGTGGAAAACTTCGGGCTTTAACTTGGGCGATCGCCACAAATCAAGAAAAGTATTAAAAGTATTAAGATGAAAGCTGAGTCTGCTAATTGCCTGACACATTAAGATTTAGATCTAAAATAGAGCTTTATGGCAAAACTAAGTTTAGGAGCAAGACTATTTGTTTCTCATCTACTAGTGATGATGGTGGGTTTGGGCAGCTTTGTTATTATTGCCAAATTTTCTTCGCCACGAATGTTTGTCTTGCGCTTAGAGCAGTTAGAAAAAAGAGGTATTTTCACAGTGCGCTCGGCTCGGACGTATTTGGTGGAAGGATTTCAGAATGCTTGGAATCGTAGTGCATTAGTGTCGATCGCCGTGGGAGCAAGTGTAGCTGGAGGGGTAAGTTACTTTTCCTCGAAGCGGATTACTAAGCCTGTGAAGCAAATGAAGCAGATTACCCAAAAATTTGCGGCGGGGGATTTGGCAGAGAGAGTTCCTGAAAGTGATATTCCTGAACTAAATCAGCTTAGCGTTAGCTTCAATTCCATGGCTAGCAGCATTGGGGATGTGGAACAGCGGCGGCGGGAGCTGATTAGTGACCTAACTCATGAGCTGAGAACGCCATTAACGGTGATGCGGGGCTACCTAGAAGAATTAGCCGAGGGAAGAATTGAAGGGACGCCCGAACTTTATTTACGCCTCATTCGCGAAACTCGACGTTTAGAACGCTTAATTCATGATTTACAGGAGCTTTCTAGGGCAGAGGCTGGTTATTTATCGATTGACTCTCAACCTCTAAACCTCAATCCCTTGCTATCTTCCCTAGTGACTCGTTTTGCCGATCAGCTACTAGAAGAAGGTCCCACCCTAAAATTAATCTGTGGTTCAGAACTTCCTCCCGTCATAGCCGATCGCGATCGCACGGAACAGATTTTAGTCAATTTAATTGGCAATGCGGTTCGCTATACAGAGTCAGGCTCGATTATTGTTGAAGCGAAAAAAAATAATCAGCAGGTTTGGATTTCGATTAGCGATACGGGAGTAGGGATTGCCGCTGAGGATTTGCCCTTTGTTTTTGAACGTTTCTGGCGTGCCGATCCTTCGCGGTCAAGTCATTCTGGGGGCACAGGAATTGGCTTGGCGATCGCTCGTCGTCTGGTGGAGTTGCAGGGAGGCAAAATTGAGGTTGATAGCGAACTAGGAATCGGCAGTACCTTTCGCTTTTATCTGCCAGTGGCTTAGTTCAAGTACCTATTATTATACCGATGCAAGAAGTCTAATCTCGCGTCATAATAATAACGTTTGTAATTCTTAAATAATTTTTTAATTAAAGATGGCAACTTCAGAAAGTCAATACAAATTTCAAAAAACAGATCAGGAGTGGCAAAAAATACTTTCCCCAGAAGAGTATCGGGTGCTGCGTAAACATGGTACTGAAAGAGCTGGTACAAGTCCTCTCGATAAAACCTACGACCAAGGCACTTACCTATGTGCGGCTTGTGATATGCCCCTATTTGAATCTGAGACTAAATACAATAGCGGTACAGGATGGCCTAGTTTTTATCAGGCGTTACCAGAGGCAACCGCTACTACCGTAGATCGCTCCCTATTTATGACTCGTACCGAGGTACACTGTAATTACTGTGGCGGTCATTTGGGTCATGTCTTTGGGGATGGTCCTAGACCTACGGGACAGCGTTACTGTATGAATGGCGTAGCTTTAAAATTTGTGCCTGAAGAAGAATCATAAGCTGCTTCGTTGTCAGCTTTGAACCTTAATAAGTTATTGCCCCACCATGAGATCTTGAAGGTTCTTGCTTTAAGATAGATAGGCTATGGAAAGTTCAAGGTAAATTTTTGCTAGCCACTAATTTCTTCAAGCGGTTAATTATCAATTTAAGTTGGCAAATGGCTTTAGTTTGCCTGACTAATCTGTCCGTCAAGGCTCAGGAATCCGTGCAAAAGCCACTCAAGCATTATGATGCACAAAAGAATCTTGATCTGCCACAAGATGTAATTGAGTCTAGTCCTACTCTCCAGCGTTGGCTCAAAGAGACTCCTGATCTTTGGTCAGACATCAAACGCGACCCTAGTTTTCGGACTCGACTGCGCTGGGGAATTACTTCTTTCCCATCTACTGATGACGCTTTCGGAATTAATTTGGGGGTTGAAGATATTTTTATCAAGCGGACAGGTTTAACCCTCAGCCTTGACTATCAGACAGCGTTTAACGGCGATCGCAATGCGGTAGGTGCAGATCTGCACTATTTTTTATTACCTCTAGGAAGCTATGTAAATTTGGCTCCCATAGTGGGATATCGCTACGTACAAAGCAATGACTTTAATACTGACGGCGTAAATTTGGGGCTGCGGCTGATGCTAACGTTCTCCCGCACTGGTGCAGGAGATATCTCTTTTTCCCAGAGTTTTCTCTCCCCAGGGGATAATGAAGAAGTAGGGCTAACTTCCCTTTCCGTAGGGTATGCTGTGACTGAGCAGTTACGTTTATCCACAGATCTAGAGTGGCAAAACTCCATTGAAGATACTGATAGTCGAGCGGGAATTAATTTAGAATTTTTACTGTGAAACTCAGCAGATTGAGATACCTACTCTAAAATAATTAAATCAATCAAGCTATTCTTAATACCGTAACCGAAGCCGCTTTAATTTTTGGTGATTGAAGAATTTTAGTGGTCTGAGCATCAACTTAAATAAAATCAGTGCCGATTGAAATTCATTGGGCGTTTGATGCTTCTGCCATTGACCAGGACGACAATAGAGCATTTCAACTAGTTCTCGATGCTGCTCAATAGTTATATTTTGAAACTTGATGATGGCTCTCAAATCATCTTGCTGAAAACAGCTATGAGTTACCTTTCCTGGCAGGATTAAAACTTCAGGAATAAGCTCCACTACAACTTCGGTAGCTAAATTAACTGATGAATCCAGCAAGATTTCGATTCCTTCCTCTGAAACTCTTTGAGTTTTGCCCTGGTAAACTTGGTTAGCACCGTATAAATTGACTTCCTTTTTTAGCTCGTACCATTCATATAGACTAGGCTTGGGTACATCCAGTAAAGTCATCATCCCCACGCTAACGATCACAAAATTGTAGGCGCTCCAGTATAGACCAAGGTGGAACCCAGTATGACGGAAGTTTAGGAGACTCAGAGCAAAAGTGATGTAAGTTGCAGCGCAGAGAATCAGCATCGGCACAGCCAATGACCAATTATAGTTAAACTTTTCGCGGGATATACCTTTGGGGGTCACCTTAAATCCTTTGCCAAAAGGGCTAAACATAACCCTAATTACCGTCAGCGATACTGGTATTGCCTGGATGAGAGAATAGACATCCGCCAACAAAAGCGATCGCGATCGCTTGTTGAGCCAAGAAAAGACGGTTAACGTCAGAGCATAATAGGGTAAAAATAAATAAACTATCTCAGGCAGACTACTCACCACAGGATTTAAGTCGCCAACAATACAAATGATCGGCACCAGCAGAAAGAAGACACGGGCAAGGGAGGTGAACCAGTTTAGTAATCCTTCCAGGTGTGCCAGTCTTTGCCACAGATTCAAACCCGAAATCCTTAGAGGATTGGACTTAATAAACAAGGCTTGCAGAGTGCCCCTCACCCAGCGTAATCTTTGATCGACATAGCCGCCAATGCTTTCCGCTGCCAGTCCTGCACTAAGCTTTTCATTTATATAGACTAACTCATAGCCCTTAGCGGATAGGCGAATACCTGTAAAGTAGTCCTCACTGAGGGATTCAGTGTTAAAGTAGCCAATCTCCTGTAATGCTGAACGTCTGGCAACAAAAGAGGTACCAGAACAGACGACGCTACCAACGCCGTCTTTAATCGGCTGTAGATAACGATAGAACATTTCCTCTTCTGGAGTTAAAACCTTTGCTAAACCAAGATTATGAGCGATCGCATCTGGATTGTAGAAACTTTGGGGAGTCTGTACTAAAGCAATATTGACGTTCTGGAAAAAACCAACGGTACGTTGAAGAAAATTATTAGTAGGAATAAAGTCGGCATCAAAAACAGCTACTAGTTCACCATAGGTCTGTCTCAGGGCGTTATTCAAATTTCCTGCTTTAGCATGAGCATTGCTGGTGCGAGTGATGTAGTGACAGCCTAATTCTTGGGCTAGCTGCCTAATACTTGAGCGACAGGTATCATCTAGGACATAAATCCGTTTATTTTCGTAGTTGATTGCCTGACAACCCATGATGGTTCGCTTAACAATAAAATCAGGTTCATTGTAAGTCGGAATTAAAATATCGACGGAGGGTTGATAACGCTTTTCTACCACAGCAACGCTATATTTATCCACTTCCTGGGCTCGATTTTTTAGCTGAAACAGAAGCAACATCTGACAAGCTGTACCAAACATCGCCAGCAATTCCATTGAAAGTAGGGAAATACTAAAAATGCCCTCCATCGGACTTGACAGGTTGAGGGTAGCAAGCGATCGCCATAAGAAATAACGGATAAATAAAGCTAGTAAGACAGTTCCCACCAAGCGTAAAGACCAGCCTTGAGGTTTAGGAGATAGCTTCATTACCCCCAGCGCCCCCAGTAAAAGCAAAATTGTGGGGATGAATAGATAAGTATTGTTGCCTAGTTGAGGAGGCAGCAACCACTGAGGAGGATTAGACTGCAATAAATGGAGTTGGATAAATAATTCTGTAACGTGACTATGACCTAACAGCCAAGATAGGGCGATCGCTCCTAAGAATCCCAACAAAAACAGCAATAATAAAGTAGTTCCATAAATATTTGGGACATAACTCGATTTTTTTTTACTGCTGTAGACACTTTTTTTGGTGCTTGATGCTGGCTTAATAGTTTGCATTATTTAGTCAGAGGGATGGTTCCGATCAAGGTAGAGCCAGCTTAACAAAAGGTATGTAAATTTTCCGTTAATATATAAAGTCCTAGGATTTTTTTATGGTAAAGATTATAGCCAATTTTGCCTGACAAATTAAATGTCTGATCCCTTGGCTATTTTTTACCGCTGTTCGTTAAATTGGGTTTAATTACTGTTTATTCAAAGACCAGTCGTAGTCTAAGTATCTCACCTTGTAGTCTGATTGACTGAGAAATTCCTGGGTTTGGGAGTCCAGGACAGGACTAAGATGATTCAAAACCGCTCTTTGTTGACTATTGCCATTAAATTTAGTCTTGATTCCATAAGTAGGCTCATAATCTTGACCAAACCATTTAAAAATCGAAGATAGATAAACTGTTTTGCCTGATTTATCTAAGCGAAAACCATGGGGACTCTGGGCAAATTTAGCTGTTTGGTCGTTTAACTGAGCATCTAATTTTTCTGGTAAGTATGGTTCATTGCGGAGAACAGGACAGCTAATTGCAGCGCAGACCAAAGCTACATGAATCCTCGGTTCATTAAATTCTCGGCGCAGAATCTTATGCTCAATATCATTAAGGGTTATTGGTTCTCCCGCTAGGTCAAACTTCCGTCGCCGCCAAACCCCTGGAATATCTCGAATGCTGTCTTTGATAGGGTCTTGATCGATAATCGATTGCAGGGTAAAGGAATTATAGGCATTGACTAAAAAAGCGATTTGTTCAGTCTCATTCCATCCTGCGTAGGTTTCTGGTCTTACTTCCCCTAGGGATTGATTAAATCGATCCAGCTGTTGTCGATTAGCCTGGAGTTGCTCATAGTTTACCAAGCCCTGAGCACTAACATATTTTTGTAGTACTTCGCCATAATCCTGATAATTGAAAGGTGCATTAGTGGCAACCTCAACTCCAGGTACTGTTGCTTCTTCCGTCGGGTTAGTAGACGCTTTAAGGCTACTTTGCAAAGTGTTTTGAGTGGAATTGGCTAAATTAGAACAACCTGTAAGTCCAACTATACTGATGACTCCTAACGTTAATAACCTATTCATAAGTATGCTCCTAGAAATTAATTCCTAATCAGGTTCATTACAATTTAATTAATTATTTTCTATTACAGACTGTGAAACTGAATCTAAGTTGAGAAACAGATTAACTCACCCTGGTTGAGAATAAGAAATTAACTAGATATCCTTAACCCCTTAGAGTACATACTAGAAAAACAGTCATTACTAGACCTAAAAGTAGATCAAATAGCATTGAAGCGTTGCTAATTAGTAAAGTTTAAGCAAAGTGTAGTAACAGTTTGAAATTTAAGTTTAATTCCATAAATAATTTAACCCAGAACAACCATCCTAGAAAGGCATGGCAGAATCCATAGTAACTTTTCCCCTGCTGTATTGGGATTAATTCTTGCTCTGGGCTGCCGTTATCTTAGTCTCTAATTGACTACCAGAGGATAATCAGGAGTAGGGTTTAAAGGACAGCTAAAAACATAATTACCCGCAACTAGCTCTATCTCATAATCCTGAGTAGCTCCTTCTGTTAGACCGCCGCCACTAACTTTAGGTAAAGAAACTTGTTTAATACCTTCCCCTCTAAGGAAGAAGCCCAATTCATAAGGGACATTATCGTTAGTCACACGGAAAATATATTTTCCTGGCTCAAGGTTTAAAGGCTTAAATCCTGACTCTCTATCAGCAAGAGTCTCGGAGTTGATTTTTTCACAGTCTGCTTTACTTTTCGGCTGATACTCAAAGTCTTGGGACTCAGATTCAAGAAACTGACAACCAACCTGAGTTAGCTCTATGATAGTGGGCTCTGCTGCTGCGGTAGACTGTGGTGAAGTTTCATTAGTAGCTTGATTACCAGAGCAAGCTACTAACAGAGTCAACAAAGAACCATACAATAAAGATTTGGTTAACATAATTCGCTATCCCTTTTCACTAAAGAGTTTTCAATTAATCTGGTCTATTTTCTCTAGCTAGTTTAGTGAGCAATAATTAGAAAATCCTGAATGCAGCAATGATTAAGCCTTAGTTACCAAGAGAATAAACGCGATAGGCGCCATTTATTCCCTTGCAATGCTTATGAGTCAAGCACCTGATCAAGTTTATTTACCTGCACAGGGGTCAGCCGCTCCCGCACAGGGATCAACTGCTCCTGCACAGGGGTCAGCCGCTCCCGCACAGGGGTCAACTGCTCCTGCACAAGGGTCAGCCGCTCCTGCACAGGGATTAATTTCGGTAGATTCTCCACCAGCATCAACGCCTCCTTGATCAGGAGTAGCGCAAGAAGTTACTAAGCCAAGGCTCAATACAGAAGTAGCCAACAAGGTTCCTAGATATCTAACTTTCATATCTTTCTCCGAAAATAAGGTCTAACAATTATAAATGTGATGATTGTTACTGAAGCAAATTAAAATATTGCCATGGGTATTGAGATAATTTAACTAAAGAGACGGAAATTTTCTGATAAGGCGTTGGCAAAGCCAAACATTTTAAACTACAGTTTTAATTCAAAATTATTAGTAATCTTTGCAGGATTACCACCAGGTCACGATTTAAGTATTTCTTTCTAGGAATTGATCAGAGCTTTTGGCATTATGGTGGCAAATTGGGTCTTTACGAAATAAATTTATGGAATTAATTCAACAGTTAACTCAAGGTTTAGGGGTTGATGAAAATCAGGCTAAAGGCGGTGCTGGGCTAATTTTTAAAATGGCACAAGAGCAGTTGGGAGATAGTGATTTTGCTCAGGTTGCAGGTGCTATCCCTGGTATTAGTAATCTGATCGGAGAAGCTCCCGCCGAGGGTAAAGGAATTGCTGGGGCGATTGGTGGCTTGGCGGGGGCATTAGGAGGAGGCGGTGGACAGGTTGCCAACATCGCTGCTTTGGCTGGTGGCTTTAGCCAGTTGGGCTTAAATCCTGGTATGGTCAGCAAGTTTGTTCCCATCATTTTGTCTTTTACTCAAAGTCAGGGTGGAGATCAGGTAAAGAACATCCTAGCGGGAGTTCTTAAATAAGATCATTAGCTAACCCTTGACGCGAATTGACGGAGCCCCTCCATAAGAATTTAGCAATTTCTTTGAGGAGAGCCTCCGTCGCCATAAATACTAATAATTTCGCTTTATCTGTCCAAATTAAGCTTTTTATAGACAATAGCTACAAATCTACTTAGCCAGTTCAGCCTCAATTGCCTGAATTAATTCTGGTGAATCAGGGGTAACGCCACTACCAAATCTGGCAACTACTTCACCCTGTTTACTGATCAAAAACTTTTCAAAGTTCCAAGCCACATCACCTTGAGGATCTACGGAACTAGTTAGAGTTTGATACAAAGGATGCTGCTCTGAACCTTTGGCGTGTACCTTATCCATCAGGTCAAAAGTGACGCCATAGTTAGTCTCGCAAAATTGAACAATCTCCTCATTAGAACCTGGTTCCTGGGCTCCAAAATCATTACAGGGAAAACCCAAGACGGATAAACCTTGCTCTTTATAGTCTTGGTTTAGCTTTTCTAGTCCTGAGTATTGACGAGTGTAGCCACAGTATGAGGCTACATTAACAATCAATAAGACTTTACCCTGATATTCAGCAAGTTTTAGGGTTTTACCATTAATATTGTTGACGGCTATCTCAGATATATTGCTCATGTTCTATAGAATCTAATCAATGATGTCAGATCGTAATCTATCATTACCTGGGGCTCAAATCACGAAAATATCTCAGATTCAGCTCATAAAAGCTGGAGAGCTCACGGTCAGAATTGCTGATTCTGCGGTGGAACTCACTAAGGATGCTGCCACTGTGGCACTGGATTATCTTCAGTCCTTATTAAAGCAACAGTCAAAGGTTCGCATCATTCTCGCCACAGGTAATTCACAGCTAAAATTTTTAGAGGCGATCGCCGATTCTAACCAGCTTGATTGGTCAAGAATTATTTTGTTTCATCTTGATGAGTATTTAGGAATTTCCCCTGAACATCCTGGCAGCTTTCGCTACTATTTACGTCATCGAGTCGAGAATAAAGTATCGCCAAAAACTTTTCATTACCTAGCAGGTGATGCCCGTCAGCCTTTAGCGGAGTGCGATCGCTATGGTAACTTACTCCAACAGCAGCCCATCGATCTCTGTCTATTGGGTATTGGCGACAATGGACACCTGGCTTTTAATGAACCTAGCGTGGCTGATTTTCAAGATCCCCAGGTAGTTAAGCTAGTTAAATTAGAAACCATCACCCGTCAGCAACAGGTAGATGGGGGCTATTTTCCTGAGTTATCCACTGTCCCTAGCTATGCTTATACCCTAACTATTCCCACAATTTACGCCGCGAAAAAAATTCTGTGTTTAGCAGGAGGAAGTCATAAAGCCGAAGTAGTTCAGCAAACCCTAACTAATGCTGTGTCTACAGAGTTTCCAGCCACTATTCTCCGTAAATTACCCCAGGCAAATCTATTTTGCGATCGCGATGCTTTCAATTTGAATAAATCAACTTATAATCGGATTGATTCATGAGGATTGCCATTGAATAATTGACCTGTCATTGAACATTGAATATTAAATGAAATCTAAAACAGAATGCTACATAGGAGAAGTGAGTGAGACAACTAACCACTAACTACTAACCACTAACAAAAGTAATTTTATCTGTAGCAAATATAATTTTATTTCACATAAATTTTAATGACTGCCAGCAACAAGTTAGCCGAACAGCTTATTACTCTATATCGTCAGAAATTTACAGGAGTTTTGCTGATTACCGCTCAAGATGATCATCAACAATGGGAAATATTTATCTATTCAGGCAAGTATTTATGGACAGAAGGGGGTTATCACTTTCATCGTTCCTGGCGTAGAAATATCAGGTATTGTTGTCCTGGGGTAAACTCAACTCAAATATCATTGAGAGCTCAACCTCAGATGCGCTCCTTATCTTACTGCTTGCTCAATACTCTGCTCCAAAGAAAGATTATTACTAGAAATCAGGCGATCGCTCTAATCAAAAATTTAAGCCAAGAAATATTTTTTGATTTATGGCAAAAAGAATACAAAAGTTCCCTTGAATATAGCCAAGAAACTACTTCAGCCCATTACCTACTTAAAGCAGGCTTTAATTTATCCCTAGACTTTATTAATCTTGAACAAATGCTCTTCCAATCCCAAACAACCTGGTCAGCTTGGGGTGCAAAAGGTTTAGCTTCTTGTTCTCCTCATCGTGCTCCACTGCTTAAGGGTTATCAAGAACTACAAAAACAGCTGCCTGATCTGATTTTTAGCAACATGACTCGACTACTTAATGGTCAAAGAACTCTCAGGGATTTGGCTCTTAAAATGGATAAAAGTGTCCTAGACCTAACTTGTGGGTTGGTTCCATATTTTTTTAAAGGATACTTGAGGCTTCTCGAAATCCCTGATTTGCCCCCGATAAGCTGCTCTACTAAAGACTGATACTAAATCCGATTACCAAAATATACTTACTAAATGTAAACCTGAGAAACCCCTTTACCCTTGCATAATCAATAAGTGTTCTATCTAAACAGGATTTAGCATGAGAACTAACGGTCTAAATCAGTTAATTTTCTTGATCATACGCTACTGATTGATTGTGATCAGAAATTTTACTTGTATCCACCGATGCCAATAAGATTGAAGAGATCTACAGTTTAAGTAATCGGATAATATTATTGATAGTATGATATTCGCTTTACTAAATAATCTTAATAAGCAATCATTTACTGGCATTGCTCATATTAAAATCAAGATTGAAAATCCCCAGATCTATTGGAAATTATACTTTGATGGTGGAGAACTGTTTTGGGCAAATGGTGGCATTCACTCTCAAAAATCTTGGCAAAGACATCTCAGCAAATACTGTTCCAGCGCTAATCTTAAACAAGTAAATTTTCGGGACGTTGAAAACTATCGCTGTTCTGAATATGGCAAGCTTACTATTCTACTGCAACGCCAAATTGTTACTGAAGACAGTATTAGTAAGCTAGTTAACAGTAAAATTATCGAAGCACTATTTGATATCTGGCAACAGGAGAAAATAACTCCCATAGAACTAGAGGCAGAACAGCTATCATTAATTAAAATGATTGGTGGTAGCAACAGTTTAGTTCTTTTTAAAATTAATCTGATGCAAGGATATAAGGTGGTGCAGCAGCAATGGTCACTGTGGTCTAGTAGTGGCTTTGCTAACGTTTTTCCAGATTATGCTCCTCAGATCAAAAGCAAAGAGCAATTAAAACAGTCAGTTCCTCTAGTAGTTTATCAAAACTTTATCAAGCTATTAGATGGACGTAGAAGCTTACGAGATTTAGCATTAGGAATGAATAAAGATTTATTGATGCTTACTAAATCTATTTATCCCTATGTTCATAAAGGTTTGCTGGAACTGGTACAGGTTCCTGACATAAATTTGGTGAAACCAACCTCAGCAACGCCAAAGGAGCCGCTTAATGTTAAAAATAAGCCTCTCATTGCCTGTATTGATGATAGTCCCCAAATCTGTCAAATTATGAATCAAATTATTATTAAGGCTGGGTACCAATTTTTAGGAATTCAACAGCCAATTCAGGCTGTACCTAAGCTGATTAGCGTAAATCCTAAAATGATTTTCTTGGATATTGGCATGCCAATTTTGAATGGTTATGAAGTTTGTACCCAAATTAGAAGAGTTTCTAAACTCCAAGAAATTCCGATCATTATGTTAACGGGTAACGACGGTGTATTTGATCGAGTTAAAGCAAAAGTATGTGGTGCCTCTGACTTTCTTTCTAAGCCAATAGAAGTTGAAAAAATCTTGCAAACTATAGATAAATTTTCTCTTCCTAATGCCTCCAAGGTGATGACGATTAGCTAGTATCAGCAGGTTCTCAAATTTGTTGACATTATTCAATATATTCTAGGTCATAAAATAGCTCTAAAATCAAGATAAATTTTACTAAAACATATAAATATGCTTGCGCTAATTTTATAGCAATTCTCAGAGTCATGAGGTATGGCATTTTTTCCTTGTTTTCTGTTTCCTTTGACTAAATAAGATCAGAGTGCATCTCAAAGATCTGAGAAACACTATCAACTAGAGATGATATGAAAACCGACAGTTCCAATAAATTATCCGATCATTTAATCTACTATAAGCAAAAACAATTTACTGGACAGATTTATATCCAAGGTAGCGGTCAAACTACTTGGAAAATATATCTGTGTCTGGGCAGATTTGTCTGGGCAGATGGTGGGGTTCATCCATATCGCTCTTGGAAAAGATTAATTGATAAATTTTGTCCTCAAATTGATTGGTATGTTTGTACAATTGACTTTTCTAATCGAGTAGATTGTGGCGATTATCATGTAGTAAAAACCTTATTAGAGGGTCAGCTAGTTAGCCGTGAACAGGCAATTGAATTAGTTAAAACTCGCGCCAGAGAAGTTCTATTTGATTTATTGCAGCTAGAAGATAAACAGCAGCTAAGGTTTGATTTTGAAACAGATTCTACTTCCTCATTTTTAACTTCTGGTTTACAGGCATCTATATCTTTAGTTAATATCGAACAAGTGCTCGATGATGCCGAGCAAAGATGGCTAGTCTGACAGCAGAAGGGATTAGGTAAATGTTCCCCTAATTTAGCACCAGTGATGCGTAAGCATAATCGTTTAAAAGAAGAAGTATCGGGAGTTGTCTATCAGAATTTTTTACGTTTATTAGATGGGCAGCGCAGCTTAAGAGACCTAAGTTCAAGAATGGGAAAAGATGTCAGAAAATTAACTTCTTCCCTAATACCTTATGTCAAACAAGGTTTACTAGATATTATTGAAATTTCAGATATTAAGCCTCCCCAAACTAGTATTATAGATGCCCAACAAGAAGAGCCAGGAGATAGCAGTAGACCATTAATTGCCTGTATTGATGATAGTCCCCAAATTGGTAAGCTGTTAAACACGATTATTACTAAACATGGATATCGATGTATTAGTATTCAGGAATCTTTACAGGCATTAACTGCAATAATCAAAGCTGATCCAGACTTGATTTTTTTGGATATTGGAATGCCGATTGTCAATGGCTATGAAATTTGTAGCCAACTTAGACGAGTCAATAAATTAAAACACATTCCGATAATCTTTTTAACTGGTAATGATGGCTTAATTGATCGAGTAAGGGCTAAAATTTCTGGAGCAAATGACTTTATTCCCAAGCCCATTGAGATCGAAAAAATTATTGGCGCCATTAATAAGTATATTTTTTTAGAATCTAAAATTTAAAAATCAAGTAATTATTAATTATTTAATTTTATTTGATTGATAGCTTTTTGATTGATAAATAAAAAAGTTTTTTTGTCTAGAGAAATCTACTTAATTAACAGTCAACAAGTGGCGAGGGATCTGTTTAGGTATAGTTGTAAATTTTTTTATAAATTAGCCCCTGATTGTTATTTTAGTTTTTCTTTGGGGAACTATTTAATTAAGAGTATTGTTATCTTTATTTCGGAGAACACTGAAATCATGAGTAAAGTCTTAGTAGTTGATGACAGTCTGACTGATCGCAGAGTAACGACTACCTATCTGGAACAGGCAGGCTTAAATGTTCTGGATGTTGAAAGTGCCGAGGAGGCTTTAGAAAAATTAGGTCAATATCAGCCCAATTTAATTGTTTTAGATGTGGTGATGGGGGGGAAAAGCGGGTTTGAACTGTGTCGCACCCTCAAGGCTGACATTACAACCAAAGGCATTCCTGTAATCTTATGTTCTTCCAAATCTACTGAAGCTGACAAGATGTGGGGCGATGTGGTTGGTGCTGATGCCTATCTCGCCAAACCCGTTGATCGCGAAGAACTAATCGGTAAGGTACAGCAATTAATTGCCAGTTAAAATTATCTCCATAATGCAATGTTAAGCACAGCCGCTAATTCTCTATCTCTCAGAGTTGGAAATAACTCTGACATGCAGTCGAACGTTAAGCAGGTTCGGAAATTTTTGCAGTTTCAACTAGGGAAGTCTGAAAAAGTCCATAAATCAGCAGCAAAAGGAGATATTGCCCTGTTGGATGCAGAATTTGTCACAGAAGTAATCACCATTGCTCCACAGGATATATTACCAGTTACCCAGATGTTTTATTGCGTACTGGGAATTTATGGTTGGCGGAGTGAAATGTTATGGATAGTAGATTTAGAAAACTTACTGGGATATCCACCACCACTAGATGAAAATAATCCCGATCAGGAACTACTGGTTATGGTGATTCAGGTTCAGGGACAGTCAGTAGGATTGGTGGTTTCGGGAATAGATAATTTAATTGAACACGACTTAGCAAAGTTCAAATCATCATCATCAGAAATTTTTTCCGAAGATATTCTGCCTTTTTTAAATGGTTATTTTACAGGTTTAGATAATGACATTATTATGCTGATTGATGTTGAGGAAGTATTCGATTTCTTTTCCATAAAAACTGAGTTTAACTATTCTCAGTAGACAATAATTTTATACTAAACTGCGTGGCTTTTTATTAACTATTAGTAGCAAACAATCTAGCAATAAAGTAACTGTTATGGATTCAATCAGTACCTATCAAGAGCAAACATCCCCTGATATGACAACAGAAGATTCTAATTCCAAATTAGACCTGGTGCAAAAGGTCAAGAAAAGTCTATATAAACAGGAACGAGAGCTGCTAAAAAAAGTTATTAGCCAGGTGCGCCAAGTAAATCAAAATCAAGATTTTTTGAGTAAGCTAGTAACCATACTACAGCAAACCCTCAAGGCAGATCGGGTGTTGATTTATCGTTTTGACTCCCCCGACAAAGGAAAGGTGGTTGCGGAATCTTTAGTATTTGGCTGGACTCCTAGCCTCGATGAAGCTGTAGACTGTATTTGTTTTGGTGCTGCCAAAGCCGAGGATTATTCAGCAAGAGATTATTTGGCATTAGAAGATATTCGCCAGAGTAAAGTTACTCCTCATCAAAAACAGCTGCTAGAAAAGCTACAGGTACAGTCTTCCCTAGCAATTCCCATCTTATTGAATTCTTATTCCCTGGATTTAAACTCTTATTCTTTAGATAAAGTTTGGGGACTACTAGTAGTTCAGCAGTGCGAACAGCCTCGTTATTGGAATGAGGATGAAATAAATCTAGTGTCGCAACTTTCTACCGAACTAACTATCTGTTTGCAGCAAACCGCCTTTATCGAGCGCAGTAACTTTGAGGCGCAGCAGGGACAGGCGATCGCCCAAATTGTGCGTCGTATTCAGCAGTCTCAGGACGTAAAAGATATTTTTCGCACCGCCACCAGTGAGGTGCGTCAGCTGTTAAACTGCGATCGCGTGGTGGTCTATCAGTTCAAGCCAGACTGGAGTGGTGAGGTGTTGGCAGAGTCGATGACCTATGGCTGGACATCAGTAATGGAATTACAGCAGACTGATGAGGAGCTATACAGCACGGAAATGAATGCCGATAGTTCCTGCACCCTCAAAAAGATGGAGTCAAGCTCAGCCCTAGATGAAGATACTTACCTCAAAGACAGCGGTGGTGGTGACTACACCCGTGGCAGGAAATTCAACATAGTTAACGATGTCTACGCTGCTGGGTTTTCTACCTGCTACCTCAAGTCTTTGGAAAAGTATCAGGCTAAGGCATACATCATCGTGCCAATTTTTCAGGAAGACAGGCTGTGGGGTTTATTTGCCGCCTATCAGAATTCAGGAGCGAGAGAATGGCAGTCAAATGAGTTAAGCCTGATGCTGAAGATTGCTCCCCAGTTGGGTATTGCTATTGAACAAGGAGAAAAAACTGAACGACTACGGGAAACCCTGTTTAGACAGCAAAGTCTGGCAAAGATGGTGGATCGGATGCGGGATGCACCCTCAATTATTAGTACTCTAGAGATTGCTGCTCAAGAAGCCCGCAAACTGCTCAAGGTAGAGAGGAGCAATATCTATCGCTTTAATGCTGACTGGACGGGAGAAAACGTAGTTGAAGCTCCTGTAGACCAAGACTTTAAAACTATTCTAGATGCTAGCTACCTCGCTACTTATCCCCAGGATTCCTATCCTTATCTACGGGATACTCAGGGAGGAATCTATAAAGAAGGTAAGGCGGTAATTGTCAGCGACATCCAGCAGTCAGATTTGGAAGATCGTCTGATACAGCTGCTAGAAAGACTTGAAGTTAAGGCTTACGTCAAGATGCCAATCATGGTTGATAAGAAGCTGTGGGGGGCGATCACGGTTTACCAGTCAAAAACCCGTATTTGGCAAGAAAAAGACTTAGAATTTCTCAAGCAAATTGTCAGTCAGGTAGGGATTATTATCCAGCAAAAACAGTACCTCGACGAGCTACAGATTCAGACAAAACAGGAGCAGACCATTGCTAATATCGTCCAAAGCATTAGCAGTGCCGCTAAAATCAGAGATATTTTCCGCACCTCCACTAAAGAAGTGCGTAAGCTGTTAAAGGTTGACCGCGCCGTTGTCTATCGCTTTAATCCTGACTGGACAGGAGAAGTATTGGCAGAATCCTATGGTGTTGAGTGGGTATCAGTAATGGATATTCAGGACACCGATCAAGAACTATTCAGCACGGAAATGAACGCTGATGAGCGATGTACCCTCAAAAATATGGAAGCAGGTTCGGCTTTAGATGAAGATACCTACTTTATCGACACCAAGGGAGGAAACTACACCCGCGGTAAAAAATTCAATGTCGTTAACGATATCTACGCCGCCGACTTCTCTCCTTGCTACCTAAAATCACTAGAAAAGTATCAGGCTAGGGCATATGTAATTGTTCCCATCTTTCAAGAAAATAAGCTGTGGGGCTTATTTGGAGTGTATCAAAACTCAGGACCAAGAAATTGGAAAACTGCCGAACTTAATCTCTTGCTGAGAATCGCGCCCCAGTTAGGACTGGCTATTGAACAGACAGAGAAAACGGAACAGTTAAAAATCAACTCAGACAATTTGGCTCAAACCGTAGCCAGGGAAAAGGCTGCCAGAGAAGAACTCCAAAAACAGGCTCTCGATATCTTAAAAACGGTTCGACCTGCATTTAGCGGAGATTTAACGGTACGAGCTAAAGTT
Source organism: Cyanobacteria bacterium J06621_8 (assembly GCA_038524995.1). Taxonomy (GTDB): domain Bacteria; phylum Cyanobacteriota; class Cyanobacteriia; order Cyanobacteriales; family Xenococcaceae; genus Waterburya. The sequence continues at coordinate 136,358 of JBCBIE010000004.1, forward strand.
ACCGAAACTGAAATTGGTACGGTAGCGGGTGCTTATAACACAACCCTAGATTCTCTCAAGGATATTGTGGAACAGGTGCAGAACGCAGCTTTACAGGTGACAGAAACTACTGGCTCTAGTAGTGTCGCCATTAAGGGACTATCCCAGCAGTCAGAAAAACAGCTCTTAGAGCTACAGGAAGCACTAGATCGAGTCCAGTCGATGATCAATGCTTCTACCGTAACTACGGAAAACGCCCAAAAAGTTGAGGTGGCAATTGAACAAGCCAACCAGACGGTACAGGCTGGAGATCAGGCGATGAACAACACCGTGGACAGTATTGCTAGCATTAGGAATACCGTAGCCGATGCTGGAAAACGGGTTAAGCGCCTCAGCGATTCTTCCCAAAAGATTTCTAAGGTAGTTAGTCTGATTAGCAGCTTTGCGACCCAAACCAACCTCCTGGCGCTCAACGCGGCTCTAGAGGCAACTCGTGCGGGAGAATATGGTAAGGGCTTTGCGGTGGTAGCTGATGAAGTCCGTAATCTATCCCTTCAGTCTACTGAAGCGACTACGGAAATTGAAAAGCTGGTGCGAGAAATTCAGGAAGAGACTCAGGAAGTTGCGGCGGCGATGGATGCTGGTGTTTCTCAAGTGGCGGAAGGAACTAACTTGGTAAATGAAACCAGGGATAGTTTGAATGAAATTGTGGCGGCTACTGCGGAGATTAAAGACTTAGTTCAGGGTATTACCAGTGCGGCAAATGCTCAAACTCAAGAGGCGGCTTCTGTAACTCAGGTGATGGGTCAAGTGGCAGAAATTGCCAATGAAACCTCCCAAGATTCGGGCAAGATCTCGATTTCCTTCGAGCAGCTAGAGCAACTGGCGCAAAATCTACAGGCTAGCGTGTCTCAGTTCAAAGTCAAGTAAGGTTCTAAACAATGATCATTGAACAATCATCAATGATCATTGTTGCCGTTTAAATACTGCAAGAATCAGCTTTTTTATTGCTTACTATATTTAAAAGAATTATTAGACGATGATTACCGACCCTAGTATTCGCGACCAAGCCTATCAGTACTTCTTAGAAGAAGCTCCAGAACTACTGGAAACTATCGAGCAAGAATTATTTGCGATTAATGATGGTGATATCGAATTAAGCGATCGCCCGCTGCGGGTCAATAAACTAATGCGGGCAACCCATACCCTCAAGGGTGGTGCGGCAAATGTAGGGTTGGAAACCATCAAAACCGTCGCCCATTCGATGGAAGACGTGTTTAAAGCTCTCTATAATCCTGAATTAGAAATTGATCTGCCAACCAAAAAATTACTTTATGCTAGCTATGACTGCCTCAGGATTCCTCTAACGGCAGAGTTTAGCAAGGCTCCCATTGATCGAGAAGAAATTCTCAATCGGGCGGCGGGGATATTTGCCGAATTAACGGAAATTTTTGGTGACTATCTCAGCGATCAGGATGCCTTCCCCACTTCCGAAGAATTGGGGCTGGATGTGGTGCAGTCTTTCTTTGAGTCGGTGGTGCCTGAAAGAATTCAGGAACTTGAGATTGCCCTAGCTGAAGGTAATCCTGAGACAATGCTAGAGGTTTTACAGTCCCAGGCAGAAATTTTCTTGGGATTATCGGAATCCCTTAACTTATCTGGCTTAGGAGAGATTGCCCAGACTATTCTCACTGCCCTAGAAGTTAATCCTGGTGAGGTTCAAGCCATCACTCAAGCGGCGATCGCCAACTTTCAGGAAGCGCAACAGCAGGTTCTGGCAGGCGATCGCGAGCGGGGAGGGGAACCGTCTGAATCATTACAAAAGTTTGCAGGTGCTGTGGCAACTGCTAATAGCGATAATTTAATTACAGAAGCCTCAGAGATGCCTGTTGATGCAGAATCTATGTTTGCTGATGCTGTTGGTATGGAAACAGAGGAAGACGCGCAAGATATCTTTGGGGCTGAATCTCTAGCGGATAACTTTACCAACGCTACTGATGGCAGCCTTGTTGAATCAGAAGATGTCCAGGCTATTTTTGGAGCGGAATCTCTGGCGGATAACTTTACCAACATTACTAATGGCAATACCCCAGAATCCGCTGCGGCTCAAGATATTTTTGGAGCGGAATCTCTGGCAGATAACTTTACCAACATTACTAATGGCAATACCCCAGAATCCCCAGCGGCTCAAGATATTTTTGGGGATGAATCTCTGGTTGATAATTTTGCTGAAACTGCCGCAGTAGCATCCGTTGCCGATAGCAAGGCTTTCTTTGGAGGAGAAGAAGACTCTGAAGAGTTTCAGACTCAATTTTGGGATGGAGAACAAGTTGCTAATCAAGCAGCCCAAAACCCTCCTGCTTCTTCAGCAGAAGATAATGTTGACGCACCTCTAGTTCCTACCCCAGCTAGATCACTAAAACAAAAAGCCGCATCTCCTCAAGAAATCTCTACTAGAGACGTGAGAAAGTCTCGCTTTGGTTCTCAAGTCAGAAAAGATCCTGAAAAATCGTCTAAAAAGACTAACAAATCCAAGAATAGCCAAACTGTTCGGGTTAACTTAGAATCACTGGAAAAACTGAATGACCTTGTTGGCGAGCTGCTCATTAACCAAAACAAAAATATTCTCAAGGATGAACAAATTGGTCAATTTGTGGAGCAACTGCTACAAAAAATTAGCTACAGCGAACAAATTGTTAATGAGCTAGTGGAGGCGATTGATGAGGTCTATCTCTCTCCTGAACAGCAGCGTCTGCTTGAGGAACTTCCCGCAAAATTAAATAATATTACCCAGAGTCAGGGAGCAAACCAACAATTAGTACTGCCGCTCACTACACTGCCAAATTCGGAGGCTAGACTAAACCAACTCTTAGAATTAACTACCGCTAGCAATTCGGAACTAGTTAATATTGCTGAAAGAATTAAGACTTACAGCAAACAAACTCAGCGAGATACTCAAAAACAACAGAGAATGTTGTTAAACATGAGGGATGAACTGATTGAAACCAGAATGTCTCCCATTGGTAGATTATTCAATCGTTTTCCGCGTCTTTTAAAGCAGCTATCGGTAACTCATGATAAGAATGCTGAACTGAACATTTCTGGTAGTCACATCCTGATTGACAAAACTATTGAAGAAAAGCTCTACGATCCTTTACTGCATCTAGTCCGTAATTCCTTTGATCATGGTCTGGAAAATCCCGCAGAAAGAGCCCAGACAGACAAGCCAGAAACGGGAACGGTTTTTCTCAGGGCATACTATCAGGGTAGCCACACCGTAATTGAAGTTGGAGATGATGGAAAAGGCATTAACATTGAGAAAATCAAGCAAACAGGCATTGACAAAGGCTTAATTTCTGCGGAACAGGCGGCGGTTACCCCACCCTCCCAACTCCTGGAGTTGCTGTTTGAGCCTGGCTTCTCTACTGCCGATAAATTGAGCGATCTCTCTGGTAGAGGGGTGGGAATGGACGTAGTGCGATCGCAGATCGAGGAGATGAACGGCACCATCTCTATCGAGTCTACTTTAGGCAGAGGAACTACTTTTTCCCTACAAATCCCTCTAACCTTAACCATCGCTAAATTGATGCTGACTAAGGCATCGGGCATGACCTATGCTCTACTGATTGATGCGATCGAAAGAATTATTCTGCCAACTTCTAGGGAAGTTCAAATTTTTGAAGGTCAAAAAGTTTTACACTGGCCTACCCAAGATGATGTGGAGATAGTTCCCGTACGCCAGCTGTCGAGCATGATTGAGTATCCCCGCACTATTCCTCAACTCAAGGAGTCAGAATCTAGCTTAAATAATCCGATTTTACTGCTGCGGCGGCAGAAGGGCTTTATTGGGCTGGAAGTAGACGAGGTTTTGGGGGAACAAGAACTAGTTATTAGACCCCTGGGTAGCGCCATTATTCCGCCACGATACGTTTATGGCTGTAGCGTGCTCAAAGACAGTAGCTTTACTCTGGTAATTGATGGCGTGATGTTGCTCAAAGACTCCCAGTATCGCAGCAACACCATGAGTCAGAGGGCATTCTTGGGGGGCACTAGTCTCCAGGCTTTACCAGCTCAATCTAGTTTTCAGCAACTCCCCCCCGCTACAGCACCTCAACCATCAATGCCCCAAAATATTTTAGTTATTGATGATTCAAATAGTTTGCGCCGTACCATTGCAATGTCTTTAGAAAAAGTTTGCCAGCAGGTGCTACAGGCTGATAATGGCATTAACGCCTTAACCGAGTTGAAGAAGTCTGGCAACGTAGAATTTATTGTCTGCGATCTGGAAATGCCCCTAATGAATGGCTTTCAGTTCTTAAAGGCGGTAAAAAATAATGCCGAGTATCAAAATATCCCCGTTATTATTCTCACTTCTCGCGATAGTGATAAACATCGTCAACTAGCTTTAGAATTGGGGGCATCTGGTTATCTCGTCAAACCCTGTCCTGAACAAGAGTTAATTGCGACGATCTCTCAAACTGTCCAGAAATAATATCATTTCAGTTTTTGACAGATTAACAAATTAACAATTCAGTATCAATAAAGTTATCTTGTAAAAGCTATTCCTGGTTTATGATTATACCAATTCCCAAAAGTGATAAGAGACTTGCTATGGTCGGGAGAGCAGCGCCCCCATTTGAGGGGAAATGAACCCTTATTACCTTAATAAGATTTATCTCACTACTTTTAGTAAATGGTATTAGCTGCAATAATTATCAGCTAACTAATATTTGTGAATTAGCATTAATTTTTATATCCACCCCTATTTCGGAATTGAAGAATAATCTTCTTTAAATTCCTAATTTTGCTGCCTAAATTCTGACGATAAAAATTGATTTAGTCTCAGACTATACTCAGGAAAATCTCAAAATTGTGAGTAAAGATTTAATCTCTACCATTTATTTGATGTATTTTCATAACCAAGTAAATCACAGTAATTTACTGAAAAAAGCCAAGAAAACTGTCTCAAGTACATGTGACTAATACCTTGGTTATAGGTTATGAGCTGAGAGCAAATACATCAATAAGCTAATAGCTGATAGATACAAAGTAGCTTTTTTAAGCGTAGTCTATTTCAATTGAAACGGCTATAATAGCTGATTTGATTTGGTAGCCGTATCACGATTAATTCTATGAGAGAGTCTTTATGAGCGAACCACTAATTATTTCCAGCATTGAAGACCTGACTGTTGCCATAAACAGTGTCGATACTACCATTAACCTAACGGAAATTTTTGACGATCCTTTGACTACGGGGCAAATTGCTAGCTTTGAATTTGCTGATACCTCCTTAGGGAATGGAGTGGTTAACGTATTGCTATTCGATCAGGCTGGTGCTGGCGCTCCAGCATCGGTAGCGAACTTTCTCAACTATGTCGAGGATGGGGACTATGTTGGCTCAATAATTCATCGCTCTATTCCTGGATTCATTATTCAAGGAGGGGGGTTTGCTGTTGATCCAGCAACGGACTTTAGTGCTGATCTAGGGCGGATTGTGGAAGTACCGACAGATCCTGCGGTAGTAAATGAATTTAGCCTTGAGCGTTCTAATACTAGGGGCACCCTGGCTTATGCCAAGCTGGGTAACGATCCTAATAGTGCCACTAGTCAATGGTTTTTTAATCTAGTAGACAATTCAGAGAATCTGGATAATCAGAATGGTGGCTTTACCGTTTTTGGCGAGGTTTTGGGTAACGAAGATCTAGCGACGGTTGATGCGATCGCCGCAGTGCAAACCTTTAATGCAACAGGGTTTTTTCCCGATCCCGTACCTGATTTTAGCGGTGCTTTTAGCGATGTTCCTGTGGTGGTTGAGGACGAAGAAAATGCCGATTTTATTGGTTTAACGGGGGTTAGCCTATCCCAACTAAATGAGCTAGAGTTTTCCGTCACGGGCAATTCTAATCCCGATTTGGTGAGCGCCACCATTAACAACGGTGAGCTAGTGCTGGACTATACTCCTAATCAAAGTGGGGCAGCTACCATTACGGTAGAAGCAACGGATTTATTGGGAGATACTGTTGCCGATGAGTTTCTGATTACGGTGGAGGATACAGAGCCTGAAGTAATTTTTCCAGCTCTCACAGTTTTTCGGTTTTTGAATACGGACACTGGAGCCCACTTCTATACTGGCTCTGAGGTGGAAAGGCAGTTTGTTGCAGATAACCTACCTAACTACAATTTTGAAGGGGGTGCTTTTGTTAGCGTCGATCCTTTTACAGGCAGTCCTGAACCCCAAGAAATCTTTCGTCTTTTGAATCAGGATACTGGTACTCATCTGTATACTATCTCGGAATTTGAACAAGAATCTGTGGTAAACAATCTGCCCAACTTTAGCTTAGAAACTTCATCTTTCTTTGGTTATGCTGAGGCGGAGGAAGGAACAATCCCTGTCTACCGATTTTTCAATACTCAGACAGGAGCACATTTCTACACCCCGTCAGAGACAGAAAGAGAGTTTATTATTGATAATCTACCTAACTATCAAGTTGAGGGAATTGCCTACCACATGTTTCCTGTTTAGATTGGGCTTCAGGCTAACTTTCTTAATGCCGCTTGAGCGTGGAGTTGAACTTTGCGATCGCCATCTGCTGCTAGCTGCTCTAGGATTCCTCGGGCGGAGCTATTTCCAAGTTCTCCTAGGGAATTAGCCAGAGTCTGTCTGATTTGCGGATGGCTGGGCTGTTGCTCTTGCCAGAAGTTAATCAGTACTTGAGTAGACTGGTGCCTCAATTCTGGTAACCTCACTCTGCCCAGTACTACAATGATTTCTTGGGTGATGACGGCGCTAGCTTGACTCAGTGCCTGCTGGAGATAGCTGATACCCGAACTAACTTCGCTCCAGCCTAAGGCTCTGGCAATTTCTGATTTGAGCTGCATGGGGGTGGTAGAAGCCTGTAAAATCTGAGATAAAGCGGCAGTTGCTGGCTCTTGCTTCATTCTACCCAGAGCGATCGCCGCCTCGGAACATACTTCTATATTTAAATCTCGTAATAGGGGTTGTAGGTGCCCAACTAGATCTAATTCCTGACAGAGTTCAGGACGAAACCCTAAAGCGATCGCCGCTTCTTTTCTGACGGCACTGGCTTTGTCGGTTAAAGCTTGGATTAATACTGGTGGAACGCGGCGATCGTGAAAACTTCCCAGCGCCTTGATCGCAGTGGCGCGTATCTGAGAATCTTGATCGCTGGCTACTGACAGCAGAGGAGCAATGGTTTTCGCTGTACGGATATAGGATAATGACTGTACTGCTAAAAAGCGATGTTGGGGCTGTTCCAATAAATCTACCAGAGGAGCAACGGCGTGATCACCAATTTTGGTCAAGGTTTTGCCTGCAATCTTAATCAACTCACCTTCGTCAGTTTGCTGAAGCAGTTCCACTAAGGTCAATACAACTTCTTGCTGGGGAAAATTTCCCAGTATTTGGCAGATAAACCAGCGAACTTCCCCACCTACAGTTTCATCTAAGACAATATTAGTTAGGGTAGGGGCAATTCCCGAGCCAAGTGAGGGAAATAGCTTGGTAATTTCCCATTTGTGTTGAAAGTCAGCTTCTAATAACATGCTCAAGGCAATTTCAAAGGTAGTCTGCCATTCTTGAGAATTTAACTGCCATTTTTTTGCTCTGCGGCGTGTTTGGGGCAGAAGCTTAAGTTGCTGAAGGACTACTGACCAGTTTTGCTCCTGAGCTTTCTTGGTAGCTAAATTCAAAATATCCTGGTTGTTAGATGATGCTTCTGACAGTTGCTCTGGTTTTGTGTAGGTCACGGGATTAATGCTCGATAGAGTTCATGGGGATTTAGTTGGGAAAAGCTAAATTAAACTAAAAATTTAACTTTTATTGTGGCTCATTTTTTTACTATTATTTTATTTTTTCCTTCTACTGGTAGCATAAAACATTGGCAAAGAAGCATATGCAATAAAAACATCTATGAGATGCACTCAGATCATAATAAGCTCTAATCTATCTTGAAAAGCGTGAGCAAAAATGCAGCAAAACTAATGAACAGTAAGTCACAGACTATAGTCGTTAAGATTGGCACCTCTAGCTTGACTCAGTCCACGGGGCAAATTGCGATCGCCACTATTGCTTCTCTGGTGGAAACTCTATGTCAGCTACGGCAGCAAGGAAATCGAGTGGTGCTGGTTTCTTCGGGGGCAGTGGGGGTAGGATGTGCCAGACTCAGGCTGAAGGAAAGACCTCGTAAAATGGCGTTAAAGCAGGCAGTGGCAGCAGTAGGGCAGGGGCGACTGATGCGAATTTATGACGATTTGTTTAGCAGTTTACAGCAGGCGATCGCTCAAGTGCTACTAACCAGGGGGGATTTAATCGAGCGCAACACCTACGTTAATGCTTCTAACACCTTTAGGGAGTTACTGGATTTAGGAGTAATTCCGATAGTGAATGAAAATGACACCATTGCCGTCGAGGAGCTTAAATTTGGTGATAATGATACCCTCTCAGCACTGGTAGCTAGCTTAGTTCAGGCGGATTGGCTATTTTTGTGCACGGATGTAGATCGCATGTACTCTGCCGATCCTAGAACTGTTGCCGATGCTCAACCAATTAAGCTGGTTAGCAGCAGCGAATTGAACCAGTTGGAGGTAGATGCAGGCTCCAGCGGCTCTCAGTGGGGCACAGGAGGCATGGCGACGAAATTAGCGGCAGCTAGGATTGCTACCAGTACGGGGGTGAGAACCGTCATTACCCAGGGAAAACAACCCCAAAATATTTTTCAGATTCTTCAGGGAGAGGATTTAGGTACTCAATTTGAACCCCAGCCTAAAACCGATAATGCTCGTAAGCGCTGGATTTCCCATGGTTTGTTACCGATGGGCAAACTGTATCTAGATAGTGGCGCTGTCAAAGCCATTACCCATCAGGGAACCTCTTTATTACCAGCGGGAATTATTGCGATCGCAGGAGAATTTTCCAGTTCAGATGCCGTTCAGCTATGCGATCGCCAGGGCACAGAATTAGGCAGAGGTTTAGTTAACTACAGCAGCCAGGAAATAGAGCAAATTAAGGGACATCACTCGAAAGAAATTGCCGCAATTCTAGGTTATGAAAGTGCAGATACAGTGGTGCATCGCGATAATCTGGTGATAAAGGATAGTGGGTAGTGGGTAGCAGGTAGTGGGTATTGGGTATTGGGTCGTAGTTAATTATTAGCCAGATCAATTGATCTTATTGGTTAAGACAGATGAATATTTGCTGATAGCGGATAGCTGAATATAAATCACACTAAATGTTAAATTCACATTAGACGTTTTATGACTGATTATTCTAAATTCCAAGCCATATCCCCCACTGCCTACGCTGATGGTTTAGGGCGTGAGCAGTTTATGGACGTTGGTATCAAAGCCGTGTGGCAACCGATACCACGCATTGCAGGTCAAGCCTATACGGTTAAATGTCACCCTGGGGACAATCTGATGCTGCATGCCGCTATTTATCGTGCTGCACCTGGGTCAATTATCGTCGTAGAATCAGGGACGTTAGATTATGCGGTATCTGGCGGTAATGTTTGTGCGATCGCTCAAAAACGGGGAGTTGCTGGATTGATTGTTGATGGCGTAATCCGCGATCTAGCCGAAGTTAGGGAGAGCCAGTTCCCTGTATTTGCCCGTGGCATTATGCCTAAGCCTGGAATTAAGCAAACCTTGGGTACCCTTAATCAATCAATTAACTGTGGTGGGGTGCGGGTAAATCCTGGAGATATAATTATTGCCGATGAAGAGGGAATTGCAGTAGTTCCTCACCTAGAACAAGAGCAAGTATATGAAATTGCCCGTGATAGGTCGAATAAAGACGCTTCAGAAACCCTAGAAGATTGGGAACAACAACACAGAGCTAAAATTGAGCAAATCTTGCGATCGCAAAACTATAGAGAGTCATGAGCAGATTTAGATGTTAAAACTGATTTTTATCGGCAATTGTACTTCTGAATTGAAGACTGTCCCGCTAATTTTTGGTGACTAATCTTTATCTGGAACCTGAACATGATTGATACTAGCTTAGAAATCACAACTCAAAATCAAATCCCAGCCAATAATAAACCAACAAGCTATCGCGAACAATTTAAACAAGAGATGAATTCTCTGATCGAACAGATAGAATTGTCAGATTTACAGCGGCAGTTTATTAAATCTCGCTGGATGTCGCAACTGCTGTGGTTAGAGAGTCGAGCGCAACAGAATCGCAATCGCTACTATTTGTTGCGCCTGGTAACAATTATTGGTGGCGTGATTGTTCCTGCACTGGTCAGTCTTAATATCAACTCTACCAACATTAAAGAAGCAATCGGCTGGGTCGCCTTTGGCTTGAGTCAAGCTGTTGCGATAAGTGCCGCAGTAGAAGAGTTTTTTCACTACGGAGAACGCTATCGTCACTACCGTAACACTGCTGAATTGATGAAGATTGAAGCTTGGCAATTTTTTCAGTTGAGTGGACCCTATCACGATGCCTCCAGTCATAGCCAAGTTTACGCTAATTTTGCCCAAAGAGTAGAAGAGATCATGAAACGAGACGTGGAAGGCTATATCAGCGGGGTGGCTCAAGATAAACAACAGCCACAAGCACAATCAAAGTAGTTAGGGTTAAGCTCTGATCGCTTAATCTCAATAAATAGTTAAATGTAACTTTAGCTACAGGATAAATAGGGCAAATATCGTTAAATGTCGTTTATTACAGATTAGTTAGACGAATTCCCAGGGTAATTGCTCCTTTACCCTGGGTATTACTGCCGTTTAATATACATAAAAATGAAATCTGAGTTTTTTTACTGACTTAACTTATTTGCAGATTATGACTAATTCAGTAAAACTTCATCTGCAATCTTGTCGATAAATCTTACTGGTGCACAAAAAAAGACTAAAAAAACGGATGACCATCGTCTTGATGATTAATTTATTTCTCAGGTTTACTCATCAAGATTTAAATTGTGAGTGCTATATTTTGGCAGTCTTAGTCAGAACGTTCATTATTAAATAGGAAAAAAATTGTGAATCTTACTCAAGAATTAGACGAATTCAAATCAAAGTTCAAAGCCAGTCAGCCAGAAGAAGTTAAAGCAACCATGGCACAGACAACTACAGACTTAATCAATACTCAGTTAGCAGAAAAAAGCCTGAGTGTAGGGGAGAAGTTTCCTGACTTTACTTTACCTAATGCTGTGGGAGAAAAGGTCAGCATAGAGTCTTTGCTAAGTAAAGGAAAACTAGTTATTTCTTTCTATCGTGGCGGCTGGTGTCCCTACTGTAATCTGGAGTTAAAAGCCTTACAACAAGCCTTACCTGAAATGGAGGCTCAGGGTGCAACGTTAGTAGCGATCTCTCCTGAAACTCCTGATAGTTCACTATCGACTAAGGAAAAAAATGAACTCTCCTTTGAAGTCTTGAGCGATCGCGGTAATACCTTAGCAAAACAGCTTGGTCTAGTATTTACCCTGCCTGAATCTTTAAGACCAATCTACAACAATTTTGGCATTGATATTCCTGCTTACAATGGGGATGATACCTTTGAATTACCCCTGCCTGCTACCTATGTACTAGCTGCCGATGGTACGGTTACCTATCGTTTTGCCAACGCTGACTATACCGTCAGACTAGAGCCAGCAGCAATTATTGAAGCACTTAAGAGCTAATTTATGACTTAACTATCAGGCGATCGCATTTAGGCATTCAGAATTAAATGCGATCGCTAACCAGTTATAAAATTAAACTACAAAAGCAACTTGCCCATAATGTTAGTGAGAAAACATCCAGGGTCTACCGCTAGTTGAACTTTGATACCTTGGCTTGCTTGTCTCTTGGGATTCTTTAGTGAATAATCTCGGTTCCGCTTTACGGGCGATCGCCGAGATACTTCCCGAATTAAGATTAACATTAGGTACAGATATGATTTTTGGCGCAGGGCGATCGCAATGGAGACATTCCGTTGGGGCATTATATTCCGCTAGACTATGCCAGGCTTCAAATTCGCCACAGGGATCGCATCGATATTTGTATAGAGGCATTTTGATAATAAGCAACTGTTGCATTTATTAGTTATTTAGATAAGGGCGAACAATGTTCGCCCAAAGAGAGGAAATCAAAATGAGTTCGGTAAGTTTGCCCCCAGTTGATCTTTTAGAAATGAGAAAGACATCTCTATGCTTGACGGAAACTACTGCGGAAATATCTGGGTGCCAACGATTATGACCAGGAATATCCTGTTTCTCCATTGTCTTGGTTAAATCAACTTTGAAGAGAGTTTCTGGCATTTGATTATGACTTTTGTCCCTAAGAGTTAAACAGATATAGCGCAACAATTAGTATTTCATTATTCTTGAAGTGATGAATAAATTATTAATTCTTCAAGATTTAAATACTTGCAGCTAATTGATTATAGCTATGGGCTTCCTTCAAACTTGAATGATTTTTTAATGAGGAAAAGTAATAATTGCTACAAATAATATCTTATTTAAACCTAAATTACAGACCATATTTGTTTACCTAAAATTGCCAAAAGCTAAACTAAGCTTTGGTTTTTAACAACTTAATGCCTAAAAAAAACAATATTTTGCTTGATTAAAAATCAAGATTTCATAAATTACTATGATAATTAAGTCATTAAATCTTGAAAATCATAGACTGTGTTGGCACCTAATAACTTAAATCAATCACTTTGGGTATTAATCTATGACCTGAGACATCCTGATGCCTATGTGTAGAGGACTATATAATTACCTCTGCACAATCTTATTATGTAAATTAGAATTTTAAGCATAAAAATACGTACCACTCAAAAAATGATGGTACTCAAAACCTGATATTTTCTGTGGTATCAAACAACTGACTATATGTACTTTAAAATAAAAACAAATCCGATCGGATAAGATTACGATTTAGTAGGAAGACGTGATTAACGCTTACGAAATTAATGTAGCCTTAAAAAACATTGTGTTTTGTGATTAAAATTACAAAACAAATAAAAAAACAAGATTATGCTTCAAATTAATATTTTCTAGAATCATAGTCACAACTGCAAGAATTAATTTAATACCACGAAGAACATAACAATTGTAGTTCAGTTTGCATTGATCTAAAAATTAGTAATGGCATTATTTATAGCTATTGCTGATAGCTAAATATTAAACTTTCCTGACATTAATGTCAGGGCTGATTAGCGGTGGATTCTAATTTACCGAGTAATAGAACTGCTGGTCGTAAAAAGATTATTCTCTTCAAACTAAATAAATTCGATTTATTGTAAATTTCTCAGTTTTACCAGGTAGAAAAGTAAGTTTATGAGCAAACAGTATCACGTACCTAACCCAAGCAACCTGAGTCGTCGCAAGTTTCTCAAATATAGTTCCCTAGCGGTGGGGACGGGAGTACTTGCCGCCTGTAGTGGTAGTGCTTCCAGTACGGGGGATGCAGACTTGGGAGAAAACCCAATTAAGGTGGGAGTCATGTATTCAACTACAGGGACGATCGCTATTGTGGAAAAGTCTTTGCAGGATGCAACCTTCCTGGCAATCGATCAGATTAACAGTAATACTGGACCCTGGACTGGTAATGGGGAAGGTATTGAGGGGAGGAAAATCCAGAAGGTAGTGGTCAATCCTAACTCGGACTGGGATTTGTATAACCAGATGTCAAAGCGTTTGATTGATGAGGATCAAGTGGTCTGCGTTTTGGGTTGTTATACTTCCGCAAGTCGCAAATCAGTCTTGCCCGTCTTTGAGGAGAAGGATTCGATTCTTTACTATCCTGTCTATTATGAAGGCAATGAGTGTAGCTCTAACGTTTTTTATACGGGTGCGGCACCGAATCAGCAAATTACCGACTCAATTCCCTACTGCAAGGATAATTTTGGCGAGAAAGGGTTCTTTATTGGTTCAGACTATATCTATCCTAAGGAAAGTAACCGTATTGCCAAGGCGGAACTAAAAAAGGTTGGTGGAAAGGTTGTGGGGGACGAGTATTCACCCCTGGGAACTACAGAATTTATCACGATTATTAATAAAATCAAGCAGGCTAAACCAGACTTTGTACTGAGTAATTTGGTTGGAGATAGTATTCCTGCTTTTTATCGTCAGTATAAGGATGCAGGAATAACCGCCGAACAGATTCCTATAATGGCTTATCCGACGACGGAGGAAGAAATTCAGGCAATGGGGTCAGAATATGCGGCAGGACATTTCACCAGCTTTAACTATTTCCAAACCGTAGACACTCCTGAAAATCAGGCATTTGTAACCCAGTTTAAGGATAAATTTGGCAATAATCGTGTGACTAATGGCGTGATGGAGGCGGCATATATTCAAACGTTTTATATGGCACAGGCAATGCAAGATATTTTGCAAGAGGGAGGAGAAATCAATACTCAAACCCTGCGGGAAGCCACTAGAGGGCAAAAATTCCAAGCGCCTCAAGGATTGGTCAAGATGGACCCTGATAACTATCACAGCTATCTCTATTCTCGCATTGGTAAGTGGCAGGCTGATGGTCAGGCAGAGATTGTGTTTGCTACTCCCGCAGCAGTCAAGCCGATCGCCTGGAGTCAAACTTTATACCCTGGTCGGATCTGTAGTCGTCCCGTTCCTGATGATCGCAGCAGTCCAATTAAGGAAACCAAGCAGGATCTTGATGTTAAATATTTGGAGAAAGCCTGAGATCGATGGGGGTGTATTCCTTGGAGTAGTGAGTGTCTTGGTGCGTAAGTAATAAGTAATAAGTGATAAGTGATAAAGACGACTTCCTTTATACAACTGTTGCCTCAGTAATCAGTAATCAGTAATCAAAATGTATGCATATTTTCCCGTTTTTTATCTAGCGCAGGAAGCAGCGGATTCAGCGAACTTTAGCCTGGTGGCGTTGAGTAATCAATTGCTTAACGGTATTGGAGTAGTTGGTATTTTATTGCTGACGGGTTTGGGTTTAGCGATCACCTTTGGGGTGATGCGAATTATTAACCTAGCCCACGGTGAGTTTATTATGCTGGGGGCGTATGTCACCTTCTGGATACAGTCTACTCTGGGTCTGGATTTGCTGTTGACGATTCCCTTTTCCTTTTTAATTACGGGGGCAATTGGGGCGCTGGTGGAGTTAACGATTATCAGGCGGCTGTATGGTCGTCCCCTAGAAACTCTCTTGGCGACTTGGGGCTTGAGTATTGTCTTGCAGGGAGTTGTAAAGCTGATTTTTACGGCACAGCTTAAGTATGTTAAATCGCCTCCCTATATTTCGGGTAATTTAACCCTGTTGCGGGATGCTGAGGGATCTCCTGCGATCGCTATTTCTTATTATCGTTTGTTTATTGTGGTGGTGGCGATCGCTTTACTGGTGGTTACGGGCTATCTGTTGAATAAGACCGATCTTGGTCGTCAGGTGCGGGCAGTAACGCAGAACCGAGAGATGTCTAAGTGTCTGGGGGTTAATACCACCATGATTGACATGCTAACTTTTGCTTATGGTTGCGGTCTGGCTGGGGTTGCAGGTTCGGTTATTTCTTCTTTAAAAAGTGTTTCGCCGCCGATGGGACAGGACTATCTGGTGGATGCCTGGATGACGGTGGTTACTGGTGGTGTGGATCAGCTGGTTGGGGTGTTGGCGGGGGCGTTTTTAATTGGTCAATCTAGTGCGGGTATTGCTTATTTATTAAACGATCCGACAGCTAGGGTGATTGTTTTGGCGGCGGTCATTATTTTGATTCGTTATAAGCCAGAGGGTTTATTTACGATTCAAAAACGCGGATAAATCATTGAACATTTAACATTTAGCATTGAACATTTATTAGTAATTAGTAATTAATAATTAACCATGGTCGATTCATCAATTGGTATTGCAACGAGATCGCGCACTCCAACTCGGTTAGCAATTGTTATGGCGGTTAGTTTGATTGTCATGGGGGTGTTGCCCTTTTTTATAGGGGATTTCCAGATTTCCTTACTGGCAAAGCTGCTATTGTTCGGATCTTTGGCGATTTCTCTCGATTTGGTTTGGGGTTTTACAGGGATTTTGAGTTTTGCCCACGGGGTATTTTTTACTCTTGGTGGTTATGGGATGGCGTATTATCTCAAGCTTAATCTTTCTGCCGAGGGTAATACTTATGGGGTAGACTTGCCCGATTTTATGGTTTGGAATGGTTTAACGGAACTCCCCTGGTTTATTGCACCGTTAAGATATTTTCCCCTAGCGGCGATCGCTATGGTTTTGGTTCCTGCTGCTTTTGCTTATTTAATTGGCTGGTTTATCTTTCGCTCTAAGGTCAGTGGGGTATATATTACGATTATTACCCTGGCGATATCATCAGCGTTAACCACCTTTTTTATTAGTCAACAGGCATATACGGGAGGGACGAATGGGATTACTGACGTTGCCAGGCTAAGTATTTTTGGGACGGATATTCCCTTAATCGGCTTGTACTGGATGATTTTGCTGTTTACGGCGTTTGTATTGGCTGGTAGCTGGTGGCTAACCCAGTCTAACTTTGGCTTAATTCTGCGATCAATTAAAGAGAACGAGAACCGTATTGCCTACCTGGGCTATGACGTAGCTAGCTTTAAAATCTTTATCTGGACTCTCTCGGCAGGGATTGCAGGCATCGCAGGGGGTTTATTTGTGCCCCTAAATCGCTTTATCTCCCCTGTTTATCTGGCAGTGGCGTTCGGGACTCAGGTAGTGATCTGGGTGGCGATTGGCGGCAGGGGAACGTTGATTGGACCTTTGGTAGCGGCAATTCTGTTAGGGCAGATTCAAAATGCCGCAGAACGGGTGACTCAAGACTGGCAGTTAGTTGTGGGGGTGTTGTTGTTGATTGTGGTCTTATTTATTCCCGATGGTTTGGTTGGTTCGATCGCAAAGTTATTTTCGAGAAAGCAACTAAAAACTAAAAACTAAAAACTTATTTCACTATGAAATCTATATTATCTGTCCAAAATTTACAGGTTGTTTTCTCTGGTTTTAAGGCACTGAAAGGGGTCGATCTTGAAGTGGGCGATCGCGAAATTGTGACTATTATTGGTCCTAATGGGGCGGGAAAAAGCACCCTACTAGATGCGATCGTTTCTAAGTCCCCTGTTGCCGCAGGTCAGGTTTATTTTCAAGAACGAGATATTACTAATAAAAGTCCTAGCGATATTGCCCGCATGGGTATTGGTCGGAAGTTTCAAAACCCTAATGTCTACAATGACTTGACGGTGTTTGAAAATATCTTATTGGCACTTAAAGGAAGTCACAGCATTTTTAACTCCATTACCGCTAAACTTACTCAATCCAAGAAAGACAAAATTATTGATGTCTTGGATCGCATTGGCTTACTGGATTATGCTGCTACAACCGTTGCTTCCCTCTCCCACGGGCAAAAACAGTGGGTAGAAATTGGCATGGTCATCGCCCAAGACCCCACGGTAGTCTTGCTTGATGAACCCACCGCAGGGATGACGCCAGAAGAAACCCACGCTACGGGGGAAATTATTAAAACCTTGGCACAAAATCATGCAGTAGTGGCGATTGAGCATGATATGGAGTTCGTCAAACAGATTGCCGAACGAATTGTGGTGCTGCACCAGGGCGAGAAGCTGGCTGAGGGGACAGTCTCGGAAATTCAAAACAATCCCCAAGTGATTGAAGTTTATTTAGGAAGGGAAAAAATTGATGCCGCTGCTTAAACTAGAAAATCTTACCGCTGGCTATGGTCAAACACCAGTGTTGTTTAATGTTGACCTAGAAGTTAATCAGGGAGATATGGTGGGGCTATTGGGGCGTAACGGAGTAGGTAAAACTACCTTGCTACGCAGCATTATTGGCTTAAATAAGCTTAGTCAGGGTAGCCTCTGGTTTGATGATAAAGATATTACTAAAACTCCCACCTACAGGCGATCGCGCAACGGCATTGCCTATATTCCCCAGGGGAGAGAAATTATTCCCTATCTCTCTGTGTTAGATAACCTCAAGCTGGGTTCAGCGGCTAGCGGCAAAAAGAGTAAACGGATTCCCGCAGAAATCTTTGAATTCTTCCCCATGCTGAGAGAACATTTATCTAGGCAGGGAGGATTACTTAGTGGGGGACAGCAACAGCAATTGGCGATCGCCCGTGGTTTAATGTGCAATCCTAAAATCATGCTGCTAGATGAACCCACTGAAGGCATTCAGCCCTCTATTGTGCAGGAAATTGAGGACACCCTGAGAAGAATTAACCGAGAAAAAGGCATCACCGTCATTGTCGTTGAACAAAAGATTGACTTTATCCGTCAGCTAGCGAGGAAGTTTTTTATTATGGACAAAGGTGCGATCGTAGTTAGGGGTAAAACTGCTAATTTAACTGATACGTTAGTGCATCGCTATTTGACTGTTTGATTCCTATTGGCAAGCTAACTATATGACGACCGTAATCACAGCTACTAATAATACCAGCACAATACCATCTAAGTATGCTGATATATTAAATACAAGAAATGAAGCCGAAGCGCGAGGAACTAGAAAAAACTATAATTGAGCAATATCCACAAATAAGACTTCCTAATCTTAAGACATTAAAGAAGAATCAATTGGAAACAATTATAGCTAATCAAGAGGTGACACTTCCTATTGAAACTTTAGTCAAGATATTTGCTGAACGTAATGAAAGGGCAGATCTTAATCTGAGATTAAGAAGAGAAAACTTTGGACTAGATGCAAAACTTAGTAGTCTAACTAAAAAACTCAGTAGTCTTACCAATTGGTCAAAAAGTGAACTAATAAACACTTTTAAAAAGCTATACGGAAAAGCTACAAAGGATGATGACAAGATGCTCGCTTCTATGAATGCAGTATCTATTACAACAGCTCAAGAAAAAATTGACCAAGAGAAAGAGAAAGCTCGCTACGCGATTAATAAAGCTGAAAAAATTGGTCGGGCATTTGAAGAAGAATATAGATCGAGAAATCATCGATCTTAATTAAGGGTATCTCTAGATAAGATAAACACAAATAAGGAAATTTTTATGGCAAGGCAATTTGACGGATTAAATTATTGGGATGCACAGGCTCGTAATACCCAAAGATTTGAGTCCTTTAATCAAGAGAAAAAAAAAGAACTACGCTCTCAAGGCTATAAAAATAGAGGTTGGAACAACATTATAAACTCCTGGAACATCTTGCAGACAACACAAGATGAAAATGACAATACTATTAGTCTTTCTGCCTATGTTGCCAAAAAAGCGATACGAGAAGTGGAAAAAGCTGAGTTGAGTGGTAATCCACATGCTGTTTTAAATAGTCTTAAAAAATTAATTGATACGCCAGATCCAGAATGGGAAGCACTCCGCGCAATTGCTAATGAAAATTAAGATATACCGAGGATGGGAAGCTATTTTAGATGAACTATCAAAGATATTCTGTTTTGAATACCGCTACGAAGACGCATACTTTGATGGATATAAACAAAAAGTTAAATATAGCGTTTTAGATACATCTTTTGCCAGAAAAGCAGACTTAGATGATTTTATAGTTAACGGTAGTATTGGTACGGAGTATGGAAGAGCTTCAGTGCTATATTCTTTGTACGCATGTCGCCACTTAATTATTGGAGATATTAAATATCCATCTTACGACGACTGGAAAAAAACGTGGGGCATGAGTCTGGATCACAAGCTACCTAAGAAATATTTTCCCGAATTAACCTTTGATTGTGATAATTGGCAACCTTTGCCTATTGAGGATAATAAAAAGAGAGGTACTGATTTCTGGCAAGAAGGTATGGATGAGCTAGCTAAACTTCGCAACATAATAGATCAACCAATAGAACTCTAGTTTTATCCCCCCATCACCTGGGCAGCCTGTTTCTTCTGATGCTTCTGCGGTTCAGTCGTAGCTCCACTACGCGGAGAGTAGCTGTCAAGATATAGAGCAATTCTTGATATTATGATTATGTAGTATGATACCTAGATAGTTCCTACATCATAAACAGTCAGGCATCACACTGAAACCCAAATGAGTACCGAAATAGAGAACAAGCGAAGGAGTGAAGTTCGTAAACGTGCTAATGCCATAAAGCCTTATAAGTGCAAGAATTTAATCGCCGTAATCGAAGAACCTACTGATATTAGAAACATCGGCACCATAATCCGCAATGTAAGCGCCCTAGGAGTTGAGAAAACTTATATCGTCGATTCTCGCAAAGCGCTTCCCGACGATTGGCAAGAAATGAGGGCGAGAAAATCACTCTTTAAAACGTCGGTATCTGCGGTCAAATGGAGCTTCGTCAAACGATTCGATAGCACTGAAGAATGTATTCAACATCTTCAAAGAAATAACTTTGTATCGATTGTCACTTCGCCGCACATTAAAGGTCAAACAAACGTAATCTTGGAGGAGGCGGATTACACCGTTCACGCAAAACTAGCTGTGTGGTTTGGTAATGAAAGCCGCGGTATCAGCGATACCGCTGTCGAGCATAGCGAAATGTGCGTAACTATCCCCATGTTTGGCATGATAGAAAGTCTCAACTTGGGCACAACATCTGGAATTGTACTCTACGAAGTCACTAAACAGCGACGGGAATACCAAAGAAAGTACCGTAAAAGAAATAAACGCCTACCAATTAAAAATCCCAAAATATAAAAATTTATACGTCACATCAGAAAAAAGAGATATTGAATAGGATTAATTGACATGGCTAATCGAGCACTTACAAGCGTTGAGCAAAACTTAGCTCGTTATTACCTTATTTTCCCATGGTAAATACGAGTATCTGGAGAACGGTTACGGCGATCGCCTAAAGATTCAATACCATCAAGCAGCTGTCTTAAAGGAATACGTTTTTTCAGTGTACCAATCACCTTATATGTTTCCCCCATTGATTCTAAACCCAGTAATTCCTGATAGTCTAGGATAATTTCAGGATATTCCCTTAAAGGAACTTTCTCCACTGGCACAATACCAGGAATAGTTGAGTGGATATAGTCAAACTGAGAACGAATTGCCTTTAATAAATTACGTCTAGTGTTCTCTTTTCCCTTAACGTGAATTTTAATAATTTTATCCTCACGATCAGCTTTAACTAAAGCCAAATTACCTTCATTTTCTAACACTACCCCACTACGCCAATAGGTTCTTTTATGGATATAGTGACTCATGCGAACAATAAAGCGAGAAATAATGCTACCAGGTAATACGGGATAGTGATATTCAAAAGCTAGGGTATTGTCCCATTCTCCCCTGTAGGATTCTCCCTTGGGTAAAATATCAGGAATTAGAAATTTCTTATCTGATTCGATATCAAAACACAGTTCAAACTTCCGCATCATGCCAATAATAAATCGAAGTTTATGAGCAGGATACCGTTTTTTATTTAAAATTCTTTTAAGAGTTGGGATAGTTAAAATCCCACAATTATCGACGATTAAACTGCGATCATTGAGTATCTTATAAACACCATTAGTAACCCATTCAGGATTGAGTACATGGGTATCCTCTAACCTCGGATCGTCCTGAAAATTCAGCACAATTCCCAAATCGTTTAACAGGCGAATTAAGATACGTTGCTTGTCCTCTTCTTCAACTCCTTCTTCTTCACATAAAGACTCGTATTGTTCGTAAGAAATGTAGTCTTTATCAATTTTTTCTAGCTTTTCCTTGATATTAAACCAAGATAAAGGCAATACATCGTTAATATGTTCCAGTTGATTAATTTCCTGCTTAACAAATTCTTGCAACTCAGAAATGCCTTTAGCAGTTTTGCAGGATACTTCGTAAAACGCCCTAATTTGAGGATACTTTTGTTTTAAACCAGTCTTATCAATATCTAAAGGATGCTGATCAGCTTTATTTCCCACAATAACTACAGGGGCATCCTTACCAAAACTCTGAATAATCTTCAGCCAATATTCAATACGGTTTTCCCCTTCGCCGATAGTATTATCAAGCACCAGCAAATAAAGACTGCGCTTAGTCAAAAAGAATTGATGGGTAGAATGCATAATCTCCTGTCCCCCAAAATCCCAGATATTGACCTGTAATTTTTTATTCTCTACTTTTATTTCCCAAGGTTCAATATCAATTCCATCAGTTTTATTACGAGCTGGATCATAATGATCTTCCATGAATCTTTTTTTGAGGCAAGTTTTACCTACATTAGCCTGTCCTACTAAAAGCATCTTTGCTTCATGTAATGGCTTTGCCTCACGTAATGGCTGACGGGTGTTGTTATTTTTAATCGATAAATATAAATAATAATTAATAATTACCTGCGGCTCATTATCATGCTTTACTAATTCGGGAGGAACAGGAAAATTATCGTTATCAACAATATTAAAATTACTTAGATTGCTTAAATATTTAATTTCTTTAGGCAGTCTGATCAGACTATTATTTCTACAATTAAGTTTTACAAGCTTTTTAAGATTACCAATGCTCGCAGGAAGCTCAGTTATACAATTATTATCAATATGCAGTTCATTCAAATTTATTAAATCACCAATATTTGCTGGCAACTCAGTAATTTTATTATTGCCCAAAGAGAGCTTTTGCAAACTCTTTATTTTAGTAATACAAGGAGGAATGGTTTCCATATCATTGTCATACATATACAGCTCTCTTAAACTTTTCAATTGAGATGTAGATGATGGGATACTAGTTGAAGTAATATAATTTCTATCTACATTAAAAGTTCTTAAGTTGTCTAATAGACCAATTTCCAAAGGTAAAGATTCAAGTAGATTTTCATATAAAGTTAATGTAGTTAGTTTATTTAGTTTGCCAATTTCTCTAGGTATGCTTCTAAGTCTATTATTATGACATTTTAGATGTTCAAGATTAGTTAAAAAGCCTATTTCTGAAGGTAAACAACTAATTTTATTATGATTGACCTGTAGAATATTTAAATTAGTCATTTCACCTAACTCTGAAGGCAAAGAACTAATATCATTATTATTAATAAACAATTCTTTTAAGCTTTTCATATTTTTTATTTTTTTGGGCAAAAAATCTATACGATTATTTCCAATAGAAAGAATTGTCAATTTTTTCAATTGAGTTATAGAAATATCAAACAAATCCAAGTTATTTTCAAACAAATATAATTCTTGAAGATTTTCCAAATGTGTTATTTCTTTGGGTATTTTTTCAATACAATTTGAGTCTAAGTTTAATTTAACTAGATTTCTTAACTCGCCAATTTCTGATGGAATTTCTATGATATTATTTCCAATTAATTTTAAAGATTTTAAAGTAGATAAACTTTTTATCTGTTTGGGGATTTCAGTTAAATGCATATGAGATAAATCGAGAGATATCGATTCATTCTCAACAGCCTGTTCTATTTTTTTTAATACTTCATAATAAGACTCATCGTGCTTCTTTTCTTGATTAGAAATGTCAACTTCATCTTGTTCCAAACTAATCTTTAAAGCATACCAATCACTAACAATTTCCCCTGGCTTGAGATCCAATACACCACAAATTGCCTCTACCGCTTCTTCCCCAACCTTGTATTGACCATTGCCCCACTGAGGATTAAACAGCCGTTTAACCTTATCTTTCGTTTCCCTGGCTGCTTCGGCAAGTTGCTGATAAGTATATCTTTTAATGCGCTTGGCATTCTTGAGCCTCTTTACGCCCCCCGCTGTAGCGAGATAACCGCCTCTTCTCTTATTCGTACTCATCAGCAGCCAGTAAAATACACTGCTATTACCTTAACGAAACAGTGCATATTAGTACCCGCATCTATACACATCTTAAATTATGACCTGATTTTTATGCTTTATAATTAGATTAATTATGTCTTTAGGGTATTAGTATTTGCTTTTAAACAACTCTTTAAGGTGTAATTAATTCTAGACTATTGCTAAGAATCAATGAGTGAGCAAGAGCAAAACAAAAAAATTAATGAGCATAATCGCCGTATTTCTAAGATAGAAGAAGAGGTCAAAACTTTGAAACTAGATGTCGAGCCTCAAGGATGGATTAGCAATGCTTTTGAAGCCGTTGAAGAGGATCTCGATGAGATTAAAAGTAGCATTAGAAAGCTGGAACAGAAGGTAAGCCATAATCATAATCAGCTTTCCGCTAAATTAGAGATTATTTTAGAGCGAATTACAGGTATTGGAGATTTACCAGAGGAATAGAAAGAAAAATTCAATAAGATTTTAAGTAGCAAATATAAGTTAATCAGTGCGCCTAAGTAATCTTTAATGCTCGCTCTTCTAAGCTCTTGTTCGCTACTGCTAATTTTTCTAACTTGTTAGATAGTTCATTGCAATATCTAACAATATGAAACTAGGAAAGCGCAGCAAAATTAAAATCATTTTCTTGATACCTGCTGCCGAAAAATCTCAAAAGTCAAGAAAATCAATAATAAATCCACAAGTACTAAAATCAATTTCGGTTATTATAATTACTCTGAGTAACTGGCTATATCCCGAAACGGCGATCGCAATTTTATTAATTCGTCTTTTATTTATCTTGCTGGAATGGCTTAATCAAAACAAAAAATAATTAAGCGATCGCCTGTGGGTAAAAACTGTATCTGGAGAAACTCAAAATTTTGATAATTTTAGTAGCAAGACTTCAATTTTTTCCTGATAGGATTAATTGAGTATTATCAGCCAAAATTATTAATGTTCGACCTCTTAAACGTTTTTTTCGCCTTTATTGTTCTAGGAATTTTATTATTACTGTCGGTATATATCAAACAGAAATTTCCTATCTGGCAGAAACTATATTTACCTGAATCGATTTTAGCAGGGGCGATCGCCCTGCTATTAGGTTCAGAAGTATTAGGAACCATTGTTACCCAGCTAACCCCAGATTCTAGTTTCTCTAACGGGATTTTCCCCGACACCATGCAGCAAATCTGGTTACAGTGTCCAGGGGTATTTATCAATATCGTCTTTGCTGTACTATTCCTGGGGGAAAATATTCCCAGTCCCCAAGATATTTGGCGTAAAGCTTCGCCCCAGGTGGCTTTTGGTCAAAGTTTAGCCTGGGGGCAATATGTTTTTGGTATTCTCACCGTTACTTTGATCTTGATTCCCCTGTTTGATATCGATCCTCTTGCCGCAACTCTGATTGAGATTGCCTTTGAAGGAGGACATGGCGCTGCCGCAGGAATGGCGGCAACTTTGGATAAACTGGGCTTTTCTGAGGGAGGTAATTTGGCTCTAGGATTAGCCACCGTCGGTATTATTTCAGGGGTTGTCGGCGGTACCTGGTTAATTCAGTGGGGAGAAAAACAGGGTCATATTGAGCCTCGGGAAGAACGGGCTAAACAAATCAAAGAAGAACCAGAGATCGCCTTATCGGCAGCAACACCAACCCCCGTAATCGAAAATCTTGGTATTGATCAAATTTCCTTTAACTTTGGCTTTACCGCCCTGGCGATCGCTCTGGGCTGGCTAATTCTTAAGGGTTTATTTTGGCTGGAGACGGTTTCCTGGGGTAAAAACGGCTTAGAACTAGTGGAGGCAGTACCACTGTTTCCGATGGCTTTAATCGGGGGGATCATCCTGCAAATCACCTGCACGAAGCTAGGAATAGACTATCTAATTAATCGGCAGTTGCAAGAAAGAATTGGCGGAGTAGCAATTGATGTGGTGATCTTGACGGCGATCGCTAGTCTAGATCTAACCATACTAGGAGATAATTTAGGTGTATTTATCACCCTCTCTCTGGTGGGCATTATTTGGAATATTTTTGCCTTTGTGGTTATCGCCCCCCGCCTAATCCCCATAAACTGGTTTGCTAGAGGAATTGGCGATATGGGACAGTCTATGGGGGTTACCGCCACGGGAATTCTATTGATTCGGATGGTCGATCCCGAAAACGAAACCGCAGCTTTTGAAAGCTTTGCCTATAAACAGCTTTTTTTTGAACCCATTGTTGGCGGTGGCTTATTTACCGCTGCGGCACCAGTATTAATTTATCAGTTCGGTTCAACTCCAGTGCTGTATTTATCTGGGGGATTGCTGCTATTTTGGCTAGTTTTTGGCACCATCAATTATCGCCGCATTAAAGACGCTCAGGCTAGTTAAATATTGACTGGATTCAATACTACTCAATAATTGTCATAGGTTATAAGTTATAGGTTATACAGGCTGTCGGTTAAAAAATCTTTATCAAAAATTATGATTTATTATTGCCAGAATTTAGGGGGAGGCACTAACTTTAACAAGAACAGTTAGGAAATTTACACATGGGAACTATTATCAGCACCGTCAACATGAAGGGTGGGGTAGGTAAAACTACTCTAACTGTTAATCTGGCTACCTGTTTAGCCCAGCGACATAAAAAGCGGGTTTTGGTTTTAGATTTAGATTCGCAAATTAGCGCTACCCTGAGCCTAATCTCACCCCATGACTTTGCTAAGTTACGCAAGAAAAAGCATACACTAAGCTATCTCCTAGACAATGTAATTAATCCTAACCCCTGGAGTAAGTTGAGGATTGACGATATTATCGTGCCGAATATTTGTGGCATTCATGGTTTAGAATTGCTGCCTGGAGATATTGAGCTGTATGATGAGTATCAAGTCTCAGAAATGCTTCATCAAAAGGCGATCGATAATAATGAACAAGAATTTCAAAAAGTTTGGGATAGCTTTGAGAGAGTTCTAATTCAAAAAATTCTAGAGCCCGTAGTTGATTACTATGACTTTATTATTTTAGACTGCGCTCCAGGCTATAATCTACTAACCCGTAGCGGTATTGCTGCCAGTAATTATTATCTTCTGCCCGCTCGTCCAGAACCCCTCTCCCTCGTTGGTATTCAGCTCTTAGAGAGAAGAATTGCTAAATTAAGGGCTAGTCATGAAGCAACTAACCCTGTAAATGTTAATCTCTTGGGAATTGTCTTCATTCTCTCCGCGGGAGGACTGATGGGCAGGTACTATAAGCAGGTTATGAAGCGAGTGAAGGACGATTTTATTCCCGAACAACTATTCGAGCAGTCAATTCCCATGGATGTTAACGTAGCCAAAGCCGTTGACCTATTCACCCCTGTATCTATAGCGATGCCCAACTCTGGAGGATCAAAAGCATTTATGAAGTTGAGCGACGAGTTTTTGGCTAAAAGTTCCGCCCAAAAACGAGAGTTAGTTACTGTAAATTAGTGCAGTGACCTATATTTATTGGCTTTCACAAATTCAATATTCAGAACAGTCCTTGGTTGGGGATAAGCTGTTTATTCTCAGCCAGCTACTTCAGCGTGGGTATCCCCTGACTCCAGGGTTTATAGTCGGCTCAAGTTTGTGGCGACAGTTAATTCATCATCATCAAAGTCGCCTCCTCAAACGGGATTTCGGTGACGATTATCAACTTCTACAGTCTGTAGCTAATCATAATCGTCACATTATCAACAATGCTGTCTTACCTGAAACCGCCCAATCCTTATTAATTCAAGCGGTACAACAACTAAATTCTCCCACCGTTATTCTTCAGCCTTTCGTCACTAATCCTGCAGTACAACGACACCAGATTAATCATCTCTGGCGATCGCAAACCTGTAATCAACATCCCGATGCTATTATCGAAGCAGTTAAATTAGCCTGGTCAGAACTATTTACTGCTAGCAGCCTCCTCTACTGGCAAAAATTAGGCATCAGCATTGAGCAAATCGAGGTTTCAATCTTAGTTAGACCTCTAAACCCTGTCTTAGGAGAGGGGACTATAGAAATAGACCAGGATATTATTCAAATCAAAGCTAGCTGGGGTTTAGTTGATAGCATACTTCAAGGTGCTGTTGAACCTGATACCTATTTGGTCGATCCTGAAACCAGCCAAATTCTGGCACAATGCCTAGGTTCTAAAAATTATGGCTATCGTATCCAAAATCAGAGTGCAGCAAGCCCCAAAATCAACTGCCTAGAAGCATATATTCCTGAAGAGCACCTCGCATCGGCTTATATCTTAGATTCTCAGGCGATCGCTAACTTACTACAGCTAACTCAAAATATCCTTGAACAACAGCCACAGCTCAAATTTTTTACCTGGTCAGCACAGGAGTCATCATCTAGCAAGGTGTCTGATTTTTGCTTTACTTGGGTTGATGATAATTTAAGCCAGGAAATACCAGCCTTAGATAGCACCATTCTTAATACTCAGATGCCAGCGGCATCAACCAACTCACTGTTATCGGGAATTGCCGCATCACCAGGCATTGTCCAGGGAAAAGTCATCATAGTCTCAGATTGGGCAAACCACACTCAACCAATTCCTGAGGGAGCAATTTTGGTTACTAAAATCATCGCTCCCCAGCATATATCTTTAATTAGGCAAACGGCAGGAATTATTACGGAAAGGGGAGGAAGAACTAGCCACGCCGCTATAGTAGCTAGAGAATTAAATATCCCAGCCGTGGTTAATGCGACTAACGCTACCACAATTCTTAATCAGGGAGATGTAACCTATCTCGACGGCAATAATGGACAGGTATATCCTGCAACTAGCGCGCCAGAATTAACGCCTCATAATCCTTTAAGACGGCGCATTTCTCTTAATTACCCGATTGCCACTAAGTTAATGGTTAATCTTTCACAGCCAGAAAGTATTGTCGCCGCATCAAAATTATCCGTAGATGGAGTGGGACTAATACGCTCTGAATTAATGTTAGCTGAACTGCTAGCAAGCCCCACCTTAGCTAAATGGCAAGATTCTTTCCGCAGCCAGTTGTTGCACACTCTATCTAGTTATTTGCGTCAATTCACCACCGCATTTGCCCCTCGCCCAGTATTTTATCGCTCTTTAGATCGCTATGATGCAGATCTGCTGGACTCTGTTTTCGGCAATAGAGGCACCTATGGTTATTTAATAAACTCTAACCTGTTTGATTTAGAAATACAGGTTCTCAAAACCTTAATTTTAGAAGGTCATAGTAATTTGAGAATAATCCTACCCTTTGTTCGTAGCGTCAACGAGTTTGAGTTTTGTCTTCGTCGTCTAGAGAATGCAGGCTTAACTTCTATCAGCTCATTTCAGGTTTGGATGATGGCGGAAATTCCCTCGGTAATTATGCTGCTCCCCGAATATGTTGCAGCAGGAGTTCAAGGAATAGCGATCGGTACTAATGATTTAACTCAGCTACTTCTGGGGGTTGACCGAGAACGATCTCAGTTCAGCGATTGCGGTTTAAATGCGAATCATCCTGCAATGCACAAGGCAATGGCAACGCTGATTAAAACAGCTCAGGAACACGGTATTGGCTGCTCTATTTGTGGTCAGGCACCTGTAGAACATCCTGAACTAATCGAGCTACTTATTCAATGGGGCATTGATGCTATTTCCGTTGAGCCAGATGCCGTAACTCAAACCTATAAAGCGATCGCCCGAGCGGAAAGACGATTATTATTGGGCAGAATCAGGAACAATCAGTAACCCTAAGCGTAATCTATCGCCAAATAAAATCTAGCTCAACCACCAAATCAGGTAATACTGCTTCTCCCGATAAGGTAGCAGGACTGTCCATTATCTCGGTAACCTGTTGCGGACGATAGACTGCTACCTGCTGCCGTTGTGGATTAATTAACCACCCTAACTTAACTCCATTATCCTGATACTCCTGCATCCTCGCGCGTTCCCTTGCGCCGTAAGACGGCGCGGTGAGACAGTCCGTTGCGGAGGTTTCCTCCGTTGTAGGAACTGTCGAACCCTTTAGGGGGTCGCTCGTCATCTTATCCTGAACTATCTCCAGGAGATCGCTAGGAGACATTAATTCTAGAATGAAATCTGGTGTCAGCGGTAAAAATCGAGCTTTCTCTTCCTGGCTAAATCTGGCAATTCTTTCTTTAACGATCCAGCTAAGATCAGGAGAACGAACCGCGCCA
This sequence comes from Cyanobacteria bacterium J06621_8, assembly GCA_038524995.1. Classification (GTDB taxonomy): domain Bacteria; phylum Cyanobacteriota; class Cyanobacteriia; order Cyanobacteriales; family Xenococcaceae; genus Waterburya. The sequence continues at coordinate 166,119 of JBCBIE010000004.1, forward strand.
TTAGGTAGGATAAAGCCAGTGGATGAATCGCAAACTACCCCCAGATCGTACTGACGATTCCAGATCCAGAATTGTGCAATCAGGCTGGCATTATTCATTCCTGTCTCGTATCCAGTAGGAGACATGACAATCAATTTTCCTTGATGGTTAATTTCTAGCTTAAGTTCAGGATTCAGCGCACACAGTTGCTCAAAGTGTTCTACTGTAATCTGCTTCGCTAGGGGCTTTAAATTTAGAGTATAGGTATTCATAATCTATGCAACTGAAAACGGCTGTAAGTTCCAATCAGACAACTGTCATTCTTGGGCAATTCCTAGAAATAAACTTCTCTAAAATATTCATCATATATATTTAGTATATTTTAGAGGCAATTAAAGGAATGACCAGCAAAACAATCAATCAAGATCATAGTTCTACCTGGATAGCTCAAACCTGGTTATCTTTTATTATTTCTATTTCAGCCACCTCTGTTGGTATTATTAATTTACCAGTTGATGTATGGGTTAAAGGATTTATGGGGATGGGTCTGGCATTTTCCATCGGTTCAACCATCAGCCTAACCAAGACTCAACGAGATCTCCATGAGGCAAACAAGCTAACCGTTAAGCTAGAAGAAGCCAGGGTGGAAAAGATTTTAAGTGAGCATGACAGCTTAAAATGAATTAATCAGCTATTTTGTAGACTATGAGCTTGTTACATATTAAGCAGGTAGAATACCAGGAGGAAAAAGCCGATATTCGCCACATTAGAACCCAAGTATTTCAATTAGAACAGAACGTGCCCGCAGAATTGGAATTTGACTGTTGGGATGAAACTACGGTTCATTTACTCGCTTATCTTAATGGTCAAGCAGTTGGTACCACCAGAATTAGGGAAATTGATCCTGATACAGCTAAAATCGAGAGGTTAGCTGTACTATCTGAATTTAGACGCTGTGGAGTAGGCAAGAGACTAATGGAAACTGCCTTACAAACTCCCCCCGCATCTCAAAAATTGCAAATTATTGTTCATGCTCAAGAGTATATTAGCAGGCTGTATCAACAACTAGGTTTTATTGTGGTTGGTGATAAATTTAGCGAAGCAGGTATTCCCCATGTAAAGATGATCAAGCATCAATAATGAGCCAGCTTAGTAAATCTTCATTACGTCGCCAAATTTTAAAGCAGAGAAAGTCTCTAGAAACCTCAGAGTGGCAGATTAGAAGCCGTTTAATCTGCGATCGCCTTAAATCTACTTCTTTCTTTCAGGATGCACAAACCATCTTGGCATACTTCAGTTTTCGTCAGGAAGTAGATCTGACTCCCCTTTTTTCTCAGAAAAAGCATTTTGCTTTCCCCCGTTGTGTAGATAAGTCTTTAATTTGGCATTTCTGGCAACCAGGTGAAAATTTACAATCGGGTAAGTACGGAATTCCAGAACCTCTAGCGAACTCTCCAGTGATTGATCCTGCTAGTGCTGATTTAATCCTGGTTCCTACCGTAGCGGCTGATCATCAAGGCTATCGCCTCGGCTATGGCGGAGGTTTTTATGATCGCTTATTAAGTTCATCAGAATGTGCTGGCATCCCTACCATTAGTATTGTTTTTGATTTTGCTTACGTATCGCATTTACCAACAGATTCATGGGATGTGAAATTAAATTTTATCTGTACTGAAACTCAGTTTGATGCTTATTAAGTAACACTCTGCTTAAATCAACTTCGATGAAAAGTTACTAGTTCATAGTTGCTAGTCATTAGTTTTTAGTTTTTAACAAGTAGAAATTAATTTATTTATTGTTCTCTTGTACAAATTAGAAAATCTTTATTAAAATCATAAATTATAATACTTAAAATTAAGCGCCATTAAGATAGGTAAATAAAACGCATATTTATATTAATAAACATAGTTTTAGGCAGAGTTTGAACTATGTCAGGCTAGTAAAAAAAACACACATTGTCACCTGAGTATTTATGCTCATTTATTCTCAATAAAAAGCCCAATACATTTAAGGTTTGTTAAGTAAAATGAGATAGGTATTTTAAAAATTTGAGGGTTTTGTTAGTGTAAATAAACTGAAGACTCAGATTAATTGACAGATTAATTGAGTTTTATTGATCAAGCTTTTACACAGCAAAATAGTTACTTAAGAATTTTCTTATGCAACATTTTCATGACGAATGGATTCAAGAATGGTGCGATCGCAATGGTTGGACAGACTTAGTTAAGGAGCGCTACAATCACTACTGGGCATTTCCTCCCAATTGCGTGATGCCTGAGCCGATTCCGCAAAAGGTCATGCGACTGATTAAAAACGAGAAAGGATTGAGCAATAATGAACAACGTTGGTTGCTTAGTGCTGCTGTGGTTACTGTTCTGGCAATATTAGCCAGCTGCCTTTGGCTGTCGCCGATGCCCCTGATGTTGGCTTTTGGATTTGATGCTATTACTTTTGCCAGTATGGACTGTGATGTTTAGCTCAGCTAGTATAGGTAGACATCAAAGGGTTACAGTAATTTTATGTTTAATTTAGATGATAATCGACCAGAAATTGCAGCGCAGAAGTGGCGATCTCAATTAGACTTATTTGTTACTGATTATGAAACTCAATTAGCGGCACTGGCTTGGGGATTAAAGCAAGAGTGGGGAGAAGCCAAGGATGTTCTCGGGATTGACTTGCAGCCAACTCCTCATTTTGTCGCCTGTTCCTCAGATAGCCTGGAAAAGTTAAACAAAAATACGAAGGGGAGAATCCAAGAAATATTAGGGATTGTTGATGGTTATGATCTCACCGTAGAAGTAGTAATTATTGCTATTGGAGAAGGGCAAGTTAAACTACTTAATTTTCAACCTGATCCTCCCCCCGCAGAATGTTTTGCTGCTACCGATGGCAATTTAGATAAATTAATTCAGACTTTGGAAGGGGCTTTGGCTAAATATATTACTAGCGCTTGAGATAATTTAATATTATTTAGAAATATTATTGAAGTTTTCCCGACCTAAATTATCCTGAATACCGAACTTGTAACTATAGCCATGCTTGGGACAAATTAACTAAAATTAGAGTAATGATAAATAATTATTCTTAACGAATTTCAGGCAACAAAAAATGTTACAGTTTTTGCTCACATGGTTGGCTGCTGCTCTCTCTTTGATAGTTACGGCATTTATCGTTCCAGGGATTAGCATCGTTGGCTTCTCTTCCGCTGTGATTGGTGCTGCCGTTCTTGGTTTAGTTAATGCTGTAGTTAAGCCAGTCTTGGTTATATTCACTCTTCCTTTAACGGTTTTAACCCTGGGCTTATTTCTGTTAGTAGTAAATGCGATCGCCCTAGGTTTAGTGGGCTATTTGACTCCTGGCTTGACTATAGCTGGTTTTTTTCCCGCGGTGTTTGGGTCAATTGTCCTAACCTTTGTCTCAGGGCTCATTAATCAGCTTTTTCCCGTGGCAGAATAGCCATTCTCTGTGGCTTATCTAAACTAAAAAAAGGGTTGATTTAGTATTTAGCTACTAGATCAACCCTAAGCTTGGGAACGCGCTTTAACTTAAAGTAGAATTCTTGTTACTGAAGAACTAACTTAACATTGGCATTCTGTAAACCACGCTGTTTAACCTCAGCAAGGGTTTTGTTAACAGCATATTTTTGATTGATAGAATTAATTAATTCAGTTTGGTTGTGCTTTTTAGCAACACCCCAAAGATCAGCAATTAAGTCAAAAGTACCATCACTGTTTTCTGACCAACCTAGATCATATTCACCATCTAAAGTAGCAACAATGTCAGCGCGAAGTCTTTGACCATTGTAACCACGAACATCAGCATTAGTTTGAACATTGATGCCAAGATCGCGAAGAGAATTAACTAGAATTTCAGAATCGCTGATTTTGGTGCGTAAAGTGCTAAAGTGAGACATAGGATTTCCTCCAGTAGAAAAAAAGTAAACAACAACTTTAAAATTAATAACCGTTAGGTTCACATAAACCAACTGATTATCCAAGTAAACTGCTAGCAACTGCTAGCCCTACTCCTGCAAGCTTGATTAAATGCAGGAGGAAGCCTGTTAGAATTCCAGTCGCTGATATTCAGCAACTGAAGCTGATGCAGGTCTGGCTCTTTGTCCAGCCCACTCGCGAAGAGCGCTTACCTGCTCAGTCATAGTTCGGGATAAAGGCAAGGTAGCTTTAATAGCAGCAATAATATCAAGCTGCGTAAACTCCCTATCTTGAGCAAAAGCATCATACATTGCAGCGATAATTGCTTGCTCTATCTCTGCTCCCGAAAAACCTTCCGATACTTTGGTCAACTGTTCAAGATCGAAGCGACTGATCTCTGAACGTCTCTTTTCCAAATGAATTCTGAAAATATCTCTCCTCTCAATCGAGTTTGGCAAATCAACAAAAAAGATTTCATCAAACCTTCCCTTACGCAGAAACTCTCCTGGTAGCCTTTCTACACGGTTAGCAGTTGCCATGACAAATACAGGCGATTTTTTCTCTTGCATCCAGGTGAGGAAAGAACCAAATATCCTACCTGAAGTACCACCATCAGAATCTCCAGAACCTCCTCCCCCAGCAAAAGCTTTGTCAAGCTCATCAATAAAGAGTATTACGGGAGATATGGATTCCGCTGTTTTTAAAGCGTTCCGCAAATTGGCTTCTGAACGACCTACCGTTGAGCCATCATACACCCGCCCCATATCTAAACGAAGTAAGGGTAGCCCCCACAGGCGAGATGTGGTTTTCGCTATCAAAGATTTACCACATCCAGGTATACCTAGAATTAACATCCCTTTGGGCTGGGGTAAGCCATATTCTCTAGCTCTTTCAGTAAAGGCATTAGAGCGTTGTTCTAACCAGCGCTTCAATTCCTCTAGACCACCCACAGAATCGATGGTTTCATCTTCTTCAATATATTCTAGAATTCCGTTACGCCGTATTAGCTGCTTCTTCTCCGAAAGAACAATTTCCACTTCTTTTTCAGTCAGTTGCCCAGCTTTGACCTGAGCTTTTCGGTAGACTTTTTCCGCCTCATCCTTAGTTAAGCCCAAAGCTGCCTTCAAAAGCTTTTCCTTAGTTTCCGTATCCAAACGACCATTACGCCCCTTAGCTAGACGGGCTGATAGCACTTGGTCTAACTCAGCTAGACTGGGGAGCGGATAATCAAGAACTATAACATCCTTCTCCAGTTCAATAGGCACAGTTTGCAGAGGAGACATTAATATTATCAGCTTATTTTCTGCCCCCTTGAAAGATGCGATCGCATCCCTCAACCACCTTGTGATTACAGGTCCATCAATAAATGGGTGTAGATCTTTAAAAATGTAGATGCCACTATCTTTTTGTCTGATAGTCCACTCTATAGCAGCTTCGGGCGAAACAGTGTTGTGTGGACCACCCTGACGAGACTGCCCATACTCGATCATGCCTCGCGTAACAGTCCATACATACACATGCTTATATTCAGTATTTGACTCAGCAATTTTAGAGATCGCCTGTTCCGCACGCTCCTCTTCAGGAGTAACTAAGTAAATTAGCGGATACTGAGCTTTTACTAGTATATCTAGCTCTTCTTTCATAACTATCGACCCCGCTTGACCCTCAAATCGCTATATTCTGGACTTGGATAACACAACCTACAGGCAGGAAACTAGTTCCTCACCGCTCGACTTAGGTCTTTCTTCTACCTTTCCTGATATCCCTAAGGACATTTCCTCATCAATTACAGCATTTTCGCTGATCAGAGACGTCATTTCCCCCCCCCTCATAACTAATGGCTGCTCACATTCAGGACATACATGCACCTGATGGGTTCTGCCCTGAACAGAAGACTCAATCTCAGCTACCTCATCAGGAAACCGCATGTAAAAACTAAGTGCTTTTTGAACCAGCGCTGACATTGATTCAGCATCAACCGCCGCCTTGATCTTTAACTTCCTGTGCAACTCAGGCGGAATATATAATGTTATTTTTTGCTTGCTTTGCATATCACTTAAGTTTAATTATTACCCGGGTATATTCATAAAGATAGCTATATCGACCTTATTATGTCAAGACAGATTGCTGGCATGACGGCACTTTTGTAATATTACTTAATATTATTTTTTGCTGCCTATTTTTTAAAAAAACTTTAAGAGATGCATTAAGGGTGCCAAGTTATAATGTGGTATTATCCTTGTAAAACAAAATTATTCTTATTTGTATTTGTAAAAATGACACATTTGTTAAAAATTAGTAAAGCCTAGATAAAGATGCAAAAAAACAGCCAGAGTAAATAATTAGAATTAAAGGATTGATGTTAAATTTTGTATTTAGTCCCTTATTTAAAAGTTAGCTAGTTTTTGCTTAGTTGCTGACATTTACTTTCTGTATCTAATCTAATATGTAGTTGGTTAATTATATTGAGTGCAGTTTATCACTTTCTAATTTATTGAAAATATTTCTTATTAAATAAGCTCATGCTACTAAAAAGGGTAAAAAATATACCTCGTAAACTGAAACGGGAATTGTTTAGAATACCGGCTCTTCATGCAATGCAAGAGCAAGGATACCAGAAAGCTTTAGAGGATCATTCTCCGTTTCTCCCCCAACTTAATCATCGAGACAGCGAAATTGTCGATACCTTACACCAAGAGGGTGTTTGTGTACTGCCAATAGAAAGTCTCGATCTGCCTTCAACCGATAGCATGATGGAGAGGGCTTATTTACTAGCAGATAACCTCCGTAATATTCCTGATGATGATAATAAAATAGAGAGCTGTGAAGTGGCTCCAGAAAAAGAAGATTTGAGAGAATTTCCTGAAGTTCTCAGGTGGGCTTTAGAACCAAGGCTCTTAGATATTGTAGAAAACTATATTGGGCTGCCCATAATATACCAAGGTTTTGGAGTGCGTCGGAGTGTTGCTGATGGGAAGTACTCAGGAGTAAGAAGATGGCACATAGATTGGGAAGATCGCCGTACCATTAAGGTCATAATCTATTTAAATGACGTTACCAGCGGAGGAGGTCCTTACGAATATATTCCTCGTCCGCTCACAGAGGAAGCAATCGAAAAGCTCAACTATTACAATCTGGGGTTTATTTCCGACGAAGATATGAGTCAAGCGATCGCTCAAGAGAATTGGAGCACTTGTTTTGCGAACAAAGGAACCGTCGTGATTACAGACTCTAGTAATGTTTTTCACCGCGCTCAACCGCCCACTGATACAGAACGTTTTTCAATTACTTTCTGCTATACTTCATATACTCCACAGGTAATCTGGCGCTCCCGCAAAATCTCTCGCCAAGAATGGGAGTTATTTGACAGTAGCATTAGCCAGAGACAAAGAGACTGCTTAACCAAGAGGAGATTTGGCTAAAAAACTTATTTAGTTGTTTATTGAGAGACTAATAACTCTTCCAGCTAATTATCAATTACTGTTTGAACCTGCTTTTGTCCATTACCAGTAACGACAATATTATTATTACTCAGATTACCAACTGCTTTTTCTCCAGTTAAACGAGCTGGAGGGGATGCTTGTTGATAAACTATATTGCCAGTGGCTTCCAACATATTTGCCGTGATTTTCCAGGTTAACTTTTGGGCATAAAGCTCTAAGTCTTGCTGCGGATTAATCCCCTTAACTCCATTGTCAAGGATAGCTAGCTGCTGTTGAAGATTGATTTCACCCTGATTACCAGTCAAAACAATCTGCTGCTCTCGATCTAAAATTTGAATTGGTTTCTCAGCGTTACCGCGCCGCTGCTGATAATTCCAAATAAAAAGCTCGGTGGCTATTTGCAGCTGTGGAGCTGCTGTAATCAGCTCTACATTTTGGTTTAGAGTTGCGGTGTGGGCTATTAAATCTACTTCAGCGCGATCGCTAACTAGCTTTTCGGTAATATTCTGGGCGGCATCGTAACGAGCTAGTTTAATAGCGCCAGGGCTATTAACCTTATTTTGAGAAATGCTCCACTCCAGGCGATCGCTAGTTAGCTGTAGCGAGGGTTGGTCAGTAGTGGCAACAACATCACCTTGGACTACAAGCTGTTCTACGTCAGTAAGATAAATTCCTGAATTAGCAGTAACTTCTAAATTAGGATGAGTTCCCCTTAATGCTTCTTCAATTAACAGTATGTTATCTTGAGGTCGCCATTCCAAAGCATCGCTATTAATCACGCTATTATTACGGGGATCGCTAACAATTACTTCCTCATTCAACAAAATTGTATTACCGTTATCTTTAATTTTCCCTCGTTTGGCGCTAACTTTGAGAATTATGCTGTCATCTTGCCACAAATTACCCACTATTTGGCTTAAGGCAGCAGTTTGCTTGTCTTCACTGTAAACAATATTGTCAGCTTTTATTTTCCAGACTGTATTGTCTTCCTGATTAGACTGTTGCAAGATAGCGTTATTTAAGACCAGTTGCGTATCTGATCTCACTTCTGGGGCTGGAGGTGAGGGTTGGATAGTGAGTGATTGACAGGCAGTAACACTAATAGCCAGCAGCGGGAGCAACAGGCTAAAGCACTTCAGGCTTAATTGAGCTAGATTCAAGTTAAACAGTTAGAAGTAAATACTTGTAGATCTACACTATATCTCTGGCATGAATAATACAAACCAGAAAAATAGAGTTAATCATCCAGAATGCCAAATCCTGAGAAACTGCGGTAGGGATCGCTGTGTTTATTGCTCTTTTGAATATCCCCTTTGATCTGATCCAAATCGATATAGCGATCAGCCACATTAATCAGACTATCGCTAGTCATAGAGCGTAGGCTGACAACTTCTACCCTTGCTCCTCGGTAGCTAACGGCATCTACAGCATAGGCTAAATCTCCGTCTCCACTAACCAACACGGCAGTGTCATAGGCGGAAACTAGAGCCATCATGTCAACCGCAATTTCTACATCTAGGTTGGCTTTCTTGGAGCCATCTGGAAGCTGAACAAGATCTTTGGCGATCACGCGGTAACCATTACGGCGCATCCACAGCAAGAAACCTTGCTGTTTTTCATTGGTACGATCAACTCCTGTGTAGAAGAATGACCTCAGAAGTCTAGAGCCTCCTGTAAGACGATATAGGAGTTTGCTGTAATCTATTTCAATTCCTAACTGTAGTGCAGCATAAAATAGATTAGAGCCATCAATAAAAATTGCGACACGCCCTCTATTTTCCAAAATTTGTTCAGGAGTAAAAATAGGGTCACTTCCAAAATTATCGAGCATTGTTTTAAGCCTCATTTTATATGAAAAAAAGTATTCTAAGCTGGTGGATTGACCACCTATTTAGCAGCTATTTAGAGAAAATCAACCTTGAATCATTATTTGATATAAGTTTATTGTTGATTTAAAGAGTAACCAGATCGATTTATTTTAGTTTTGAGAGACAAAGAAGTTAGAAAGAGTTAAGCAACAATCAAGTAAGTTACTTTATTTGATTGTGGAGTAGCTTCTGAGCTAAATATCAGTAGACCGTTGACGTTATAGTTAAGCAAATCTAAAGCTTAACTAATATCGATGGCTTCTCTTTCTGCACTAGATAACTTTATATCAGTAAAAAATTATACTGAGGCAAATTACTTGCCATTATTTAATCTTCTGACGGTAATTCTAGTTTAGAGAAGACAGGGCTAGCTTTGCCCAGAGTTCTACTGATAAACAAATTGCCCCATTTTGAATGAATTTGAAAATCTAGATTTTCTTTATTAATTTCCTCATAATTAAAATCTCAATCAAACCCTAATTGCTGATAAATTTTGCTACTTGTGCAGGGAATCACAGGGGCTAGAAGATAAGTAGCTAAACGAACAGATTCTAAGACTGCACATAAAATCAACTTTGCCTCAGACTGCTGCTGCTTAAATAGCTTCCAGGGCGCACTGTCATCAATATACTTATTGACCCCTCGTACTAGATACAAAATCAACTCACAGGATTGACTAACTTGAAGATGGTCATAGGCTTGATTGACATGCTCTCCTAAGTCAATACCAATGCTTTTTAAAGGATGATCAACACTATCATCAGCACTAGTGAGTTGCGGTACCGCACTTTGACAATATTTTTTTAACATTCCCAAGGTACGATTGAGGGAATTCCCCAAAATATCCGCAAGATCATTATTAAGCACATTTATAAAACGAGTCTCGTTAAAATCGCCGTCTTTGCCCAGATCCATTTCCTTAAGAAAATAGTAGCTTACAGCATTAGCACCATATCTATCCACCAGACCTTAGGAATCAATCATGTTTCCTAAGGTCTTCACCATTTTGAGCTCGTCTTTGGTTAAAAAACCGTGACCAAAATACTTGTTTTGGTAAAGGCAAACCAGCAGAGGCTAACATAGCAGGGCAGCACACTGCATTAAACCGTAATATATCTTTACCTATGAGATGAAATATGGCTAAACCCTCAGCAATAATGGTAGTGTAGGCACTACCAACGTGGGGGCATCGTTGTTAACATAGTAAAGAGGCGTAGTTAAAGAGTTGAGAGTCAAGTCTGGTGCTCTTTACTTTGACGCAATTTTTTATAAACAGACGCTGATATCTGTCATGGTCTGTTGGTTCTCTGGCTATTAGTTCTCTAAAATATCATTGGATTGAAGGTGAATTTTAAGCATTAAAGTTGATTTATTAGTGAAGATCGCGAAGCTTCATTCACCTAGTATCATTGAGAACCAACCTTTATCTAGACATTCAGGGAAATACTTAATATATTTTCGATTTCGTTAACAAAGTTGATACTTAAGATTAAGTAATCTTGAGCAGAATCCTCCAAAAATAACTGCTCTGAATCTAAATTATCCCTCTTCTGTCAGTCTCGGAGATTCCCTAATAATGAAAAATTTTCAAAAGTACTTATATGAATTACTTGAGATGATAGTCTAGAGTAAATATTTATTTACTAGGGGACTGTTGATCTATAAATTACCAATGCATTAACTGTCCGTACATATAAGTATTTATATAAATATTATTTTTATTATTTTAATGCCCTACATCACCACCCCGATTTACTATGTCAATGACAAACCGCATATCGGTCATGCTTACACAACAATTGCTTGTGACGTCTGGGCACGCTGGCAACGTCTCATGGGGCGGGAAACATTTTTCCTGACGGGTACGGATGAACACGGGCAAAAGGTGCAGCAGTCGGCGGAAAAGGCTGGTATATCACCGCAAGCTTTTACTGATGATGTGTCACAGCGGTTTCGCGATCTGGCTAATGACCTAGATATAAGCCATGATGATTTTATTCGCACGACTGAGCCGCGGCACCATCAGTCAGCACAGGCATTTTGGCAAAAGCTGGTTGATGCTGGTGCGATTTATGAAGGTAAGTATGCCGGTTGGTATTCAGTCAAGGATGAACAATATTTTGCCGATAATGAAATTGTAAATGGTAAGGCTCCAAGCGGTCATGCCGTTGAATGGCTCGAAGAACCAAGTTATTTTTTTCGCCTATCTGATTACGGTGACAGGCTATTAAAATATATCGCTGATAATCCAGATTTTATCGCCCCTGAAAGCCGTAAAAATGAAGTGATTGCTTTTATTAAGGATGGTCTACAGGATTTATCTATTTCCCGCACCAGTTTTAACTGGGGCATAAAAGTGCCAGGCGATGACAAACATGTGATGTATGTCTGGATTGAGGCACTAAGTAATTACCTAACAGCACTGGGTTATCCCAGAAATATAGAGAAATTCTGGCCAGCAGATGTGCATGTGGTGGGCAAGGATATTTTGCGTTTCCACGCCGTTTACTGGCCAGCGTTTTTAGTGTCCGCCGATTTACCGTTACCGAAACGGATTTTTGCCCATGGCTGGTGGACGAATGAAGGGCAGAAGATTTCAAAATCTTTGGGTAATGTGATTGATCCCTATGATTTGATCGAACGTTACGGTCTTGATCCAGTGCGTTATTTTTTGCTGCGTGAAATACCGTTTGGCAATGATGGTAATTTTTCAAAAGAGGCGATTAAAAAACGTGTTAACAGCGATCTGGCTAATGACTATGGCAATTTATGCCAGAGGGTTTTAGCGATGATTGTTAAAAATTGTGACGGGCGATTATCAGATTGCACACCGCAAACCCAGGATGATAGCGATTTTATCGCACCACTTGAACAATTGCCGCAGGAAGTTGATGCGTTAATGCAAAAACAGGCATTTCATAAAGTGCTGGAATTAATCTGGCAGCATATCAGTAATGCCAATCGCTATATTGATGCACAGGCTCCATGGAAATTAAAAAAAACCGATCCAGTACGCATGCACGCTATTTTATCCATTCTGGTTGATGCAATTCGGCGCGTCACTTTTGTAACACAGCCGTTTATGCCCAATATTACCGCGCAGATCTTTCAGCAGTTAAATACCGATAGCGGCAATACATCGCTGTCAGCGGGACACAAAATTAACCAGCCTGTGCCGCTGTTTCAAAAGATTGAAGGTGATTGATTGTTGTAATGCCCCGATAGTCATTTTAATTCCATACCTATGGATCAAGCTCAAAAATATGCCGTTTTAAAAAATGCTCAAATTTAGTTTCGGGATACGGTGATTGCTAATCATGCTCAAAATACGAAAAAATTGAAAACCGTATCTGAGTTCAACATCAATCCCTTCTTATCACTATATGTAAGTTCTGCGGCAAGATGCTCCTTCGGTTGTCGGCAGATATCAAACTTTGGTTAAATGTTAAATATTGCTGCATACTGTGAATAATCTTGATGCGGTAATCACTTTCCAGGTTTAGGTAGCCTATGGTACAGCTACGATAGTAATCAAACTAAATGTTATCTTTTACACCTCGTTTATGCTCTCAATCGTTAATTTCGACCCTCAGACTTGATTTAACTCCGCTTTATGCTCATCGAATCCCTCAGGAAATTCCTGCCATTGTTATCAGCAACCATCGTAGTTTTTTAGACGCGCCGATCCTGATTAACACGATGCCCAATACTTTGCGCATCGCCTGTCATCATTACATGGGACAAACCCCCTTGATCCGCGAGGTAGTTACTTCTCTGGGTTGCTTTCCTTTAGCTAAAGCAAAAAATAGACAAAGACAGCTATTTGCTCAAGCCAATAGCCTTTTGACTTCTCAACAGTGGGTGGGATTATTTCCTGAGGGAACCAAGCCCATGATCGAACCAACTTCCCCTCAGGAGGTCAATCAATTTCATCGTGGGTTTGCTCATTTGGCTTGGCAGGCACCAGTAGAATATCTGGCTGTAATTCCCGTAGCGATCGCATCTTTGGCGGAAAGCACCTATCCCACGATTCCAATTCGTTGGTTACAGTTGTTTGATCGCCAGGAACCTTTTTTTGCCAGACGAGGCAATCATCCGATGCTGGTCTATCATCGAGTCAAAGTATTGATTGGTCAACCCTACTTGATTAACCCTTCTCAAAAACAGCTATATAAGGGGAGACAGGCAAAACAACTGGCTCAAGATTTAACTCAGTATTGTCAGACACAAATCATAGATCTTTTGCAGGAAGGATGTTACTAAATGAATTTGTGGAAAAGCAGCCCAGGTCGATCCCCATGGCGGAGGCTTTGATCTTGAAACTGATTGATCTTGTCAGGAGTTTGACAAAATCTTAAGAAAAATGTACGTATATTAATCCTTGAATCCTTAATGAGAGACAATATTAATTAACAAAAAATAAGCTTTATTGAGAAAAATAGATATTTTTTATGAGCTTTGAACTCAGTGTAGATTTTCTTGAACCCCAACAATTAAATCCAGATGATCCCTTGTTGGTATACTTACCTGGCATGGACGGTACGGGAAGACTTTTACACAGACAGTCTAAAGCTCTCACGGCACGTTTTGATTTACGATGCTTGTCTCTTCGGGTTGATAACTACAGTAGTTGGCAAAATTTAGCTGACGACACCATCGCTCTGATTGAAGCTGAATTAAAATCTAAGACTAATCAAGAAGTTTATTTGTGTGGTGAGTCGTTTGGCGGCTGTTTAGCCTTAAAAACAGCTTTAGCTGCCAAAGACACGATTAATAAGCTGATTTTGATCAATCCTGCTTCCTCTTTTAACCAGTTACCTATACTAGGTTGGGGCGCAGATATTACATCCTGGATACCATCTTGGATTCATCGTTATTCCGCCCTAGGACTGTTGCCTTTTCTGGCTCAGTTACATCGAATCCAGGAAGGCGATCGCGAGCTTTTGGTTAAAAGCATGAAAGCTTTACCCCCTTATGTAATTAGCTGGCGGCTATCTTTATTAAGAGATTTTTCAGTTTTAGATCAAGAATTGCGCAGCCTGGATATTCCTAGCCTAATTATTGCAGGAGGGGCAGATGATCTATTGCCTTCAGTCAAAGAGGCTCAAAGATTAGATGCTCTTCTACCTCAATCTCAAATGAGAATTCTGCCTCAAAGTGGTCACGCTTGTTTGCTGGAGACTGATGTTAATCTTGATCAAATATTGGTGAAAGAAAATTTTATCCCTCATGAATACGCCCTATGTTCTACATAGATATATCGGTAACAAAACAACCTATCATGACTATAGTGTTACTTTAGCCTCAATAGATTTAAGATATTCTGTATTAACCTTAGATTCTCTGACTAACGCCACTTTACCAGTGCGGGCAATTTCGCGAATGCCAAATTTATTTAGCATTTGAATAATTGCCACGATTTTTCCTGGATCACCGACAACCTCGAGAGTTAACGCCTCTTCTGCAAGATCCACCACCCGCGCGCGGAAAATTTGTGCCACCTGAATGATTTCAGAACGATTTGAAGCAGAGGCATTGACCTTGATTAACATCAACTCTCTTTCAACACAAGGCTGGTGACTAATATCCTGAACCTTAAGCACGCTAATCAATTTGTATAGTTGCTTGATTAGCTGTTCTACAACCTGCTCATCTCCTGGAACTACCATAGTGATCCGAGACACACCTTCTTGTTCAGCAGCTCCCACTGCCAGGCTTTCAATATTAAATCCACGGCGGGCAAATAAGCCAGCAATGCGAGTTAAAACTCCTGCCTCGTCTTCCACCAAGACAGAAATAGTTTGCTTGATCATAGCTCCAAATCAGTACTCATGAGGTTAGTTTTTAATGATAGATGAAATTGAGTAAATTTCCTGAATCAAATTAGAGTAATTACATTCATTCATATTAATCGCCTCCAACGGCTGCTTAAAATGATTATAATTGCCGAAGCTAAGCTGACTCCTTTTCATTGTAATTAATGCCAAAACCCAGCCAGACTGAAGAAGTTAATGCCAGTCTCAACCATTTAAAACGAGGTATTGTTCGCCCCGCAAATTTTTATTTACTCTTACTAATTCTGCTGCCTTTTCTTCAGCTTTGCTATCATACGCTCCAAAAAAATTACCCTCCCCTAGATTTATCTATTTTTAATCTGCTGGAAAGCTACCGTAGCCCCCTGCTAGACTTTATTTTCATTAATGTTTATCGCCTCAGTGGGACTTATTTTACGGGTTCAGTAGTTCTGATTACTTTAATTACCCTCATTCGCCGTCGCTATTGGTCGGAGGTTCAAGCCCTAGTTTTTGCTACCTTAGGAATTTTGCTAATGGTAGACGAAGTACTCAAGCCCTTTTTTGATCGCTCTCGTCCTCCCAAGCCGAGATTAGTTAAATACCTCAGTCCCGACTGTTTTCCCAGTGGTCATGCAGCAGGAAATTTAGTCTTTTATTTTTATATGTCGGTAATTATTGCAGCACGATATCCACATCTAGTGAAATACGTCTATGGTTTTTCCAGTGGGATAGTACTTTTAATCGGCTTTAGCAGCGTTTATGTCAAAGCTCATTGGGCAACAGATATCCTTGCTGGCTATGTTTTTGGCTACTGCTGGCTGTTGATGAGCTTGTTGCTATTACAGTTTTTGCATCGTAGGCAAAAGTAAATCATCTTAATCAACAACAACGCACCATTGAAAAAGCTCATATTCAACACAATGATTGAGAACTAAAGGGTCTTGATTCACGATTTTTTGGGCTTCTTCAAGTGATTCAGCATCAAAAATTAGCATCCCACCTGCTTTTCCTGCCCAGTAACCAGTTTGTGCACGATGTCCTTGAGCAATTAGCTCTCGAACATAATCTTTATGTGCTGGAACATACTGATCAAAAATAGCTTTATTTACTATTCCTTTTTCTATCTTGACAAATGTTGGCATAGATAAGTCCTTAATTATACAACTAAAGTATGTTACTCGCATAACATGAAAATGATATGCTGATATAGGTAGTATTTTTATTAATAGTTATAAATATTTAGATGGTGCTTAAAAACTTAATAAATATTGTGAGGCAAACTGATCTTAGAATTTCTATTGTTGGTGGTTCAAACTCAGTTATGAGACGAGGATATGCTAAATATCTTGGTGACTATATAAGTACAGCAACTGCTCAGACTATATCTCTCAAATACTACTCCCTAGGAGGCGTACCGAGTATTTTTAGTTTGATTCAACAGGCTCGACATAACATTGCACTTAACAGCAATCTAGTTTTCTTTGAGTATGGAATTAACGATCGCCACGCTATTGAAACCGATAAATTTTCCTTAGAACTGGCGGGCAAAAGTCTAGAAGGTTTTATTCGTAGCTGCCAAAAAGTGAATCCTAACTGCTTGATTGTAATTCTTATATTTGGAGTAAATCTGGATAGTTATTACAATAATACTTGTGCTTTATCAAAACTTTATACTACGATCGCAGGCAAATATTCCCTGCCAGTGGTTAATATAACTGAGTTATTAACTAAAGACCAAGGAATTAACTTTATCAAAACTTTATATAACGATGCTGATGAAGCTCACTACACTAGACCAAATGGAGTTAAGATTGTCGCTAAAACAATCGTTAAACAGCTAGCGAAAATAGGCGTTATTAATAACTTAAAGTCAGAAAAATGTTTTCCGATTCCCACCATAGACAAGCCCCTTTATCCAAATCACTTTGCTAATTTGGCTTTCTTTGATGATTTTGCTTCGGGTAATTTCTTCACTAAACAGCCCAAAGTAGGAGTTTTTCAAAATACCGTCTTCAGAGAAAAACATTACACCATTGAGCAGGACAATTCTCTGAGATTTCTCTTGAAGGGTCGGCTTGCCGCCTTATTTATCAAGTCGGACTTCAATGATGGTTTGATTGAGATTAACTTTGACTCCCAACATCTTGTGGCTAGTACCTACTGTCCTTGGATTACCAAGATTAGACCCCATAATATTAACTTAATTACATTGCCCCTGAGCCGATTTACTACTGCTTTAGATTTCGCCCCAGTATCAATATCCCTGAGCCCTGAATATACGGAAAATTATGAACTAGATTATTTTAAATCTGAGCCACAGCAAAAGAACCCACGAAAATGGAAGTTGAGTATTATCGGCATTGCCTATATGGGAGAAATAAAGCCCTACAGCTAATTTACAAATCAGTAACTCGTAAATTAAGAATTTAAGAGATCTTGATGGTGCTAGCTACTTGAAGAGCTTTCTGACGAGCTAATGCTGTAGATTCTGCCTTAGCCAAAGCTACTCCCAGACGACGATAAGGTCGAGAATCAGGTTTGCCAAACAGTCTCAGGTCTGTATCTTCAGCTGCTAAAGCAGTTGCCACGTTATGGAAATGAATCTGCTGGGAATGCTCCTGAGCTAAAATCACAGCACTAGCAGCGGGAGCAAAAACTTCGATCTTAGGGATCGGTAGCCCTAAAATTGCCCGCAAATGTAGCTCAAACTCATTAAGATTCTGAGAAATCAGAGTGACCATTCCTGTATCGTGGGGACGAGGGGATAATTCAGAAAATATTACCTCTTCACGGGTGATAAAAAACTCAACGCCAAAAATTCCTGCCCCACCAAGAGCATCAGTAACTTGAGTGGCGATCGCCTGTGCCTTTTGGATCTGCTTAGGGGAAAGGGCTGCTGGCTGCCAAGATTCTTGATAGTCGCCCCTTTCTTGGCGGTGTCCGATGGGAGGGCAAAAGACAGTGGGGGCATCCCATTGCTTGATGGTCAGGAGGGTAATTTCTAGCTCAAAATCGATAAATTCCTCAATGATAATTTTTTGAGTATCGCCCCTAGCCCCCTCAATAGCATATGACCAAGCCTGCTCGATTTCTTCTGGGGATTTAATAGTTGACTGTCCTTTTCCTGAAGAGGACATCACTGGTTTTACCACGTTAGGGAAGCCAATTCTGGTTGCCACTTCCTTTAACTCCTCTAAACTGCTCGCATAGCCATAGTTAGCAGTACGTATACCTAACTCCTGTGCTGCTAATTCACGAATGCGATCGCGATTCATGGTGTAGTTAGTTGCGGCGGCGGTGGGAATTACGGTAAATCCTCGCTGTTCAAATTCTGCTAGCTTCTCCGTCCGAATTGCCTCAATTTCAGGGACGATAAAGTTAGGCTGATACTTTTGCACTACTCGCTCTAAATCATCTCCACTGAGCATCGAAATCACCTCTGAAGCATCGGCTACCTGCATAGCTGGGGCTCGAGCATAACGATCTACGGCGACAATGAAGTTGCCTAAACGCTGGGCGGCAATAACAAACTCCTTACCCAGTTCCCCTGCCCCCAGCAGCATAATAGTTTGTGGTAGTTGCAAATTTTTCATCATCAAAGGCAATCGCAATTCTGATTCCGTATAGTCAATCAAAAAAATTGTAAAGCCATCTTGACCATTCAAAGCCTAAATATCTATAAAAGCTTTGTTATGTCTGAGGCGTGAGAGTTAGCGCCAAAAGTATAGAACAATGATTGTTGTTCAGATGATAAATCAGCAAAGACTTCCGACTTGATAAAATCATGATGTACTAGCGTAAACCAGTCAACAGGAGAACCATAAAGTATTGCCAGAGTTTGACGCAGCTGATCGTGTCTGTAGTTACCGCGATGAATGCTATAGCCGTCAAAAAAAATTGCATCACCTGAGTTAAGGTTGATTCTTTGAACCCAGGGCATAGAGTTAGAATTTTGAAGATGACCATTTAAGCCATGACGAATTGCAGATTCCAGAGGGGTATCCCAACGGGAATGAGAACCAGGAATAATCTCTAGAAAATTATCAGCAATTAAAGCAATATTCTAATGAATGAAGAACTAAATACTCTGCTTTTTTCTATTTCAAGATTAGGAGCAGCTATCTGTCCGTCTCGGTGCCAGTCACCCTGCCAAGAAGCACTTTGAGGATTAAAAAAGTAGACAATACCATTAAAAAAAAGCTGTTGCTCGCAAATAAAATCCAAAATAGATGTGATTTTAGATTCGCTAATTAAATTCAGGAGAGCTTCTAATTGTTCGGGGGAATCATCGAAATATTCTAAATATTTAAACAAAGATAAAGTCTTTTTATTTTGTCGTCGTTGTTGGAACTGATTCCGCCAATGCTGACGAATTCTCTCGCAAATTTGAACCAAGTAGGCTATTTTCTCGGGGGGGAATAACTGAGGCAGGATGACATACCCTTGTTGGCTGAACTGATGGCTGATTTCATTCTGACTGAGCATTTGAGAAAATATGCTGGATAAAACAAACCTGCGATCGCAATTATGTTTGGCAAAGACTTACGTATTCTGTCACAGCCCTTCAAAATAGCCAATATTGTCTAAAAGAGCCGAACTATTTAAGCTACCGATGCGACAACAATCTTCTAAAATGTATCTTAAGATAAATTTTGTTTAATTCCGTTTAACATTTAAGAAAGTCATGCCACTGATCACAACTGGAAAATCATTTATTCGCGCTTTAGAAAAGGCTGGAGCCTTGGGCTTATACATGCCCCTGGAAGGGGGTGCTGAAGGGCGTTATCAGAGACGGTTGCGAGCATATGGCTATCATACAATTAATATTACCGCCAGGGGACTAGGCGATCCTGCGGCTTATCTCACCAGGGTACATGGAGTACGTCCAGCTCACTTAGGAAAGAAAACCATTGATCAGGATGCGGCAGTGGGTGATGTTCACTACATTCCACCAATTGCGACTTATGAACTTAATTCTCTGCCGCCCAATGCCAAAGGTTTAGGAATTTGGATTATCGAAGGGCAGATATTCTCTCGCCAAGAACTCCTCTATTTAGTTGAATTAACCCAGGAAGAACCGCGAATTAAGATTGTCGTAGAAATGGGTGGCGATCGCTATGTTAACTGGAAACCTTTGGCAGAGATTTTAAAGTAAGCCGAATTCTTCATGTTTAGTAATTGTTATAGAGGCAGCGGCAAGAGCAAATAACGGGGTGGTATTGATGTCAGGGCAAAATATGGATGATTTACTGGCTCAGTTAAAAAATGAATTTGAGCCGAGAGCAAATTCTCAACCGCAGCAGTCACCTCCTACCTCTGTGAAGCCCAATTCTGCAACGGCAAAACCATCAATCGAGGAGATGTTAGAAGCATTGAGTCATGAGCTAGAGTTTGGCACCAGACCAAATCGCGCCTCAGATTCTCAACCAGATCCGATTTCACCCCAACAGCAAGTAAAAAATTCTGCCAAGAATCGCGATCGCCTTAATGCTCTAATCGACCAAGATTATCAGCGTCAAGCCGATATAAGAGAAGCAAAACTAGCTGAACTCCAGCGTCAAGAAGCAGCCAGAATTGCTGAACAACAGCGTCGCCAACAGGAATTGATCGAAGCGCAAAAACAAGCCGCGCTGCGGGAGCAAAGGCGCAAGGCAGCTTTAAAAGAGCGTGCCCAGCAGTGGCTCAAGGATCTTAATCCCCGTTCCGAAGAGGGAAAGTGGTTTGAAGAGTTTTCCTATTCCTATGAGGATAAATTACAGGCAGCGATCGATTATCTAGAAGCCATGGGAGAAACTGGCTTATAACTATCGGGGACATATAATAAGTCTGCTTGCCTTCGTTAAGATTAATTGCAAATTTACTGCGCCGACATTCCTATATAATCACACAGGAAGGAACTGCCAGGAAAAGCAATCATAAGAACTCCATGCGGATTTTATTTGTCTCAGCAGAAGTAGCCCCCGTCGCTAAAGTAGGGGGATTAGGGGATGTCGTTGGTACTTTACCCAAAATATTGAAGCAGTTAGGTCATGATGTCCGTATTTTTATGCCCTACTATGGCTCACTACAGAGCAAGTTAACCATTCCTGAACAGCCCGTATGGTGTGGCTATGCCATGTTTAATGACTTTGCTGTATACGAAACTGTGCTGCCAGACAGCAATGTTCCCCTATATTTATTTGGACATCCTGCATTCGATCCAGATCGCATTTACGGTGGAGAAGATGAGCCCTGGCGATTTACTTTTTTTAGTAATGGTGCGGCGGAATTTTGCTGGAATTATTGGAAACCAGAAATAGTTCATTGTCATGATTGGCATACAGGAATGATACCTGTCTGGATACACCAATCACCTGATATCTCTAGCATCTATACGATTCATAATTTGGCATATCAAGGTCCTTGGCAATGGTATTTGCGGAAAATTACCTGGTGTCCCTGGTATATGCAGGGACATAATGTGATGGCAGCGGCGGTACAGTTTGCAGATCAGGTAACTACTGTTTCTCCCACTTATGCGGAACAAATCAAAACTGCTGAATATGGAGAAGAATTAGAAGGATTATTGTCTTTTATTAGCGGTAAGACTTCAGGAATCCTCAACGGAATCGATACTGAGAGCTATAATCCAGCTACAGATAGCAGCTTAAGCAAGAAATTTACCCCAGATACCATAGAGCAAAGAGCACATAATAAAACAGCGTTGCAGCAAGAATTAGGCTTAAAAGCCGATCAGAGTGTCTTTTTGATGGGAGTCGTTTCTCGTTTAGTAGAACAAAAAGGCATGGGCTTGTTGATGCAAATTCTGGATCGCTTTATGGCTTACAGCAACTCTCAGCTAGTGATTTTGGGAACTGGCGATCGCCAAGTAGAAACTCAGCTTTGGGAACTGGCAAATCGTTGGCAGGGCAGAATGTCGGTACAGCTACTCTACAGTGATGCGATTGCCCGCAGAATTTACGGTGGTTGCGATGTGTTTTTGATGCCCTCTAAGTTTGAACCCTGCGGCATCAGTCAGATGTTGGCAATGCGCTATGGCTGTGTTCCCATCGTTAGAAGAACTGGAGGCTTAGTCGATACCGTAAGTCATCATGATCCCATTAATGAGGGTGGTACAGGCTACTGCTTTGATCGTTATGAGCCCCTCGATCTGTTTACCTGCATGGTAAAGGCTTCTGAAGGCTTTCTCTATCAGGAGAAATGGCGGCAGCTACAGCGTCGGGCTATGAAACAGAATTTTAGCTGGGTCAAATCCGCCCTAGAATATGTCAGAATTTACAAGCAAGCCCTAGGACATCCAGTTGAGTTAACTACTGAAGAACAAGAGAAACTGGCAACAATTGCTTCTTGAAAACTTACGATAATTAAACTTATTAGATAATTAAATAAGTGCATTCCAATACTTGTTTGATGACTTCTGGGAAGTAAGTTGGGAAAATAATATAGCGGTTTCTAGCCTAATGAAGTACAAGGAAAAGCCTTTTTACAGGAGGTTCAAGTACTTGCTATGTATTTCACTTAACCTGAAATGGCTATAAAAAGAGAAGCTATGAGTAACGATCAACTTGAAAGCTTAATAAATCAAGCATTAAATGGTATTGAAGCCATTAGACAAAGTAATGAGCAGCTAAAATCTGATAATGAATCAATTAAAGCCGATATTGCTGAAACTAAAAAGAACATTGAAACCCTTAACGATACTGTTCAAGAACTGAAATTAAGCATGAGTGTTCTTGATACTAAATTAAGCGGTATTGACACCAGGCTAGGTAATAGACCTCTTGCATGAATCAAGCGATCGTTAAATCGATTCCGCAATTATATA
>JBCBIE010000005.1:0-281 GCA_038524995.1 Cyanobacteria bacterium J06621_8
TAGCTTCTCTGCTCTCTAATTCTAATGATTCATCGGTTCAAAGGTCTGCGGCTACTGCATTAGGAGCAATGGGAGCCACAGAACATGCGGATAAACTAGCTTCTCTGCTCTCTAATTCTAATGATTCATCGGTTCAACAGTCGACGGCATGGGCATTAGCAGCAATGGAAGCTAAAGAACATGCGGATAAACTATTTTTTCTACTTTCTAATTCTAATGATATGTGGGTTCAAAGGTCTGCGGCAGAAGCATTAGGGGCAATGGGAGCCACAGAATATGTT
>JBCBIE010000005.1:381-101813 GCA_038524995.1 Cyanobacteria bacterium J06621_8
GTTCAAATAGCTAATTTGCTTTCTAATTCTAATGATTCATGGACTCAAAGTGCTGCGGCGCTTGCATTAGGAGCAATGGGAGCTACAGAATATGCTGTTCAAATAGCTAATTTGCTTTCTAATTCTAATGATTCATGGACTCAAAGTGCTGTGGCAGAAGCATTAGGGGCAATGGGAGCCGCAGAATATGCTGTTCAAATAGCAACTCTTTTATTAACTGCTGATAATGAGATGAGAATAGGAGGAGAAGTTCAAGCGGCAGTAATATACACATTAGAGAAATTTGGTATTGCAAATAGATCAACGATAATGACAATATTGAATGCAGTTCTTCGGAATCAATGGAGAGAATCAGACTATCGTTTTCTGGCTTATTTTCTCAGTGATGCTAATGAAGAAACCCTGACTCTCATTAAATGGCTAAGTTTACCTAAAGAATATCCTGATTTAGAAAAATACAATCATGAACAAGCAATTAAAACCCTGCAAGTTTTTAAAGAGGCTTGGCAACCTAGTGAATCTCTTCCCAGACTTCGCAATGATTTAGAAAAGCAAATTGCCAGAGTTGTTAAGAAAGGTAAGTGGCAGTTTCAGGATATTGGTTTATTGCAGGCTCACTATAATAATCTGCAAGCAGTTAACTCTACCCATGCTGATGCTGTTAAAGCGAAGATAACTAATTTACAGGGCTGGAAATGGATTTTTGCCGCTTGGAGAGTGTGGCTAACTCACTTCGGTTTTTGGGTGCTGCTGATTTTTGCCTATCCCAAATCTCCGCAAATTCAGGCGATCTTTTTCTGGAATCTTTGGGTGCGGCGGATTATTGGTTTGGGCTATGTGGAGTTTTTGTTAACCTGGATTCCTCCAATTCGTTCTCGGTTATTTGCTCCCTTCAAGGAGTCTTTGTTAGCGGATGCCAAGCTGGATTATGTAGATTTGGAGGCTTATTTTCCTAACTCATTGGTAAAGATTGAAGCATCAGGGAAAACTAAACCCCTAAAAGCCGCTATTCCTGAACTGAAGGGACAGATAATTTTGCAGGGGGAATCGGGGTTGGGCAAGTCTTTGTTTCTGCGGCATCTGGTTAAAAAGTCACCCAGGATTGCGGTGTATCTAACTGCCGATAGGTGTACTGGTGGAGTTATCGAGGCGATTCAGCTTAAGCTTAAGGGCAAGGCACAGGATCATAAGTTTCTGCGTAATTTAATTTATAGCGGGGCGATGGATATCTGTATTGATGGTTTGAATGAGGTTGATGCGGATACTAGAGCCTCCATCAAGCAGTTTGTGGAGGATTATTTTAAGGGCAATATTATTATCACCACACAGCCTCTAGAGTGGAAACCCCCTGCAACCGCTCGTATCCAGATCCTGCAACCGTTGACCAAAGGGCAAATTGAAGATTTTCTGCTGTCTCGTCAGCCTTATCTTGCTGAGGAAAGTGAGTTAAATCCGCAAGAGTTTGATCGCGCCTGTTTAGCTTATCTTGGGCAGGCTCTCAATAATAATTTACCTGATGAAGAATTAGCAGAAATCCAGAATATTCTCTCTAATCCGATGGATTTAACCGTCTTAAGCCAAATTATTGCCAGGGGGGAATCACCAGACATCTTTAGCCTGCAACAGCAACAGTATAATTTAATGGCAGCAGATTATAAAACCAAACAGCTTGAACTATTTCCCCTAGACAAGTTTGCGGAACACGCCTATCAGATGCGTCTTAAGAATAACTGTGTCTTATCTGAGTCAGATTTCTTTGAAGAATTGCAGTGTCTAGAGCGTTATAAAATGGTATGTCAGCGACCTAGTAATGCCGCTAACGAACCTGTCAGGGACTGGAAATTTCGCCATGATAAAATCTGGGAGTTTTTTATTTTACAGACTTTTCTTGGCAAAGATAACGATCGCCCGAGTAAACATAAGCAAGATTCCCGTTTCCGTGGAGTTTACTTCCTACTGGTTAATGTAATGCCCCTGGAAGATGCAGAAACCCTGCGGGAAGAATTAATCCAGTACGCCGCTGATACAGGAGATCATACAGTAAGCGATCGCTTTGTCCAGTTGTTACGCACCAGAAAGGCTAAATCATTAACCAGAAGGAATTAGGGAGTAGATTCTTCTTCCATTGCTTCCTGAATAAATAGTCTGGCTAACTTATCGTAAACCCCTTCACCAATATATTGTGGGTATTTATGAGAACGACTATATACCCAGATTAGATTATCACCATAATAGATGCGAATATCCTGAAAAAATCCTTTGCATTGGGGAATTAAAGCCTTGGCTTGGTTTAAAGCATCTGTCCAACGCTCATATTTAGCATCAAAATCAGGGGTTACGACTCGAAACATTGTAGCTGTCTTAGGTGGGGAAGTTACAATAGATAATTTATTCATATTTTATAGCAAATACAAGGAAAAATCCTGCGGTAAGGACGAATCTAGTACATTGCTGATCCAGGAGATCATAAGTAGTTGTGCATAATTAATTTCCTAATTGAGATTGGTTAAAGGTAAAGCGGTGCGACCCCGCGTTACCCTAAGGGACTACCTTCGGGGCGTGCGAAGCGGTCCCGTACCACAAGGGCACTTGTCCTCGAATGGGGATAACATCAAGCGGGATAATATATCCTTTAGGACGCCGTCAGGCGCAAGGGAACGCGCGATGCGTAGCGAGTCCTTTAGGGCACCAAGATAGGGGAAGGGGAAAAGGAAGATTATAATGTGTAATTAGGGGACTGTAAAATAAACGGTGTCAAAGATTAAAACAAAAACTCAAGAACTAAATCAACGTTTTGACTTGTTCCTATCAATATTTCTTGAAAGTTTTGTCAGTCAATCAGGTGGGATGCACTCATGGGGAATTAGGTTAGGGTTTAATTAGATGAACTTAATCCTATTATTTTAAACCGCACAAACCAAACTCTTCACAAATTCCCTTGGTTAACTTTCTTGTATTAATAGGTGATAAGAGGAGCTTTTTAAATCCCCTTACTGTTTCTTTCGGATTACGCTGAAACTTAGCAAGTAATGGCTCCTGCATCGAGATACTTTCCCCTACTTTATCTCTAATAAATATTGCTCCAGGGAAAGGTAACGGTTCAATTGGATTACCCCTTGCAGCTAAATCGCTTATCGCTAGAGGATGACCATTAATAAAGCGATCAAATTTTATTTGCTCATAGGATAAAAGAGATTCAGGTAAATTAAATAATTTATAATTAATGATATTGCAACTGCCGCAAATTGTATTAAAGCCTGATTTTCTAATCGCTATTTTGTTGCTGCCGTCATCATATTCATAACCTTGATCTACATACCAGCCATTACTATTAGGAGAACTCTCAACAAAAGACGCTATTTTATTACTAACACAATCATCAGGATCTACTGGCATAATATGATTGGGCTGAAGATCTCGCACTGAAAGTAGCCCTGCAACAATTTTTTTTGCTTTATCATCCCCTTTAGCACCGTAGGTTGAATTTGGTACGGGAAAATCCACTTTCAAATACTTAACATTGGGATGACTAAAATTTATTTGGGGTATTTCATTACAAACAACCACCACTAGAAAATTTTCTGAAGTCTGATTGCACACTGAACGCAAAGTTCTTTCAAATAATTGACAAACTCCTTGCCATGACGTTGCAACTTTAGGGCTTTTAATTGGAATAACAAAGGCTAACATAATAACTAATTTAATTAATTGCTTATTTAGTGAAATAACTACTAGCTATTTTAAATAAATCTAGATATTTATGAATAGCTATATCCAGAGAAAATTCTTCGGCTCTTGCTTTTAAAATATCCCTATTGGGGACTTCTTGCAGAGCACTAATAATTGAATTTGCCATTTCATCTACATTACCCACAGAAACTAATTTCCCATACTTTCCATTAGCTAAAATTTCCGCTGGACCAAAAGGACAATCAGTGGATATAACCATCGTCTCTGCTGCCATTGCTTCGACTAAAACATTACCAAAGCCTTCCCAAGCAGAAGAAAGTACGAGTATTTTAGCTTCTCTCATATAAACGTAGGGATTATCAACAAATCCAGGAAGTAAGATATCTTTTGCTACTCCTAAAGTTTGTGCTAATAGCTCTAGCTGTTCTTGTTGTTCTCCTTCTCCCAATATCATTAATTTAGCCGATACAGATTGTCTGACTTTGGCAAAAGCTTTGATTAGGGTAGAAAAATCCTTCTGCTGGTTTAAACGCCCTACAGCTAAAATCACAGGAGGTTCATCAACATCGAACCAGGGATGATCAAAATTTTCCTGGAGTTTTTCTTGATATTCTGGGGTAACTATAGGGTTGTAAATTACGGTTATTTTTTTATCTTGAACACCTAATTTAACTAAGTCACTACTAACCCCATTAGATACGGCGACAACTCCATCAGCTCCTCGATAAACCCATGGTATAAAGTATGGTACTAACTTTCTTTTTAGGGTTTGGGCGTGAAGAGATTCTTGGGTTAATGTATTGTGAACACTTACAATTACTTTAGTAGATACATTAGCAATATATTTAGCAATAATGGCAACAATATTTGTATCTTCTAAAGCTGAAAATAGAATTGAAGGTTTTTCTTTAGTGAGATATCTTACCAGAAGCGGAGTACTCTTTAATAAACTGGGACTCTTAAAATTAACTACTCTAACTTTAGGACTAATTTGAGAAATATAAGGACCAAATTTTCTGACTAAAATTAAATCTACATCTATATTTTTGGCAGCAAAACCATTAGCCAAGTTGAGCATTACTCTTTCAGCTCCCCCACCTCCTAAATCGCTCATAAAAATTGCTATTTGAGACATTTTACTTAATCTTTTCTCAATTTCTTAAACGATAGTACATAGTTCTAACATTGATTTCACATTTTTCCCATAGAGTTAGCGATGACAAGTAACTATGGAGTAGGGATGAATATTCTACAGGGTCAGATTTAACGCTTTGGTAGATACTAAAGCCCAATGCGAATATATTGTTGGCAAAGGCAGATAAAAATTTAAAGTTTTTCTTGAGATAATAAGCAGTGAGGATCATGGTCTTGGCTTTCAACTCTTGCTTATCATCTCTAAAGGTATAGGCGTTATTGCCATGAATTCTTTGAGTAGCTAAGTTTTCTAATAGAATATAGCCTTGACTTAATCCTAATGCGGAATATTTAATATAGTCATCACTCGTAATTCTAATTTCTTCTGGCATGGGTAAAATTTGCTGTAAAAGACTTCTTCTAAAGCACATCCCAGAGGTAATTATCCCCATAAAGGGTAATTTTCCTTGTAACTTTCCTCTAGAAATATGATGTCTAATATCATAAACTCCCGATAAATCAGAAGATGGACTTTGTTCAACTACCGATGAGTGATGACCAGATAATTTCAGTGGGTGAAACAGCCAGCCAATTTCTGGATGGTTAGTAAAAATATCAACAATAGTTGCGATCTTTTCAGAAAAGAAGTAATCATCAGAATCTAAAAAGCAGATGATGTCACCTTTGCACCTGGAAAATCCAATATTGAAGGCTGAAGCCTGACCTCCGTTATTTTTAAATATAGGAATAACCTGATTACCATAATTTTCAATAATCGATCTAGAGCCATCTTGAGAGCCATCGTCTACTATGATAATTTCAACTTTGTCATACATCTGCTCTAGACAGCTCTCAATCGCATCGGCTAAAAAATCTGCATAATTATAATTATTAATTAGTATAGTAACTAAAGGATTAGTAGTCATTTGTTAAAGTTTAATCTAAGCTGATTGATTTTAGATGTCTAAAGTTGATAAAATCTGCTTTATTCTATCCTGGGGAACTAATAAATAGTCACATAAATCTTTGTTCTCTACACTCCATATTTCTTCTGAAAATATTTTAATTTTTTTGAGACCTTCTACTCTCTGAAGATCGGGAGATTTAATTAATTGAAAAATCACATACTGAAACTTATCCAGAATACTTGTTAGCTCTAAACTACGTTCCTGATGCTCTGCCAGAGGAGCATTACTATCTCTAAAGATTATTTCACAAATAATTGTCGGTCTATACTCCTGGAGGATATTTGACATCCCCTTAAGTACCTCTAATTCCCATCCTTCAACATCAATTTTAATTAGAGAAACTGGCTTTAAATCTAGCTGATGAACTGCATCATCAAGGAGAATTGTGGGGACGATTGAAGAAAATAGTCTGCGGCTAGGTCTTAATTGCTCTCTAAATGTAGCTCCACAATCAGTAGGGGAAGCTGAATACAGTTTTAAAAGTTTGTTTTCTTCGGAAATACCAATGGGAATAATTAAACAATTATCAAACTTATTTAATTCAACCAACCTTTTAAGGTAGACAGAGCAATAAACATCAGGCTCAAAACCAACATATTTTTTCTCTGGCGATACTTTAGAATAATTGATTAAGGTTTGACCTAAATTAGCACCAATATCAATAAAATATTCATCTTTGGTTTGCAGCTTAGTCAAACGGCTCAATAGGTATGTCATCCAGTCAGGACGTAATGCGGTAAGATTATAAGACATCCCTTTCGCAATGGGTAATTTAATAAATTGGGAATCAAAAACAAATGGTGTCCAAGGATTCTTAAAGTACTGCATAATTTTTTTAACTATCCAAGATAAACAAAAATATCATAGTCGAGAAAATCTAAAGTATCTTTGTTGAATACTAAATAAAAAAAATTGATATATTTAAATAACTTTTTATGGGTTACCTGGAAAGTTAAAATGCAAATAGAATTTAGAAAAGAATCCCTCACAAGACAACCATTCCTTCCACAGCTTTCTACATTCATATTGTAAATCGATAAATTCTTGGGGAGTAATTTGGGCATGAAACTCAGCTACTTTCTCGGAAATATTTGGTAATTCATGCTCTTCAATCCAAATGCAGTATTTTTTCCAGTCTATGGCAAAATCAAAAGGTAAAACGCAGTCTGTATTGATAAAAATAGGTATGCGACCACAGCAGAGAGTCTCAAATAAACGGATGGAATAGTTGCCTGCACCCCGACAGCATAGTACGTAGTCACTTGATACTATATTATCCACGAAATTCACTCGCGAAGTATACATATTATCAAAATCATTTTTTCCTAAAAAAACCATGTTATTGTGGATAATAAAATTATCTTCTACTAAGGTTGATTCGGAAATCATCTTTGCAGCTCTACCGCGCAATACATGTCCTTGAATCGGGGCATAGTCTATTGGCTTTCTTCGATAGAATCTGTGTAAATAATATAGTATTGTTTTAAGTCTTGTCTGCCAGGTATTTTCCTTGATTAAGCCACAAAAACCTACTGTGGGCTTTACTGATTTTTGCCTGATATTTAGCTGATCCTTAAGGTAGAACTTGACTAAATCTTCGCAAAATTGAGGATATACAAAACTTTTGGGTTTTCTTTTAGATTGAAAATCAGCAGTACGAAAAACATAGGTATCTTCAAAGGGAACATTATCAGACGCACAGTCCCCACTAAAAAATACGACTAAAGGTTTTTGTGCTTGCTGTACCAACTGAATAAACTGCATATACAATTTTTCAGCAGCTTGGTTTTTTGAAGAATACCACACCTCCCCTGTGACAGTTTTCCAG
The DNA here is from genome assembly GCA_038524995.1 of Cyanobacteria bacterium J06621_8. Lineage (GTDB taxonomy): Bacteria > Cyanobacteriota > Cyanobacteriia > Cyanobacteriales > Xenococcaceae > Waterburya. The sequence continues at coordinate 8,002 of JBCBIE010000005.1, forward strand.
TCATCTGGCATTACAGCCAAATCCGCTTCTTCAAGAGATACCAGATTGAATAATAATTGGGCTGTTTCTATATATTCATCGCAGTGATTAAACCAAGGATATTGAGGATTTTCAGTCTTGCCTGACCAGAATGGTCGTAACATTTCATGAGGCTTTACCCCCTCTGCATCAAGCAAATATTTTTGATCGGAAAATATTTTTAACTGCATACCATAAGATAATATACTAAATTAAATTTTATTTAAAAGACTAAACTTTTCCATAAGTTACTAATTTAGCTTTGAACTAAATTTTTGTTGATTAAAATCACCTATGTCTTATCGTAAATATTGTCTTTTTGATACATTATATTCACAGATAAAGCTGTAGCCACATAAGTAGCCCAAAAAATAGAGTTGTGTTTCATAATTGAACCTTCTGTTAAATTGTAAAGAAAGAAAAAGGATAAATACATTAAAGGCCATAAATTATCTGATTCTTTATAAGTCCTTACTCTAATACATGCTCGCCAATAAGTTATGATAAAGCTCAAAACAAATAAGCTTAGTCCCAATAAACCAAAATCACAAGTTAAGTCAAGAAAGCCATTGTGAGCATGAGGAAGAACAAATTTATCTGGTTCTCCTCCAATTTGTCTGACTATCGCCTCTGAATAGCCGCTTGTAGGATTCCAAAAAACATCTCTTCCATAACCAAGTAGAGGTCTTTCTCTTATTCTTTCAACTGTTGCTCCCCAGATTAGAGTACGTCCAGTTAAGGTTACGTCTCGTCCAATGTTTCCCGTAACTGTTGCTAAATTACTTGTTGTTATTATTGCGGTAAAAGCGAGCAGTAAAACTGAAGTACTCAAGAGCAAAACTATTTTAGTACCTTGCCAGCGCAGAGCTTTATAGAGGGGAAAAAGGGCTAACAGGGCAACTGAAATTATTATTGCAGTTTTAGAGGTAGTGAGAAGCAATAAGGCTGAAGATAATATTATCCCTAAACAGGCAAGGTAGCGATTTCTGCGAATAGTTAAAAATAGGAATAAGAAAACTAAACTGCTAAAGGTAGCTATCTGAGCCAAAATATTTTTTTGGGCAAAAGTAGCTCGCCAAGCCCCATAGTGAACACCATCGCTATGTATTGCTAAATGAGGAAACAATAATGTATATACAAAGCATAAGATTAATCCTATTCCTAAAGCCCAAGCAAGCAATTTGATCTGCTCTCTAATTGAGTAGCAAGAAGCTATATAAAGACCAAAATATGATGTTTGGAGAGCGACAATACTATTTCTTAAAGTATTAAAGGGTAACATTGACCAGAAAAATGAAGCCAATGATACTGCGATTAAAATCCAAATCATTTTTTCCTTTAAGGCAAAATGTATTGTTCTTTCCCAACGAGCCAACAGAAATAATAATGTCATCAAATAAACTGCATATTGAATTAAAGAAGAAACTACACTAGGAAATATAGAAAATAGACCACCAGTAAGGTATAAAAAACCCATTACTGCAATACTTTTCTCTATTACTTTGATTAATGAAGCCATTGATTAATAATATAGTCTTCTAATTTTAAGCCTTAGTTTATTTGGTCTTAATTATAAAATATTAAATAGTTTAGTCAACGTCAAAACTTAGCAAGTGGGCTGGATAATATCTTGAGTCTTTTGTAGACAGAAAGTGTCAAAATAGAGTTGCATAGTAATGAGCTAGCGACTGTAGCCATGGCAGCTCCCTCTGCTCCCCATTGAGGAATTAAAGCGGAATTCAAAATAATATTCATGACTGCTCCAGCGCCAACACCAATAGCTGTAATATTTTGATTTCTAGTCATATTTAGAAGTACGGCGACAGAGCCAACAGAAGCATTAATTATTTGACCAGCACAAAGAATATACAAAATATTTTGACCTTCAATAAATTCGCTACCGAACATTAACAGAAACGAACTACTAAAAATTACTAGTCCCAGAGATATCGGCAGAGTAGCCAATAATATCATGCGGCAACTCTGAGTTACTATCTGCTGTAATTTCTTAAAATTATTGGCAGCATAAAGATTAGCGAAGGTTGGTCCTAAGGAAACATTAAAAGCAAATAAAATTAGGCTATTTAATGATGCTCCACGACTGGCAACTGAATATATACCCACTTCTGTTGCTCCTTTTAAAGACCCTAACATAACCGTATCTGTTTGGGTACTGATTAAATACATCCCATCTAGCAATAGCATTGGCAGGGCACTTTGAATCCACTTCCAACCGTCAAACTTAGGGATGACAGTTTTAATTTCTGGGGGTAGCGACTGATTAAAGTAAACCAAGAGCAGCACAAAAGCTACAACATTTGCGATGAAATACATCCCCATTGCCCATGATGCAGTGAATTGTTCGCCTATAGTTAAATAAGCTCCGCAAAATAATGCTACTAGGAACATTGGACGTGCCAAAACTATCGGTAATTGTGCCTTGATTATGTGTCCAAACGCTTGCATAGCAGCTTGTCGGATGTGTCCCAAGGCGATTAATGGCAATGATAATATCCCAATCCAAAATACTGGCAATGCATCAGAGGGAATCAATTGTGGGAATCGCCAGCTTAGGTATACCGCAGCTAAGGCTAATATTGCGGAAGATATTATAATTACACGGTTTGACCAGCGTAAAAGACCTGAAGAGAGGTTCCAACTTTGATTAGTTTGAGAGATGGAAAGTTCTCTTATTATGAGGGTGTTGAGTCCCAACAGCGTGGGAAGCTTGATTAATCCGATTAAGGTTAAAGCAAAAGTATATGCTCCATAGCCTTTTGCTCCTAAAAAACGAGCTAAAAGTAGAGTAATCATATATCCTAGAGCAGCACTAGCTACACTCATACCAAAAGTGCCAGCTACTGACTTTAAGATAAATTGTTTTAAATTATTGTTCTGTTTACTTGCTAAAATCGTTGATATTTTTTTCTTTAATTGACTAACTAAGACTAAATTCGACATTGCGATCTCAATTTATTGCTGATTATCCCTACTGTATTAATCAAAAATTGCTCAAAAATTTATATTATTTTTTTTAATTTTTACCTGGCAATAATTTAGGTCTAGAATTATATAAATCTTCTGCTTCAGTATCGTATTGATAATAATTTTCTGGCTCGCTATCAACACCATTCAGCACCATTCCTAAAACTCTTTGCTCAGACTGCTCGATTAACTCTTGAGCATTTCTGGCAGCGGCGGGATTAGTTACTCCTAACCTGCCAACCAAAATAACTCCATCGGTATTTTTACTAATATTTAGAGCGTCGGAAAAAAGCAAAATTGGTGGGGTGTCAATGATTACTACATCATATACTCGGCGACACAGGGTGATTAGCTGATTCATGCGCCTCGATCTCAGTAAGGATGTATAGTTAATATGACTTGAGCCAGCGGGCAAGATCTCCAATGAAGGATTAGCTGGTGATGACTGCACTACATCGAATAAAGATGTTTGCCCTTCAAGAACTTCTTTTAGTCCTAGCTGCTGGTTTAGCTCCCAAATTTTATGCTGTCTGGGCTGGTGTAAATCTCCGTCGATCAACAATACACTTTTACCTAATTGGGAAAGCATGCTGGCTAAATTGGCAGATACGGTTGATTTACCTTCTTGGGGAATTGAGCTGGTGACAGCGATTACTCGGATATCTCGCCCTAAACCCTGAAACTGAAGACTAGTGTAAAGCATTTTATAGGCTTCACTGACTGGAGAGTTTGGGGCTGCGGTTGTATGATGCTCTGGCAAAATTGATAGGGGAAGATTTCTTCCCAGCAGATCTTTTTGCTTTAGATCAGGAATCTTAGTGAGGATTTTATAGTTTAATACCTGCCTCAATTCACTACTGTTTTTGAAAGAGGGATCTCTTAATTCCAGGGAAAAAGCAGTAATAATGTAAAGGATTCCACCTACCATGATTCCCCCAGCAACGATTAATTTTCTGCTAGTAGAAACGGGATACTGACTGATAACTGCGCGGCTAACTACCTGAGCGTTGCCAACATTTTGATTTTCAGCAATTTGTGCTCGCTGTAAATTATTGAGCAGGCTTTTATATGCTGCTTGGGCTACCTCTGTTTTTCTGAGCAAGCTTTGATGTTCTTGCTGTAATCGGGGAATCGAGTTATTCCGTTGCTGGGAATCAGCCCTTAATTTCTGAAGGGACTTCAATTCTTTTTCTAAGGATTGTCGCTGCACTTCCAGATTAACTAAATTTTGCGCTAGCTGCTCCTGGATGTCTCCAGTCTGAAAAACTTTTTTTGAAGTTAGCTTTTCTAAATCTATGGATTGTTGAGTGCGCCGCTGTAACTCTTTTTCCAGTTCAGCCTGTTTGTCTTTTAAATCAATAATTATGGGGCTATTTTCTCTAAAACGGGTTCTTTCCAGAGCTAGCCGTTCTTCAACGTTTTTTAGATTTATTAGTGTCTGCTGAACAGTAGAAGAATCATTAATTGTATTTAAAGCGATCGCTTCTTCGGAAGTAACGTTTAGCTTTTTCTCTATTTCAGCAATCTGACTATTGACTTTTTCTAACCTGACCTCTACTCCATCAATTTGTTCATTAACTAAGCCTATTTTATTAGCAGCTAATTCTGTTTCTACATCCAGATTAACGATGTTATTTTGCTCTTTAAATGTTTTTAGCTTAGCTTCTGCCTCCTGTAATTCGGCTTCGGTTTCGGGCAGTTGCTGAAGAATAAATTCTCTTGCCGCCTGCACCTCGGCGCGATTATTGGATATATTTTGATTTAAATAAACTTCTATGATTTCATTTACTATAGCTTTAGCTTCTTCTGGCTCGGCACTTTGATAATTAATGCCTAAAACGTCGGTACCAGAAATATTGTATACATTTAGCTCTTTTAAAAAATCTTCGTAACTTGTAGGCTCTCCCTCTTTAGTAGTCAAGTTAAGTTGCGTAATCACCTCATTTATAATTGGAAAAGATTTGATCACCTCGGCTTCTGTATCTACGGGAGTTGCAGTACTATTAAGAGTTTCTAATTTACTTAATTCTCCAACACTTTCAGCAACTAAAGCAGAAGCCGTATTCTTTTTCGTAAACTTTAACGTGCCGTAAGCTGCATACTTTTTTTCAGATAATAAAGCAAACGTCGTTGCTAAGATAACTGCCCCTAAAAATACTATGGAGGCAGGAATTCTTCTCCTTTTAAGAATCTGCCAGTATTTTTGAATATCTATATCTTCGGGATACTTAGATAATTCCATATTATTTATTACTAATTAATTTTATGTAAAGCCAATAATCTTATAAAGTCCTACACTATAGTATTATTCTTTCCACTTTTGAGCAAAATAGAACTGTAGAGATCTGAGAGTTCGCGAACGTAATTATCAACATCCAGAGGTAGAGCCTTCTGGTAAGCGGCATTTCCTAACTTAAGCCTCAAGGACTCGCAATTGACTAAATTCTGGATTGAAGAGGTTAGATGCTCTATATCCCCTGGTTCCATTAATAAACCTGTAACATTATCTACGATAATTTCTGGAATTCCTCCCACTGAAGTGGTGATCACTGGTAGTTGCCAGCTCATCGCCTCTAAAAGCGCCATAGGAAGCCCTTCATTGTATGAAGGAAGAAGAAAGACATCTGCTCTTTCAAGTAGGCGATCGCGCTCTTTTGAAGTAATCCAACCAGGAAAGGAGACTAAAGAATCTATTTGTAATTCTTTTGCCATAGCGATCGCTTTTTCTGTTTCTCCGCTACCTGCAATAATAAATTCTGCTTTTCTTTGTAAATCTGATGGCAGCCTAGCAATTGCAATTAATAAATCGAATATTCCCTTTCGTTGAGTGATTTTTCCTAGGAAGACAAAGGTAATTTTGTCTGATTTTATTCGACTAACTTGGTCTTTGGGAACAGCAACAGGATTATATTTAACTAAAACTTGCTCTGAATCTAAAGCACATTTTTCAATATAGGTATTTCTCCAGCTTTTCGACAAAGCGATTATGTAAGAACAGCTTTGCCAAATTTTATTAATTAATTTTTGGACGATCCAGGGCAGGTTATCATAAAATATGTGAAATTCGCTGCCATGAGTATGCATGATGACAGGCTTAGAAAAAGTAAATGCTATCAACGCTAATATAGAGTTGCGGAGAACACTTCCTCTTTCAGATACATGAAGATGAACTAGATCTACTTGATTCTTCAATAACTGAAACAAAAAGATTGCTAAAGCTCTAGAAAATAGAGTTAGACTACTAGTTTTCCCATTCCAAATGGTAATGTGCTTAATATTTAATTGTGTCCAGGTATTGTTTACAATATGATTTTGTACAGCTCCCATCCCACCCTGCTCTGATAAGCATGGTCCAAACATCAATACGTTTATTTTTTCTTCTGAATCGATAAGTTTCTCAGCATCTACAGATCTATTCAAATCTACTTTTGAATAAATAGGTTGATGAGCTGATTTAAAGTAATATGGGTTTAGCTTTTGCAGCACAGTTAGCCCATAAAAAAATATGCCGTTAAATAAATTATTTTTCCATAAACGATGAGAATTATGTACTAATCCATGAAGCCATTTGAGACTACTAAAAGTCCCCCACTTAAAGGCTCGTTTAATGGTTTCAATATCCAAATTGATTGCCTTATCAATTCCTAAAAAAATCTTCACTTTTTCTGGCTTTTCTCTAATAATTATTGATTAACACATTTTTTATGTTCAGATACTCTTTCGCCCATTGATAGTACCTTGGTAGCAGATTACTTGACCAAGATAATGATTTACTATCTGCTTACTTTTTCTTAGTTTGAATATTTTTAATACTCTGATAGTTTATTTGATGATTATTAAACCTTGGAATCTAAAATATAATTTGATGATCATAAGCAACATATTTAGTATTTTTATAGGTTGTATAAAATATTTCTGCACTTTTAGAAAATGCCCAATACTGGAAGTAATAATTGTGCCATCATTCATACTATTAGATAGTATGATCAAGTAGCTTTCCCCAACAGATATTATTTAAAATATATATTTTTAAATTGCCACTCTATCTTAATGCCTCAGATTGCTTCTTGCCATTGAAGTACACAATATTTACATTATGCATACATAAGGTAAATAGAATATTCACATAGGAGCTCTCAATGACACCTTTACATCAAAGGCTTGAAGAGTCACAGATTAAGCGGTAGCTTTAACATTTTTAGTTTAAAAATATTGAATCTGGCGTAATGCAAAAATTATATCAATGCACCATATTTACCATATAAATAGTGGAAAACTTGATAATCGACTATTGATAGGCTCTAAATTTACATGCTGTCAAGGAGCTACAATCCTAAAATCTTTAAATACTAATAAGGATATTAAGCAAACTTAAAATAACCACTTTATTTAGAAAGTATTAATTTCTCTGATATGAGATCTTAATCAACCCCGAGGATATTCACCGTCATGCTGAAGAATGGATGGCTAATAACCAGGAAATGTTCGATAGCTGGGTTAAACAAGCTCGTAAATAACAATAAAAAAGATACTTCTCGTTTCTTTTAAGATGATAAAAAGTGAGGGATAGTAATAACCACAAATTTTTGCCTCTTGCTTTATTTTTGTTGTGTTTGAGTTACCCAGCCTGGTTTATCTGTGGTTTCGCCAATAGGAATATAAATACCTTCACGATCAAAGGCATCTTTAATCAGCTTTCTTAAAGTTCTTTGTACCTGTAAATGCTTACCAGGCTTGACCCTGGTTTTAGTATGAATCGAGAGGCGGATCTCGCCAAATTCTTCCACCCCTTCTACTTGAGTTGATTCGAGAACATCTTCGTTTTGAGCATTTAATTGATGACCAATGGTTTCAATAATCTGATAAGCATGGTCTAAATCAGTATCATAATCTACGCCGACATCAATAGCGGCATAGACAAATTCTTTAGAATAATTAGTGACAGAGGTAATATCGCCATTGCGCACGATATAAACCTGTCCGTTGTTGTGACGAATCTTTGTTGTCCTTAGTTCAATTGCCTCTACATAGCCTGAAGCCTCATCGGTTTCGATATAGTCACCGACTAAATAATAGTTTTCAAATAAAATAAAAAATCCTGATACAACGTCATTGATTAAGTTTTGAGCCCCTAAACCCACTGCCAAGCCAATGATGCCTGCACCAGCTAGGATTGGTGCAGGATTGATTCCTACGGTATCGAGGACAAAAATACTGGCACCAAAATAAATTAAATATTTGGCGGTACTCTTAATTAGGGGAGTTGTTGTTTGATAGCGCTGTTGTTCAGTCTCCTCACGATTCTTCGCTTTAACCAGAAACTCATCAATTACCACTACCACAATTGAAATCAGAATGCGGCTGGCTAGGAAAATGGCAATTAATTTAATACCTACTGGTCCCCATTGGGCTAATTGGGCGATAAAATCAATCTGTTGCAGGACTAGAGTTGCCATTCCCATATATATAATGTACTCTATGCAACGCTTGATCAAGGGAATTAGGTAACGTAGCTGGGCATAAAGTCTTAAAAGATTATCTTCACGAGAATATTTGACGCTTAGGGCATCGAGACTATCAACAATTACCGCCACTATTTTAAAGACTAGTAAGCCGCTGGTAATAATCAGATAAATTCTCAGGAGAATGAAGAGATAGTTGGTAACTATGGATGGTAAGAAGAGAAACTGAGCACACAGAATTGCGATCGCAATCCAAGAGATATTATTAATAATTTTTTTAAATGACTCAAAGAAGCTGGCAACGCTCTCATCATTCTGGATAATGTTATCGAAGTTTTGAGCAAATTTTGATGCTAGACCTAGAAGATAATTGATAACTTTTAAAACAACTATAGTGGCAACTATTGCCCCGATGCTTTTAATAATGCCGAAACCTAGAGCTTGCCAAAACTGCTGGGGAATTCGCTTTATGAGCTGTAAACTATAATCTCTGACATTTTCCCCTTGATAGATCAAATATCCGTTAACGCCAATGATGATTAAGGACAATAAAACCCCAACCAACCAGATATACCTGGAAAATCTACGGCGAATCTGTAGGGCAGTAGATTCTTGATTCTTAAAGAAAGGAATTTTTAGCCAAATTTGACGATATATTCGCTTAAAAACCCAGTTTGCCAAGAAGCAACAGATAAAAACTAGGCTGACTTCAGCGATAACGGTAACGATATTAATGAGCATAAGATTGAGCTAATTGTTGCAGTAATCAATGAGCAATGATTACTGCTCATTGATTATTGCTCACGGTTAATTGTTGAATTATACCGACCTATCAATAGCTAGGGTATTGCGCTCTAGCAAAATTTTAGTTTCTGATGCTCCAGCCTGCTTTAATTTTCGCGTCATTTGTAAACTAATTAAGGCGATCGCCAACCATTGACCCATCACCGCCATGAATATGCTTGGCACGGCAGCATATTCTGTAACCGCCGTGGGCACAAAGCCAAATAACCAAGGCAGGGCAGCTGTTTGGGGATGAAAATCCGCCAAGCCGAGAAAGACCGAGGGCAGAATAACTAAGGAGGCTACGGTAATAATCGACCAAACTCCCCGTTTACGGTTTTTACTGGTCAATATTAACTGAGTAATTACTGCTAGTAGGAGGATCATTTCGGCACTTAGAACAAATCCCCACAGTAAATGATATTGACTAGGCTTGAGATGGATCAAAACGGAGGGAATAATATAAATGATCCCAATGAATAGATTAATGGCGATCGCAACTGTAGATGGGCTATTTTCACCCCAAATTAATTCTTTCCAGAGGACGTTGCCCCCAATACGAACCTGATGACGATAGCGTGCCCAATCGTAAAGTGCCTGACGATGGGGACTTAACGCCGCAATCAATCCTAAACCCCAAACCCCAAGGCAGAATTGCAGGAAGATAAAATATTCTGCCAGTAAACTTTGGCGGGTACTTTGCAGAGTGAAGCCTAGGGCAACTGTTACAAAGCAGCCCGTCAGCCAATAACTTTGGGTCTTACTAATTAGAGTGCGATCGGGATTAAGGAAGCGTCGTTGAGCAATCTTCCAACACCAGTATGTCCAAAGACCGAAGTGAAATATAATAGTGCTGATGCCGATAGAAGCCTTAGTCCACAAAGCCTGACCCAGAAATAACATCTCTGATAAATCTTCTCTGGTAAAGAAGTCTATTTGGTTACTAGGGAGAGAAGTAGCATCGATTAGGTAAGACAAAGCTAATGCGGGATTGAAGAGAAATAGCCATCCTAAAGGGTTATTTAATGAGCCAGCCCCATCTAAAAGCACTTTAGTCAAAATTAACAGCAAAAACCCCAGCACACCACTCCCCAGCCAGGGCTTCAGACTGGGAAAGCCCAGCTTAGTTAAGCTCCATAGTAAAGCCAAACTGTAGAAGAAACCGCAGCTAGCAACCACCACCCCATAAAACGCCACAATTAAGGCTATGGGGATGTGAGCCTGTAGTCCCGATGCTAGGTGCAGAGGTAGCAGCAGCAAAACTCCTGAATAGAGCAGAATTGGAACCCCTAAGATTTTGCCCAATAAAATACTGCTGGCAGATTGAGGCGATAAGCGAATAAAGTTGAGGGTGCCGCGATTTTCTTCCTGGACAGTATCGGCAATTAACATGTAGGTGCCGAGGATCAGCAGCGCTAAAACACCGATAATACTAAAAATTATGAATGAATCGAGCCATAAGAGTTGCCAGTTAACCACCCAGTTATCCATCAGATCTTGGGTACAGACATCCCAACAATAGCGGCTGTACTGACGAACACCAATCCTAGCAGGATCAGAATCAGGTAGTTTGCTCAATAAAGCAATCATCACCACAAATTGAGTGATAACCGCCAGGGCGGCGGTAATTACCATATTTCTCGTCTTGAGCTTACCCTTAATCTCGCGAAAGAATTGCGGATTAAATTCTAAGAACTGGAACCATAGAGAATTAGGTGCTCGAAATAGTCTCAAATTTGGCTTCATAATTTTAGCTTGTTTAAATAAGGCGACTTGAACGATAGTTTATGGCTTAACTTAGGAACATTGTTGGTGTCCTAAGTTTAAAAAAATAGACTCTAAATCCTCTGGGTTACAGTGAAATTCAGTTAGGGGAATCTCAGCTAGAATCAGCGATCGCAACAGTTCGGCGCAGTCAGCCTCTCCTCCAGTAAAATTAACCTTCAGAGAATTATTCTGGGGCATGATTTCCCAAGTTTCTACTAAGGGATGCTGACGCAGTTGTTGCTGCAACATCTCCATTTTACCCAAAGTGCTGAGGGTAATCTGCTGACGGGATAATTTTTGATACAGTTTTGCTAAAGAAGCACTTTCTACCAGGAAGCCTAATTCCATGATGCCTATGGAAGTACAGAGTTCTGCCAAATCACTCAAAACGTGGGAGGAAATCAGAATCGTCATCCCTGCTTCTTGCAATACTCGAATAATTTGCCGAAACTGCTGTCTGGCGATGGGGTCAAGACCTGAAACGGGTTCATCTAGCAGCAGGAGTATTGGTTCATGAATGATGGTTCGAGCCAGACTCAGCCGTTGTTTCATCCCTCGTGATAAGGTGGAAATTATGCTGTTGCGCTTGTTTTCTAGCTGCACTAGTTCCAATACCTCATAAATGCGTCGCTCACGATAGGGGGGTTTCAGGCGATATAGTCGGGCAAAATAATCTAGATAGTCATAAACAGTTAAATCATCGTAGAGGGGAAAATCATCAGGAAGATAGCCAATGCGCTGCTTGAGATTGGCGCTAGAATTATCTCGTACTAAGCGATCGCCGTGGAGATAAATTTCTCCCTTGGTTGGTTCTTCAGCAGTGGCTAACATCCTAATTAAAGTAGTTTTTCCTGCACCATTAGGACCAATCAAACCGTATACTTCCCCCGCATTGATTTGCAAATCAATATCGTTGACGGCAATATAACCTTCAAATCTCTTCGTTAGACCGTAGGTGGCGATCGCTAATTCTTGGGTCATAATTTTAATGATCTAAGAGCTTAATTTATCATTCCCTTAATCAATGATTTCAAACTGAATATTTTGTTTAGCCAAAAAATTGTGGGTAAAATGATCGACTACGTTAGTATCACTCAATTCTAAATTATAAAAATCGACCACATCGTGATCGAAATATGGTCCTGCATGCCAAGTTCCCACCTCCAGCTTGATAAAGCAATTACCTGGTATCCGAAAAGCCTTTAGGTTCTCAAGATCTGGTGTAGTCCCAACGGAGGGAGGACATACCGCCACTAGCCAATCTTTGCCGTTTAACGCCCCTAAACACTGAGTACAAAGAGTATGACGAGTAATGGTGTGAAAAGTTCTGCCTCGATGTTCTAGGTGCATAATATAGAAGCGAGGAATGCCAGGTTGCAGCTTGAGGTCAGCATCAGTTTTATCAAAAGGTTTGCCGTCAGCTTCGGGGATGATTAGTTCACCATAGGGTTTAAACTTATCTCTAGTGATGGGAGTAGCTGATATTTTTTTGGTAGCGAGCAGTTGCATTGTACTAGGAATTAAGATCTATATTCTCTTAACTTATCTTAATTTAAGGATCGAATTGACATTCTCCTGCCGAGAATATCGATAAATTCTCAGTATTCTAAAGTATTAGGATGGATAACTATAGCCGTACAAATTTAAGTTAGGACAACTTTTATGTATCTGCTCGTAAGTAATAAGTAATAAGTAACAAGTGTCCTAATCTATACCCATATTGCTATACTTTACAGCAAATGGTTAATTGTTTAATGTATCGAGGATAATTCTGCCATCTTCTAACTCCACAAGGCGATCTGCTACATCTAGAATGCGATTATCATGAGTTACGATTAAAACCGTGCAGCCTTGTTCTCTGGCTAGCTGCTGCATTAATTCCACTACATCCCTGCCCGATTTACTATCCAGAGCTGCTGTCGGTTCGTCGGCTAGAACTAGCTTTGGATGAGAAACTAAGGCACGGGCGATCGCAACCCGTTGTTTTTGTCCTCCAGAAAGGTTTTGGGGATAATAGTTAATATGTTCTCCTAAGCCTACAGATGAGAGAAAAGCGATCGCTCTTTTTTCCACTTCAGCTTTTTTTATTCCGTCGTGTAACTCCAATGACATCTGTACGTTTTGTTTGGCAGTTAAAGAAGCTAATAGATTATGCCCCTGGAAGATATAGCCGATATTCTTTCTAGTTTCTACTAGTTGGTTTTTGCTGGCTCCAACTAACTCTTTGCCAAAAACTTTTAAACTGCCAGACTGGGGCGATCTTAACCCACCTATCAAAGTTAAAAGAGTAGTTTTTCCAGAACCAGAAGGTCCTTTTAAGATAATTACTTCTCCCGAATTAAGCACCAGATTAATATCAAATAATATTTGTTTCCTTAACTTCTCTTTGCCAAAAAAGTACTTAAGATTTTGAATATTGACTATCCGATTGATGATTAATGATTGATGATTAATGGTTAATTGTTGACTGTTCATTATTCTTTGGCAATTACCTAAAAAATATCCGCAGGATCCGCAGTAAGGAGTTTTTTAATGGCGATCGCGCCAGATATGGTACACATAATTATATTAAGAGCTAAAACCTTTAAAGCGATTCCATAATTCATGGTTACAGGGAGTTCGACAAAATTCGTCATTAAATAGTAAACGCCATAGGAAGCTAAATAGCCAGGAATAAAGCCCATAATGGCTAAAATCAAAGATTCTTGCAAGACTACTAGAGATAAGTCTCGGTCTTTATAACCCATTGCTTTGAGGGTTGCATATTCAGGCAAATGCTCGCTGACATCGGTATAAATTACCTGATAGACAATAATAATTCCTACTACAAAACCAATTGCTGCCCCAAAATTAAGCACCTTTCCTTCCGACCAAGTAGCTACATCATCTCGTTCTGCTTTGACTAATTCTGCTTGAGTTAATATTTTGAGGCTTTTATTGAGATTTTCTTGAAGACGTTTGGCTACCTGTTGAGGATTTGCTCCAGGTTCGAGGGATAATACTCCAACTGAAACTTCTTGCAGTTTCGCGCTACCTTTTAATTTCCCGTAATTCCAATCACTCATAACGGCTACGCCATCATAGAAAAAGGTGCTCCCAAGGTTAAACAAGCCCATTACCGTGACACGACGATTATTCAAAATGCTGAATACCCTTCCTTGTTGGGCAAATAGAGGGGGAATGTCTCCCATTTCTGATTTAGCCAGGCGATCATATAAAATGCCTCCAGGTACAGACAGCTTATCTAACTGTTGGTTAATCTCAGGAATTTTAAATACTGGCTTGTTGGGATTAAAAGCAAGGATATACATCGTAGATGATGTTATGTTGGCTTGCTCTTCTGCAGTTGGATTTAATAATTTCGGGTCGATCCATCTGCCAAAATCGATATATAGTGGCTTAGCATCAGCAACTCCTTCAACCGCATCTGCTTGATATAGATTAATACTGGGGAAGGAACTGTCCCTGATGTTATCCGCATAGGAAGATATTAGATACAGGTCACCGTTAAGATTTACTGGTAGCAGATTAACCCCATCAAATAGCATCGCTCTCAAACCTAGCTGAGTAAAAATTAGGATGATGGAAAAAGCTACTCCCAAAATTGCCACTAGCAAGCGAATTTTTTGGTGGGATAGTTGTAGCCAAGCTATAGGAGTTCGGCGGAGATAGGAGTTAATTTTGAGAAAGAGTAAGTAGATTGGTTTCACTATCTAATCGGGGGATAATCAGTGAGAGGGGAGGGGTTATCATTGAACGGTAGTCAGTTAACGGAATTAATTGTTGATTTCTACTCTCACTTTCATATTGGTTAAGCCTGCCACTTTCTTACTATCTTCAGGATTAAGGCGAATTTTTACCTCTACAATACGAGAATTCTCATCTTTGGTCGGATCTTTTAATGACTCAAATAACCTTTGTGAGCCTACTTGTAAACCTAAATGCTCGACTGTTCCCTTTAGTTTTCCTGTAAATCCACCATATTCGCTGCTAATAGTTGCAGATTGTCCTATTGTTACCTTGCCAATATCCGTTTCATATACCTCGGCAACTGCATACATTTCGTTGGTACGTCCTAAGTCAACAATTCCCCGTTGAGTGTTTATCTGTTCCCCAACGCGAGTGTTAATCCGCAATATTTGACCCGAAATAGGAACTTTGACTTCAGTGTCTTCTAGATCCGCCTTGCTCTGCTCTACGGCAATTATGGCTCTTTCTAGCTCAATTTCTGCTACTCTAACATCTACTGGTCTTATTTCCCATAGCCTGGCTAAATTTTCTCGTTCTTGAGTTATTTCTAGCTCTAGACTTTGAGTGACATTATTTAGCTGTGCCTTACGTTCTTTTAGGCTCGCTCTTGACATATCAAACCTTTCCAAAGCCTCGTCAAAATTTTGCTGGCTGACCGCACCATCTTCCTTTAAGCTTTTGTTGCGACTGTAGTTTAATTCGGCTTGTCTTAACTGGGCTTCGGCAGATACGACCGCAGCCTGTTTTTCTAGAGTTTCATTTTGTAACTTTGATTCTAAACGGGATATTTTTAAATTTTGTGCCGCTAACTCCGCCTTTTTTGTGTCTCCTGCACGAGTCTGTGCTAATTTTGCTTGTGCTAATTCAACAGTTTTTTGAGCCGCTTCAAGATCTCTTTTTCGATTTTCAAACCCTTGCAGGATAGCAATAACCTGATTTTTTTCGACACGCTCGCCTTCTTCTACTAATATTTGATCAACTCGACTGCTGTCTGCATCAGCTACCGATAGTTTAATTACTTCTCCTTTAGGAACTAATCTGCCCAAAGCTACTGCTCGAACTTTGATCTGAGGTTTGACAGTATTAGTTAAGTCTTCTACAACCTTAGTTTGAGGAGCTAAATCGAGCCAATTAAATACTGTATATAAAATTAACGCTAAAAATAGAAAAATAGTTGATTTTTTGGCTTGTTTAATCAAGCTATTGTTACTAAAATCAATCTTTTTTTTGTCGAATCCGAAATTTTTGATGGCTTGGATAATGTTCTCTTCTGATGTCCCTTTTATCAGAATTCCTTCTACTCCAGTATGTCTAATTTGTGCCAAATACTCTTTTGATTCAAAAGAGGTTAAGAAGATTATTTTACTTTTTGGAAAATGCTGATTAATTATTTTGGTAGTTTCAATGCCATTCATTTTTGGCATTTCAAGATCTAGTATCACAATATCGGGTTTTAGGGATTTCACTTGTCTAATAGCGGCTGCTCCATCTTCAGCCATTCCCACTACTTTCAGACCTGGCTCTGACTCTAATACAAGCTTGAGTCGTTCTCGTATTGATTTTTGGTCATCTACCAGTAAAATTTCAACCATGTTACTTTAGGCGTCAATAAGTGGAAGCGTAATTGAGGAACTAGGAGAGAGTGTTTAGTAAGATTAGAATCTGGCTGTTGAGCACAGAATTAGTTAGTTATTTTAGAGAATCTTGCTTCTCAAGACTTCGATTAGAGACAGCGAAACAGAGGCTTTAGGCACATGTACCTTGCCCTCTCTAGCGGTCAATTTATTCTTTCAAACACTTTATGGTCACTCTACCACTAATAAAAATACAGTATGAGCCAGACCGAAAAACAGGTTTTCAATAAACCTTAATTTATCTCTTCCGCGAATTCTTTACGCAATATCCGACTAGATGCACTTTTTAACCTCAGTTCGATGGATGTTCTTTATGGGTGGATTTTCCAGCTTGGGCAACAAAATCATATGCATTAAGCAGACCTGGCAAATCAATCTTGGTGATTTGTCAAATATACGTAAGATTAGGCTATCTTAAACAGTAGCAATATATGATTTACCCCTTGGATGAGTCGAATTATGTTTGGAAAGTCTCCTCGTGAACCAGAAAAACCTACTATGTCGGATTTGAAAGACATTAAGCTATCGCCTCCCATCTCCAGTAGCCTAACTACCCCTCAAGATACTTTATTAGCAACAGAAGAAATTATCGAAGAGCCCGAACTTGTTTCCACTGTAGAGAAAATTAGTCGTATTGCTTCTCCTTATTTTATTGCGATCGTCGGCTTAACTTTATATAAAGATAACTTTTTGATTGGCACAATTTTAATTTTGGTAGGAATACTCTCTTTACTTAAGGTTTCCACTAAGGATGTTGCTAATTTTTTAGAATGGCTCAAAAGCTTCTTGGGTTTAAAGTAAATTAGAAATAACTATTGAGAACTACTCAAAGATTTCGCTCAAGTTTATAATTAATCCTGGTAATATTTCTTCACCAGTTAAATTATCAGGGTGATTAACTACCTCTTTATCTTGACCTAGGCGATAAATTTCTACTTGCTTAACACCAGGAATAATTAGCCAGCCCAGTTTAATGCCGCAATCAATGTATTCTCTCATCTTCTGCTGGGTTTCAGTCAGTTGATCAGTAGGAGATAATAATTCAATTACAAAGTCAGGATCTATGGGGGCAAAACCTCTCTTTTGTTTTGGACTTAGGCTATTCCAGCGTTCAATTGCAATCCAACTAACATCAGGAGAACGAAGAGCGCCATTAGATAACCTAAACCCTGTTGAAGAATCGAATACTACTCCTAATTTATGTTGACGATTCCAAATTCCTACCTGAATTAACAAATCGCCATTGTATTTTCCGCTCTGGCTTCCTGTCGGCGGCATAACTATCAGCTTTCCATCCTGATTGGTTTCAAATCTTAGTTCGGGATTTTCACGGCTCAATTGCTCTAATGTAAGATCATCAATCGAATCTGTAAAAGCTCTAAGATCAAGAGTAAAAATCATCTTTTTGATTGCATCAGGGTACAATGCTAGCCAGTTTCATTACTATTTTAGTATTAGAGGTACGAATTAAGAGATCGCCGATCAAGATTAAGAAGTATAGTCTGGTAAATTTGCAACAGTACAGATCAGAAAAGGAGAAGAGCTAAAGAGTAATTGTCTCTTCCTTTAGCCCTTCTCCTTATAACTCATTCCCTAACCTTAGGGAACAATTTTTACTTCAATATAACTGAAGTTTAAGCTGGTGCTTGCAGATTCAAAATTTGCGCCGTAATTACCATGCTTTCCTCATAGAGCATTTCCCGTCCCCAACGCTGAAGTTGTTGCCCTAAAAGTTCTTCACTTTTTTGGTCAAACAGGGGGGTTACCTGCTCAATATAGCAGGACTGGGCACCGCCACCAGCCTCCATCCGCATGCAGCCTGTAGTGCTAGAACAGAGTACGGTACAGCAGTCGGCATCTAAATTAGTAGAGCTTAGACGTAGACTAACCAAATCCCCTGGAATATCGCCCCAGTCAGCAGTGGGAATACCTGCTAGTTCAGCCTCAATCTGACGCTGCTGATCATCGATAAACTGGACGCGGCGAATATCGTAGTCTCCCCCCTCCAAGGTATATTTAACGGGCTGCCACTTAAGCCGACTAGCTAGCCAGCCCAAAAACATTAGCGCCTGAGACTGATTACCCTGTTCATAATCAATTGTGACCCGATCTACTTCGTAGATTTCCCCTCTCCGTTCTGGGGGATCGAATGCTGCCGCAGCTAACTCTTGCCAGGGGGCTAACCGTCGCCAGTTAAGATCCGCTAAAGCAGTATCCTGATTCAATAACCCAGCTAGAGACTGGAGATCTGCTTCCGTTTCCACAAAGCCGCTGGAATCAAAAATTACCGTATCGCTGGAGGCTACCAAGCGTTTAAATAGGGGCAAGTCGGGGGTAGGAGTCGCCTTCCACCAGACAAACTTCGGTAAATCGGCGATCGCCAGTTCAGCAATAATACCGCCAACGCGCTCTAAAGCTTCGGCAGTTCCCGTCAGGGTAATATACTCACAGCAAACTAGAGTATTTTGACTTTGCTTATTGATGGGGCAATAGGCGGAAACTTGCGCCGTCACCCCAATATCTTCCCCCAGAATAGGGCAAAGAGTGATGATGCGACAGGGATTAGAGGCGGCAATCACGTCGGCAGTAATCCCAGAAGAGTCGGGAGTATAGCTAACGGCGGCGGTTTTATTTTCTGTGGTTAATTTGTCTTGGGCTTTAGCTTGGGCAAACTGTTCCTGAAGCTTGGTAAGTAGAGCCCCGTCAGATTTCCCCGTAGGGTTCATCTGATATTCCTTTTGCGCTGCCTTGATAGCGGCTTGAGTTCTAGGACCTGCGATTCCATCAATGGGACCCGTATAAAAGCCTAAAGATGCCAGTAATTGCTGGGTTCCATCAGGCTCATAAACAATCAGACTAAAGGTTGCGGCTCTAGTTACTGCGGCACTATCTTCATCCGCCGCCTGACTTTGCCATAGGGCATGTAATTCAGACTCTATTTCGCCGATGGATACGTCTTTAGGAGCCTGTAGGGATACTATTGGTGCAGCCATAATCAATTATCATTTATTATTTATCATTTATCAGAGGTGAATAGGCTGAATAATTGATAGAAGCACTATCCACAAATATCATTACAATCTTCGCCAGCGTCGGCGATCGCGATTGAGCATAAATTCTGCTTCGGGGGGTTGCCAGGTTCCCGCTTCATACTGAGGAATCAAAGTAGGATCGCTAGGGGAATCCCAGGCATTAATCAGCGGCATTACAATATTCCAGGCTGCTTCTACTTCATCGGCACGGGTAAATAAAGTTTGATCCCCTAACATACAGTCTAGTAACAGACGGTGATAGGCATCCGCCGTTGCCATACCAAAGGAGGAACCGTAGCTAAAGTCCATATTGACGGTTCTAGTTCTAAGGTCGGGACCAGGGGTTTTTGCCTCAAACTTAAGGGAAATGCCTTCGTTGGGCTGAATCCTCATCGTCAACACGTTGGGACTGGTTTGCTGTGCCGCAGACTGGAAAATCAGCAGGGGCACTTCACGGAAGTGAATCGCAATTTCCGTAACTTTTTTCGGCATCCGCTTACCTGTACGAAGATAGAAGGGCACTCCCTTCCAGCGCCAGTTATCAATCTCCAGCTTTAATGCCACAAAGGTGGGGGTGGTGGATTCGGGGTTAACGCCATCTTCCTGACGGTAGCCTGTAACGGGCTTGCCTTTCATCCAACCTTCTGAATATTGTGCCCGCACCGCTGACTGTTCGATGTTATTGGCATTGGCAATATGAGTCGCCTGCAACACCTTGGTTTTTTCACTGCGAATACTGTCAGCATCTAGGGCGTTTGGTGGTTCCATTGCCGTAATAGCAAATAGCTGCATCAAATGATTTTGCAGCATATCCCGCAGGGCACCAGAAGTTTCATAATATCCCGCCCGTTCTTCTACCCCAACGGTTTCGGCAACGGTAATCTGGACGTGATCGACAAATTGGCGATTCCAGAGGGGCTCAAAAATGGCATTACCAAAGCGGAATACCATAATATTCTGTACGGTTTCTTTCCCCAGATAGTGGTCGATACGATAGACCTGCTGTTCCTGACAGACTCTTTGTACGGCACGATTGAGAGATTTTGCCGTACTCAAGTCTTTACCAAAGGGCTTTTCAATTACGATGCGATGCTTGATGGGATCTTTGAGCATCCCTGTTGCACCGAGATGTTTTAAGGCGGGTTTAAAGAAGTTGGGGGACACCGCAAGATAAAATATGCGATTGCCTCTGGTGCCTCGTTTGCCATCTAATTCCGTCAAGAAATTATTTAGTTTTTCGTAGCTAGGGGCATCGTCCATATTGCCAGAACAATAGAAAATCCCCTCGGCAAAGTCATTCCACAGCTCTTCGTTACCAATACCGCCGCTAAATTCTTCAATTCCTTCCTTGAGATGCTGGCGGAAATAATCGTGACTCCAATCACGTCTTGCTACCCCCACAATGGTCATTTCTGGGGGGAGGCGGCGTTCTCGCTTAATCTGATAAATTGCTGGGATCAGTTTTCTTTGGGTGAGATCTCCCGAAGCTCCAAAAATAACTACAATTGCAGGATCAGCAGTACGTTCCTGCTGCAATCCTACTCTTAAGGGATTTTCTAATATTGCAACCATTGTTTAATTAATATGTAGATTAGCCTTGTTGAAAAGTGATCGATGCGTAGTTTTTAGTTTTTAGTCATTAGTTCTTATAAAAGTTATTGGTATTGTGGAGGATGGAAGGCACAGAGATAACGGAATTCAAGATCACTTCTCTACCCTACTACTCTGGACACTCCCATCACCCAGTAGTGCTATAGCAAACGACCAGTATTAGACTGCCGCTAGCTGGTTAACCTTAGATTCCAAGGACGCCATTAAAGAATCAAAGGGTTTAATAAACTTATCGATCCCTTCTTCCAAGAGTTCATCCATCACCGCATCCAGGTCAATTCCCACTGCATCGTCTTTTAATCCTTCAATTACCTGATGTGCTCCATCTAAATCGCTTTCGATGCGACTGGCGGGATCGCAGTGATCGACACAGGCATCAATGGTGTTGGGCGGCAAAGTGTTAACCGTATCCTTACCCACTAGCTCATCAACATACATCACGTCACTGTATTCGGGATTTTTGGTGCCAGTACTTGCCCACAGCAAGCGCTGTACTTTAGCCCCTTTTTCTACTAGAGCTTGCCAGCGATCGCCATTAAAGATCTCTTTATATTTTTGATAGGCAATTTTGGCATTGGCGATCGCCACTTTGCCCTTAATTGCCTCTAACTTAGTTTTGTCCTCTCCACTTGCCGACTCCAGCTTACTCTCTAAGCGCTGGTCGATTTTAACATCGATGCGACTGAGGAAGAAGCTTGCCACGGAAGCCACCTTACTAATATCCTCTCCCGCTGCTGCGCGCTGTTCTAAGCCCCTGATGTATGCCCATGCAGTATCAACGTAGCTTTGAACCGAAAACAGCAGGGTGACGTTAACGCTCATCCCTTCGGCGATCGCCTGTTCCACAGCGGGTAAGCCTTCAGGAGTTCCAGGTATTTTGATCATCAGGTTGGGGCGCGCAATAGTTTCATAATAGCGACGCGCCTCTCTAATGGTGCTTGCGGTATCCTTAGCTAAATTTGGCGGGACTTCAATACTAACGTAACCATCCAAACCATCCGTTGCTTCATAAACGGGCATAAAGATATCGCAGGCGTTGCGAATATCGGTAAATACCAAATCTTCGTAAATTTCGGCTACTGATTTTCCAGCTTTAATCCCAGCCTCAATAGCCTGGTCATAAATTTGATTACCAGCGATCGCTTTTTCAAAAATTGCGGGGTTAGAGGTAATTCCGCGAATCCCCTGTTCGCTGATAGACTGCTTAAGTTCCCCCGATTCAATTAAATCACGGCTAAGATTATCCATCCAGATACTCTGACCGTACTGATTCTCAATGGCTAAAATCGGATTGGCGGTAGACATAGTTAATCTTCCTGTTGAAATTACACTGTTGAAATTACAAAGTAGGCGCTGGCTGCAATGTTCCAGTAGCCGCTAATTAAACTAGAGCTTGCGCTTCTGAGTCACGACGGGCTCGATCCTGAATAAAAGACTCTACTAGCTGCACGTCTTCTGTGCTGCCAATTACCAAGGGAGTTCGCTGATGTAGTTCATGAGGCTCAACGCTGAGAACCCTTTCAATCCCAGTGCTGGCTTTACCTCCAGCCTGCTCGGTCAAAAAAGCTAATGGTGCTGACTCGTACAATAGTCGCAGCTTGCCTTCTGGCTTAACCACCGTCCCTGGATAGAGAAACACACCACCCTGTAAGAGAATGCGGTGAAAATCCCCTACCAAAGCACCGCTGTAGCGAGCGGTATAGCCTTCATGGCGGTGAACGTAGCGAATATATTCTCTAATTGACTCGTCCCACTGCCAGTAATTACCTTCATTGGTGCTGTACACAGGACCATGCTGAGGAATCTTAATATTTTCCTCGGCTAAGATAAATTCCCCCAGGCTGGGATCAAGAATAAAGGAGTGTACCCCTGTACCAATGGTATAAACCAGAACTGTCGCTGGTCCATAGAGGATGTAGCCTGCGGCAATTTGGCGATCGCCAGACTGTAAGAGATCCTCCGCCTGTCCATCAAGATCATTGCCATCTTGTTGCCTCAGAGAAAATATCGAACCCACGTTGAGGTTAATATCAACGTTGGAGGAACCATCAATCGGATCGTACAGCAAGGTATAGCGTCCAATAGGGCAATTTTCGGGGATATAGTAGGGCTTATCCATCTCTTCCGATGCTAGCCGACACACTAAACCACTTTGCTTAAAGACAGATATAAAGACATCATTGGCATAGATATCCATCTTTTTAACTGATTCACCCTGAACATTAGTTTCTCCCGTGAAGCCTAACGCCCCTGCCATTAAGCCAGCGCGACTGAGACGGCGACTCACTAGTTTTGCCGCCAAGGCAATCCGATTCATAATGGCGCTCACATCCTGGGCTTGAGGAGTGAAATCAGAAAATTGCTGAAGCACATGTCGAGATAGAGTCTGACAATCTCTATCTAGGCTGTATTCTGGAATGACAGCTTGGTCAATTTGTTCCATGGAGTTAACCTTCCTGAGCCTGTTTTCTAAAACTATCTGCCAATTTAGGGCGTTTTCGTAAGACGAGAGTTGATGATGCTAACATCAGACAACTGCGTCCTTCCGAGGTCAAATAATTAAACCACCTTGATTAATAGAGAAATCAAATCAGAAATATTTTACGTGATTCAGCACGATTATTAATCCTAATCTAAAGATTATGCAGTGCTGATGCTTTACTGTTTTATATTAGAAAAAAATTCGCTACCTCTTATCGAAGCTTAAGAATAGTTTCAGCTTATGTGAATTTTGGCATTCTTTGATACCAAATATTTATCGACTGTTATTTGCAACTAATACCAAATCCTGTTTAGATAGAACACTTATTGATTATGGAAGGGTAACGGGTAGCGCCGAGACCCCCTTCGGGTTACTCTGTTGCTCATGGGGGAGCCCCCCGCCCTCGGCAGTTCCTTCAACGCGGCGCCACTTGCTATAACGGAGGGAACCTCCGCAACGCAGTGGCTTGGGAACCCGCGCAACGGACTGTCTCGCAAAGCTTCGATTGGTTATGGCGAGGGAACCTTATGCGAAGCGGTATCCTTTAGGACGCCACCCCTCTCGCTCAAGACCGCACTGCTTCACCGCGCCGCCGTTATGCGAAGCAGTCCCGTACCACAAGGGCACTTGTCCTCGAATGGGGATAACATCAAGCGGGATAATATATCCTTTAGGACAGGCGCAAGGGAACGCTCGGCAAGAAGGGTTTCAGGTTTGCACTTAGTAAGTGTATTTTGGTAATCGGATTTAGTATAAGTAGGTCGATATAAATAAAATAAATTTGTTAGGACTGTTAGTAGTTAAATGAAAAGCTAATAGCTAAGAGCAATTAAGAAGTTACTAGTAATTTAAGCTTAATAAACTCAACTCTTCCGCATCCTCCCGACTCAAAGCCCAGCCCATTGCCCCCGCATTTTCCGCAGCTTGGCGGGCATTTTTAGCCCCAGGGATAGGAATAACGTTGCCCTGCACCATTAGCCAGTTTAAAGCTACCTGAGCAATGGTTTTATCATACTTTGCTCCCAATTCCCTCAGTTTACTAATTATAGGTTCAATTTTATTCAAGCCAGCAGCAGAGAATTTAGGATCAAGTTTTCGAGCACCCTGGATAACTGCCGTATTTTCTGGGGTATACTTACCCGTTAAAAGTCCCTGATCCAAGGGACTGTATGCCAAAATAGTGATGCCCAGCTTGCGGGCGGTTTCCAGGATACCGTTTTGCTCAATTTTTCTGGTTAGTAGCGAATAGCGCACTTGATTAACCGCCAGGGGAACATCATAACTCGCCAAGAAATCATGAGCCTGCTGCATCTGAGTCGCAGAATAATTACTGACTCCCACAGCCATGATTTTGCCCCGCTGCACCTCCTTGGCTAATGCCTCCATCAGCGCCTGCTGACTCATTAAAAAGCTAACGGGCATATGAACCTGGTAAAGTGCTACCTGTTCTACCTGAAGACGTTTGAGGCTATCATTCAGAGCATCCACTACGGCTTGAGCACTAAACCTCCAGGGCAGGGGAAAATATTTAGTGGCAATTTGCACTGGCTGGTTAGACTGCTGCATGAAACGCCCCAGCAGTCGCTCTGACTCTCCTAAACCATAGACTTCAGCGGTATCAAAAAAAGTCGCCCCGTTGGCTAAAGCTGAGTCAAATGCCTGTGCTACCTCTGTCTCTCCATAGTCTGAACCATAACCCCAAAAAAGGCGATCGCCCCAAGCCCAGGTACCAATACCTAATGCAGGGAGGTTAAGTTGATTTGGCAGAGATTGAGTTGATGTCATTAGCTAAAAAAAACGAGGTAATTAAGCATTATTATCACCTTAGCGAAAAATCTTCCGCAGTGCCTAATTACCCCAGTTTCAGTAGTTCAATGTTCAAACTCGCGCGTTTCCTAGGAGATTGAGCATGAAGTACGCCGAAACCGTATCAACTTATAGTGTTTAATGCTCAATGTTTATTGCATAAATTCTTGAGCCGCTAAAAATCGACTATTGACCTCATCCCAATTAATCACATTCCACCAAGCATCAAGATAATCGCCTCGCTTGTTTTGGTATTTTAGATAGTATGCATGTTCCCAAACATCGTTACCCATGATGGGATATTTTCCCTGGAGAAAGGGACTGTCTTGATTGGGAGTGCTGATTACTTCCAGTGCCCCTGTGCTGTTCATGACTAACCATGCCCAACCACTACCAAACTGCTTTTTACCAGCAGTGTTAAACGCATCTTTAAAAGTATCTAGATCGCCGAAAGTCTCGGTAATTGCTTCAGCTAACTCCCCTGAAGGGGCGGAACTATCTGGGGTCATAATTGACCAAAACATAGTATGGTTAGCATGACCACCGCCATTATTACGTACGGTAGATTTAATTTCGCTAGGCAGAGAATCGAGATCTAGCAACAACTCTTCAACTGATTTTCCTGATAAGTTTGGATAGTCGGCGATCGCCGCATTCAGGTTTTTGACATAGCCCGCGTGATGTTTATCGTGATGCACCGTCATAGTCTCTTGGTCGATATAGGTACTCAGGGCATCATAGTCATAGGGTAGGGGAGGTAGGGTAAATTCTTCCGAGGCTTGGGCTAGAAGACTATTAGTAGGCTGTAATATTGTTCGGCTAGTAGCTGACTCTGTGATGGTAGCTGTTGTTGCCATACTTTTATCGGGCTTTAAACCCCCCGTAAAGATAAAGAGCATTAGAACCAGTGCCAACGTCCAGCCGAATAATTTTGGGTAACGCATAAGATGTAGAGTCTACTATTACATATTTCAACTAAATGTCATCATATAGGTCTTATTAGGATTCTTTTGTTAAATTTCTGTCAAAAATAGCTGAAAGTTAACTGAAGATTTGCTAAGGAACTTTAACGGCGATCGCAGCCCAGGTCTAGCTACAGTCATTAAGACTGTGCTAGATCAATTCCACAAGCTGAAACTATAAAAATCCTCAAAAGTTAAAGGTAGTGCGAATCGTGCCTAGCACAAGATCGCTATTGTCATTATTATTATCGGGGTTGGCAACATAAACTACCCCAGGGGTAATGGCAATATTATCGTTAAGCTGATATTGATAGAATGCTTCAACACGGAAAGAAGTTACATCATCCTCGCCAAAGCCCTCTTCATCAATTGAAGAATTACCAACCCAAGGTTCCATCCCCAGAATAATCCCGCCGATACTACCTTCTTTAATCAAGTCGGGAAAAGCAAGGGTGACCGCCCAGTTAAAGATATCTTGGGAACCTTGACCAATCAATTCTCCATCCGCCACAAAAGGTTCTAGGGTAACTACGGAAGTCAGACCGCCCCAGCCACCAATCACAAAGCGATCGCTGATTGCCCAGGAAAACTGTAAGTTATAAAAGTCGCTGACGGTGGGTACTCCATCAGCAAACACCCCAAAACCATCTAAATCTGCATCCTCTCCCGCAGCAGTTAAGGAACGAATGTTCGCCAAATCGCTACCCGTACCCGTGTCGCTTTTATCCACACCATGAACATAGGTAAAGGCGATATCTAGCCGATCACTAGGAGAAAATAAAAGCTGTCCCATCGCGCTGTAGGGTCCATCAAACAAGCCTGCTTCATCACTAGGATCTTGGGCTTCTGCTGCCAGGTAACCAGCGCCTAGTTTGAACTTGTCACCTAAACGCTGAATGATACCTAAGCCAGCTTCCCCAGGGGGTAGAAAAATCGGACTACGGGTGCCAAAAGCGGTAATAGCACCTGATCCACCATCACCATCTAGGATACTTACCGTGTCTAGAATATCGTCTGCGGCTAACCCCGCTGCACCAACTAAAATATTGGTACTGTCTCCCAAGGGAAAATCATAAAATAGAACCTCTAAAGCCAAGTCTCCACCAGCAGGCTCCGCAAAAGCAAATTCTCCTTGAAAAGTGCCAGTTTCAGGAGAAAATTCAGGAAAATTTCCTGTAGATAGACGAGTAAACAGTAAATCCTCTCCCATAAAGCTAGTTTCTAACTCTATGCGAGCCCGATAGCCAAATACGGGAACTTCATCCAGGTCATCATCTCCACTGTCGGCAAGGAATTCTTCATTAGAACCTGTTACTATAGATGCCCCAGCAAAAATAACTTCTCCCGCTAGCTTCGTAGTAGTGGAAAATTGCTGATCTTCCAGTACAGCAGCTCGGCTTTCCAGCTCATCTACACGACCACCCACCGTGGCTAATTCTGCCTCAAATTCTTGGCTCAGTCGATTTACGGTTTCTAGATCTTCCTCTGTAACAGAACCTTGAGCAGCAATTAATCGTTCAATCTGATTCAAACAGGAGTTCAACCCAGCTGCAAATTCGTAACGGGACAGGGGTTGATCGCCACGATAGGTTTGATTGGGGAAGCCAGCGATACAGCCGTAGCGCTCTACCAAGCTGCGTAAAGCTTCATAAGCCCAGTCTGTGGGGGAGACATCTCGCAACTGATCAACGCTAGTCACTTGAGGATAGGACTGATTCTGTTCTTGGCTATAGCTGTTGATTTGCCGCAGGGTTTCGTTGGCTTGAGCCACATTAGGAAACATAGTCACCATGACTGATGTTGCAATAATGGCAGAATTTCGGTTGAAAATATTTTGATTGATCATTTTACTCACACACACTTTTTGGAACTAAAAATCACGCTTAGGTAAGCAATATTATGCGATCGCAAACGTGCGATCGCTTTTTACAGTTATTCAATAACTGCACAATGTCCTTCTCCCACGTGACCCAAACCAATGATAGCCTTGGTTAATTTTTCTTGGTCTTCTGAAGATAGTTGTTGCGATAGAGTAGCATCATCTATTATTAGCTGCTCGCTAGATGCTAACTGTGCTAAGGGAGTAAAGCCCAAAGCACCGACGTTAATAGCGTCATCGGCACTAGCCTCCCCGTCACCAAAAATATGGTCGAAATGGAAAGTTGTTTCTACCTCCCCGATTCCTCCTGCTTGAACCATCCCTTTGCGGTCATCCCCGACATATTCCCCACAAAGATAATGGAGGGGGCGATTTAAACTCAGATCGAAATTAATGACCTGATCGTCTTTGCTGGCTGTTCCCTGTAATTCCATAGTTTTACCAGCTAGAGCGGAATTGTCTCCAGCAGTATCCATTTTCCAAGCCACAGCATTATAGAAGCCAGAAGTCACTTCCATACTGGTTACCATAATTGGGTCGGCATCAGCTTCACCTTCAGCCAGGTCAACTATTTGCGGTGTATCGACCAAAGCTACTTTCTCTTGGTATTCTAGATTATCAATCTGGTTTGCTTCCGTGGGTTGAAAAGATGATGCCATCTGGTAAGCCGTCACGTCGCTCAAATTCACTGCAACGCGGTCAAAACTGATCGACCAGCCATCTTTAGTAACAAAACCCTGACGGACAAAATCCTCGCCATTGGCTACTAGGCTTAAAGTTCCTTCACTATGGTTATGGGCAACTTTAGCAGGGCTGTTATTTTCCGCTGCTTTACTGCTACCTATTACTAGTAAAGATGAAATAGCCACAACGTTAAATTTGAAGGCGAAAGAAAGCAACTTTGAGCCGCCATTCGCCGTGTTGACTGAATTTTGATTCATGGTGTTTTTGGGTAATGTTTTTTTTGGTGTCTAAGAAATTTCATCCAAATTTATTGGCATTGATCAATAAACCAACCGATAACGAGTAATCTCCTAAAAGAGTTAGACCCATTGAATTAGCTGGATATTAACGATGGAAATATTCATTAGACTTCTAGCGAGAAAAGACAGTAAAGAAGCTAGTCTTCTCCTGGCGCATAGAGAGAGCATTTAATAGCTACACCTTTGATGATCGTTGAGTATTTAAAAAGGCTGTAGTAAAAACTGGTAATTTGTGGAATTAAAAAGCACCTAAACATCTGTACCTCGCAGATTTGTTTATCTGTATCATGTTGCAATCGGCGGGCATTCTGACTAAGAAGACTTTAACGTCTACATCACAGTTGCGGGACAGCGTTGGATTTTCACCAAACTTTCCCCATTACTTCTAACGGCTGATCTCCATTAGAACCGATTAAATAACTTTAATAGAGAATATCATTAAGTGGCAAAGAAGCTCACAGCTCACTTAATTATTTTTTACAAGCTTTCTGAGCGGCGATCGCCTAAACTCAGCTTATTCTTAGCTTTATTTTCATTTTGCAGATTGGCGATCGCCTTAAGTGAGGGATTATCGCTGATTACTCACTTGCAGCTGCAAGCTCAGTCCAATCTTCAGGGAGCATATTGGCAACAATTTCATAGCTACCGTTACCATCAGGCTTGAGAACATAAGCGATTCCTTGAGGATCAGGATAAATACCCGTAGCCGATTCAAAAATATCATCATGCCCCACGATAATATCGTTGGTGCCAGTCTCAGGTACAGCGGTTAGCAATGGAGTAACCTTAGTTTTCATTTCTTCTACCTGAGCATCGGTATAGTCTTCAAAAGGAAGAAAGTTGAGGTCAGAATTCTTTTCATATTCTCCAAAAGCCAGGGCGGCAGTTTTCCAAGCGCGACAGTAATCACTAGAGGTAATTGTGCCAATGGGAATTTCCGCAGCCTCAAACGCTTCACCAATGGTTATTGACTGCTGCAAACCAACTTCACTCAAAACTCGCTGGGTAGAACAATCATTCACGTCTGCCGTTACCTGATCGGCGTAGTCTTTTTCGGTTTGAGCATGACGGAAATAGATAACGTAACCGCCTTGTTTTAGTTCGCTCAATAATTCGGCACCACCAATCTGATCCTCAAAATCGGCATTAGCCTGTTCTCCTGGACTCAATTCTTCGCCGCCTTCGCCGCCTTCGCCACCCTGAGCGATTTTAACTTCGGCGATCGCTTCTAGGTTCTCGTTAGCATTGACCATAACAGCCCCAGACATACTGAGAGTTGTGGACAGACCTAGGGTTAAAAATAATTCTATAGATTTCATTTTGGTAAGTGTTTTAAAAATCAGCATTTAAACCCTTGACGATACATTTAATGAAAACTCTTGTCAACTGATTTATGGTAATGCACCGTTTAGCGCGATATATCTCGGTTTTCCAAAAGCTATTAGCTATTAGCTATTAGCCTTTAGCTTTTAAGAAATTAAAGCGGGTTTAAAAAATAAAGTCTAGCTCTAGTTCCCAGGTTTTTGACTGATGGCGAATTATGGAGATTTTGCTGATGAATTCGCGAAAGTAAAAGCGTCTTTCTGCCTCGGATAAATCTAGCCAAAACTGTTTCAAAGAAACTGCTTGGGCAATCTTCGGTAAGTTTCCAGGAGGAAGTTGAGCTATTTTACTCTCTAGCTGGGCAATCTCGGTTCGTAACTGATAGTTGCGTAACTCGGTAGTTTGCTGATCCAGTATATTCTCTGCTAATAGCTGGGGCAGCTGTTGAATGATGGACTGCCTGCGAGCAATTTCTTGTTTTAGATTCTCTGCTATCGCCTGGTTATCTGTAGGTTCTAATTGCGCCACTGCGGAGGGGAGTTCAGCACAAATTTGACCAATAGTTTGATTTAATACTTCCTGATAGGCGATCGCCCGACACTGAGATTTTTGTCCAGATTTTTGGGGGCTTTGGGGGCAACGTAGGTAGAGATACTCCTTGCGGTTACGCTTCCCACCCACCCGCGTAATATTCATGGTTTGCTGGCACCGTTGGCAGGTGACCAACCCCGCCAGGGAGCGGGGGGCGCTGGCAGTACGATGGGGCAGACGACGATTACGACGCAACAGCCGATCTATTTGCGCTGCTTCCTCAGGATTGATAATTGGTGCGTGGGTGTGGGAAATAATGTCGTTATTTTTGTACTTTAAACTGCCGCGATATGCGGGATTACTCAACCACTTGCTACCAGTGGCGGGGGAGATTTTTTTACCATAACGCTTTTCTAAATAGCGCACTGCCCCTCTGAGGGAACCATAGAGGAGAAATCGATCAAAAAAATCTTTGACTACGGGAGCAGTACTTTTATCAATAATGTAGCGCCCCTGCCCACGACGATAGCCATAGGGGGCTTTTCCTGGAGGAGGAAGGATCTTTAAGCGATTGCGAGCGTGTCCCTGTTCCAGGCTGGTGCGCCGTTGGTTTTGCTGTATTTCTTGCAGCAGGTTGGTTAATTTCTCTTTAAGCTGGAGATGATCAAGCTGGTGCCATTCGGGAGAATTATAGTCTTGTTCGGTGGCGATAACTTTAATCCCTAGAGATTCTAGCTGGTTCAGGCGATCGCTGATATTTTGGATATTA
This sequence comes from Cyanobacteria bacterium J06621_8, assembly GCA_038524995.1. Taxonomy (GTDB): domain Bacteria; phylum Cyanobacteriota; class Cyanobacteriia; order Cyanobacteriales; family Xenococcaceae; genus Waterburya. Next base: position 39,779 of record JBCBIE010000005.1, read on the forward strand.
TGCCCAAACTCATCAAGACGACGCACTAAGAGATAGTCGGGTTGTTCTAGCTGGCAGTCGGTAATTAACTGTTCTAGCTGCTGATATTTGCCTAAATCCTGATACACGCGATCAATCTCCATACCCCAAATGTTGCTCATGGGGGGAGACTCCAATAAAGGATCGCTATTGAGATAGGCAATAATTCTCACTTTTTATTGTTAATTATTTAGCATTATTGTAAATTTTTCCTGTGATGGATTGTGAACGAGAGGAATTAAATAAAGGTTAAATTTATTAGCTTCAGAAGATCTCCTGATAAATTCTAGTTAAGGCTACTAGTTTCAGCGAGCATGGAATTACATCAAAAAAAGTTATTAGAGAAAAGAAGTTTCTTCATTTTGCCAAACAAACTCAAGCTATACCTGCGAAATTCAGAGGGTGAGTATGAGAACTATGTTACCTATGAAGATTTACGGGGAGAGACTAAGGTTTTTTGCCGCCGCAACTCCAGACTCTTGTTCATAACTCTTATATTGGCGGCTTTCTCTAGCTGTATTTTGTTACAAACCCTATTAATTCAACAGGGAACACATTTTATTGTTTTTCCTTTAGCCTTAGCTTTTTTTTCAGGATTTCTCTATTTATTTCTGAAACAAAACTACATAATTATTGAAACCTATGATCGCCGAAAAATATTCTTTTTTCGGGATAATCCTAATCGTTATGATTTAGAAAAGTTTTTGACTCAACTCTGGTCGTATCGTAGACAGTATCTCAGGGCAAAATATTTTTACATTAATCAGAATTGCGATTATCAACAGCAGACTGAAAGATTGAGCTGGCTACTGGAACAAAATGTAATTACTCCAACAGAATATCGATTTGCTCAGGAAGATTGGATCATTGATCATACTTACCAATCTCACTAAAATTTAGCTACTTGAAAAACTCGTGATGAAATTGGCAGTTATTGGTTGTGGTTACATTGGCAGTGCAGTGGCTCAATTATGGCATCAAGCAGGGCATGACGTAATCGTTACTACAACAACACCAGAGAAAATAGCAAATTTACAGTCACTTTCTAACCAGGTAGTGGTTTTAACAGGAAACGAGTTGCCAAAATTACAGCAGATAGTAGCTGATCGTGATGTAGTCTTACTCAGCGTGGGTTCAAAACAGCGTACTCCTGAAATATATCGCCAAGCCTATCTGGAGACTGCCAAGAATTTAGTAGCAGCGATTAATGGTGTTTCAGGGGTCAAGCAGGTTATTTACACTGGTAGCTATGGCATCATTAACGATCGCACTGGCGGTATTGTCGATGAAACTGTCACCGTTAAGCCCAAGGATGAATTTGGCGAGATACTACATCAAACTGAACAGGTTTTGCTATCCCTGACTCAGAATAAATGTAAAACCTGTATCCTGCGTTTGTCGGGAATTTATGGTGTAGGTAGGGAATTAATTAAAATTTTTCGTCGTGTGGCAGGAACTACCCGTCCAGGGGCAGGGGAGTACTATACTAACTGGGTACACCAGGAGGATATTGTGCGGGCGATCAACTTTGCCAGGGAACAGCAGCTAGGGGGAATTTACCACCTGACTAGCGATGAATATCTAACTATTAAAGAGTTTTTCCAGAGACTCTTTACGGCACATAATTTACCCCCTGTAACTTGGGATACTTCCCAAGCCTCAACCCGCAGCTACAGCCTAAAGCTATCTAATCAAAAGATTAAGGATGCTGGGTTTGAATTTGCCCATCCCACAATTGAATTTGAATTATAGTGTTCTATCTAAACAGGATTTAGTATGAGCAATACACCCGATGTTCTGGCATTAGATTTCGATGGCGTGATCTGTGATGGTTTGGCGGAATATTTTGCCAGTAGCAAACTCGCCTATCAACAAATATGGTCGCAGGAAGTGGGCGATCGCCTGCAAGAAAGTTTTAATCGTCTGCGTCCCGTGATTGAAACGGGCTGGGAGATGCCAGTGCTGTTGCGGGCTTTAGCATTGGGAATAGGGGAAGATGAAATTTTAGCAGATTTTCAGGCGATCGCCTTAAAGATTATAGAGTCGGCACAGCTTAAGCCCCAAACCTTAGTACAGGCTTTAGATCATTCCAGAGATAGCTGGATTAAGGGGGATGTGGCTAGTTGGCTGGGGCTACATCGCTTTTACCCTGGAGTAATTGAGCAACTGAAGCGAAGTTTAGAACAGGGAGTTACGGTATATATTGTCACGACGAAGGAGGGGCGTTTTGCCCATCAGCTATTACAGCAGCAGGGGATTAGCTTACCACCAGGGCAGATCATGGGGAAAGAAAGCAAGCGTCCCAAATATGAAACCTTAAGGATACTGCGATCGCAACATCAGCAAGCTAATGGTCAACTAAGGATGTTTTTTGTCGAAGATCGCCTCCCCGCACTCCAGCTAGTGGCACAGCAGCCAGATTTGGACTTTGTGGATTTATTCCTAGCTGATTGGGGTTATAACTTAGCAGGCGATCGCACTTTTGCGGTACAGGATCAGCGGATTAACCTCCTTTCTTTGGAAAATTTTGCCTCAGATTTTACCGACTGGAAAGCATAGAGTTATCACTATTAAAACTTTTTAGCCGTGTGCTGTACAGGATCAAATTTATAACGCTGAGAATAGTCAGTTTGACCATAAATATTAAAGGAAATCGTCGGTTCATCGCCGATGGATTCTACCCTGTGTATTGCCCCAGAAGTAAAGCCAATAATCTCCCCAGGCTCAATAATCTGTTCGCCCGTAGATTCAATCTGATCAGGAAATTCTGCCGTAGGCGATCGCTTCCAGAAACGGTTTTTTTCAGTACCATCAATCAATGCCACAATGCCCCAGGTACCATGATTATGAATTGGCGAGGCGGTGCCTGGTTTCCAGGCTACCATCTGTACCGTCAGAGGATAATCTGGTTCACGGTAGAGGGTTTTAACTGACCAACCTGTCTTAGGGGATGGAAGATCATACTCCATCTGTAGCCAGTAGGAACTAGTTAATAAATTTCTCACTAAAGGCATAATTGCCTGGAGGCGCTGGCGCTCATCGGAAGTACTAAGCAGAACATCATCTAAATCAGTCAAAAAACGGTACAGTCGGTAGGGATCGTAGGCAAGTTCGGTTTCTGGCGGATAATATGCCGTTTTGCTACCATTATCGCCAATAATCCAGTTTTCACAGTCGGGGTTGGCTGCGGTAATGCTATCGATTGAGGCTGAAAGTTGCGTAGTCATAAACGATATTGGTTAAAAGTTAGGCAGAAAAATAATATTCATATTTAGGGCGTGTCATCAATTAAAAAAAAAGAGCTTTTTTCGGTCTCGCGCATTCCCTTGCGCCTGACGGCGGCGCGGGGTCGCTCGCCTTTTAACGACCTACTGCGTCGAAAAATAACCTCCGTAGCCCTGCTATGCAGAACATTTTTCTTCTTGTATCTCGTCAAAATGACTCTCATATGCGGAGCGGTATCCTTTAGGAAAAGCATTCTTCCCTTCAATTGATGATACGCCCTAGTCTATTAAAGCGAAAATCTATGGCTATTGGCTTAAAGATCTGCTGAGAGAATATATTGTAATTCTTAGCTAACTGCAACCTACTTCTCAGAGATATCTCATCTTGGGGCGATTTGATAGTCACAGTTGATTATTAAAGTACTTCAGTCCAACTTAACTATAGAACTATGAAACTTAGATATATTGCTACACTTACTGCTGCTTCAATTTTGACTATTGGTGGTGGCGCTGTGTTCAACGGTACAGCTACTGCTTCTGAAGGGGCATCGATTGTCATTGCTGGCAATCCCTGTGCGGCGGCAGACCCCTGTGCAGCGGCAGTTGACCCCTGTGCGGCGGCAGTTGACCCCTGTGCGGCGGCAGCAGACCCCTGTGCAGCGGCAGCAGACCCCTGTGCGGCAGCAGTTGACCCCTGTGCGGCAGCAGTTGACCCCTGTGCAGCAGCAGTTGACCCCTGTGCAGCGGCAGTTGACCCTTGTGCTGGAAAATAAATCACTTTCAGCAACATCTTTTTAAGATTTGCCCTAATTTCTTTTCTTGTCCTTTAGTAATTATTTGAGCAATCATTAATTAATGGTTGCTCAATTTTTTGGCGTATTTCTGGCATGTAGACACAATGCTCTTTATTTTAGATGTTAAACAAACTAATTCTCCTGCTGGCGATCGCCTGTACTGCCTGGGGTTGTCAAACTTCTCAATCGGCTAAGTCATCGGCTTTAATACCTCAGGAGTGTGAAGCTGATGGCTCATTTGTCTACGTGCCTGGGGGAAAATTTATCCAGGGGAGCGATCGCCAAGAACGGGATTTTGCCTATCAAATTTCCGCCGTAGTTCTAGGCAATACAGAGTCAGAAATTGCCCAGGCGGAACAAAAATTGCGACAAACAGCCTGGTTTGAAAGGGAAATAAATCGCCAGACAGTAAACCTTAATGGTTTTTGTATCGGTCGTAATTTGGTTACTAATCAAGAATATCAGGAGTTTATCACCGCAACTAATCATCGCTCGCCAGGCATCGATGCCGCAGCCTATCAGCAGCAGGGCTTTCTGGTTCATCCCTACTCTAAAGTGCGGGAATTTTTGTGGCAGCAGGGAACCTATCCTGCTGGTACGGATCAACATCCAGTGGTACTGATATCCTATGATGATGCTCTAGCCTATGCCGACTGGAAAGGAACACAGACGGGAGAAAGCTATCGGTTACCCACTGCCGCAGAATGGGAAAAAGCCGCCAGGGGAGAATCTGGTAGCTATTTTCCCTGGGGTAATGATTGGCAGGAGAATGCCACTAATTTAGGAATTAGCGGCTTAAATTATACTAGTGCGATCGCCAGTTTTCCCCTGAGTAAAAGTGTCTATGGGGTCGAAGATATGGCGGGCAATGTTTTTGAATACACTTCAACTCTCAGGCAAAATTCAACTCGCGTCGTTATGAAGGGTTGTTCCTGGGATGATTTACCAGGTTTCTGTAGAGGAGCTTATCAACATACCCGCCCTGTTGATTCTCGTCATATCTTGTTTGGGTTTCGCTTGGTTAAGGAATAATAATCTCCATCTAAGGCAAATTCGCCAGCGAGATCTCCTTGTGCAACCCAATCAAGACTCGAATGGTAAACGATAAATGATGAATGTTTAAAGAATAGAGTTTTGCAGCAGACTTTGCCATTCAGCAGAACCAGTCAGTTGCATAATATTAGAACTCAGACCATATTCTGCCGAATAGTTTTTAAAAGATTCAATCCAGCTCAAAACAATTTCCGTGGGATATTTCTGACTACATGCTAAGGACTGGTGTAAGTAATGCCTCATATCGACTAAATCTCCTGACTGGTGGAGTCGCCAAGCACCCCAAACTAGGCTCTGGTAGCGAGATTCTGACTCTAGAGCTTTTAATTCTGGTGCCAAATTAGATTGAGCAAAAAAACTGGAGGTAATCTGATTTAGTTCTTGAGTTTGAAGCAGGGTATTTTTAGAGGCATTAGCCTGATGTTGGCGATATTGAACCGTGGTTTGTTCTACCCATGCAGCAGGACAGCCTTTCATAGCCAAGCGCATTACCAAATCTACATCGGGGGTTTGCTCTAGGGTAGTATTAAACCCTGCTATTTTATCTAACCAAGAGCGACGGAATAACATTGCTCCCAGAAAGATTGGTTTCCAAATGATAATATCTGCTGCTGTGAGATTTGGGATCTTTTTCCAGGGTTCAACTGCGGCTTGAATTTGCCCCTGCTGATCGGTAATTTGCCAACCGCTATTGACCATACCTAAGCTAGGCTCTTGTTCTAGTAATGCCACCTGTAACCCCAGCTTGAGAGGTAAAAAGACATCATCCTGATCGAGGAATGCGATATATTCTCCTTGAGCAGTTGCTAAACCTCGATTGCGGCTAGCCGCTACCCCCTGATTAGGTTGAGTTAAATATTGAACGCTATCACCATACTGTTGAACAATTTGAGCTGTATTGTCAGTTGAACCATCGTCAATCACAATGATTTCATAATCTTGATAAGTTTGCTCTCGAATACTTTCAATTGCTGCCCCTAAATAGCGATCGCCATTATATGCGGGAATAATTACGCTAACTTTAACCACGAGGATTACCAGAATAAATCATTATCACTGATTATTAATGATTAATTGCCGATTGGCGATCTCTGAATATAGCTGTTCAAGTTTAGTAATATTTTGTTGTAAAGTATAGCGCTCTAAAACTCGTTGGCGTGCCTTGTTACCCAGCAGTTCAGTCATTTCAGGATGATCACGAAATAAGGGTAAGAGAATCTTGAGTTGATTGGTTACCCCTTGAGTATCCAAGACAATTCCTGCGCCATTATCTAAAACTTCACCATCTGCCCCCGCATCAGTAGCTAAACAGGCTACGCCACAGGACATCGCTTCAAGTAGAGCGATCGATAAACCTTCCACCAGAGATGGCAGAATAAAAACGTCGGCAGCCCTCAGAATATCAATGCGCTGTTGCTCATCAGCAATATAGCCCAACCATAAAATATTATGCTCTTTGCCATAATGAGGCTGGAGGGAACTTCTCATGGGACCATCGCCGACAATCAGCAGTTGGCAGTCGTCTCCCATAGCGGCGATTTTCCAGGCTTTGAGGAGAGACTCAATATTTTTCTCCGTAGCGATGCGTCCTTGATATACAAATAGCTTTTTTGCCCTGAGTTGATACTTAAGATGAGAATAGCCAGGGGAATACTTATACTGATCAACACCGTTAGGAATAACTACTACGCGATCGTCTGGTACATTAAGCTTAAGTAAGAGTTCCCGCTGAATTTCACTAAAGACAATCACGCGATGATAGCGCGCTAAAAACGGAGCGTAGAGCTGGTAAGTTAGGTATTGGGTGCTGGACTTTAAATTACGCAGTTTGCTGTCAAAAGGAGGATGAAACGTCGCGATTAGGGGAATATCTAGCTCCTCACAAATATCTGGCAGCAGAAAATCTAAGAAAGATAGGGTTAAAGAAGCATGAACTAGATCAGGCTGTAGTTGACGAAGAGATTGCAGCAGTACTTTGTTCGATTTTAAAGTGGGGACGGTATAGATCTGAGATTTGCAGATAAATGGTAGTGAAATCTCCTTGCAGTAAGGATTGCTAGAATCTTCTACATGATAGTGATGATGCTCATAATCACTCTGAGGCTGAGAAAAGTGCAAAAAACTGACCCGATAGTCTCTTTCTAACAGGGCGTTAGTAATTTCACGACCATAGGTTACATTGCCACAAAAAGGTGATTTTTTTCCCAGCCAGGCTATGTGCATGCAAATGCTCTTTTTTCTAGGCAACTACGATAATTTAGTAGTCTTTAATCTGATTGCTATTTATTAGCTTTAGTTAATTTACCAGATTAGGGGTTGTGTCTCGCTTTTTCCCCAAAAATCCGTCGTTTTATCAAAAAGCTCTAAGCTCTAAGCTATAGGCTATAAGCTTAAAGGGTTTAATACCCCATCGTCTGCACGTTGTCTTCAATCAGTTGGGGTTCAAACCCCCTATTGATTGGGCGCGAGATTCGACGAATTCATTTCGCCCTGAATAATCGCGCCGTTTAGCTTACGGCTTACAGCTAGGGCAAAGCCCTTTTATCAATGAGCAATGAACAGTTAATATTTTCGATACTGATCAATGATTAAATGCTCACTGCTCATGGCGAAGCTGCATCATATACCAGGTTAAGCCACCACCAAGGGCAGCAATCAGTCCTAAAGCAAGAAATACTAGAGATAAGCCAAAACGAGCCTCCATTTCTGCCGCTAAGACTAATGGTAGGGATAGGGCGATATTAACGGCGTTATTTTGTAGACCAAAAACTTTACCTCTCATGGCTTCAGGAGTTTTGGACTGAATCGTAGTTTGCATCGGCACGCCAATTAAAGCTGCAAATGCCCCCAACAAGGCAATGATACTTAGAGCTAACCATAAATTACTAGTAGCAAAAGATAGCCCGAATAAAGTTAGAGCAACACCAGCAGAACCCACTAAACTTAACTGAGCGTGTTTAATATTGCTCCCTTTACTCCCCAAGAAAGCTGCGCTTGCTCCCATGCCAACTCCTGCTGCGGCTAATAAAATGCCAAACTGATCGGCATCTAGCTGGGGAATTTGATCAGCCATACTCACCGCCAGTACCGCTAAAGCCGCAAAAATTGAGAAAAGAATTACTAGTTGAATTAGAGCGTTGCGTACTTGTTTGTTTCTGCCTAAATAAGTAATACCGTCTTTAATATCTGCCAGGACATGGGGCTGTTCTGTGGTTGACGACTGTAATTTCTCCCCCGTACGTAAAGCGATTAAAATCAATCCTGCGATCGCATATGCACCGCCCACTAAAATTTCTTTACCGATATTGGGAGGTAAATTAATCCCTACTGCTAAACTATCGGCAAGGTTAAGTAAAGGCTCCCCAATGGCAAAGCCAATAATCAGCAGCGCCATCATGGTTGTGGTGTAGAGGGAGTTAGCCGCCAGCAAATCTTTTTGTTTAACGATTAGGGGAATTACCGCCTGTTCCGCAGGGGCAAAAAATTGTGTAAAGGTGGAGACAGCAAGAGTAATTGCCAGTAAAACAATAAAGCCCAGAGAAAAATCCTGCAATAGAGTTTTATTTTCCGATATTAATAATAATAGAGGTAAAAATAATACTAGAATACCCCGCAGCAAATTGGAAACTACTAATACCGACTTTTTCTGCCAGCGGTCAACGTACACTCCAGCTAAGGAGCCAAACAGCACCGCAGGAATAGTGAAGGCAATCATGATAGGAGATACCCACTGACTGATGGGCTCCCCTGAAAGCTGAAACTGACTGCTAATAATGGCAATCATTAACACCAGATAAATTTTATCTGCCAGTTGTGAAAATATTTGACCACTCCACAGGATTAAAAATTGCTCATTCCTGAGAACGGGAGTAAACCCTTGAGAAGTCTGAGATTGACTTTTCACCTTTGATTGCTTCTCCTGATTATCTAGGGAATTTTCTGTAGTTTCCGACAGCGACATTGTAAGTAGCTAGGTTAAGTTTAAAATTTAAATAGAGCTATATGTTTTAGCCCTAGGCTCTAAGCAATGCTATTAAATGGGGCGTTAGACCCACGTGTAGCTAATGGCTAGTTAAAACTCAATATAAAGATTATCTACCAAATTAGCGGAAAGAATGGTTTTTCCTAAATGATACTGAATGTATTCTCGTAAAACTTTCTCAATTCTAATCCAGGCTACATTTAAAGTAGAACTATTAATGCCCTCAGTCTTCAATAATTCTAAATCTGGCAAGTCTTGATTACCAAGCTGTTGCAAAATTACTAACTCTAGAGAGTTGAGGCGATGTTCAACTTTAGGCAGCCGAATATTACGAATTTCTTCATCATCTAAATCTGAAGATTGGGGCTGCTGCGGCTGTAGGCTTCTCAAATCAACAATTCCCCCTCCTTCAAAGCTGAATCCCACCTTGCCCAAAGCTGTTTGGGGTGAAATCACCTTTTGAGTTAGGCAGCATTCAAATACTTGGGGGGTTAAGCCAGCGATCGCAATTAGGTGAAATACTGCCTGTGCTAGGTTAGGGTAGACAGAAGCCCCATCGTTCAAGCTTTCCAGCCGCCGCAGATGCTCGTTTAACAACTCATACAGCTCCAGTTGGGGCTGCTTATCCACCGCTAAAGCTAGGGCTACCTCCGCTAAATACTGCGCCGTAGCCAGCTTTCCCAAGTCACGGCTCAAGCCAGGATAAGTATAAACAGTATCTGCCTGAATTATCTTATCAAGCGATCGCCCCCGCACCAGTAACAGTTGGTTAACCACGAATAGCTCAGTGCGCCCCCGTAAGCGAGACTTATGCTTTTTCGCTCCAGGTGCAACAGCCCTAATCAAGCCATATTCAGGTGTTAACACCGTCACCAGGCGATCGTTCTCCTTAATTGACGAGCCTTTTAAAACAATGCCTGTAGCCTGATATTTTTGACTCATTTATTAGATCGCTTGATGTTAATTAGCTTTCGTTGAAACGTTATTGGCTCGTAGCTGTTAGCTATTAGCCATTAGCCATTAGCTTTTTTATTAGTTTTGTCGCTCATTTATCCCTTGACAAATTCGCTTTGTTGCCGTAGTAAGTCTATGCCGCGAGACGTACCAAGGCGGGTTGCTCCTGCTTGAATTAAGGCGATCGCCTGTTCGTAGGTACGAATACCCCCTGATGCCTTAATGCCAATTTGTCCTTTAGTAATTTCCTTCAGTAGCTTAACATCTGCGATCGTAGCCCCACCAAACCAGCCTGTACTAGTCTTTAGATATGCCGCTCCCGCATCGAGGCAAATCTCTCCCGCTAGTCTCTTTTCCTCATCAGTTAAGACGGTAGTTTCTAAAATTACCTTGACGGTTTGTCCTGTTTCTGAGCAGATTTGGGCGATCTCGTTATAAATCTTGCTAGATTCTCCTGTTTTAACCCAACCTAAATTTATTACGACATCTAATTCCGTTGCCCCATTCTCCACCGCTTCCTGCGCCTCATAGAGCTTAACTGCCGAAGTAACGGCACCAGTAGGAAAACCAATTACGGTACATACTTGGGGCTGTTGATCGTATAGTAAGTCTCTCGCCTGTCTGACTGATGTGGGATAAATACAGACTGAAGGGAAGTTATAACGCCATGCTTCCTGGCATAGCTGCTTAACTTCTTCGGGAGTAGCACTAGGCTTGAGCAAAGTATGATCAATGTAGGTTGCTAGATCGATATCAAAATCAACTGCGGACATAATGGGGCTGAATAAGCTAGCTAAAGATATCAATCATTCTCTCAAATTTTTGCTTCCCCACGATTTAATCACAGCATAAACAGTATAAATTAAGCCTGGTTGGCACTTTCTCAAGCCTCAAAACCAGGGATATTGTTCTATTTCTTTTAGATCAGCATCTTAATTAAGTAGATAGATAAGATGAGTGATAGCATAAAATTAGATGTTTATAAAATGCGAAAACCATGCTTGATTTGACTAAAGATATTCGTTCTCTCACTGAATTTAAGCGCAATACCAACGAACTGGTAGACAATCTCAAGCGAACAAAACATCCTCTTGTACTTACAGTTAACGGTAAGGCGGAATTAGTCGTACAAGATGCTGAATCCTATCAAGAACTTTTAGAAGCAGCAGAATTAATCGAAACCCTCAAAGGTATTAAGCGTGGACTAAAACAAATGAAAGAAGGACAAGGCAAAGCAGCAGAAAGCCTCTTTGCTGAAATGTTCAATCAATTAGATGAGGCTTAATGAGCGATAAATATCAAATTATCATTCAACCAGAAGCAGAAGAAGGTATCAAACAGGCATACTATTGGGTTAGTAACTATTCTCCCCGTCAAGCCCGAAACTGGTTGGAAGGACTACAAAGAGCAATATTATCTTTAGAACAAATGCCCTTTCGTTGTTCCCTTGCTTTTGAGAATAATTTTTTTGAATCAGAAGTACGACAGCTTATCTATGGCAAAGGAAAAAGTGCTTACAGAATACTGTTTACAGTAAATAAAAAGACAGTACAGATACTTTTTGTCAGGCATTCTGCCCAAAGACCACTATTTCCTGAAGATGATGAATAAAAATTACTTAGAATTATGCATCAAGTTTAGTTTAGACTAAAGAGCAAATGATATTTAAGCAAGCTTAATTTCTATCACATAAATTCCGCCAACTTCTTCGCTTAGAGCATCATCTTGAGGACCTATTCTTGTAGGTTCACCAACTATCTTAAGCCCAGTGCCTTTTAAACGTTCTTGATAATGCTTTAGAGAAACTTTAAAATCACCTGAATTAGGATCATCAGGATTTTCAACTGCTCTAATACCAGACTCCAATGCTTCATTTTCCAGCTCTATCAACTCCTGAATTAGTGCTCTATTCTTACTATCATTAGCCATATTATAATCATCATTAGCCTTGTCAATAATATGACTATGATATTTTTTCAGGGCTTTAATCCTCTCTTGAGGATTTTTGTAATCATGCTCAGGAAGAAACTCATCACCAACAATATACTTTGAGCCTTGATGAAGATTTATTTGAATGTTAGAAAAATATTCACGGGCATTTTTTTCATTTCTAATAATATGATGATCGGCAAAAGATGAATATATTAAGTCAAATTTGCCTGGAGGATCATAGACCTTAGAATCTTCTTGTAAAAATGTAAATTCCAACTCATTATCGTACTTTTTAAGTAAATAATCGGCATATACGCTGTCATACTCCATTGACAAAAGCCTTCCTTTAACATTATTTTTATCAAAAGACTTAAAGCATTCAAGTATATCCCCAGATAAAATTCCTGTACCTGCACCAAATTCAAGAACTTTAATCAATGTATTTGGCTTGCTTTCTTCGGCTAGTCTACTTAGTTTAATAGACCTCTTGCATAAATAATTTAATGAATAAGTCAAAGCTATTTTTAAAAAGCTATTTAAAGAATTTCAGATAATTGCTGGAACCGCTAAGATTCGTATTCGTGCAAGAGGTCTAATAACCATGAGGCTTCTCATATCTTCAAAATATGGATGTAATCTCTCTGCTCTATCATATTTTCTTACGTCTGGTATGTAGTGAGACATTTCTTTGCGCTCTTGCTCAAAAATTATTTCTTGCGTGCGCTGCATATCTATTTTATCTTTGTTATTTTGAGCTCTTCGAGGTTCATGCGCTTCCGTATATGTTCTGTGATACCATCTCCAATGATCTTGCACTCTATTATCATTAGTTGTAAACTCAATCTTGACGTATCCATTTTCAGTTTTATAGGAAGCTAAAATAGTACCTAAGGGTGGTTCTTTCATGCTGTCTAGTGATTTCTCGCTAAACCATATAAGCGAGAAATCATATATTTTTCTACTTGAATAATAATTAAGATAATTTTGAGAAATAAGACGAACATCATATTCTAAGCAGTGATCTTTAATAGCTCTTTTCACTCTACTAAAGTCATCTTGCTGTTTAAATACAAATACTCTTTGAATATTTTCAGGTTCTGAAACGCTTAAGATTCTATCTCCAATATCACCATCCCAAAATCGTTCTATTTCATCTACTACAGCAATAGCTTTTACTCTACAAAATTCGTTTTGTTGAAGTCTAATTAAATACTCTGGATAATCAGTTGCTGAAATTGAAAGATAGCTTGATTTTAAATTATTAAAATTATTTCCAGTTTTTTCGGCATATTTATTAGCAACAACTAGCATTGGTTTACTTTCAGTAAATGTAGATGCATTAAAAAGCTTAGCAGGCTTTATTTCATCTCTTAGTATTTCTAATTTATCAACTAAATTTTCTGACCCATTAATAGTCATTTGATCAAATTCAGCTTTAATATGATCAGCAATTTCTTTCCCTTTTCCTCTATAATTAATGTTTCTCAGATAGTTGGGAAAATCTTCATCTTTGACGTTACCGTTTGGATTATATATGTACAGTTTCTTGCCTACAGCCCAAAAAGCAGCTATTTCCATTTTGCACCACTCACTTTTAATACTGTTTGATGTTGCAAAAAAAAGACATGATTGACATTCTTGGATATTTTTACGAATTATTTCTGGAAAATTCTCCCCATTTTCTATTCTTTCATCATTCCAACATTCAATATTATTTCTTTCTAAAGCAACTTTTACAGATGAATCATCTAGCAAATGTCTATCTTCATTTGAATAACTTATAAAAAGCTTCATTTTTTCTATTGATATTACTAATTAAGAGGTTTCTATGATTATAAATAAGTTGACCTAAATACTATTGATAAGGAAAAACATATTTGATTGATATAAGTCACTATTATCTAGTAAATAAAATATAAAACTAAATCATTAATTTAATGTCCCTACGGCAAACGCTTCATCTCCAATATTTAATTCAGCATGGGAAGGCATCACCATAGTAAAAGAATAAGGAAAGCTAATTGATTTATTCTCATAAGTAGCTATAACTTCATTTGCCATAATCAAATCTAAATTTTCAAACTTGCGAGTAAAATTAAAATTCCTTTTTTCAACTTTAACTATTTTGTCAATACTAATAACCTTAATATCTTCAGGAGCTTCCACTTGAGATTGTTCAATCATCTCCAGTCTCTGCAACAGTCTGAGGCTAGCATCTAAAGCATTTTTATTAGTTTTGACATCATGATGTATTCCACATTCAAGAATTACTCCTACTCCACCTAAACGATCAACTTCATCAATTAACATGCTGTGCCCACGATGAATTTCCCATCCGTGAGTATAATATTTAAATCCAGTAAAATTAAACATTTCCAGATGTTTTTGAGTATTGGTCCCTGCGCCAAAGGGTTCTGTCGGTGCAGATGTCGAGTGTAAATCTAATAAGTAATCAACGCCAACCAGATAGGTCGATATTTTCTTAGCAAGCTGAGCTTCATGACCAATTGCTAAGGAATTCCTAAATGATCGATTTAGATCGAAATCTATAGATCTTTTTCCAGATTTAACAGCTTTAAAATTTGCAATTAATGTTAATATCTCACCACAAAGTAGTTTTTGTCCGTTGTCAAACTCACTTCTCAAAAATTTTACAGCTTCAACTCCACATTCCTCATTGCCATGAACACCACCAACAATACAGACCTTTAAACCTGGTTGATCAGAGACATAAGAAACCAGATCAAAATCTTTTGCTTCTTGCAATATATTAGACATTGATTACCTTGTTGATTTAGTAACTTAAATAAAAATTCTATAATTTCATCACCGCTGATTAGTGTATAGCAATACACTACAGAAGATAGATATTTAATTAAAAATTAGGGATCTTCACTAGTAAACTAGTACTATTTTTACCTTGAGAGCAATCAATACCATTATTTGTAGAAATGTACTATTGGCGATCGCCAGGCAATCTTCTGAAAATCAGAATCAATATATAAGATCTGGTTTAATTGAAAATAGTTTCTAAACCTTTGAGAGTCAAATATACCATTTCATCTAGATCTTCCGTGGTAAATAAACGCTGATTTTCTGCTTCTGTCAATCCATTGTTAAGACTAGGAAAACCAGCGTTCTGAAAAGTATTTACCAACAAATCATAATTGATCTCTTGATGAGGCGCATCAGAATTAGCCTGTTGATTGTAAAAATTAAGCATATCCGAATAATCTTGACTCTGAGCCACTTGAAAATCCAGCGTCAAACTCTCAGGATTATTATCCCCCATAGCTTCCCCAACCGCCCTAGCACAGCCACCAAACGCACCTAGAACAAATAAAGGTTTCTGTTGCTGAAGGATTAGTGCCGCTTCTTCAGCAATTCCAGGAAATGCTCCTTTAAAATCAGTTACTTTACCACTTCCTCTATCCAGCGACGAATATTTTTAGCTGTATCAACTCCATCTTGTTTAGCATGGCTGAGGAATAGTTTTATCGCTGGGGGAGCCTGCTCTAAATTTGTTTGCGTCCCAGATTGTATTTGCTTTAGCTGTCGGCTAGCCGCATGAAGTACTACTCTTAATAGCTTCTTCTGGAGAACTTCAATTTCGGTTCCTCTGCCTAATTTAATAAAGTTAGTTTTAGCAATTCTAGGACTAAGATTATAGGCAGCAGGAGTCATAGCTACTGGATAAATTCGATGATGTGGTGCTAAACTTTGAGCTTTTTGCCACAGTTGCTCAACATAAAACTGCCAACTATCGCTCATGACCATGTGAGCATCGACAAAGACAAATGCTGCAGAATTTAGGGAATTATTTAGCTCAATTGCTTTGGGCGATTCAGTCTGAGAATTTGCTGATTGCGATCTCAGCTTTACAGGAATTCTGATATCATTCACAAGCGGATATTCTGGATCTCCATAAATATATTTGAAAATATGTTCTGCAAGCTTTTGACTATCTGAAGATTGAGGATGCCAAGCCAGATAGATACAAAAATATTGACGATAATTATTTAGCATTGATTTCAGTTCATAGATGATTTCAAATTATTGAGCAGCTTGACATAGATATACGCGTATAATATTTTACTCTAACTGTTTATAAACTTATAATTTAAAGATTGCATTAGCGTACAAAAATCAAAAGTGAAATTTAAGGTGTTTTAATATTTATTTAATGCTGAATTAATAAATTATATTAAATTTCAGGTAAGGATATATGAATTGAATTAATTAAATACAAAATCATTATGGCTAGAAAGGTATTTGTTAGCTATTCTCATAAACTTGATCAGAGCGCGGCAGATGACTTTAAAAAGATATTTTCTGATCAACGTGATGTTTTTATAGATAAGTCAATCCGAAATGATATCGGTGAATTCAAAAAAGAAACAATTAAAATTCATCTTCGGAAGCTAATTAAAGAAAGTTCAGTCACTGTTGTCTTAATTGGTTCGGCAACGGGTAGTAAATGGTGGATAGATTGGGAGATCTACCATAGTCTTCGTCAATCTGATGGCAATACTAGAAACGGACTATTAGGAATTAAAATTCCTTATAAATCTCATTGGACTCCACAAAGGCTACTTGATAATATTCCTAACATGGGAAAAATTATTGACTGGCCAAGAGACTATCGAACTTTAAATAATGCTATTGAGGACGTATATAAAGTTTCACGGTCTGGCGATCCTGATCTTAGTAAAGCATTAAGACAAAGAAATTCGCACTAGCAATAATTTATTTTTAACTTAAAGCGATCGCCCTCCGCCATAATGCTATAGTTGTTACGAATAATCTCATGCATTTTCAGCGAGTTAAGAACCTGATTGCAGTTACCTAGAGAGCTTAAATTGCGATCGCTCTCATACAATTTTACCCGCCGTTTTCAGTCGGCTAGATCAATTCAAAATAGTCAAAATATTTAGAAATACTAGAGTGATCTCAATCAATTTTTCAACTAGACGATATATTAATAATAGTTTATTTGATAGATAAATAATGGGGCGTTATCTTAAGATACTAGGGCTTTTCTGGTCTACGGCGATCGCAACTGAACTGGAATATCGGCTTAATTTTCTGATTGCTACTGTTACCAGCGTGGGTAATTTAGTAGGTAGTTTGTTCGGACTATTTTTGTTTTATCGTACTGGCTATACTTTTCAGGATTGGAATTGGTCAGAAGCCACGATTGTGGTGGGCTTATTTACCCTATTGCAGGGCTTTGCCACAACTTTTTTGGTACCAAACTTAAATAGCATTGTCAAACAGGTAGAAAATGGAACCCTTGATTTTGTCTTGCTGAAGCCGATAAGTAGCCAATTTTGGCTGTCTACTAAAACTATTTCTCCTTGGGGTATGCCTGATCTGATATTTGGCATTA
The DNA here is from genome assembly GCA_038524995.1 of Cyanobacteria bacterium J06621_8. Lineage (GTDB taxonomy): Bacteria > Cyanobacteriota > Cyanobacteriia > Cyanobacteriales > Xenococcaceae > Waterburya. Next base: position 57,125 of record JBCBIE010000005.1, read on the forward strand.
TTTTAATTACCTATGCAGGAAATAATTTAGGCTTAGGCTGGCATAGTTATGTAGCTAGCTTACTTCCTTTAATCTTCGGTGTAGTAATCCTCTACAGCCTCTGGTTTATGCTAGGGGCAACTAGCATCTGGTTTGTCAAAGTCTATAACGTTACAGAAGTGCTGCGCGGCTTACTAGAAGCAGGACGTTATCCCATAGTGGCGTATCCAGCTATCTATCGAGTCTTTTTTACTTTTGTGGTGCCTGTGGCATTCTTAACCACTGTACCTGCCCAGGCAATGCTGAATCGTAGTGAACTATTTTGGGATCTTGGTGCTGCTATATTAGCTGCTGTATTGTTTGTCATCTCAATCTTGTTTTGGCAGTTTGCCCTAAGATTTTATACCAGCGCTTCTAGTTAATTACAGCAGCTTGATGAGATAAGCTTCTTCGCCTTGAAGTTATTTGAGAATCGCTATAGTGTCACTCATAGGTATGGGAATTGCTATGTTTTAGATACAATGCACTATTGTTTTTTCATTATTGATACCTCGAAAGCCTCTAAAGTCTGCGGTAGAGCAATCACTTGATTAGTTTTCCTAAAGTTAGAAACTAAAACTTGCCAATTGTCTCCCTCAATATCTTCATCAAGCTGCAAATTTTGTTCATAGGAAAAATTAATTAAGATCAAAACCTGTTCCTGTTCGGTTTCTCTAACGTAAGCCAGATGCTCATAAGGATAATGAATTAGAGTCCTCCAAGTTCCCCTGAGTAAGGCTTTGCTATTTCTCCTGACTTTAATTAACTGACGATAAAAATTTAAGATTGAATCAGGATCTTTTAACTCTTGAGCAACATTAACCGACTGATAATTTTGATTTACAGGAAGCCAAGGCTCAACACTTTTCCCTCCACTAAATCCTGCGTTAGACTGAGTATCCCACTGCATGGGAGTACGTGCCCCATCTCTGCTTTCTGGATCATCGTCAGTATCACTTCTAACTACTATTTTATCTTGAATTTTTTCTGGGGGAATTTCCACATTATCCACCATGCCAATTTCCTGACCATAGTAAAGAATTGGTGTTCCCCTTACCGTTAACAAAATTGCGGCAGCGGCTTGAGCAATTCCCAATTGATTAGTACATAAACTACACTCAACCCAACGAGATAAATGTCGGGGAACATCATGATTATCTAGAAAATAGCTTGCCCATGCTCCTTTTGGGGTAATAAGCTCATTTTTGGCAATTTGTCGTTGTAGATAGCCAGGATACCAAGGACTGAAGGGAAACTCAAAAGTTAGGGGCAGATGTAGCTCATCATTATTGATGCCATAAAATACGGCGGATTCATAGAGGTCGCTATCAATAAAAGTTTCACCGATTAAAACACGATCTTGATACTGATCAATAATCTGACGAATTTCTTGGATAATTAGATGATTTTCTGGCAGATTTTTATTGTATAGATGATGCTGATTATTGTATTTATTATTATCGTTAGCATCAAATTTTACTGGATTAAAGCGATAAAATTTATCCTTACTATAGACGCTGGAAGCATCAAGACGAAAGCCATCAACTCCTTTATCAAGCCAAAAGCGAATCATGGCAAAAACTGCCGCCTTTACTTCCTTATTTCCCCAATTAATATCGGGCTGATTGCTATTAAAACTATGGTAATAATATTGATCTCTAGCTGAACAATAAGTCCAGCCCGTACCGCCAAAATAAGATAACCAATTATTAGGAACGCCCCCACCAGGAACAGGATCTTGCCAGTGATACCAGTCACTTTTAGGATTATCTTTACTGGAGCTAGATTCCAGAAACCAGCCGTGCTGATTAGAAGTATGGTTAATAACTAGATCAAGAATTACCTTGATACCCCGCTGATGACATTCAGTCAAAAGCCGTTCAAAATCAGCTAGGGTGCCAAATTTCTCGTTGATTTGATAGTAATCACTAACGTCATAACCATTATCTACCATCGGTGAGCGATTGATGGGGGATAGCCAGATCGCATCAATTCCCAAAGAGGTTTCACTGTCAGGATTACCATCATTAAGATAGTCTAGTTTCTCAATAATGCCCAACAAATCGCCGATGCCATCACCATTAGCATCAGCAAAAGTTAAAGGATATATCTGGTAAATTATGCCAGTTTGCCACCAGGGTGCAGAATTCGATTTCGGATCGTGAATCAAAACTCCTTTTTCTCCTTCAAATAAATGCTGTTGAGTAGGTAGTAACTGAGTCAATTTCAGTCTCTTCATACCTTCCAAGCATACCAGGCTACTAGCACCGATTTACTAACGATATAGCCATGAGAATTCTGTCAACCAGCAGAATAAGCAATTTCCGTTAGACTTCCTTCTTTTGCCTAAATGGCTATAGATAGTAGTTGCTCAGGAGTCATATTGGAGAAATTAGGCTGTCTGGAAAGACTCAACAGTTGTTCAATCACTAAAGGTTGAGCAGATTGCTCTAGAAGACTCGCTGCGGTATTTTTTAACAAATTATCTGGAGTGGGCTGGAGGGTAATTTCTTGAGCCTGAGCTAATCCCTGTTCTCGGTCAATTTGAGTCAGGGCGTAGAGACTGGCGGCTTGGGTAATGGGGTTTGGCTCCTGCAATAATTCTAGTAGGGCATTATCTATAGATGGTCTAGATGCCAGATCATCACTGCCGAACAATACAGTTTCTTGGTTACTATTTACTTGATGAGAAATCAACGCTTGTTGCAGTTGCGGATTTAAGCGCTGTTGCCACTGAGGTTCAGCCTTAAACACTTGAAAGACTGCCTCACTAGCAACAATTCCTGTCCGTTGCGCTAGCTGCATCACATCGGGCTGATTGTGTAGCAGTTCTAATACCGCTAGTAGGGGAGTAACAATTAACTGTTGTTTGGCTAACAATAGCTGACGCAGCAGTAAAAATACTGTGCCATAGGAGCTAAAATTGCTAATAATCTGATAGCGGGAATTTTCCACCTGTAGCAGCGCCAAAAGCTTTTCTGCCTTGGGACGCAGAGCATCAAATAGACCTCGCATTACCTGGAAATGTTCTTGATGATTAACGTGATATTCCTGCTTCAGGCTAGCAATTTGTTTAGTTTTGCGCTGTACTGCTTCATGGAGGGGTACGCCACTGTCAACTAGTTCCTGCAATAAACTGGCGATCGCCTCCTGATAACCTTCAATTCGCAGGCGTTCTTCTTGAGGATACTCTTGAGCTGATTTGAGCAGGTTCGGATCGTCAATTCCCAACTCGGTCAATAATACATAGTGTTCTTCTTCCGTCACCCCTAGCCGTTGACGTACTGACTGCAAAGCCTCAAGGCTATGAGCGGCATCGATGCTGCTCCCCTGAAGGGATTCTGATAACACTCCTTTATAGACCTGAATTCGCTCTTGCTTGGTGACCCGTGGTAACACTTGAGCTAATAAACCTAACTCACCAGCTTTAAGGTCTTCCAGAGAGCGACCACCCAAAACCTCCGTAAAGTTTAGCTTTAGCTTTTTCAGCTGTCGGCGTAATTTATCAGCAATGCTCTCCTGCTTATATTGGGCGTTAGTCCGTCCCCAGGTGCGAACAAACCAAAAGGTACTGAGTAAGACAACCAAAGCATTAAAGAGCATCTGGGCTAATAAGGGCAGACGCAAAATTTCAGGACGACCACCGTAAACGTAGAAGAAGTTAACCGCCAAAAAAGTAACTATGGTAAAGACTCGATGACGCGCTATATTCTTGTCTAGCTCAGTACCCTGGCGCTTAAGATAGGAGCCATAAATCTTTTCAATGCGGTTCAGTACGACATAAAAGCTTCCTACAAACGTTCCGAGAGTTAGAGGAGTGGCAATTAATTTCGGAATCGGAATCGCCATACCCCCCAGGTAAAAACCAGGATTAAATATTTTCCCTACCTGCCCTGCCTCATGAGTCCAGGCACCAGAGAAATAATATTCAAAATTACCTGAGTACAAAAAGTAGTAAATAAAATAACCGCAAACTAGCCCCAAATAACCATACTGAACTAAATTCCTCCCTGGTTTGTTTAAATCTTCCCAGTAGGATTTTTCCGCATCAATATCCATACAGGCAAACTTACAGCTAATGCAGGTGATTTTTTCACCATTGCTTATAGGATCAAAGGTACGGCACATCGACTGGGTAACGGTTTTGGCTGGCTGTTTTTGTGCCTCGCTGCCTAACAGTCCTCGGGGTCCAGTGAGCACCATTTGCACCATGCCAAAAGGACAAACATAGTGACACCAGCTACGACCGCCGTAGAATAAATTCATCACAATTGCTGCGGCGATCGTAAATAGCAAAAATCCCCCCAGCACAGGGCGAGCAGAATTGACAAACAAGATCCGCATATTTAGCCCGAGGAAAAAGAGTCCAAACTGAAGATATAAATGATTTTTGATTAACCACTTGTTTTGATTAATTTGCTTGAGCGGTTTGATGCCCAAAGCGCGGGGGATCTGGGACAAAAAATAGAGGGGACAAATTCTGCGCCAAAATTCGTGTCCCAAGACAAAAACAATTCCAAATCCAATAGGAACCACAAATCCCCAGAAAATCCTGGCACCTGCGGCGTAGGGCGCTCCTGTAAGACATTCTCCCTGAAGCTGAATACAGGTAGCGGGGTCTTGCGCCAGATTAATCAATTCATCTTTGAGGGGACTAAAATAGGCTGTGTTAGGGTCGGTTAAATATTGACTTAGAGGGTCGAAAAATAGCGACATAATTAGCATTAGCCAGCCGATGACTAATGCGTACCGAATCTGATGCATTTTTTGTTCTGAGACTCTGTTAAGCATGGAAGTTATTCCCCAAAATTATTTTTAATCATTGGCGATGGTGGTTGAGGTATCATTACGTTTCAATGTGTCAAAATATGTCAGTTTTAAAGTAATAAAATGTTGACTTTTTACGCTTAGGTGACCTAAAACGTATCTGAAGAGCCCAAAATAAGCGCCATGATTGTAATCGGATTAATGAGCGGTACTTCCGTTGATGGGATTGATGCCGCCCTAGTGGATATCCAGGGAGGAGAAACTGACCTCCAGGTAAAGTTATTAGCGGGGGAAACCTTTGCCTACTCTCAGGAATTACGACAACGAATATTGGCAGTATGTGGAGGAAAAGCGATAACTACCGCCGAACTAGCCACTTTAGATGATGCGATCGCAACTCGGTTTGCTCTGGCTGCTCAAAATATTCAGACTCAGCCAGCAGAATTAATCGGCTCTCATGGGCAGACCATCTATCATCGACCACCCCAGGGGGGCAATCTGGGCTATAGCCTGCAAATCGGTCGCGGAGAGTTAATTGCCCATTTGACCAAAATTACCACCGTCAGTAATTTCCGTGCTGCCGATCTGGCAGTAGGGGGAGAGGGTGCGCCCCTGGTGCCGAAAATAGATGCCTGCCTCCTGTCCCATCCCACCAAAGCCAGAGCAGTTCAAAATCTGGGAGGAATTGGTAACGTGGCTTATTTACCGCCAAATAACTATCCTAATTGGCAGCAGCAGCTTTGCGGTTGGGATACAGGACCAGGTAATGCTTTATTGGATCTTGCCGTGAGCCGTCTTACTGAGGGAAAGCAAACCTACGATCACAATGGTCAATGGGCAGCACAGGGAACACCAGATCAACAGCTTGTGGCGCAATGGTTACGGCAGAAGTTTTTCCAGCAACCGCCCCCTAAGTCCACAGGTAGAGAACTATTTGGACAAGATTATTTAGAACTGCGCTGGCGAGACATGGAGCAGAAAGGACTTAGTGATAGCGATCGCCTGGCGACTCTGACAGAATTAACTGTAGCCTCAATAATTCATAGTTATCGCCGATTTTTACCGCAAATCCCTGAACAGGTCTTACTATGTGGTGGTGGCAGTAAGAATTCGTACCTGCGACAACGCCTACAAGCTGAGTTAACATCGGCAGAGATCGGTATAACAGATGAATTGGGTGTAGATAGCAATTTTAAAGAGGCGATCGCCTTTGCAGTTTTAGCCTACTGGAGGATCAAATCGATTCCTGGTAATTTACCTCAAGCCACTGGAGCAGCTAGACCAATGTTACTAGGGGATATCCATCGATCTTATCGGTAATAGTTTTTTACCATCAGATTTAAATTATGGGGATAAAGTTGTGGCTCATAGTTTCTTAATTGAAGCGGGCTATTGGCAAGTCAGCGGTCATTGGTTCAAGCCAAATCTAGCACCGATTCCTTTAAAGGGAGGAATCAAGACGGTTTGGAAACGGAGTAACTGGTTTAAGTTGACTGCTAGTCTTACATGCCAAGACGAAGCGGCAACCGAAATCGTCTATCAATGCCGTGGCAACATGAATTATGAAGCGAAACATTATACCTATGTTTCCCAACATAGTCTTTTGGGGAATATTGAGGGAGAGGGGAAACTCACACAGCAATCGATTATTCAGTATTACTGGTTTATGGGAGCTTCCACTATGCAAAAAGGATTCGATACTTTTTATCAATTAGATCAAGATACCTATTATTTAACTAGCAGTATTTTGGATGGTCATAGCATTAAAAGTACCCTTGAAGTTATCCTTGAACGCTAACAGCTTTGATTATGCTGTCAAAAATCTTTGAGATCTATCCCGATTTAGAAGCAGCGCCAACATCGATTTATTAATTAACGTCCCCGATAGAAGTATGAATACAGATCACAATCATGGTCGTTTACTTGCCAACCGCTACGAACTATCAGAGTTAGTAGGGGAAGGGGCGATGGGCAGAGTTTATCGCGCCCAGGACATAGTGTTAGGAGGTGTTACCGTAGCTATTAAATTTTTGGCTCAGGCTCTACTCAATGACAATATGCGCGATCGCTTTGAACGGGAAGCTACTATATCAGCTCTTTTGGGGGAAAAAAGTATTCATGTGGTTCGGGTTAAAGACTATGGTGTGGATGAACATAATGCTCCTTTCTACGTGATGGAGTTTCTCTCAGGCGAGAGTATCAATGATTTGCTGGCTTACCAACCCCTACCCCTCAAGAGATTTTTAACCCTAACTCGCCACGTCTGTTTGGGATTGGAATCTGCTCATCAAGGAATTCCTTTTAATGGTGAATTGTGTCACATTATTCATCGAGATATTAAACCGAGCAATATAATTGTCCTACAAGATCCTACCCTAGGAGAAGTCGCTAAAATCCTAGACTTTGGTATTGCCAAACTGGTTCAAGCCAGCGCCAATCAAACTCAATCGTTTATGGGTACCCTAGCCTACTGTTCTCCCGAACAGATGGAGGGAAAAGAGCTTGATAATCGCTCTGATATCTACAGCTTGGGGGTAATGATGTATGAAATGTTGACCATGGATATGCCTTTGCTGCCCCAAAATTCATCTTTTGGTGGTTGGTATCAGGCACATCACAATTTTCAGCCAGAGCCATTCAATAGCGGGCTTAATTTACCCCAGGAACTACAAGATTTAGTTTTTCGCTGTTTAGCCAAAGAAAGAGATCAACGCCCCCAAAGTGCCAGGGAGATCTTAAAAAGCTTAGAAAAGATCGAACAAACTGTTCAAGCTATTACCTCCAATCCCAACCTGATAAGGGAAATTCCCCACAACATTCCTGAAGAAACTGCCCCTCATGCTACCACAAGTGAATTCTTTGAGGAACACACGTTAAATGCTGAAACTTCCGTAACGGAAATTTGTTTGCAAACACCTTGGCCCAAGGATAAACCCGTCGGTAAAATTGTTTTTTCTCGACTGGTGGAAACTCCTTTAGGAGAAGCTCCTGTATTGTGTGTCATGCTAGAGCAGGACGATATTTATCAGCGAATATCTAGCACTCGTTATAATCAGTTCTTATATCTCAGTAATCCCCATCCAGTTTTGCTCTGGATTACTCTTATTTATAATGAGGAGCATGGTGCTAAGTGGCTGCCCTGCTACCTTAATCTTAAATCCCAGAAAGGACAGCAAATTGCCCGCGCACTCTCAGAAACAGGGAAATATCGAATCTTATTTTATGCTTTGGAAGAGCCCGAAAAATGTCAACATATTGCTCGCTCGATGATTAATAGCCAAAATCGCAAGATGTTGCTTCAGTGGGCTAACCTGAGTCAGGTTACTCCCAGTATTGGCGAAGTCAAAATGGCTAAACAAGTTCTCAAACGCGAATTAGATAAGCTTAAAAACAAAATTTTAAATAAGGTTAAGGCTTCTAAGTTAACCGATGTTAATGCGGGGGAGTAATAAGTAGGTCGGTATAAAATAAATCACCTGGTTAAGATTGTTAGTAGTTAGTGGTTAGTGGTTAGTGGTTAGTGGTTAACTGCAAATGGCAGTAAGTATTTATAGGGGCATTTGGTATAGACTGATAATTATTGCTCGGTAATTTGTTAATGAGTGAAGAACCAAAAACTTTTAAGGTGGGCGATCGCATCAAAATTATTGCTCTACCTTCATATCTCAAAACCGCTGAACCAATGCCGATGTTACGTGCTCCCGATGCTCTCGTTGTCGGCGAGGTAGGCGTGATCATAGACCGCCGTCCTGGTGGTTATTATGGTATCCGCTTCACTCAAGGAGCCTTTTTGCTAGAACAGCGGTTTATTAGCCATTTTTAGGTTGGCATCAAACTAATTCAAAAGTATACAATCATATCTATACAAGTGATTGTTGCTAGCTAGGAACCAATAACTTTCAACGAAGCGAATTTACATCAAGCCTATGATGGAAGTATCAGAATTAAAACGCACTATCGAAGCGATCGCCTTACGCCTGGGTAAAACTCAGGAATATCTTTGACCCCCCTGCCATTACTGCCAAGATCCAGGATTTGGAGCAAAAAGCCGCTCAACCTGAGTTTTGGGAGAATCAAAGCACGGCACAGCAGGTTCTCCAAGAATTAAACGATTTAAAATCTAGTCTGGAGCAATATCAGAATTGGCAAGCTACCCTAGAAGATACTAAGGCGATCGCTGAATTATTGGAACTGGAATCAGATGAGGCTTTGGCAACGGAAGCCCAAGGTAATCTGGATAATTTGGAGAAAGAGCTAAATCTTTGGGATCTCCAGCAGCTTCTTTCGGGAACCTATGATACTAAAGGGGCAATCCTGACTATTAACGCTGGCGCAGGGGGAACCGATGCTCAGGATTGGGCAGAGATGTTGCTCAGGATGTATACTCGCTGGGGTGAGAAAAAGGGTTATAAAGTACGTTTAGCTGAATCATCCCCTGGGGATGAGGCGGGAATTAAGTCAGCATCCCTAGAAATTGAGGGGCGATACGCCTATGGTTATCTCAAAGGAGAGAAAGGAACCCATCGTCTAGTTAGAATCTCTCCCTATAATGCCAACGGCAAACGCCAAACCAGCTTTGCGGGAGTGGAGATTATGCCCAATTTGGGGGATGAAGCATTAAATATCGAAATTCCCGATAAAGATTTAGAAATTAAAACCTCCCGTTCTGGAGGTGCTGGAGGACAAAACGTTAACAAGGTGGAAACCGCTGTGCAAGTTGTTCACCTACCCACAAAGATCGCCGTACGCTGTACCGAAGAGCGATCGCAGCTGCAAAATAAAGAGCGTGCTTTAGCCTTGCTTAAAGCCAAGCTGCTGATTATTGCTGAAGAACAGCGAGCCCAAGAAATTGCCGAGATTCGCGGTGATATGGTGGAAGCTGCTTGGGGTAATCAGATTCGTAATTATGTTTTTCACCCTTATCAAATGGTCAAAGATCTGCGGACTGAAGTTGAAACCACAGACGTTAATGACGTGATGGATGGCAATCTTAATTCTTTTGTTGAAGCCTATCTCCGTCAAGTAAATCAGCTAGTTTAAAGTCTATTGCGACTTTCAAATTAATTACATGCTTACAATAATTTGTTACCTGTTACCTGTTACCTGTTACCTGTTACCTTAACTTGACCAGGATTACTGAGACTTATGCAATAAGTCTATTCATCAGGTTGCTGATTTTTGTGGTTAATAATTGCCTGTCGAAAGCCTAAAACCACCAAAATATTTGATAGAGTCAGAAAAAATTCGGCACTGCCATGTAGCCAATCAACGTTGGCTAGAGTTGTTCCGTAATGTCCCTTAGCGTAGATTCCTGCGGGAATAGTTACAGCTACAAAAATTAACAGCACATAAAACCCTACTAAAGCCAGACGGGGGGTTTTCCCTGAACGAGTCATGAACCATAAAAAACCCAGATAGGGAAACAATGAAATCGCAAATAAACTGTTCTGATTCATACTATTCGTCGTTATTAGCCATAGGCGAAAATTATCTTTCTGCCCTAGTTCCAGAACTGCGCCAAATTCCCCAGGCAGCCAGACACACAGTAAAATTACCTACTACAGTCATCGATGCTTGAAGCAAAACCAGCCAGTCTAAATCTGGATTATTATCGAAGAAGTGCCATGTACAGGCACACATGGCGCTAACCAGTGCGGGAAGCATGGCAAAAGACAGATTATACCAAGCGCGATCGCCCGTAAGCTCTCCATAACGCCAAATATAATAAATGGCGGCTATCCATTCAAGAACGCTGGAGATGTGAACGATCCAGGTAGGAATCGATAAGGCGTGCATTGTTAATGACTAAATTTCTAATGATTAATTGGCAATGCTTGCTTTACAGTATGGGGTCTAATTTTCCTTTGCTTTCTAAGGCGTAAAGATCGTCGCAACCACCTATATGCTGATCATCGATAAAAATCTGTGGCAAGCTTGATCTGCCATTGGCTCTTGTTCTCATTTTATCTCTGGCGTCTTCATCTCCATCGATACAGTATTCTGCGTATTCAACTCCTTTCTTGTCAAGTAAACCTTTTGCCCTGATGCAAAATGGGCAAGTACTCCAGGTATAAATCTCTACTTTGGCTGCCATGGTTAAGGTGAAGATTAAGCTACATTTACGTTATACCATCTTAAACTTATTTGTTATTCCCGTGGAAGTAGCTTCGCTGACAAAACCATGACCTAAGAATAGGGCAAAATTTGAGAAAAAGAACTCAAGCGCCTATGTGGAGTCAAACCACAACTATTTGGTTATCTGGTAAGTATTTTAAAGCGAGAGTTACCCACATCGAGAAACAGAAGACCAGTTATTAATCACTCTAAAAATAGAATTTCTTGATACTGACGACGAACCTTTGGTTAATGTAGCCCTCTTCTGTCAGGTTCCGAAATCAAAGAATATTAAAAACAGAATTTAGCCATCAGGCAAATAGAAAGAAAATTGATTTATGGTAGCAATGAGTCGATGAAAACCAAGTAACAAAGGACGATCTGGAAAAATATCTAACCAAGGGAGCATCATCCAAAAGAGAATGGTAGGTTGTCCTTATCTAATGTTCTAATGAACGAACTCGCTTCGACCTACAAACTATCGGCTAAAACTAATTCAATATTGAATCCCAACTCAACTAGTTCTGTATAAACTTGAGTTATAAATTTAGCTACCTGATGGCAACTTTTCAATATTGATTAATAGCAGTGTCAGAGGGGAGACTTGAACTCCCGACCCTCGGCTTATGAGTCCGATGCTCTAACCAACTGAGCTACTCTGACGTTTTTGACACAATAATAAATATAACAAAAATCTGAAGTTAAGTAAAATTAATTTACGAATTAAATCTAAATTGTCTTTCCTGAGAGGTTGATTAGATCTAACTGGCGATCGCCCGTCCTAAAATCTTCATCAGAAATATCTCAGAGACGAAAAGTTATATAAGCTACAATTAATTGCAGCGGTAATTCCCAGCGGACTCTGCGCAAATCATAATCATTACTCTTAAATTTATTTCCGTTTTAACCACTAATCAACATGACCGTATCTCATCCTGTAGATTTTCAAGACGCTTTCGATATTATTGTCGTGGGTGCGGGTCATTCTGGCTGTGAGGCGGCTTTGGCAGCAGCGAGATTGGGCTGTCGCACTCTAATGTTGACCCTCAACCTAGATCGCATAGCCTGGCAACCCTGTAACCCTGCGGTGGGAGGACCTGCAAAATCTCAGTTAACCCACGAGGTTGATGCTTTGGGGGGAGAAATCGGCAAGGTAAGCGATCGCACCTATCTACAAAAGCGGGTCTTAAATGCTTCGAGGGGACCTGCGGTCTGGGCGTTACGAGCGCAGACGGATAAGCGAGAATATGCCCTGGTAATGAAGCAGATCGTGGAAAATCAAGAGAACCTGCTGATCCGCGAGGGCATGGTTACGGATTTGGTCTTGGGCAAGAATGATGAGGTTATAGGCATTGAAACCTATTTTGGTACCTGTTTTGAGGCTAAGGCGGTAATTCTAACTACGGGTACTTTTTTAGGGGGGCGTATTTGGGTCGGCAATAAGTCAATGGAAGCGGGACGCTCAGGTGAATCTAGCGTTACTGGCTTAACCGAAACCCTTAACAGTCTGGGGTTTGAAACGGGTAGACTAAAAACGGGAACCCCCGCTAGGGTAGACAAACGTTCAGTGGACTACAGTAAGATGACTCCCCAACCTCCTGATGAGGAGATTCGCTGGTTCAGCTTTGACCCCGCTGCTTGGGTCGAAAGAGAACAGATGAACTGCTATATGACCCGTACCACCGCCGAAACCCACAAAATTATTCGGGATAATCTTCATTTATCTCCTGTTTATGGTGGCTGGGTTGATGCCAAGGGACCTCGTTATTGCCCTAGTATTGAGGATAAAATTGTCCGCTTTGCCGATAAGGAAAGTCATCAAATCTTTATTGAACCAGAGGGGCGAGAAATCCCAGAACTATATATTCAGGGGTTTTCTACAGGTATGCCAGAGAAATTGCAGCTGGCAATGCTCAGAACCCTGCCAGGTCTGGAAAAGTGTATTATGCTCCGTCCTGCTTATGCCGTTGAGTATGATTTTATCCCTGCAACTCAGTGCTATCCTACCCTGATGACTAAGAAAATTGAGGGGCTGTTTAGTGCGGGACAAATTAACGGTACCACAGGCTATGAAGAAGCTGCGGCACAGGGTTTAGTGGCAGGAATTAACGCCGTCAAGTTCGTTCGTGGAGAACCCGAAGTAATTTTATCTAGGGAACAAAGCTACATCGGTACTTTAATTGACGATCTCTGTACTAAGGATTTACGGGAACCCTACCGAATGCTGACCAGTCGTTCAGAATACCGCCTGATACTGCGTTCTGATAATGCCGATCGCCGTTTAACCCCATTGGGTCGTGAAATTGGCTTGATTGGCGATCGCCGCTGGCAGCTTTATACCGAGAAACAAGAAAAAATTGCCCAGGAAAAAGAGCGACTCGAAAAAACTAGAATCAAAGAACATGATGAGGTCGGAAAAGCGATCGCCGCTGAGACCGAGCAAAAGATTAAAGGTTCTATTACCCTAGCAGATTTACTACGCCGCCCGAAATTTCATTATGCAGACCTGAAACGGCATCATCTAGATAATCCTGAATTGACCATTGCGGAAACGGAAGGGGCGGAAATCGACATTAAATATTCTGGCTACATTAAACGTCAGCAGCTACAGATTGATCAGATCGCTAAACATACTAAGCGCCGACTGCCACAGGATTTTGACTATCTCACGGTGGAAACCTTAAGAATGGAAGCTAGAGAAAAGCTCAATCAGGTCAAGCCTTTAACTATTGGGCAGGCTACCCGTATTGGTGGGGTTAATCCTGCGGATATTAACGCCCTGCTGGTTTATTTAGAAATGAGATCCCAAAGGAAGCGGGCAGTGGTCAAAATGAATAGTTGAGGATCAAATGATTCCATCGGGAAATAAAGACGCGCCCAATCTCCTGCCAGAAAAGCTTAGGGAAGTCCGCTATGAATATAGCAATAATTTGGCGGATATTCTCCAGCAGCTCCAGGTTTCTCTATTTTTCTCCACCTATCAAGCGGGCAAGTTGGGAGTAGTCACAGTACAAGATCGGACGCTTCAGATTCAATTTCATAATTTCCAGCAGGCGATGGGAATGGCAATTAGTCCTCAGCAAATGGCGGTAGGCAGTAGAGACTGGGTTTATCTGCTGCGAAATGATTTAAAAATAGCGGCTCAAATTGAACCTGCGGGGAGTTGCGATGCTTGTTTTTTGACCCGCAGTGGACAGTATACGGGGGACATTTCGATTCATGACTTGGTTTGGGGCGATCGCGAGCTGTGGATCGTTAACACGAGATTTTCCTGTCTTTGTACCCTGAGCAATAACTATAATTTTTTGCCCCAATGGCGACCTAAGTTTGTCAGTGCGATCGCCCCAGAAGATCGTTGTCATCTTAATGGCGTAGCGATGGTTAAAAATTTACCAAAATACGTCACGGTGTTAGGTCGCGCCGATACTCCTGGTGGATGGCGCGACAAGAAGGCTACTGGAGGCTGTATTCTAGAAGTCCCCAGCAGTCGAGTTGTGGCGGAAGGGCTTGCCATGCCCCATTCCCCAAGGATCTACGGCAACCGTCTTTGGGTACTCAATTCAGGTCACGGGGAACTGATGGCGCTCAATTTGTCATCAGGTCAATCGGAGTTCGTTGTTGCCTTACCAGGCTATACTCGGGGACTAGCTTTGGTGGGTTCATATGCTTTTGTGGGCTTATCCAAAATTAGGGAGACGGCAATTTTTGGTAATTTACCCATCGGCGATCGCTCTGAAGAGTTGAGGTGTGGTGTTGCGGTGGTGGACTTGCGCGCCCAGAAGATGGTTAGCTTACTGGAATTTCAGGCAGGAGTTGATGAAATTTATGATGTTCAGGTTGCCCCCTTTTCCAGAGCGATGATTTCTGGACCTCATGCTGTTACCGATGGTGCTAGTCAAATTTGGTCATTACCAGTTTCTTCAAAATAAAGCAAAATTATGGAGATTAATCTACGTTCCCTATTTTCTGTTCCTTCTCTAAATCCTATCTTAGAGCTAATTGAATAATATTAACTAATACACTATTTGGCTCTGGGATAGATTAACAAAATTGTTAGCAAAGCTAGCTTAATTAGCAAGGGGGCTAAATATAAACTTAAGAAGATACCAAGACAGGCAACTAAACCTGCGGCAACGGCTTCCACATCCTCGGCGCGGGTCATTTTGAGATAACCAGCTATAACTGTCATGGCTAGGATAATTATTAATATCATCTTATCTGGATTTATAATTTGCACTCGGTATTAGATTATGTCCAGGAATCAATTAAGTATGCAATTCCCTGTAGTTTATTTGTTGAGAAGGGGAACAGGTAAAATAATTACCTTAAACTAAAATATTTAAGCTGTTAATAACTCGTAACAGCATGGTTCACTTTTAGAAGTTGTCATCTAAAATTAAGTACCTTTGTTTGCTTGACGCAATGTTAAATAACCTAAGACAATGCGTTGGTAAAGTTCTCCAATCTGAATAGTTACTAGACTCTAAGCAAGCTCACTGCTAATTTTTGTCAAGGGTAACTGATTACTTTGATTAATTATGGATGCAAAATGGCAGATGGTATCGACTTCAATAGCTCCAATTGAATTTATCACAGGAGTGTCAGAAGTTATAGGAAGTGAGTCTCCCCGTTGTGCTCAACTGCTGTGGCAGAGGGGGATTCAGGATTTAAGGCGGCTACCAGGTTTTTTAGATCCTGCCTTGTATGAACCGTCTAGTCCCCAGGCTTTTGGTCAGGAAATGGAATGGGCGATCGCCCGCTTGCAGCAGGCAAGGGAACTGGGGGAGAAGGTCACTATTTGGGGAGATTTTGATGCAGATGGGATTACTTCTACTAGCGTCCTCTGGGATGGTTTAGGGCAGTTTTTACCGCAACATTTGCAGCTTGATTACTATGTTCCCAATCGCCACACGGAATCCCATGGCTTGAACAGCCCTGGCATCGGTAGATTAGCCGCTGCGGGGACACAGTTGATTGTTACTTGCGATACTGGCAGCACGAACCTAGAGGAGATTGCCTATGCTAATGAGCTAGGACTAGATATTATCGTTACGGATCATCATACCCTCCCTGAATCTCGTCCCGACGTGGTGGCAATTATTAACCCCCGTTATTTACCCTCAGAACACCCCCTCTTCCATCTTTCTGGGGTAGCGGTAGCCT
Source organism: Cyanobacteria bacterium J06621_8 (assembly GCA_038524995.1). Classification (GTDB taxonomy): domain Bacteria; phylum Cyanobacteriota; class Cyanobacteriia; order Cyanobacteriales; family Xenococcaceae; genus Waterburya. The sequence goes on from JBCBIE010000005.1 coordinate 73,187, forward strand.
ATAAGTTTGTTGAGGGGCTATACGCCGCTATGCCAGAGGTTCCCCAACAGCCATTGGAGCATTTGCTGGATTTAGTGGCAATAGGTTTAATTGCAGACTTGGTGGAACTAAGTGGTGACTGTCGCTATTTGGCACAGGTGGGTATTAATCAGCTCAAAAAACAGACTAATCCTCAAACGAGAACTCGCCCAGGAATAGCCAAGCTGCTAAATCTCTGTAAGAAAAATGGCGATCGCCCGACGGATATTTCTTTTGGCTTGGGACCGAGAATCAACGCCGTCAGTCGTATCTACGGCGACGCTAATTTTTGCATTGAGCTACTTACCAGTCAAGATCCTCAGCGCTGTAGCCAGCTAGCGGAGGAGGTGGAGTTAGCTAATACCCGCCGTAAAGCTTTGCAGAAGGATACTATCACTCAGGTCACTAAGAAGCTTCAGCAGCTTGATTTATCTACTACCTCCGTTATTGTCCTGGAAGATCCTCAATGGCAGGGGGGGGTTTTAGGGCTGGCAGCGGGGCAAATTGCCCAGGAATATGGTCGCCCCACGGTGTTGTTAAGTAGTGGTGGGAACAACGACTCAGAAACAGTTATGGTTAGGGGTTCGGCAAGATCAGTTAACGGCATCGATCTATACCAGCTAGTTAAATCCCAGGAGGATTTACTACATCGCTTTGGCGGGCATCCTTTTGCAGCGGGTTTATGTTTTCCCCTAGAAAATCTGAAGCTGTTTCGCGAAGGAATTAACCAACAGTTTCGCCAGGGGTCGTCCGTAGTGGAACTAAGACCCCAAATTGATATTGACCTGGAAGTTACCGTGGCAGATCTTGGTCGAGAGTTGTTTGAGGAATTGCGACAGCTTGAACCCTACGGCATGGGCAATCCCCTCCCCAAGTTATTAATCAAAGATTGCTGGTTTAAAAACCCCTGGCATAAAAATATTAAAGATAATCGCGGTAACAAGATTCAGTATATCCAAAGCACCTTTGAAATTTGGGACAATTCAGTGAGAAAAGGTTTTCCTGGTCTGTGGTGGGGACACTATAAAGATGAAATCCCTACTTCGGATCGCTGTGAGGCGATCGCCGAATTAGATTTTAATACTTTCAATAAACGTCATGAAATTAGACTGGTTGCAGTACGCCCTAGTTCTGATAATGAAGATTTTGGCATAGCTTCAATACCACAGGTAATCGACCGCCGTTACACTCCTCTGGAATTGCAGGAGTTAGAAATCTCCCCCACCCAAGCTAGTTTGCTACAATATTGTCCCGATAACTGGAATCAAATTCATCGACAGTATCATCAAGCAGTAGAGAGCGATCGCTCGTTAGTATTAGCCTATACCCCAGAACAATCTGGAACTCCAGAAGTAGTATGGCAGCAGTTAGTAGGCATTGCTAAATACTTAAGCCGTACTCAAAAAACAGTCACTAAATCCCAGCTTCAGAACAAATTAAATTTAGGAGAAGCAAGTCTTAATCTCGGTTTAAATGCTCTAATTGAGGCAGGATTTGATTATGAATTAATTGATCATCAATATTATTTCGCCTTTCAAGCCAATAATCTAACCTCCAAACTATCTGCGGCGATTAATTTATTTTATGTGGCAATCAGAGAAGAGCAATTTCAACAAGAATATTTTTATCAGGTTCCCCTGTCAACTATCAATCAGCAGCTTCAGGTGAACATTTAGCATTGAACATTCCTTAGGTTGATGTGGTTTCTTTTGCCTCTGGGATAAGCAAAACGTAGCTTGATTAAATTATTTTTTAAAACTGATGTACTGATTTTCCCAATCTGGAGAGGGATGCACCAATTTCACACCAATTTTGAGGGAAAATCAGGTTTGTAACCTCAATACAATTAAAGTTGCTACACTAAAAAACCCTAAACTTAAAATAGTTTCTATCTAACGTTAGGGCATTATTTTCACTTTTATTACCCAATATGAGGGTTTTATGTTATTCTTACTTAGGTAATTAAAGAGGGACTGTAGTTCAGCTGGTTAGAATGCCTGCCTGTCACGCAGGAGGTCGCGGGTTCGAGTCCCGTCAGTCCCGTTCCAAGTCGTTCCATTAAACTTAGGGCTTCTCGTATCTAGCCCCCAAGCAACAAAAGGTAGTTTCATTGGAATTTACTTACTTACGAATTAAGCAGGGACAATGCGCGAGTGCAGTTAGTGTAAAGCTATCCCAATTAATTAAGCGCTCATATTTTGAATCCCTAACCTAGCAACACCCTATTTTTAATCGACTGTCGTTTTAGCTTTTAGTACTGGCTGCCAAAACAAAAAACTGATCAATAATGCGCTCATAAACCTGATGTAGTTCATGGATATGAGCAACAGGAATCTGTTCCCCAATCTGATGCATTGTATTATCCAACGGACCATATTCCACTGTCACACAGTGAGGCACCAGAAAACGCGCATCGGTAATTCCTCCTTCCGTACTAAGCCGTGGACGGCGGTTAGCAATCTCTTCCACCGCATCTTGTACCAAAGAAACAAAGGGATCATGAGGATCTGTACGAAATGCTTCGCCACTAACTCGAAAACGGAGATCGTACTCCGTACCATGCTTGTCCGCAATGGGCTTAATGGCTTCTCGAATTAACTGCTGTAGCCCGTCCCCCGTTTGTTCGTCATTAAACCGAATGTTAAACCGTAGCTTGACCTCCGCTGGAATAACGTTTTCCGCACATTTTGCCGTTTCAAACTGGGTCATTTCCAAATTTGAAGGTTCAAACCAATCGTTACCCCGATCTAGAGTTAGATTCTGTAATGCCGTCACCATTTCCACCGCAGCAGGTACGGGATTTAAAACATTGCGTTGGTAGGCTACGTGTCCCTGCTTTCCTTTAACCGTAATAAAAGTGTTAATACTACCTCTGCGACCAATATGGACACAATCCCCCATTTCCCGTGGATTCGTTGGTTCTCCCACCACGCAAGCATCAATCTTTTCTCCCTGCTGTTCTAACCACTGCATCATTGGCTTAGTGCCATTGATGGCTTCATGTTCCTCATCCCCAGTAATAATGAAACTAAGTGATCCTGGGAAACTCTCCCTATTTTTAGCTAGCCAAGACGACACCGCAGCAATAAAGCAGCCAATGCCTGATTTCATATCGACAGCACCCCGTCCCCACAAAATACCGTCTCTAATCTCTCCCCCATAGGGATCAATATCTCCCCAGCGCTCTCGATTTCCTTCGGGCACTACGTCCGTATGACCTGCAAATGCCAAATTAGGTTGCTTTGTACCTAGGCGGGCATAGAGGTTATCGACCTCGTATTTACCTGGCTCGTTATGGAACTTCATTCGGTAACAGGTAAAGCCCAGTTGTTCCAAAAGGCGCTGCACCACATCTAGCCCCCCTTGACGATCTGGAGTAACGCTAGGACAGCGAATCAGATCTTGAGTTACGTTGACAGGATCAAAAACAGGAATATCAAGGGATGCTTTAGGATTCATTGTTGTCTGAAATTATGGATTGAGATAAGGAAACAGATCAAAGAAAAGAAAGATTGATTTAAGACCTTATCATCGCATTTTTTCAGGTTGACAAATATAGATTATGTAAAATAAATTACGTAAAGTAAAATCTAAGAATTCCCTGATGCCGTCTGCTCTGTGACAAAATCCCGATACGCTCTAATTAATTGCATCGTGATCGAGCCAAAGGCGGCAAATGATTTATCATCAATTTGACTAACCGACTCAATTTCACAAGTCGTCCCCGTCAAAAAAACCTCCTGAGCATTAGCTAACTCTTCTGGCTCGATGTGTCGTTCTACTATATCTATTCCTAATTGTTTAGCCAGCTTAATGATGGTTTGACGAGTGATACCGTTGAGAAAACAATCGGGAATTGGTGTATGGACAGCCCCATTCATAACCAAAAAGATGTTGGACGCAGTAGATTCAGCAATCAGCCCTCGATAATCCAGCATCATCGCATCGTCAAATCCTTGCTGTACTGCCTCTTGCTTGCTCATAAAGCAAATAGGATATAGACAGGCTGCCTTGCTGACGGTGGGTGCCGTGGTTGGATTCGGCTTGCGCCAGGACACTTGACTGGTCAGCTTTAAAGGTTTTTTGGTCTCTATGCTGAACAGGGTGGTGGGAAAAGCCCAAGCAGCAATGCCTAGACGGGTAGAGGTATCTGGGGCGTAGATGCGAAGTAGCTCGCTACCGCGCCAGGCAAAGTGACGTATGTAGCCAACGTCGATAGACTCCTTGGTTAATAACTCGTTGGTGGCAGCAATAATTTCATCGGTGGAGTAGGAAATTTTAAAGCCGAGAATTTTCGCCGATTGGTGTAACCGTTCGATATGCTCTCTTAGTAGAAACGGTTTACCGTTGTAGATACGGACACCTTCAAAGACGCTGCTGGCATAGTGAAGACCATGGGTAAGAGGATGAATAGCTGCTTCTTTCCAAACAACAATTTGATTATCGAGCCAAAGATATCCGTCCTTTTGGTCGAAGGGCAATAAAGACATGAAAATTCCTGATTAGATGCTGGAGAAAGATATCCTATCCCTTTTCGGGAAGAATATTTGTTTGTCTTGGTGATTTTTGTACTAAAAAAATTATTCTGGTTTAAATTAATCTCTGATATTACGCAAAACAAAGATTAATCAATTTCTAGATTTTGAAGGAAAAAGTAATTCAGACTTGAAAAGCATTGGTGTAATATCAAATCCGTTACCTGTTACCTTTTACCCGTTACCTACGAGCAGTTTGAGACCGAAGGGAATCCTTTAGGACAAACATCGCAGTCCCTTAACTTGTCACGATTGGCTAATCCCTTAGTAATTCGTTAATCGATGTTTTAGAGCGAGTCTTATCATCCACAGTCTTGACAATGACATTACAGTACAGACTGGGTCCAGGAGTGCCATCAGCCAAGGGCTTACCAGGTAAAGCTCCTGGCACGACAACGGAGTATGGGGGAATCTCACCGTAGGTAATTTCTCCAGTGGTACGATTAACAATTTTAGTGGACTGACTTAAATAAACACCAATAGCTAGCACTGCTCCTTCTCTAACAATGACACCTTCAGAGACTTCGCTCTGACCACCAACAAATACATTATCCTCAATGATCACTGGGTTAGCCTGTAGAGGCTCTAGGACACCGCCGACAACTACCCCTGCGGAAATGTGGCAATTTTTACCAATCTGGGCACAAGATCCCACGGTGACGTAGCTGTCTATCATCGTGCTACTATCCACATAAGCCCCAATATTCACAAAACTGGGCATCAGCACCACATTACTCGCCACATAGGAGCCACGACGCACGACGCAGTTAGGGACAGCGCGAAAACCAGCCTGGGCATATTTTTCCTGTGTCCAGCCTGAAAACTTGGATGGCACCTTATCAAACCAGGGCGCATCCCCCATTTCGCCATATTTTAAACCACTGGCGATCGCGGTGGAGTCATTGAGCCGAAAAGATAGAAGAACGGCTTTTTTAAGCCACTGATTGACAACCCAATCATCCGACGACTTTTCACAGACGCGATACTTACCATTATCTAAAGCATCGATCGCATATTCGATCGCCTCACGGACTTCTCCCGAGGTGCTGGAATTAATTGAACTTTTATTTTCCCAGGCAGTATCGATAATTTGAGTTAGTTTCTGTGTGTCCATAAAGCCTTTGCCTACTGAAGTCGCGGTTTGTAATAAGTTGACTGAAAAATGCCAATCTTAAGATGTTATCACTGATAGGCTCTTGGCAAAAATCCAGATGGGCGCATTTAATCGTCTACCCTGGGGCGATTAAAAGGATCTCTGAGAAGTTCCAAGTTTAAGATTTGCCTCTTAACTATCTCGGTTAAAGCTAGTTTAATGAATAATATTGGCGATCGCCTGAACTAGCATGATGTTAGAGGGCGATCTCTTTAGGAGGGATTCTCAGCCTAAGAATCATCTTTACTGAATAAACTGGAGCGCACTTTTTGTCGTTTAGTAAATTAAATATTTTTATAATGATACTATTAAGTATAATTACTGATATTTAAAAATCACCAAGATAAATCATATTTAGATAGTTAGAGACTGTAAATAAAACTTGAAATAATAACTTAATTTAGGCTAGTAATTAAATGATACGCATTTTAATAGTAGATGATCAGAATTTAATTCAACAAGGAATTAAATCTCTTCTCGAAAAAGACCCTGCCATTGAAGTAATTGGCACTGTGAGAGATGGTCGTAGCGCCATTAAGCAAATTGGTATTCTTCAACCAGATATTGTGCTGTTGGATATTGAAATGCCAGGTATGGATGGTATTACCGCTACTAAACATATTAGCCGTCTATCCCCCGCAGTTAAAATTATCATTCTGACTAGCCATGATGATAAAAAATACCTAGCCCAAGCATTGATGGCTGGAGCAAAGTCTTATATTCTCAAGAATAGCTTAACCAAAGATTTGAGACAGGCAATCTTATCAGTATATGCAGGATATTCCCACATTGAGTCCAGATTACTAGCCAAATTATTTACTCCAGATAATTCTCAGTCAAAGGTTAAAAAATCACCATCTCCAAGCAAAAAAGCTCATCAAAACAATCTTACATTACGCCAGCAGCAGCACCACTCTTCAGCTCAATTGCCAAAGCCATCTCCAACGAGAGGAAAGTCTAAGCCAGCAGATGTTTCTATATTTAATCAGGAATTACCTGGGGGGCAATCCTTCCCGTCTCAGCATATCTCCCCGATCGTTGAGACTTTACCTTTAAGTTCCCAGAACAAACACCAGGGGTTATCTACGGTTGAGATTTTCCCCGAAACTGATACCACATTAATCAGTGAAACTAAAGTTCAGGAGCATAAAATTAGAGGTGCAAATAAACTAGAAGATGCGACAGATTTAGAGCATAATTTAGCTACAGTAAAACAGGAGTCTAATCCTGCGAGTAATGATAAATTTTTACCTGCCCCCACTCATCATCGTTCTTCAGCAACAGAAGTTCCTCACTCTTTTAATTTTTTGAGTCAGATTTTCCCAGAGGAAAAGAATCTCATTCAAATATTCAATCAGCCACTGCTAGAACCATATCGTAAAAAAGCAGTTCAGCTTTACAATGTTCAAAGAAAAAACTTACAGTCAGTTATCGCCTTGGCTAGGGTAAAGTTCAATCAATATAAGTCGCAATTAATCCCTCTAATTCAAAAGTGGCAACGTCAAGGTTGGTTAGCAAATTTAGAATTAATTCTCTTAGGGGTTGTTACCGCTGTTATCATTCATCTAATATTTTTTTGAAATCATCAGTTACAGTCATTTTCAGTTGGATAGACTACGCATACAACTAGTTTATTCGTAGCCTTTAGCCTTTAGCTTTTTTAATTGATTTTTGTGATCAATATCACTAAAAAAGCGCAGTAAATTAACAATAAGATTAAATTATTTATAATAACGCTAGACTTATCTGCGGCGAATCCGAACTTGCTTTTGGGGATCTTGCTTTTTGATCCACCCCAAAAACTTGATCATTTTTGGTTCTGACTTCAACTTTTCTAGGGTATTAAGCTGTCTTGCTAGCTCCAAATTACTGTAGAGAGCATGTATTTGCCGATGACAAGGGCTACAGATCTCAATTGTCGGACCCGATACTGCCTGCTTACGTTTTACCGTCTGCCGTGGGATCAGATGATGTCGAGTTAGCTGCGAGACATGGCGATCGCATAATTGACAAGACATAATTAGTAAATAAATAAATTAAAATTGAACCAACATTAGTTATTTACAGTCTATATAGATATAACTAAATTTTTCCAGGAAAATGAGCAAAATGTTAGCTTGTATGCAGGCTAGTGCCACTGAGATAGAGTCGGAGACGGGAATACCCTCAGAAAAAGAATTGATTCGGTTATGCCAGCAAGGCGATCGCGCCAGTTTTTGCTTACTGTATCAACGTTATCAACAGCGGGTGCGCTCTACCCTCTACCAACTCTGTGGTTCAGCCTCCTTAGATGATCTAGTACAAGAAGTGTTTCTTAAAGCCTGGAAAGGATTGCCAAAATTAAAAACTCCCCAATATTTTTCCACCTGGCTATATCGTATTAGCTGGAACGTTGCTACAGATCAACGGCGTAAATTAGCTTTAACTCAAGAGAAAGCGGCTCTTAGCGATAATTTGTGGGAAAAAGAGCAGCAATGTCTAGGTAAATTAGCTAATGCTCAGGATACCCCAGATTTAATGCATCTACATTACCAAGACATAGTACAGCGGGGACTTAACAATCTGAGCTTTGAACATCGCGCTGTTCTGGTGTTACACGATTTAGAGGACTTACCTCAAAAGCAAATAGCGGAGATTTTAAACATCCCCGTCGGTACAGTGAAATCACGTTTATTTCATGCCAGGAATTCCCTCAAAAAATTCTTGCAGCAGCAAGGAATATCCCTGTAAGGTCTGTGACTGAATTTAATAGTTAAGATTATGACTAATTTACCCAACAAACCACAAAATAATCTGGTTAGTTTCCTCCGAGATCATCAGCCGTTGCCACCAGCAGCAGCTTCAGATCTCGAGGCAAGAATCTTTAATTCTTTAGAACCCCCTACCGCTAGTCGACAGAACGGCTTTAAGGTAGCTTGGAAGATTCCCAGCGCCATTGCTACAGGATTTCTATTTACTTCCGTTAGCTTAGGTTGGAGAACGCCACAAATTGCTTTAGAACCCAAGGATTTAGAAAATTTCTTAGTGGGGAATTGGCAAAATACTCTGCAAAATAATGATTTTACTGCTAGCGAAGTTACTGAGGCACAATGGTTATTGCCAGCAGTTGTTGAACCCCAACCTACTTTATCTGTCTCGGCACAATAATTAAGCTATAGATAAACTTTTTTATACTTATTAGATTTTATTAATGATTTTTCAAGCTTTAGTCAGAAAAAGGCGATATTTACTAACTTTAGCGAGCATTCTGCTTTCTGTTGCCTTTAGTCTTCCTGTATTTGCCAGTTCCTCGTTATCGGTTCTGAAAAGTCACCCGTCTACCTTATTCACAGAATCAATCATTGCCGATAGCTCTCTGGCGATCGTCAGACCCAAGCAATCCTTCGATCTTTTCCAGCAGCTTGATTTAACCTCAGAGCAGCAGCGGCAAATAAAGAGAATTCATAGTCAGTATCTACAACAAATTCGCCGCAAAAAGAATACTATTGATCGATTACAGCAGCAGCTATCAGATATGTTGGTTGGCACTGAATCAGTAGAACTATTGCGAGCCAAGAACCAACAGCTCAATGACCTTCGTCAGGAAATCGGAACTTTACGCTTTGAGAGCATGCTTGCCACTAGAGAAATTTTAACTCTTGAACAACGAGCACAATTCAGGGAACTGGTAAATTCAAGACTTGCTGATGAATGAGCAGACATTACGGATTAAATCACATTAAATATGTGATAAGTTATTTATTGTGCAAATATAAGCATCTTCTGCTTACTAGCTATCAAGTGTGTAGAAAAATCTGCGGATGTGGTGGAATTGGTAGACACGCACGCTTGAGGGGCGTGTGGCTTACGCCTTGCGAGTTCGATTCTCGCCATCCGCACTTGCCTAACGGCTTTATAAGGCGAGGCTTTCACTCGCAAGGTGCAAGCTTCTGCTCGAGCACTTTACTCAATCACGAGTATAAGCAGGAATAATAAGCGGGTGTAATGAGTACATAATTACCCCAATTAATTAAGCGCTCGAAATAAGGCATAAAAAACAGTTTGCACCTTACCAGCAACCTGTCAATTTCTAATAACTCGCTCCGTACTTCAGAAAGTTCCTGTTGTATTTCGCTGGTGTCTTCAATATCTGGTATCTCTTCTACAATTTCTATAGCTTTGTCTAATGAGTCAGAGTGAACCCCTTGGCTAAGAAGCTCTTGGTAAGCTCCTAATAGCTGTTCGTAGGCAGCGTCTTTTTGCTTAATGACTTCAGCCTGCTGATTGAGTTCGGTACTTACTTTCTCTAATTTGATGGCGGACTGACCAACTAGAACTTGTGTATTAGCAACTTGAAGAGCGAAATCAGGAGTATGTTAGGGTTCTATACCCTGGTATTGGTAACGCCCCTGATTATTACAGAACAGAATATGTAGGGAAAATCGGAGAAATCTTAACTTTTGAAGTCGAAAAAGATTTGTCTAGAGAGAAATATATAGCCACTGGAACTTTTACCGATATCAGCGAAGATGGCAACGGGGAAACTCTTTACTTTAGACATTTTTGGATTAACGAAGAGATTCGAGAAAGTTTTGAACTAACTGACGCTAGGGGTTACTGGTAGGCTACTGGGGAGATTAAAGACAACGGTTCAGGGGCTGATACTCGCCGATTTGGATATGTCTATGTAATTAGCGCCGATGCTTACGCTCAGATTAAAACCGAAGACAACGATTCACCACCAGGAGGGAGTTCTCAAAGAATCAATAGACCTAACCCCATTGGTTTTAATGTACATCCCGCAGCGGGTAACCTCGACTCCCGCGAGATATACAGACTTGGCTACAGTACTTTCAACGTATCGATTTATGCCAATGATGAGTTGATGGCTATCGTCTCAACTATAGGGAGCAAAGAGACTAGATACGAGCCAGATGATGACATTGCCGTCAAAGATGAGATTAGAGAATTAAGAGGTTTTTGACCAATTAATCGCGCAAACCAAAGACATTCAAGACAATCTAGCTCAAGCGCAAACTATAGTTGAGGAACAAAGGCTAACCATAGAGGCACAGCAACAAAGGATTGAAGCGCTAGAGTTTAGAACGGGAGAGCTTGACCACGAGTTTGATGTTTTGCTAGTTCAGTTTCGGAGCTTAAGACAAGATTTTGAAACTCTGCGAAGAGATTTACAAAGAGACAAGGAGCCTTCTGATTGGCTATCAAAAAACAAAGGAGGTAGGTTGATATTATTTGAGAGTCAAAGCACTACGATAAGTTCGGGAGGCGGTAGCGGTCCTCCTGTCAAAGCCAGCGTTGACCAACAAAACAAGCTACTAGCTTTGACTAAAAATCTAGGCAACTCAGACATTCAAGTTCCAGAGATTACAGTCTCCGACGTAACGCAGAGAACCAATACATTCACAAACACTTTTGACGCTCTATTGCAGGATGTTGATACGCAAACTATGAATGAACAACAGATAACTAGTTTAAGAGAAGGAATCAAAACAGATACAAATTCTGCCCTTGGTCTGGCAATAGGTACGTTAATCACTCCAGGGCTAAATAATATAAACTCTCCTCAGTTTGACCGTCGCATGATTAACGCTACTAAGTCAGGAATATGCGAGAGCCTTGATGGTGGTAAAAATACAAAAGGTCGAAAGCGTCACATACTAGTCGATACGATGGGTCTAATGCTGATGGTAGTTGTAACCGCAGCAAATATTTCTGACCAAGCTAGTGCTAAAGCGCTCTTTGCCAGGTTAAAGTCTCACAGGCGTTGGTTGAAGAGGTTATTCCTCATCTACACCGATGGCACTAGATGCGGCTAAAGCCTTTCTCGCGGAGAGGCTTTTGTCAAATGGACTTTTGACACCTATGACTGAATTCAAGGGAGCTGTTTTACGTCGCGATCACGACCAAGGCTTTTGTGTTCTTCCCAAACGTTGGATTGTCGAACGTACCTTTGGGTGGATGCAGTGGTGTCGTCGATTAAGTAAAGACTATGAGAGGCTGCCCCATACCTCTGAAACCTTTATTTATTTGGCGATGATCCGTATCATGCTCAAACGTTTGGCGTAATGTATCTGACTTTTCAAACACCTTCTTACAACAGTTTGGATATTTTTCTAAAAACTCGTCAAAATTGGCATAGCTATAAGGTTGTGGACAGTTGGCGACCGCTCTCACCGAACTTTTGAAAAACTTTGGCAAATTATTAAATGCTGGGAAAGTTTCTAGTATGTCATGGATGGTTGGAAGGTTTATCCTATGTATATTAAGCCTGAAGACCATTTGGTCAGTAAGATTTACATGACCAGAGTTGAGGGAGAAAATACTCGGCTGAGACATCCTGAAAGCTAGATTACGGCGTAAGACCCTCTGCTACACTAAGTCTTTGGATATGCTGAAGTATTCCATTCGTTTGCTGCTATTTTATCTCAAGTTTAAAACGATACCTGCTTTTGTCTAAAGCATTATGCACACACCAACGCTAAGACTCTTAGTTTTTATTAAACTAAGATCCTTAATAATTAATTAAGGATATCTGACATTAAAGATTGAAAAAATTTAATAAACTTGACTTTAAGCTATTGCTGCAATTAACTCTCCAGAGCCAATTAGCTCATTAGTTAACTCTTTCATAACTAGATTAGTTTCAAATTCTTCTTTGAGTAATAAACTAGCCTGAGTATAGTATTGAGCAGGTGTGACAGGAAAGCTGGCTACAAAAGGATTTGCTAAAAAATCAACTAAATCATCTTGACTATTGGCAATTGGAATTTCTAATTTACTAAGCTGTCGTGCTAACTCAATTTGATGGTTGTCTACGTGTTCCTGAAAATCGTAGCTGCGAGGTACCAAAATAAAAGGTTTATTGATTAAAGCTAGTAAATCAATTGTCCCTTCCCCACAGTGAGCAATAATCATTCTCGCTTCTGCTACTAAACTCAAAAAATCAGTTTGTTTGAGAACTGAATAGTTGTTAGTACCACGGGGAATAAAAGTACAGCCGCCATATTGCACCACAATTTCTTCTTCTTCAGGCTGAATAATATCTTGACTAATGAGATTGTCAATCCATTCCATAAGACGATTAAAAGGAAATTTTTCTGTACCAACGGTAATTAAAATCATGATGCTTAAGTAAGATATTTAAATTGTTTGTAAAAAAGGCAGCCTGTACTAAAAAAATACTAAAGATGAATTAATTTTGCTTGGGGGTATTTAGCTACTAGCTGTTCCCATTGCACATAAATTACATCGAGAAATGGTAAGATCATCCAAGCTGAAAGGCTAAGTTCTTCAACTCTAGTAAAAGATTCAATAAAAACAGTTTTAATTCCGACTAACTTTGCCAGAATAATGAAAGGAACTGCGACTCCTGCCCCTGTAGATAATACTAACTGCGGGCGTTCTTGATAAATCACCTGACAAGCCAAGAAGAAATTGCGAACTAAATTCAGTAAATTACGATTAGTAGGGCTATAAGCCCAGTAAGCTTTTTCTCCATCTAAAATTAATTCAGTGGATTTTGTTTTAAAAGTTACCCAGCAACATTCGTGTTTACCCCAAAATGAATGTAACTTTTGTATGGCATTGAAGTGTCCCCCTGTCGAACTAATAAGCAAAATTTTCATTTTTGACTTTTGGTTGCGCTTTGATTACTTATCATTCTCCTAGGGTGATGTTAAAGATAGTGTTCGTTTATTTGTCTAACTTTTGGAATCAAGGATATAGTAATCCTCTGTTTAGTGAGATACGTATCAGTTTTCAAAAAGCTTTAAACTAAAAACTAAAAACTAAGAACCATTTGAGACCGAAGGGAATCCTATAGGGCAAACAGCGTAGTTCCTTAACTTGTCACCAATACTTAAGCTGCGCCGCTGGGTTTGCTGAGATATACTGGTGAGTTTTATGAACATTACTTAAGTCCTGGTATTTTCTACGGAGGTTATTCAGGTTCAGATATGCCAGACTCGAACCAAAGTTTTAGTAAATTTAGTTTAATGGTTCATTCTCAAGCTGATTCTCGGCAATTAAAGCCTTCCAGCTCCCTTGATGTGGATGGTTTACAACAGGAAGTTATTGGTCTGTTGGATCAGATTAATCTGCTAATTGATGATACTCAGACAGAACTTGATAACTTCAATGTAGATAAATATAATCAGTTTCAGGCGCAAATTTCCGCTGCTGGAAATAGTGTTGCTAATTTAGAATTGAGAATGGCTATTGTTGCCCCTATGAAGGCGGGGAAGTCAACTATTATTAATGCGATCGCTGGAGAAGAATTATTACCCAGTTGCGCCGTAGCGATGACAACACTCCCCACAGAAATCGTATTTGATTCGCAAGTTAAACAGCCTACACTACAATTAAGTTCTGAAACCCGCAGCTTGTTTGAGCAGCTAGAAGAGGATCTGCGGCATCAGGTTGAGCGCTTGGGTCTTGAATCTCTGCAAGCAAAACTCAGTCGCTATCCCCATCTACAGGACTTATTTGCAGAAGTTGTGGTAACTAAAGAATCTCAGCTTCAGGAACAGGTTAGCGGTCATCAGGCGATCGCCACTGTGTTAAATCGCTTAAATCATCTGATTCGACTCTACAGCGTAATTAATCCTCACCAAGATCCTTTATCGCGGCTACAGGAAGTACCCTGTATTAAGGCTCCCAGTCTCAGCCTCAGCAATCCTAAGCAGGCAGCAAATTTTGGTAGCCTTACTCTGATTGATACTCCTGGACCGAATGAGGCGGAGGAAGGCTTGAAGTTAACGGCAGTTGTTGAAGAGCAATTGCGCCGCAGTTCAATCGTTTTAGTGGTGCTGGACTTTACTCAACTTAACAGCGAAGCCGCAGCCACGATTAAGGCACAAATTCAGCCTATAGTTGAATCAATTGGGACGGAAAACCTCTATGTTCTGGTTAATAAAATCGATCAGCGTCGCCCTGGAGATATGACTCCTGAACAAGTTCGAGAGTTTGTGGTGGCAGACTTGGGGCTAAACCAAGATCATGACCATGTTTTTGAGATTTCGGCAATTCGCGCTTTTACTGCGACCAAGTTTCTCTTGGAAATACAGCAAAATCCACGACTCCAGCTCCTGCAAATTAAATCCCTAGCCGTTTTAGCTCAGGAAGTGCTAGGTATCGATTGGGATGAGGAGCTAGATGATATTACGGTCAAAATCATGGTCAAAAAAGCCCGTAAACTCTGGCAGAAATCGGGATTTAGTCATTTTATGGATAGTGCGATCGCTGTCCTGATGAAAAATGCGGCTCCCAAATGCCTCAACAATGCTTTGAGCCTCAGCCGTAACCACTTATTGGCAATTCGCGACGATCTAAACCTACGTCACAACGCTATCGATCAAGATACGGTTCAGCTTCAGTCGGAAATTGAGTCTCTCGAACAAGATTTGAACTCTCTTAAATCTTGTCGTGAGCGATTAAGCGGTATTGCGGAAGTGAAAACTAAGCTCCAAGAAAATCTCCAGGGACTTTTAGGAAAACTAAAATCAGAAGCGGTGATTAATGTCGAGAATTTCTTTGTGGAAGAAGAGTATGTTCAAGGAGACATTATTAAGAAGGCTGATATCAATGCTCGTAATTTATTGATGAGCAATCTGGGGGATTTTGAACTATTCCCGAAATGGGTATCGGAAAACCTTAAGGCAGGAATTGAATATAAAACAGCGGGAATTATTTCTTTTAAAACTGAATTAGAAGCCGAGAGTTTTACCCATGAATCGATCGCCAAAGCCAGACAAAGACTGGAGGAATTAATTCTCCAGGTAAGTGATGATCTGGAACAAGAAGTTAAACAAACGAGGGTCGATCTAGAAAGTTTTCTGATTGAGTCAACCCAGGAAATTATTGAACGAGCGCACAATCGTCTACAAACTACCTTTGAAGTTGAGCTGAATCTACCCCTGCCGATTATTTCCGACGTTCAGGCGATCGAAATTGAAGGTCAGCTAGTCAAGCTCAAAAGCCGCTTAGTAGATGATGGCTATGAAGAACTTCTGGTGAAAAAGCGTGCTTGGTATTATTGGTTTGGCATGATTCCCTTTTATAAGGAAGAAAGGCTAAAAAAACCCTATAAAAAGGAAGACTACTATGCTGTTTCTGTGCATGAAATTGTCGAACAAGTTAATGGTGCCAGTGAGACATTTATTGATGCGATCCAGCAAAAGGTAACTATCTATTTAGAACAGGAGCTACATCAGCAAGTTGATCGCTTCTTTAGCCAGCTAGATGACTATTTAAGCAATTATTTACAAAGTCTGCAACAGTCTCAAACTGATCGCCAGCTTTCATTGAGTCAGAGAGAAAATCTCGCCCAGATTTTGTCACAACTGTTACCGCTCACTACGGACTACATTGATCAAACTAATAATTTTCTGGCTAAAACCCAGCACATATTACGCAATTAGGCAAGGAATAATCAGAAGGCATAAATTTCCTGATACAACTTTATAAAACATGAAATAGCTGAGAACATGAAGGCTGAATTCGATTTAGCCCCGTGAGATGTCTATGTGATTTTGGGAATTAAGGATATGGAGGTTGAGAGAAATTGGTTTAACGTCTATGTGGACGGACTTACTCAACTACAGCTAGCTGCTTGTTATGGTTAAGCGGTAAAGATTTATTGTTTGCCTTAATTATCTGAGTTCTAGAGATTTTTCTGTGACTCTTTTCCTGATCTTGAATTATTGAAGCTCTCATGAAGATAGAAATAATTTACTTGACAGTTACACTACGACATTGATGGCATACCTCACAGTATAAATCTAACTTTTAAAATCTAATCCGCTTAATAAGTATCAGATTATACTTGTCAATCAGCTTTTACTAAAGTCTGAACTAAAATTAATAGCTAATCATCATGAGCAGCGTAGCCTATTGCTCAAGCTAATTTATTCTGGGAACAATTAGCTATATTTGCTTTTTCATACTTGTATATATAATATTTCTCCCTGACAATGCATCGAAATGTTTTTTAGAGGCGATTAAATGCATTTAAAGTGAATTATGGCTGCTTTCAAAAAAATTTTAAAAATATTGATTATCATAAATTAGCTTCAGAAAATATAATGCACCTAAAAGTATAAGATGATACTTATTGATTAAATATTTCTGATTTAAAAATCAAACTAAGGATTGATGACTATGGTCAGCGTCATTTTATACAATAATAGATTTGCCTGTTTTACATATCATATATCTTTGCTCTAAAACCTAAAATAATTGCCATTAATGATTGTGAGAATTTATAAAATACAAAAGCATTATTACAATTTTTTATTTAAAATGACGTGGTTTTATTCTAAATTTACGTTATTTTAAATAATAGATTCTTACAAAACTTTACATTTTAAAGAATCAAATAATCTATAGAAAACTAACCATGGAATATATAAATTTAGGCTTAATTCCCAATGAGCTGTCTTTTAATCAGTTCAGCATAGGATACAATGCGTTTTCCTTGTGTATTGCTGCCATGCTCACTTCCGCACTATTCTTTTTTAACGCCAAGTCAGAAGTCGCTTCTAAATACAGAATTGCGATTATCGTGTCTGGAGTAGTTGTTAGTATTGCGGCATATCACTACTTTCGAATCTTTAACAGTTGGGTAGCTGCTTACGAATTGCAGGATGCTGGTTACATAGCATCTGGAGAACCTTTCGTCGATGCCTATCGCTATGTTGACTGGCTCTTAACTGTACCGCTCTTGCTGATTGAGACAGTTGCCGTCTTGGCGCTGCCCAGAGATGTATCACGCTCCTTATTCATTAGATTGAGCCTTGCCGCCCTATTAATGATCGGAACAGGGTATGTGGGTGAAATTGCCGATACGATAACTACTCGTGCTATCTGGGGGGCAATTAGTACCGTTCCTTTCCTCTATATTCTTTATGTGTTGTGGTCTGAATTAAGTCAAGCGACAGAGCGTCAGCCTGAAGAGGTTAAGAGTCTATTAAATACTATGAGAATTTTGCTCTTGGCATCATGGGGCGTCTATCCCATTGCATATTTGCTGCCAGAGTTGGGGATTGAGGGAGCCACTGCAACGGTGGGTGTACAGGTAGGCTATACCATAGCAGATATACTAGCCAAGCCGCTGTTTGGTCTTTTAGTATTTTCAATTGCCAGAGTCAAAACCGAGAAAGATGAAGCTACTGTTGCTTAAGAACCGTATTAATTATTGTTTCTAGAGCAAAAATTTCTAATCAGCAACAGCCACTTTAGCTAGTAGCTTGAGGGGGGTTAATTCCTGGAGCAATTCCAAAGCAGAGCGATCGCGTACAAATAAGGAACCAGCAAAACCGAGGGAGTTAATCGGTATATTTTGAAAAGATCCTAGAGATCGCGGTACGACTAACATCCAGTCTCTCGTCGCTAAAAAATTATAGGCTCCAGGCTGCTGCTGCGATCGCTCTTCCAGAGTAAAACCTACCTGCTGTAGCAAAGCATAGTATTTCTCCAGCATAATCTGCCCCGCAACTTCAGCAGTTGAAGTGGGGGCAAGATTTAGAGAAGCAACCCCATGACGAAAGGGAAAACTGTCAATCTTACCCAGAGTATTTTTAAAACTAGTATTGGCGATCGCCTGTTCTAGGGGGCGCTCAATAACGTTAGGTAAGAAAGGTAGGGGAATTAACTGTAAATGCTTATGGCGTTGGGAAGCACCAGCAGTTTTGCCCCCATTAAAAAAAGCCAAACTATCAATTTCCTGCATACAAGACCACAGTGCTATAAAGTCCTGTAAATTCAGCAAATTAGTTTGCTCTTCAAAAGCGCGAGTCACAATTAATAAATGATTATCCACCACGTTAAACTTATTGAGCAGACAAACATGAGTCGGGGAGATATCGCCAACAAACAGCTCAGTATCGTAGGGTAAGAAAGGATCAATAATCTTGCCGCTCTTAGCTTCCTGCCTACTTTGCTTTGCCCTTGCCGCTTCCTTAAGAGCGATGTTAGACAGAGTACGAATAACAAAGGAAATATCGCGCTGCTGAATTAGGTGATACTCAGTTTCAATCGACTTTAAAGCCCCACTCTCACGGGCGGTTTGGGTGCGGCTAGTAGTTTCAGACCAGAGAGTGCCAGGCTGCAACCAAGCATGAGGGGGAGGATTAGTTAATGATTCTTCCATATTGTGCCACGAGCTGATTCAAGGTCAATTATCGAACATCAACTATCAACTATTTAACGCTGCTTGACAATCTTTAGCAATTTGTTGTTTTAAATCTTCCACCGAAGCAAATTTTTGTTCAGGACGTAAAAAATCGAGTAAATTTACTTTCAGGCTTTGACCATAAAGATCTCCCGACCAATTTAATAGATGTACCTCAATAGTGGGGGCAGCTCCAGCTACGGTGGGACGACAGCCAATATTCATCACCCCTGGAAGTACTGCTTGCTGGAGGTAAACATCGACAGCATAAACCCCAAATCGTGGTAAAAACTTTGCCTCTGGTAGCAGGAGGTTAGCAGTAGGAAAGCCAATGGTTCTTCCTATCTGTTGCCCCGTAACCACCGTCCCCTCCAAGCTGTAGGGTCTTTCCAGCATCGCGTTAGCTTCGGTAACCCTGCCCTCTCCCAAAGCCTGACGAATCAAAGAACTGCTCACCCGCACCGTTTGGCGATCGCCATTTTGACACTGACGCAGAGTACTAAGATTTACCGTAATGCCAAAATTAGCGGCAATCTGCTGTAAGTCTACCCCCGTGCCAGCTCGACGATGACCAAAGCGGAAGTCAGAGCCAACGCTGATGAATTTAGTCCGTAATTGCTCTACCAAAATCTGCTCGACAAATTCTTGGGGACTGAGAGCCGCCAGATCACGATTAAAGGGCAGCAACACCAACTGTTCAATCCCCAAGCTAGCCAGAATTTCCCCTTTCTCCGCTACAGGAGTTAGGAGAGGGCGTTTCTGTCCACTAAAAAATTCTCGGGGATGAGGCGTAAAAGAAACTACGGAAGAATATACATGGGGCTGACTACTAACGTGACTAGCCTTAATAACTGGTTGCAGCACAGTGCGATGCCCTTGATGAATACCGTCGAAATTACCAAGAGCGATCGCCGTAGGAGTTTTGATTTGTTCTACGGAGGAAGCAATTAACACGCTCTAAATCTTAATATATAGTTGTAAATTACAGAATACATGGGATTGTCAAAGAAAAATAGCAAACCTACTCCTAGAAATGGGAATAATAGCTAATGGATCAAGTTTGACATCATTTTGATAATAATATGGCTAAACTGCAAGACATTTATTTACTGATTATCCTATTGTGGTTTACTGGGAATACTACTAGTACTTTAAATGCCCAGGCGGTAACTCATCAAAATCAGAATAAACTCCCTACATCGTCTCTAGAAAATAATACTTCTACCTTAAATAAGTCTGATAGCTTCTATGAGCTAGCTCAAAAGCCCACTCCCAAACCATCAGACAACCCTTCGGATGAGGAGATGCTAGATGCCTTACAGCAACGTCAGGACAAAATTGAGCAAAATCTCAACAAGCTTAAGAAGCTTACAGGGCAGGAATCTGAATCCTCAAGTCAGGAGTCCAAGGATTTAACTGAAGAGGAGATGATTGATGCTATTAACCAAAGGCAAAATAAAATCCAAGAGTTAAAAGAGCTTAAGCAACTTGAGGAGAAGTTAAATGAAGAAGCAACCCTCAAAGCTCTCCAAGAAGAAAACTTTAACGTTGATAGTTTGGAAGATCTAGAGCAAATTCGAACAGTTATCAATAATAAAAACCTTAGCCAAGAAGAAATATTCAATACTCTACAGGAGCAAAATTTTCAGGTTGATACTGTAGACAAGCTTAAACAGCTACGCAAGTTATTAAAGAAACCCAAAGATTCTGCTTTCGCAAAAGAGTCGGGCATGTCTCAACCAATGGCATTCAAGATGCTGACCATTGGCTTACCTGCTACGCTGCTAGTATTTTTGATCGCAACTCCCTTTGCCAAGGGATTTTTAGCATCCTTTAAAAGTAATTATCAAGAAAAATTTGGTAAGCCAAAAGTACCAGAAGGCTCAGTTAATCTTCATAGTCGCTCCTTCAAAGAAATTACTTTAATTGGCAACAAGGCAGAACAAATCAACAATGACAAATTTGGCAACGAAGAGTTTTTGCTGCTGCTGAGAATTAAAATTAACATGTCCAAGGAAGCAGAGGGTTACCAAGGACTCAGCAACTGCGTTGATTTACTTCAGGCGGGAATTATTGCCCAAAAAAGCTTTCTGCGCCTAGAACAAACGGAATTGCGCTATCGTAGTCGCAAACAGCAAGAATTTTATCAGTACCTCGCCGATAGCTTAGGTGATGGTGATAACATCGACCGCGAAGCATTCGCCAAAAAAGTCAAAAAGAAGCAGGCTGAGGTTTTACCGCTAATTACTACCGAAGAAGGCAGGGGGGCAATTGATACCTACGCCAAAGAAATTAATGTTCTGAGCAAGTATAGGCTAGGGCTGAAGCTATTAGCACTATTCAAACAGTACGAATTGCAGGACTTTTCCATCCTAAAGAATGTTTCCGATGTCGTCGAAACCCTAGAAAGTAAAGACCTACTCTCTAGCGATGATTTAGTCTCTCCTGTTTTGGAACACTACGAAAGCTTTGAAAAGCTAGGTCCAATTATTGGCATCTCCGCCGCTGAGAGTACCCCCCAAGCCTATGCCAGAATCTTGCAGGTTATTGGGCTTACGAATCGCCACGGTAAAGCCTATGTTGAATTTGCTCAATTAGTTTCCTTACTTAAAAAATGGGAAAAACCCTATAAAGCAATATCTTTAGTCAGAAAAGAATATACCGAGGATAAATATTCTCTTCCCGCAGAATTTAAGGAAGACATACCTGGGGTAAAAGTTTATCAGCGATATGCCGAGTATTTGCATGAGCTCTAATTAATTTGGCAACTGGTTTAGCGAAGTCATCTAGCGGCAAGAATCTTTAACAGATTTGATATAATGTACAGGTAAACTGTACATTGTTTCTATGTTTCCCATCTCCACTTCTTATACAGATGCTCGCAAAAACTTGGCAACCCTCTTAAATCGCGTTGAAGACGAAAATGCGATCGCACTTATTACCAGACGGGGGCATAAAGATATTGCCATTCTGCCTGCTGAAGAGTTGACCTCCCTCGTTGAAAGCCTACACCTGCTGCGATCGTCCAAGAATGCACGGCGACTATTTGCTGCTTTAGAAGAATCAATCGCCAGGGACGATCAACCAGATAGCAAATTGCCCGATGATTCTTTAGAGCAGTTGATCGATGATTGTCAAGAATAGAAAAATCATCTTCAACAAGAATTTTCGTCAGGATCTCAGATGGTGGTTCAGAAAAGAAAAATCAAAAGCAGAGAAAATCCTAGATTTGATTGAATCAACCACTTCAGAACCATTTTCGGGATTAGGCAAGCCAGAACCCCTCAAACATATTGCCAGTGGAATTTGGTCGAGAAGAATTACTCAGGAACACAGGTTCGTTTATCGAGTAACCGATAGTTTTATTGAATTTCTCCAAGCTAGATATCACTATTGACTGACTCTCATTGATTCTGTCTGAGTTATAAGTATTTAACTTTATAACTCAGCCTCCCACAGTAGCTCATCGCGATCAAACAAAGAAATTTTGGTAACCTGTAACGGTTTACTAAATATTCCTCGCAGACTACTGAACAAGCCTCCTTGACTAGAATTTGATTGGAGGTTAAGCTGCACCGTCAGCTCTTTGCGATAATCATCGCTACCACCAGGATAAATCACCGTACCGCTACAGCTAATATCGGTATAAAATAATTCCTGCTTCAGCTTGACTGGTGCTGATGCGGAACTATTAGGACAATCCTGAGAATTGGTGGATACTTGTACTAGCGCGGGATCTGGGTTACTGGCAGTAAAGAAGACTCTCGCCAGCGGCTGCTCTATTCCTCGTGCGGGAGTGGTTGAGCGATTGACAATCGCCAGATTTAATTTTGTACCGCTAATTTGCGATTCGACATAAATTTCTGGTTCTTCTGAATCGGGAAAGGCGATCGCAGTTAAAGGCTCGCCGCCAAATTCATCATACATTTTCGCTAACGCCCCTGTGAACCCAGCGTTATAAACTACCCCTACCTCATTTTTTATCCAATCTGAGCGATCATCTTCCCAATTATCATTTTGATCTGGTCCTCCTACTAATGCCCCCATCAGCAGATTACGATTGAGAGTTGGTTTCGTCATGTTATTTGACCAGCTGCCATGGGCAGTTCGATGATGAGGATTTTGAGGATAATTATCGCCATAGCCGATGAGGTAGCTCCGACGGGAAGGATTCTGCCCCAGAATGTAGTCAATCTGGCGCGCTCCAAAATCAAAGTAACGTCTTGCCTGGCTCAACCTGCCCTGGGATTTCAGCCAGTCGCTGTAGATAAAGGCGACAAAGCTGGTGTTAGCGCTCAGGGGTAAAGATGCCCATTCAACTAAAAATGCTAATCCTCCAGGGGAGTAAGTAATGCGTCGTCCCTGGTGCCCTACAGTCCAATAGTTTAACCAGGCTTCAGTACGTCGTTGATATTCTACTTTCCCTGTTTCCAGTGCTAGCAATACGTAGTTGCCATAGGATTTGTCGTCAAATTGATAGGTATAGTCATAGGGTTTACTCATGACTTGATACTCTGCTTCTGCCTTAGCCAGGTATTCTCCTGTATAGCTTGATGCCCCTTGTGCTGCTTTTGCTTTATGCAGCCAAATTGCGCCCCAGACCAATTCATCTTGAATTCCATTAACTGAAGTGTAAAAGGGAACTGCGGCTTTGATGCAGTCGGAATATTTTCCCCGATAGCTATCGGCAAAATCATAGAGCCTTTCCGCTTTTCTAACCAGTAAATCAGCGTATTCAATCTCTCCCTGGTTC
The DNA here is from genome assembly GCA_038524995.1 of Cyanobacteria bacterium J06621_8. Lineage (GTDB taxonomy): Bacteria > Cyanobacteriota > Cyanobacteriia > Cyanobacteriales > Xenococcaceae > Waterburya. Next base: position 96,814 of record JBCBIE010000005.1, read on the forward strand.
CGAAATAAAATTGAGCTGGAAGCAAGAGCAGCGGCAGTTTCTCCTGCTAGATCCGTTCCTGGACAGCTGGTGTCGATTTTATAGGTGGGACGCGCCATTTCATAATGGACAACTTCTAAGGGACCCCACCATTTATGGTCTTTACGAGCATCACCCACCTGACCGTAAAGTACATATTCCCCAGGATTATCGTTAGCAAAGGAATTGAGTAAATAATCTGTAGCCCATTTAATGTTTTTTGTTAGGTACTTTAGCTGACCTGATTTTTGGTAGGCGTCGGAATATTCAATTCCCCCCCAAGCTAGGTTGACCACGGTAAACGCCAGGGGATAATTAAACTTAACATTGTCTCCTGCATCTACCCAGCCGCCACTAAGGTCTATGCCTACATCGACTCCATCTTTGAGGGTAGAGTCTCCTCTCCAGGGAAATCGGTTCCATTCAGGTAGTTCTCCTGCCTGTTGTGCCTCGTAGAACAGGATTGATTTTTGCAGTGCTTCGCCGTAGTTAGGTCTGAATTGTCCCCAAGAAGGATGAGCCAGGGCGATCGCCAAAATAAATGTCATTATGCCAATTAGCAACCGCTTGGGTTGAATTAGTAACCGCTTGGGTTGAATTAGCGGGAGCAACTTTGATCTAAATGTTGATTTTAAATACATTAGTAACTAGCTATTAACTGCCTCCAGGACTAGGCTAGCTCCACTATTGAGAGCATCCCGATCAGGTTATCTACAGAATTTTCATACTTAAAATAGTAGCTTGTTTGCAACCTAATTGCCGACGGAGATTATTGCCAATTATTTGCAATAAGCTATTAAAGACTGATATAGTAATTTTGGATATAGGTACTGTTAAGGTATCCGATTATTCAGGTTAAGAGCCTCAGAGAGTCAAGTATACTCTTGATTTCGTTCGATAAAATTAAAGGATTTTTTCCCAGAGAACTACTTTTAGTTCAGTTTTCAAAGTAATCATCTGATAAAGTTATGAGTAAAATCAAAAACGACGTCAAAAAAATTATCCCTCAGTGGCAATCAGATAAAATGAGAGCTTTAATCGCCGAAAGGTGGATTGAAGTATGGCAGGTTGTCGAAAAGCGAGAGCAAAATAGGGCTTAAAATTTTAGGGCTAGCCGCAAGCTTAACTAGGTTAGCCCGAACATATTAGTTGAATAAACCTTAATTGAGTAAATATTTAGTATTATCTGCTCTCAGGCTAACTAAAGTTTGGCGTGTTGACAAAGTACAGCTAAACAAAGGTGACTAATCATCTATAGCTGAGAGCAAGATTTTCTAATAAACATCAGCCGTGAAAATTTTTCTCTTGAGCAATCATTTTTGCGGCGATCGCTCCACCCAGAAAGCCAAATAAGTGTCCCTGCCAAGAAACCCCAATCTCAGAAGGAAATACGCCCCAGATAAAGCTGCCATAGGCAATGGCAACAAATATGGAGAGGGCGATCGAAGGAAAGTTTTTTTGGAAGTAGCCCCGTAACAATAAAAAACCTAGATAACCATAAATTAGGATACTTGCGCCAATATGAATTGAATTAGGAGAGCCAAAGATCCAGACTCCTAACCCGCCAATTAGGGCACTCATAATTGACACAACAAAGAAATCACTGGTTTCCTGAATCATAGTTAGCCAGCCTAAAGTAAGGAAGGGCAATGTGTTAGCCATCAGATGACCAAACCCTCCATGAAGCAGGGGAGCAAAGATAATTCCTCGCAAACCAATTAGGCTGTGGGGCTGGATACCATAGGCATCGAGGCTTCCCTGTAGCAAAAAGTCGCAGACTTCGATCAGCCAAAATACAGCAAGAGATCCGAATAAAATTTTAAACTCTTTCAAAACAGTACTCTGTTTTAGTGTTTTTCGATAGTAACTACTCATAACTAATTATAATGATTTACTAGCGTGCCCGTGGTGGCTGAACAGACAAACTGCTCAATTATGTATATGAGCGACCTGTTTTGTCGAGGAGATAGTCTGTACAAATGTATTAGCATGGAGCCTAGTCTTGGCTTGCCTCTGGCATGAAAAATTTAAATTGAGATGTGTCAAGATAATTAACGTTGAAATACCCTAGATTTGATGTGGTGGTTGTCGGTTCAGGCGCGGCTGGGCTATACGGAGCTTTATGTCTACCGCCTCAGCTACAGGTAGCCCTAGTTACTAAGGATCGATTAGATACAGGAGCAAGCGATTGGGCTCAGGGTGGAATTGCCGCGGCGATTAGTGCTGAAGACTCTCCTCAACTCCATTTAGAGGATACTTTAAAAGCAGGGGCGGGGCTGTGTGAGCTTGAGGCGGTAAAGCTTTTGGTAGAACAGGCGGCAGATTCTATTGATTCCCTGATAAAGATGGGGGTGGAGTTTGATCGCCAGCAGAATCAGCTAGCGATGACTCTAGAAGCCGCTCATTCAAGACCACGGGTACTGCACGCGGCAGACACCACTGGTAGGGCGATCGTGGCGACCTTGGCACAGCAAGTCCTGAAACGTCCTAATATTACAATTTTATCTCAAGCATTTGCCCTAGAATTATGGCTCAATTCTCAGGGAGAGTGTCGGGGTTTAAGTATTTTAAAAGAGCATCAAATAAGCTGGATTCAAGCTTCAGCAGTAGTTCTGGCGACAGGAGGAGGAGGACAGGTATTTTCTCAGACAACCAATCCTGAAGTTAGTACAGGGGATGGAGTGGCGATCGCCTGGCGGAGTGGAGCGATAGTTCGTGACCCTGAATTTGTGCAGTTTCATCCCACAGCCCTGACTGTTCCTGGCGCTCCAAGATTCTTGATCAGCGAGGCAGTTAGGGGGGAGGGAGCGCACCTGATAGATCGACAAGGGCAACGGTTTGCTTTTAATTATCATCCTGATGGTGAGTTAGCCCCCAGAGACGTGGTTAGTCGAGCTATTTTTACCCACCTACAGCAGACGGGAGATAGCAACGTTTATCTCGATTTGCAACCAATTCCCGAAGCCAAAATCCGCTATCGTTTCCCCAACATTATTCGTGTCTGTCAGCATTGGAATGTAGACTTATTTACCAAACCTATTCCCGTTGCTCCTGCTGCCCATTACTGGATGGGGGGAATTGTAGTAGATGGGATGAATCAAACCTCAATTCCTGGGCTGTACGCCATAGGTGAAACCGCCAGTACTGGGGTTCACGGTGCTAATCGTCTAGCCAGCAATTCTTTATTGGAATGTCTGGTTTATGCTTCCCAACTGGCAAAATTAGAACCTGTAACAACTGCTGTAGCTAAAGCAGTGTCGGTTAGCGAAATAGAGACTAACTGGCAGCAAGAACTGGAGCAAATTAAGGTTATTCGCCAACAGCTTCCGCCCCTACTGTGGGAAAGTGCAGGGATCTGCCGCACTCCTGAGACTATGGATCAGGCGATCTCCAAAATCACCCAGTGGCGACAGCAAGCCCGAAAACTCAAACCATATCAGTATCTTCAGGGATTATCTCCTGGTCAACCAATCAAATTTAGTAACCCCGAAGCTGAAATTCAACTCAAATTCTACGGCGAAACTCTAAATTTGCTCGATATCGGTTATTTAATCCTCAAAAGTGCTCTGTTCCGTACTGAAAGTCGTGGAGGACACTATCGCCTTGACTATCCTGAACCCTTAGCAGACTGGCAATTACACACAATAATTCAGGGAGAAAACTGGCAGCGCAAACCTTGAATTTACAGCAGTTTGCAGCTAAATAGGGAATAAAATATCGTATTGTAAAAATGAACTCTCCATATTTGCGTAACTGGTTTGTTTATTGCTGTTACTGCTAATTATAAATCTGCAAATCGCTGTATATAAGCAAGAGTAAAAAATACTGAATTATTCGCACAAATGCTTAAATAAAAAAATCAAACCCCTATTAAGATTGAAAGAAGTTTCAATTTTTAAATATTTTTATAAATAATTATTTAACCACCTAACAAAGGAGGCTGAAAATTACCTGTAGGAGATGGCGAGCCTAAATAAATTCCATTTTGAGTAAAGGTGTAATAAGGAGGTACAGTAAAAGCTGAAAATGGATCGCTAAAGTTGGTAGATACAGATGAACTGCCTGTATAGAACCTAGTATTAGAAACTTCTTCTAATACAGATTGACCTAATCCTATCGTACCATCCAATTCTGGGATTAGCTGCAAAGTTTGTTGCACTGCATTAGGATTACGAACCCACCCTGGCTGCATCACTATAGCATTAACTATTGTTTGACCAAGACCAAACTGAGGATTCAAACCAGAATTGTGAAGATTATCAACAAAACCAGTAAATTCATCAACATTAGGATAAACGTTAACAGGAGAGTAGTCAGGATTGCCTAATGGATATTGAGCAAAGTACATAATAAATATTTCCTCGATTAGAAAAATTCTACAATCGCAAATAATATATGGTTCAAAATAGAAAATAACAAAAGCTGCACAATTCAGATTTTCTTACAAAACTGACATGCTTCCTTTCAGTTAATTTAACTCCTATCTAATAGATGTAGGTGTTAACAGAATCCCAAATATCATTAGCATCGAAATGAGATAATTCAGGTATTAGTCGAAGACTATCATCATACTGTATATGAAATGACTGAATCGAGAATTCCATCAGCCCCAATATCAGTAGATATACTACTCAGATTATTGTTGGCATCATAACCATAACTAGTAACAGAATCCCAAATACCATTAGCATCAAAATCAGATAATTCAGCTGTTATTAGTTGAAGACTATCATCATATATATATGAAATGACTGAATCGAGAATTCCATCGGCTCCCAAATCAGTAGATACACTACTCAAATTATTGTTGGCATCATAACCATAGCTAGTAACAGAATCGAGAATTCCATCGGCTCCGAAATCAGTAGATATACTACTCAGATTATTGTTGACATCATAACCATAACTAGCAACAAAATCCAAAATACCATTAGCATCGAAATCAGATAATTCAGCGGTTAGTCGAAGGCTAGCATCATATG
>JBCBIE010000005.1:101913-159561 GCA_038524995.1 Cyanobacteria bacterium J06621_8
CGGCTCCAAAATCAGTAGATACACTACTCAGATTATTGTTGGCATCATAACCATAGCTAGTAACAGAATCGAGAATTCCATTAGCATCGAAATCAGATAATTCAGCGGTTAGTCGAAGGCTAGCATCATATGTATATGTAGTGAATGAATCGAGAATTCCATCGGCTCCAAAATCAGTAGATACACTACTCAGATTATTGTTGGCATCATAACCATAACTAGTAACAAAATCCGAAATACCATTAGCATCAAAATCAAATAATTCAGCGGTTAGTCGAAGACTAGCATCATATGTATATGAAATAACACTATCCGTATTTGCATCTGCATTAGAATCAAAATTAATTGAAGAAGGCAAAAAAGTAGACATTTTAAAACCTCTGAACTTTTGGGAGGAAAATTATCAAGTTGCTTAATCTGACGCAGAAAATCATTAATATAGTGTCTGATAAAGAATAGAGCTTTCTCAGACGAATTAACTATTAACACTGTTCAAAACTTAAATTGCTTTTAAATAGATTATTTGCTATTTGCCAGAGAATTTCATTGAAATTTATACTAGGATTTTATATTATCTTTCCATGTAATTTCAACAGATATTATAACAAAATGAAATATAATTATCATTTTTTAATAAGTCTCTGAGAAATTTTATCATTTCTAAATTCTGTAATTTTTACAGAGACAAATATTAGTCGATTTGTTTCTAAAAAGAAAACCTCAAATTCTTTGGGATTTAAAAATTAAGCTTTATTTAACTTTTTCTAGCATTAAATGTCTAATCAATTCTGTTCATTAATAATCAAACACGAAAATTGCTCTATATAGTAGTTGTTGTGTACTATTAATTAACAATGAGATTTATTTTTTACATCAGCTTCTTAAATTGTTAAATTGCCAGCCTTGTTGTAGCTGGGCTTTTCAGATAGCTGTCCCCCAAACACCTCACACTATTTAATTAATTGCAAGTCTAAAGTCTACCTACTTACTTTATGACCCCAAACCAATACGACCAGCCAAACTAGAGCTAAGGGGAATTAGGGTAGCCAACATTAGAAACAGCGCCAATAAGCCCCAAGCAGCCCTACTATCATCAGGTTCGGTTAATTCATTTTGTACAGGTCGCTCTAAGTCTCGCTGTAAAAAGAGAATTAAAATTGCCCAGTAAAGGGGAATCGGATTAGCGGGATTAGCCAGAGAAACAATACCCAAAATAATTAGGGTTGCCAGGGTGGTGCGTCTGGCGGTTTTACGTCCGTAGATAGCGTGGACGACTCTACCCCCATCAAGCTTACCTGCGGGCATCAGATTTAACGCCGTAATTATTAAACCCAGCCAGCCGACAATCACCAGGGGATGAATATCTACAATTGCCTCGGACAAAGCCGAACCGAGAACTACTTTAGCTAAAGTCCCCACTAGGATTGAGGCACGGAAAAATTCTGTGGGTAGCTGAAACGCACTGCCAGGATGAGAGAGAACTAAGCCTAATACCAGCAGCAATAAGGATAAGACTCCCCCAAAGGCAGGTCCTGCTAGGGAAATATCGAATAAAGCGTTGCGGCTAGGTAATAATGATTCAAAACGGGTAATTGCCCCAAAGGAACCAATTTGCCAGGTGGGAATCAAGAAAGGAATGCTTAAACGAACCTGATAGCGTTTAGCAATTACAAGATGTCCAATTTCATGGGCAATCAAGATTGACCACAAGCCCAGACTTAGGGGGATTGCCTCGCCATAGCGACTAAAATCATTAAAGAGATCGAAACCCTGGAGAATTCCTGTTGCTTCTAGACTGGTGAAAATCGTCCCTACCAGGAGAACTATAGCTAAGTTCTTTTGCGCTAAGGTTGTAGTTGGAGGATCGTTAGCCTGGGGCAGAATCACTACTACTGGTCTTTCTTCAGGACTTTCGACTAAAAACAGACGATAGCGATCGCCAAAGGCTTCCTCTAGCTTGAGGTTCATTTTTGAATACGCCGTATCAGCTTCTCCCCGCAGATTGCCTTTAAAAATTGCCCCATCCTGATAGGGAATGGTTTCAGTGGCAAAAAATGTATCAATGGCAAAAATTCCCCTGAGAGTTACCAGATCTTCATCGGGAATCGGAGAGACTTCAGAGGCAGACGTTGATTCTAACTTGCTGTTATCCTGAGAGGCTAATTCCTTGTCGTTCTGCTGCTTAATTCTTTCTGCTGCTTTTTGTTGCAAAAGATTTTCTTGTCCAGCAGCCCTTAACTGTCCGCCTAACCAAATATAGGCACCAACTGAAACGACTAGTAAAAATAAGATGCCAACTAAATTGATGTATATGCCTAGAGCAAATAAACCAAAGAACAATAGCCAAGGACTCATGAGGACAATTGACTGTGACCAAGCCAGCATTCCCAGTCTACCGTAGGTTTTCGCTCTTTTATAACCCCAGGCGAGGATTACTGTCACAGCAAAAAAAAGAATAAAAGTGGCAAGAGTTCCTGTTCCGTTTAACATTATTACGTATCTATACTAATGAGCTGGAATTCAGCCTTAACTGAGTTTTAATGGTATGTACTTATCTTAGAACAAGGTCGAACCCTAGGAGAATTATCTGACTAATGGAGAGATTTAGAAGTTAGACATTAAGCCCCTAGTCTGATAAATTGTGCTGTTGGACAAGCGATCGCAAATCTCCTGAACCTTGCTTTAATAGGGCTGTTCCCTTCTCGAAATCAACTCCAGTCCAGTGCATCAAAAGGGCTAGCTTAACCTGGTTCTGACTTTTGGTTAACAATACTTGAGCGGCTTGTCGGTCTAACTCGGTGAGGTCGCAGATAATTCTTAAAGCGCGATCGCGCAGCTTACTATTGGTTACTGCTACATCAATCATCCGATTGCCGTAAACTTTGCCGTAGCGCACCATAGCCCCTGTAGAAATGATGTTTAGCGCCATTTTGGTAACCGTCCCCGCCTTTAATCTGGTGGAACCTGCTAGAATCTCTGCCCCAACCAAGAGCCGAATATCTATATCAGCATCGATGGGTACCTGTTCCCGACTAACACAGCTAATTGCTACTGTAGTTGCCTGGAGTAATTTAGCCTCCTCAAGGGCACCATGAACAAAGGGTGTTGTTCCCCCTGCGGTAATGCCAATGACCACATCTAGCTGATTAACTTGGTGTTCCCGAAGTGCCTGTGCCCCATCTTGAGGGCGATCTTCCAACGCTTCAGAACTTTTAACTAGTGCAGGAGTACCACCTGCTAGGATACCCTGAACTAATTCGGGGGCAGTACAAAAAGTCGGAGGACATTCTGCCGCATCCAAAACCCCTAGCCTACCGCTAGTACCCGCACCGACATAAAATAATCTACCTCCCTGGTTAAATGCCTCGGCTACAGCGTCAATGGTCTTAGCCAGCAATTCTCTAGCACTGGCGATCGCCTCTATAGTGCGGTAATCTTCCTGATTGAATAAATCTACTATCTCCAGAGATGATAGGCAGTCTAAGTCTTGACTGGCAGGATTAATCTGTTCGGTTAATAGATGCCCCCGCGATCGCAAGTTATCAATATTGTTGGACATTTCGCTTTCTGCTTTTGACCTTTAATCAACTCTCAAGTTATAGCCGACAAAATGCTCAATGTTTAATGTTTAATGTTTAATGTTTAATGCTCATTGTTCTAAATTAGCCCTTCCAGTTGACGACGGATTCTCTCTAGTTCATCTTTAGCCATTGCTGCCTCATCATTAGTTTCCGCAGCAGTTTCCTGCTGCTTCTGTTCCTCCCAACTTAGATCTTCGAGGTTTTTCTCTGGGGGAATTTCCAACTGCCCTGATTCAACTAGCTTAGAATCATAGCCAGCCTTACTACAGAATTGCTTTACCTCTTCCTCGTCAATGGCTTCTGCCGTGGGTTCAGCAAAGTCTTGGGCTGCTAGCAAACCTGCATAACGCAGGGCATCATCTTCCTCTTGAAACATCAAGATAGTTTGGCGATCGCCAATTTGCAGGCTATGTACGCCCTCGTTATCAGTCCCCGCATTAAATAGCAATATGTATACTCGCATGTTAACTAACGCAAATTCTTTAAAATACGCCGATTTAGTTTCTAGTCAACCACTTCTGAGCATTAAGCCGCTGAAGAGTATATAGCACCAATAATTCTAAATTGACTTTCCGTTCATCAATCATAAATGATTCAAGAGTGCTGGGAACATTGCCGTAGGTAGAACTAGAGAATGCTTTCTGCCCTTTAATATTACCTTCAGGGAAATAAATATTAAACTGGCGATCGCCGTTTTGCCATTTTCCTACTACCTGCCAACAGGGTTCACTATTTGCTACTCCTTTCATGGGAACTTTTTGCTCTACAAAAGCAAGCTCGACGTCGGTGATGCCCTTCTCTTCCATGGCAGTTTTGAGGGTAGGAATGTAATGCTCTTGAATAAATTCTTCGAGGGGCTTATCTTCCAGTTTTGGCGGTTTAGTTTTTTTAGCTTTTGTTGCCTTAGCAGCAGGTTTCTTTTCTGCCGCAGGTTTCTTTTCTGCCGCAGGCTTACTGGCAGCTTTAGCAGCAGGCTTTTTCTCCGCAGCAGGTTTAGCTGCTTCTGGTTTACTAGTCTCCTTCTCTTCAGCAGCAGGTTTAGCTGCTTCTGGTTTACTAGTTTCCTTCTCTTCAGCAGCAGGTTCTTTTTCTGCTGGAGGGGCTTGCTCTTGATTATTTTTTTCCTCTGCCATGATCTGCTAAATTTACAGCTTAAGCTATTGAACGATGTTTATTTTATCACGGCTATTATTTACATTTGTTTAATAACTTACATTGGAAAATAAAGCGGCGATCGCACCACGGAAGAAAAAGTAAGCATCCCAAATCAGATAGCTGTAAATAGCCGTTAGGACAACCGTGAGGGCAAGCTTTTTGGCGTTAAAAACTCCCTGACTGACGTAGGCTAACCAATAAATCATGAAGGGAGTAGTTGAATAACAAAAGAATCCGTAGCCTAAGGCTTTTAAAACTAGCTGAATTAATTGATATTCCATGCTATTGGCGAATCTCAGCACAATTAATAGCGATAATAGCCCTGCGATGAACTGTAAAATGCTATTTCTTAAAAGTAGAGATAAGACACCTTTATTATTGGGAGTTTTTTTCATCACCACGATTCACACCTTCTTTGATACCAGGGCACAAAAGATGCTTGTAATATTTAAGTAAGATTATTCAGTAATTATATCTAGGTGATTGCCGCTGGTGTTTAAAGAATGTGCGAAGTTTGTCTGATAATATGTAGTTAAGATGTCGTTGGAGTTCAGGAATCTTTACCTTGTCCTAGCTTCTCAAAGGAAATAGCCAGCTTAAAGAATGTCTGAAAAGTTAAAATTATTGCGATCACCTGACAGTAGAACAACATGTAGAGTAATAAGAGAAGAGCGATCGCTTTTTAAATAGTAAATAAAATAAATAGTAATTAAAAGTCTTCTTCTCCTAGGATATCTTCTAAAGTATAAGGACAGTTTTCGGGGAATCTCTGGTTAAGACCAGTTTTCAAAGTAGCAGTTTTTTTAGCTATAAGATAAAGTTTAGGAAGTCTTTGTAGGAGATGATTAGTTAAGTTGGTGGTTATTCTATTACTAAGCTGAAATTGAAAACTACTAATTTCTGCCTTCCAGTGATTCTGATTTCTTGGTGATTCTTCTGTCCAGTAATCTACTAATAATAAGTGCAGTATAATCTGATAGGCAAAACTTTCAACTGCACTTTTTTCTCCTCTAACCAAAGCTTCTAATTCTTCAATTAAATTATTAATATCTAATTCATTAAAAGAGCGCGACTTTAGTAATTCAGCCTGCTGTTTTAGCCATAAATCATAGTCTTTGTCAATATCGTAGGTCATAAATAATATGATTTTTGCACTTAACTATTAAATGAAAGTACGGAACGATCTACAGCCACAATAAAACCACTGACAGCAGTAACCAAGATACCAGTCAATGTCCAAATTTGCGCTTTTTGGGAACCTTTAATTTCGTCAACACTTTTTTGTAATGCGGGCAATTCAGATTCAAGTTTAGTCTCTACTTTGACTAGTCTTTTGTCAATTTTCTCTACTTTATTCAGAATTTCCTTTTGTCCGTTTTTGAGTTCCTGTAGAATGTCGTTGAGGTCGGTTCCGATTTGGATGTTACTCATTGTTATATCTATATTTAGGTTCTTACTATTTCTAAGCCTAATGTAAATCACTAAAGACTAACAACTAACGACTAACAACTAACAACTACGAATCAGTGATTTTTCAACTACTTTTATGATGCACGGCTATATTCCTCCTCAGCGATATTTCCCCTATCTCACCTGGAAAGAAATTCAGCAGATGCCCAATAAGGAAAATGTTGTCATTATTCAGCCCATAGGGGCGATTGAGCAACATGGTGCCCACTTACCCTTAGCAGTGGATTCAGCCATTAGCCTGGGAGTTATTGGCAAAGCCTTAACCCTGCTGGATGCTCAAATTCCAGCTTATGCCTTACCCTGTCTGTATTATGGTAAGTCCAATGAGCACTCAGGATTTCCTGGCACTATTAGCCTTAGCGCCACTACCCTGTTAGCGGTAATCGAGGAAATGGCAGATAGTATTTATCAGGCAGGATTTCGCAAGCTAGTGTTGATGAACTCCCATGGGGGACAACCGCAAATTATGGAAATAGCCGCGCGCGATATTCATCATCAACATCCTGATTTTGCTGTATTCCCTCTATTTACCTGGCGTGTGCCCCATCAAGCTTTCGAGCTGTTATCTCCTCAAGAACAGCAATATGGCATTCATGCAGGAGATGCCGAAACTAGCATCATGCTATCTTTGTTACCAGAACAGGTGCGCATGGATTTAGCAGTCAAGGAATATCCCCAAGGATTACCAGAAGATAGCTTACTTGATATGGAAGGAAAACTGCCTTTCGCCTGGCTGACTCGTGAACTCAGTAGCAGTGGTGTTCTAGGAGATTCAACGGTTGCTAGCAAAGCCAAGGGCGATCGCATTTTAGAGTCTGTGGCTCAGGGATGGGTAAAAGTAATTCAGGACATTTATAAATTTCAACAGCCTAGTCTAGATTAACTTAAGCTCAAGGAAGCTAAAAAAAATTGATCAATAGCATTACGGGTATAGCCCAGGAAACTTATTACTCATAACAACGGGAAACCAGACTCAGCAGGTAGGGAATCCGCCACAACATCTACCTTAATCTCACATTAAAATTACTATTACCTGAAATAAAAAACGGTTGACTAAATAAATAAAGCAACCGCCCCATAGGACTTAAGTTTTCCCACGTAGTTTGATTAAGAATTAAAGATATGCAGCCCAATAACCCTCAAAAATTTACGGAAAAAGCTTGGCAGGCGATCGCCAATATCCAAGATATTGCCAAACAAAACCAGCAGCAGCATGTGGAGACGGAACATTTATTTAAGTCCCTGATTGCCGAGGAAGGTTTGGCTAGCAGTATTTTTAATAAGGCAGACGTAAGCGTGCAACTGCTGCGGAATCGAGTTGATAATTTCATCAGCAGCCAACCCAAGGTTAGTAATACTAACGGTAGCGTTTTTTTGGGACGCAGTTTAGACAGCTTGCTAGATCGTGCCGAAAATTATCGCGCTAAGTTCGATGATGATTATATTTCCATTGAACATTTAGTTTTGGGTTTTGCTCAGGATGAACGTTTTGGGCGCAAATTGCTGCAAGATGTTAGCCTAACAGAAACTCAACTGATAGATATTATTAAGCAGGTGCGCGGTAAGCAAAAAGTAACGGATCAAAATCCTGAAGGGAAGTATCAGGCTCTAGAAAAGTATGGTAGGGAACTAACTAAGCTCGCCAGGGAGGGCAAGCTTGATCCTGTAATTGGGCGAGATGAAGAAATTCGCCGCACGATCCAGATTTTGTCCCGTCGCACTAAGAATAACCCAGTTTTAATTGGGGAGCCTGGTGTAGGTAAAACTGCAATAGTTGAGGGGTTAGCACAGCGAATCATTAATCGAGATGTACCAGAATCTTTGCGGGAGCGCCAAGTAGTAGCTCTGGACATGGGAGCTTTGATTGCGGGAGCCAAGCTACGAGGGGAATTTGAAGAACGGCTCAAGGCTGTATTAAAAGAGGTTACCGAATCGGACGGGAATATTATCTTGTTTGTGGATGAAATCCATACCGTAGTGGGGGCTGGGGCAGCTCAGGGTTCAATGGATGCGGGTAACCTACTCAAGCCAATGTTGGCGCGGGGCGAGTTACGGTGTATCGGTGCAACTACCCTAGACGAGTACCGCAAATATATCGAGAAAGATGCGGCGCTGGAACGACGCTTTCAATCAGTGTTGGTGGGAGAACCCAACGTGGTTGATACCATCTCCATTTTGCGGGGACTCAAGGAACGTTATGAAGGACATCACGGGGTATCAATTACCGATACGGCACTGGTGGCAGCTGCTACTCTCTCTAATCGCTACATCAGCGATCGCTTTTTACCCGATAAGGCGATCGATTTGGTAGACGAAGCTGCGGCTAAACTAAAAATGGAGATTACCTCGAAGCCCCAAGAATTAGATGAGGTTGAGCGCAAGATTCTTCAGCTAGAAATGGAGCGCCTGTCTCTGGAAAAGGAAAACAATCCGATTTCCCGCGAAAGGCTAGCCAAGCTAGAAAAGGAACTGGCGGACTTGAAGGAAGAGCAGTCGGAAATTAATGCTCAGTGGCAGTCGGAAAAAGAAGTAATTGACCAAATTCGCACTCTTAAAGAAGAAATTAACGCCATTAATCTAGAAATTGAGCAAGCAGAACGAGATTATGAACTTAATCGGGCAGCAGAACTACGCTATGGTAAGCTTAGTCAACTTCAGCAGCAGGTGGTAGAAATTGAGCATAAATTGGCGGAAAGGCAAACCACAGGGAATTCATTGCTACGAGAAGAGGTTTTAGAGTCAGATATTGCCGAAATTATTGCTAAATGGACTGGAATTCCCCTAAGAAAGCTGATTGAATCAGAAAAATCTAAGCTGCTTAATTTAGAAGCGGAACTCCATGAAAGGGTGATTGGTCAATCAGAAGCCGTAACCGCCGTTGCTGATGCCATCCAGCGTTCCCGTGCGGGATTGGCAGATCCCCAGCGTCCCACTGCGAGCTTTATTTTCCTTGGTCCCACAGGGGTCGGTAAGACTGAGCTAGCTAAAGCCTTGGCACAAACCTTGTTTGACACGGAAGAGGCAATGGTGCGGATTGATATGTCGGAGTATATGGAGAAACACTCCGTATCCCGTTTGGTTGGAGCGCCTCCTGGGTACGTGGGCTACGACGAAGGGGGGCAGTTAACCGAGGCGATTCGCCGCCGTCCCTATTCGGTAATTTTGTTTGACGAAATTGAAAAAGCCCATCCCGATGTCTTTAACATCATGCTACAAGTCCTAGATGACGGAAGACTAACGGACTCCCAGGGACGCACCGTAGATTTTACCAATACGATTATCATCATGACCAGTAATATCGGTTCCCAATACATTTTGGATGTGGCAGGAGATGATGGTCAGTATGAAGAAATGCGATCGCGGGTGATGGCGGTAATGCGAGACAGCTTCCGCCCTGAGTTTCTCAATCGCATCGACGAAATTATTATCTTCCATGCCCTAGTTAAGGAACAGCTACGCAATATTGTACAGCTCCAGGTTAAAAGTTTGGAACGCCGTCTGGAAGAGCAAAAGCTAGCTTTAAAGATTTCCAATACTGGTTTGGATTATCTTGCTGAGTTGGGCTACGACCCCGTATACGGTGCTAGACCACTGAAAAGAGCAATTTCTCGCTATCTAGAAACGGCGATCGCCAAATCAATTCTTAAAGGAGAATACCACCCTGGGGACACCATCTTTGTGGATGAAGAAGGGGAAAGACTGGTATTTAAAAAGCTATCGGCAGGCATGTTGAGTAAGTAAGTCGGTATAAATTTCAGATGAATTGGTTAAAACCGTTAGTGGTTAGTGGTTAGTGGTTAGTAAATGCATAGCGCTAACGACTAACTCTACTAACAATTGAAAACTAGATTGCCATGACAGCTTTTTAACCTTAGTCTAGGATAGTGATTATCTTATGATTATCCTAATGGTTGTGGGTTATGTCCTACGAGTCTCAGTTAGACAATCAATCAGGGAAGCTAATTAACCCAGCAAAGCTTTGTTTCTTCCTCTCAATTGCACTGCACCTGTTGGTGCTAAAGTTTGGGCTGCCTACTCTAAGATTTAATGATGATTCTGGAACTCGGGAAGTTTCGCTGGTTGAGCTAAATGCTGAACAGCAGGCAAGATTACCCAAGCTCTTTCCCCAGCTCGAAACTCCAGAGCTACCTGACTTAGAGGGGCTTCCTGAATTAAATAATAGTGAATTTGACGGCAGTGAACCAGCAGCCCCATTTGCAATTCCCCGTGATCTGTTTCCAGGAATTGTCGATGCAGAAAACCTGCCGCCGTTGATTATTCCCCCACCGCCGCAATTAAATTTACCCAATCTGCCCCCCATAACCGATATTACCCTGCCTCCTATCGGTGATTTAGCAGAATTACCCCTTCCTCCTGCAATTGACCTCAAAGATTTTCAAATAGAGCCGATTAAGCTGCCTCCGAATGCCGAGCCTCTTCCTGAATCTCCACCGCAACCGCCAGAAACTCAGCTAGAAGATCCACCAACTCCAACTGCCGAGCCTGAACCCCAAGCGACAGAAACAGCACCCGAAGAACTGCCTCCAGAAGAGGAAAAACCAGCCGAACCACAATTAACTCCTGAACAGATTGCGGCTCTGAAAGAGAAAAATGCCCAGCAGCGGATTCAGAATTTGAGACAGAGTTTAACCCAGAATGAGGGGGGAACTAGCGACGAAGATGCCCGAAAAAACTATATTGTTTGGCTGGCTAAAGTTCGGGATGTAGAGCCAGAAGCGATTGAAATTGAGGGAACCTATCCCCGAGATGCCTGTATTAGAAAACTTGAAGGCAGTAGTACTTATGGTGTCGTAGTCAACGCTGCGGGAGAAGTTGTAGCTCTTGATTTAATTAAAGGGGCAAAGTATCCCATCTTTAATCAACAAGCAACGCGAGATCTCAGCGATCGCCTGTTGGCTAACGAGACGGAACAGCCTAAACCTTATCGAGTGAAACTCAATTATGAATATGATTCAGAAATTTGCCCTTCTCTAACTCTGCCCTCTCTCAGACGAGCCGCAGAACCTGAAACAGAAGCACCAGAAGCTACAGAGCCAGAAGTCAAGCCCGAGGCTGAAGCAGAATCCAACCCAGAGCAGATACCAAAACCTCAACCAAAGCCAGAGCCAGAACTTTCGCCTAATCCTGAGCCAGAACCAGAATCTAACCCAGAGCCAGAACTTTCGCCCAATCCTGAGCCTAAGCCTTTGCCATCATTGCGCGATCGCTTGCGGAACATTCCTCTCCCCAACCGCAAGCCTGCTGACTTGAAAGATATTCCCTTGCCTGAGAAGCCAGATTTTGGCAACTGATTCTTGACCTTCCTATTTGAAATGGAAATTATATCCAACTTATATTGAGCCTGATGAGCATCTTACCTTAATTATGCCTAGTGTGAATTAGGAAAAAAATAGGAAGAGACAATGGAAGCACTTAGTGTAAAAAGTATGTTGAGAGACTTGTCATTAGGTCTTAATCGGGTCTAAACTACGAGTATAATCTTAGATCTAATTACCCTAGTACCTTTTTGTACAGTAACTAATTATTTGTCGTCTTAACAAATTAATGTCGTCTAATTTACTGGAGTCTCAAATCCCTGCACATCATAGACTCTAGATTGATTAACCTCATTATATTCCTTACAAAGCCGAAGCAAGGGCTGTTAACAAATTAGTTGGCATTTTCTAGATTAATAACAAATTAAGTGTCACTTTCACTTGAAAAACTATATTCGGTTATTTAATCGTTTTTAACAAATTATTTGTCATTTTGGCTATAAAATACTTATATGTTGCAATTAAACACGATGATATTGAATCATGATAGATTCTACCGATGAAAATAGCTCCAAATTAAGTCCTGAAAATAATGAGGTTGAGGTCGAATTTGATGAGGAGGCGCAACTGAAAATTGAAATTATTCAAACCCTGCTTGAACCATGCGATCGCATTACCTATGGCAAGAAATTAAGAGAAGCAGCAGAAAAACTGGGTAAATCAAAAAGAACGGTACAAAGATTAGTCAAAAAGTGGGAAGAGGATGGTTTAGCTGCACTAACTCAAACCAAACGGGCGGATAAAGGCAGTCACAGAATTGATGAAGAATTAGAAAAATTTATTCTCAAGACTTACCAGAATGGCAACAAAGGGAGTAAAAGAATTACGCCCAAGCAAGTTTATCTGAGAACTAAAATCAAGGCTAATGATTTGGGTGTCAAAGCTCCTTCTCACATGACCGTTTATCGAGTTTTAGAACCCTTGATAGAAAAGAAAAAGCAAGCTAAAAGTATTCGCTCTCCTGGGTGGCGCGGTACACAGTTATCTGTAAAAACTCGTTCAGGACAAGATTTATCGGTGGAACATAGCAATCATGTCTGGCAATGCGATCATACTCGTGCTGATGTTCTGCTGGTAGATAAGTATGGAGAGCTTTTAGGTCGTCCTTGGTTAACAACTGTTATTGATACTTATTCCCGTTGCATTATGGGGATTAACTTGGGTTTTGATGCTCCTAGTTCCTACGTGGTAGCTTTAGCTTTACGACACGCTATTTTACCCAAACAATATGGTGCAGAATATGAACTCCATGAAGAATGGGGAACTTATGGTTTACCGCAGCACTTTTATACCGATGGGGGAAAAGACTTTCGTTCCAATCATCTCCAACAAATTTCAGTTCAATTAGGATTTGTCTGTCATTTACGCGATCGCCCTAGTGAGGGCGGTATTGTTGAGCGTCCTTTTAAAACCTTTAACACGGAACTGTTTTCAACACTACCAGGATATACAGGCTCAAATGTTCAGGAACGTCCAGAAGAAGCTGAGAAAGAAGCCTGTCTTATTTTGCGAGATTTAGAAAAACAGATTGTTCGCTACATTGTCGATAACTACAATCAGCGTCTCGACGCGAGAATGAGAGAGCAAACTAGATTTCAACGATGGGAGTCGGGTTTAATTGCCGCACCAGATGTTCTTTCTGTAAGGGATTTGGATATCTGTTTGATGAAGCAAGCTAGACGGAGAATACA
This sequence comes from Cyanobacteria bacterium J06621_8, assembly GCA_038524995.1. Lineage (GTDB taxonomy): Bacteria > Cyanobacteriota > Cyanobacteriia > Cyanobacteriales > Xenococcaceae > Waterburya. Next base: position 115,147 of record JBCBIE010000005.1, read on the forward strand.
GAGAGGCGGCTATATTCAGTTTGAAAATCTTATGTATCGTGGCGAGTATTTGGCTGGCTATGCAGGTACAACGGTTGTTTTGCGGTATGAACCGAGAGACATTACAGAAGTCTTGGTTTATCGCCATGAAGACAGTAAAGAAGTGTTTCTTGCGCGGGCTTTTGCTCAAAATTTGGAGACGGAGAGTATTTCTCTGGACGAAGCGAAGGCTAGTAGCCGTAGAGTGCGAGAAGCAGGAAAAACCATTAGTAATCGCTCGATTTTAAATGAGATACGCGATCGCGATCTATTTACTCCCCCAGATAAGAAAACCCGTAAAGAAAGACAGAAAGAGGAACAGGCTGAATTACAAACGCAGAAAAGATTTAATGCGACTGAAACTTTAGATGAAATTGAGGAAGAGGAGGTGATTCCAGAGACCAGAGAAATACCCAAGGTAACAGTATTAGATTACGAAGATTTACTAGATGATTACGGATTTTAGATTATGACTGCACCGAATGCCAAAGAAGTAGCACAACAATTAGGAAACATGGAACTACCAGACGATAAGTTACAAACAGAAATTAAGCGTTTAAATAAGAAGAATATTGTTACCCTGACGCAAGTAGAAGTTCTACATCAATGGCTGGAAGGTAAACGCCAAGCGAAACAGTCTTGTAGGGTAGTAGGTGAATCTAGGACTGGGAAAACTATTGCCTGCAACTCTTACCGATTAAGACATAAGCCGATTCAAGCAGTAGGAAAACCGCCAGTTGTACCAGTAGTTTATATCCAAATTCCCCAAGAATGTGGTGCAAAGGATTTGTTTAAAGCAATTATCGAACATCTTAAATATCAGATGACAAAAGGAACTGTAGCGGAAATTAGAGACCGAATGCTGCGGGTGCTAAAAAGCTGTGGTGTCGAGATGCTGATTATTGATAAGGCTGATCGCTTAAAGCCCAAGACTTTTGCAGAAGTTAGAGATATTTTTGACAAGCTCAATATTGCTGTAGTTTTGGTAGGTACAGACAGACTGGATGCCGTAATTAAAAAAGATGAGCAAGTTTACAATCGCTTTCGCGCCTGTCATCGTTTCGGGAAGTTGTCGGGAAATGATTTTGTTGAGGCGGTGAGTATTTGGGAACGAGATATTTTAAGATTACCCGTCGCTTCTAATCTCACTGGAAAGAGAATGATGAAAGTTTTGGGTGAAGCAACAGGGGGCTTTATCGGCTTGCTCGATATGGTGTTGCGGGAAGCTGCCATTAGAGCTTTGAAGACAGGATTGTCAAAAATAGATTTGGCGACTCTTAAAGAAGTGGCAGGAGAGTACAAGTAATGGAGGTAGAAGATATTCAGCCTTGGTGGTTTCTGGTTAAACCATTAGAGGGTGAAAGTATTAGCCATTATCTAGGTCGATTTAGAAGGGCAAATGAACTAAGTCCAACTCAATTAGGAAAAGTCAGCGGTTTGGGAGCGGTAATTGGGCGTTGGGAAAAGTTTCGGTTTAATCCACCTCCAAGTCGAGAACAGCTAGAAGCTTTAGCCAAAGTAATCGGGATTGATGCCGATAGATTAGAGCAGATGTTGCCCCCTAAAGAAGTTGGCATGAAGTTAAGTCCAATTCGGTTGTGTGCTGCTTGTTATGTAGAAAATCCTTGTCATCAGATTGAATGGCAGTTTAAGCAGACGGATAGATGTAATAAGCATCAGTTGAGATTGCTGTCTGAGTGTCCCAATTGTAAGGCTAGGTTTCAGATTCCTGCGATGTGGATCGATCCTTGGTGTACAAGGTGTTTTTTGCCTTTTACAGCAATGATTAAATCACAAAAAGCAATATGAAGCTCATCTTTCAGTATTATTCAAGTTTTGTTGAATTTTAGGATAGTTCTAAAATCAATAACCAACTCAGAGATAAGCTTTTAAGAGCGATCGCTAAAGGTGTTTTTTAGGCAAATTGAGAGACGAAATGTCAGCATAAAACAACAAGACAAACAAAACTCATCAAGGGACATTAAGAAAAATTAAGAACGAAGTTATTTTGCATAAAAGTTAAGTCCATCATAAAAGTTATCAGTAGAAGTACAAATCGGTAAGTTAACTTCTGGTTGGTGAAGATGAGCAATAAATCGGGGACTTCAAGTCAAGTCATTTCTCTGCCGCAGGGCGGTGGAGCATTATCGGGAATTGGTGAAAAGTTTGCCCCCGATCTACATACGGGGACGGGTAATTTTACTGTCCCCATGACACTACCCTCTGGACGTAATGGTTTTCAGCCAGAAATCAATCTGGTTTATAGTACGGGGAATGGAAATAGTGCTTTTGGGCAAGGCTGGAATTTGAGCCTACCTGGGGTAATGCGAAAAACATCTGACGGTATTCCCCGATACAATCAAGAGGACACCTTTGTTATCTCAGGTGCAGAAGATCTAGTCCCCGTTGCTCAAGCTGGAGGTGTTACTAGCTATCGTCCACGCACTGAAGGCTTATTTGCTCGCATCGAACACCGCCAACAGCAGCAGCTTGATTACTGGAAGGTCTGGAGTAAAGATGGCTTAGTCAGTTATTACGGTAACGAGCGATCGCCAGATGAGAAGGCAATACTATCTAATCCCCAACGGCAAGCTGAAATATTCTGCTGGAAATTGACCAAAACACAGGATACTCACGGCAATCAAATCGTTTACGAATACGACCGCGTTTTAGCTCAAGAGAATGTTCATCAGGGAGTACAGCTATATCTAAAATCGATTAAATATGGGGATTATGCAGCGGATAAGTACCTAGTAGAGGTGAGCTTTGAGTACGAACTACGCCCCGATCCATTTTCTGAATATCGTGGGGGGTTTGAAATCAGAACAGATCGCCGCTGTACCAAGATATCAGTTAGCACCAACACAGAAGTAAAAACATTAGTCCGTACCTATGAATTAATCTATCTCGATACTCTTACTCAGGAATTACCCCTCAATAATGTTTCCTTACTCAAGCAGGTTAAAGTCATTGGTCATGATGCTAGCGAGACTGAAGAATTACCTCCCCTAGAATTTGGCTACACCCAGTTTAATCCTCAAGGAAGAAAGTTCTTTGCCCTACCCTCCAATAACTTACCAACGCGATCGCTTGATAGTCCAGATTTGGAGTTGGCAGATTTATTCGGCAATGGCATGCCCGATATCTTGCAGATGAACGGAACTGTCAGGTATTGGCGCAATCAGGGTAACGGCAAATTCGATCCGCCCCGTCCGATGAATCAAGCCCCCGCAGGAGTGAACTTGGCAGATCGGGGAGTCCAGATGCTTGATGCCAATGGTGATGGCAGAATTGATCTGATGGTAACCACTGGAGCGATCGCAGGTTACTATGCTACTCGTCCTGAAGGACTGTGGGATCGTAAAGCTTTTCAGCCCTATGATTTTGCCCCTAGCTTTAATTTAGAAGACCCTGAAGTACAGTTAATTGACCTAGATGGAGATGGTGTAACCGACGCTATTCGTTCGGGAACTCGTTTGGAGTGTTTTTTCAATCATCCGCAACAGGGGTGGTATGAGACTAAAACTGTTGCGAGGGGCAATATTAAAGATTTTCCCAACGTCAATTTCTCCGACTCCCGCGTTAAGTGGGGAGATATGAGCGGGGATGGGATGCAGGATATTGTTCTAGTTCACGATGGCAATGTGGAATACTATCCTAACCTGGGTTATGGCAGATGGGGTAAGCGTTTGCGGATGAAAAATAGCCCTCGATTTCGTTACGGCTATGACCCCAGAAGGATTTTACTGGGAGATGTGGATGGAGATGGTTTAACGGACATTGTGTATGTGGACGATCGCCAGGTGATTCTCTGGATCAATCAACAGGGGGCACGCTGGAGTGAACCAGTGGTGATTAAGGGTACGCCCCCCGTAACGGATTTGGATGGAGTACGCCTGGAGGATTTACTGGGTTCGGGCATAAAGGGGGTGTTGTGGAGTAACAATCTGCGGGGGACTCGCTCTCACTATTACTTTTTAGATTTTACGGGAGGAGTTAAGCCCTATGTTCTTGATGAAATGAACAATAATTTGGGGTCGAGAACCAAAGTAGGATATGCACCCTCTACTAAGTTTTATCTTGAAGACGAGCAGCAAAAGCAGACCAGGTGGAAAACTAATCTACCCTTCCCCGTACAGGTGGTAGCCAAGGTAGAGGTGATTGACGAGCTATCTGGGGGGAAGCTGACGACTCAATACAGATACCACCACGGCTATTGGGATGGTGGGGAAAGGGAGTTTCGTGGTTTTGGCATGGTGGAACAGCTAGATACGGAAACTTTCTCTCTCCATAACCAATCGGGACTCCAGGGAGAACGGAAATTTAATGCCGTAGCAGCAGCTAACTATACTCCTCCAATACTGACCAAAACTTGGTTTCATCAAGGGGCAGTGGGAGATGAATTTGGCGACTGGTACGAACTAGACTATACCGATGAATATTGGAGTGGTGACAGGCTGGCTCTACTTCGTCCCCCAGAGATGGTGGAAGCGATTAAGCAACTGCCACGGAGAGTAAAAAGAGATGCTTTTCGTGCCATGCGGGGTCAGGTATTGCGGACGGAAGTTTATGCTCTGGATAGCACGGCTAGGGAAGAGCGTCCCTACACGGTAACGGAATCTTTACCAGGGGTAAGGGAAGAGTTTGTTCCCAATCTAAGAAATGTAGCTTTACCCTCATCCCAGTCAGTCAGGCACATCTTTTTTGCTTTCGGTATTGCCCAACGCACTACCCAATGGGAAAGGGGCAACGAACCCATGACCCAGTATGCCTTTACGGGGGATTACGATGCTTACGGACAGATGCGATCGCAGATTGCCATTGCCGTACCGAGAAAGCCTGGGGAAACCTATCTGGCAACCTATGCCGTTACCGAGTACGCCCAAAAAGATACTGCTGAAACTTATATTGTCGATCGCGTCAGTCAAGCTACTAGCTACGAAATTATTAATGATGGCAGCATGAGTGTGGCACAACTCCAACAAGCGATCGCCGAGCAAACCGCTAGCAGGGAAATTATCGCTCAAAGCTTTAATTACTATGACGGGTCAGCTTTTGAGGGACTGGCTTTAGGACAAATAGGCGATCGCGGTGCTTTGATGCGGACGGAAAGTTTGGTTTTAACCGAGGATATTCTAAGGTCGGCATATCAAGAGAATAATGCCACCATACCGCCCTATCTCAATCCTAACGGAGTGAACTGGACGGGAGAGTATCCTCAAGAGTTTCGTGATTCCCTGGCTGACCTGGCTGGCTATAGCTACCGCAATGGTAATTATTACGTTACTACTCAACGCAGTCAGTACGATTTTCAGGCAAACCCACAGGGTAAGGGTTTAGTGCTAACTATGCGCGATCCTTTAGGAAGAGATACCGAGATAACATATGATCGCTATCAAATGTTGCCCATAACGGTCACTGATATCCTCGGCTTAACTACCACTGCTAGTTACGACTACCGAGTATTGCAGCCTAACTCCGTCAGCGATCCTAACGGCAATCAGCAGCAGTTTGGTTTTACACCTCTGGGTCTACCTCAATGGGCAGCGATGATCGATCCAAATGGTGCGGGAGATACCCCAGATAGTCCCAGTCAGCGTTTTGAGTATGACTTTTTGGCATTTGTTCGGGCTAGACAGCCGATGGGGGTGCGGACAATTACTAGGGAACATCACGTTAACGAAATCGATGTTCTTGCTAATGAAAAGGACAATACTATTGAAGCGGTGGAATATTCCGATGGTTTTGGTCGATTGCTGCAAACGCGATCGCAGTCGGAAGATGTCCGCTTTGGCAATGCTACTTTTGGCACGGGAGTTACCGCAGAAACCAAAGTTACGGGGAGAATTAGACAGAATAGCGATCCTGCAAACGTAGTGGTTAGCGGCTGGCAGGTTTACGACAACAAGGGGCAGGTAGTCAGGCAATACGAACCCTTTTACGCCACTGGCTGGGACTACCAAACCCCTCAAGATTCGGAACGGGGACAGGCGGTAGAAATGTTCTATGACCCTAGGGGACAGGTCATTCGTACCGTCAATCCCGACAATTCCGAACAACTGGTAATTTACGGCATTCCCCAGGATATCGAGAATCCCGACAGTTACCAACCCACGCCCTGGGAAGCTTACACCTACGATGCCAACGATAATGGTGGACGCACCCATCCGCAGACGGCAACGGCTTATGGAGAACATTGGCACACCCCTGCTAGTGTGGAAATTGATGCTTTAGGACGCACGATTAAAGCAGTAGAACGGAACGGCAGCAATCCTAATACAGACTGGTACATTACTCGCTCTAGCTACGATATTCGGGGAAATTTACTTACCGTCATCGATGCTTTAGGCAGATTATCTTTTCGCTACAGCTACGATCTGGGGAATAATCCCTTACAGATTACCAATGTGGATGCGGGGATTCGGCGCATGGTAATGGATGCTTTGGGCAGGGAAATTGAACGCCGAGATAGTAAGGGGGCGTTAATTTTACAAACCTACGACGAGGGCAATCGACCCTCAGAGGTTTGGACGCGGGATAATAACAGTGCCAGGATGCGCCTGATCCAGAAGCTCGTTTATGGCGATCGCACTAATCAATTAACCCTAGATACCGCCCGACAGTTAAACCTACTGGGACAGGTGTATCTACAGTTTGACGAAGCGGGACGCACAACCTTTAGCAGCTATGACTTTAAGGGGAACTTCCTGGAAAAATCCCGTCAGGTAATCAGCGACAGCACAATTTTAAACGGTGGAGTGGATTGGCAAAATTTAACTACTAATCCTTTAGGGGCTACTGAGTACAAGACTTCAGCTACCTATGATGCTCTCAACCGCATCAAAACCATGGTTTATCCCGAAGATGTTCAAGGCGATCGCCAAGTCCTTAAACCTGAATACAACCGTGCGGGGGGACTAGATAAAGTTACTCTCAACGGCACAACCTACGTGGAACATCTAGCCTACGATGCCAAGGGACAGCGCAGCCTGATTGTTTACGGCAATGGGGTAATGACTCGTTACCAGTACGACTCAGAAACTTTCCGCCTGGTTAGATTACTCACCCAAAAGTATCAAACCGATGCCCCCTTTAGCTACCAGCCCCAGGGCGCACCCCTCCAAGACCTGCGCTATCAATACGACCTGGTAGGAAACATAACCAGTATCCAAGACTATACTCCTGGTTCGGGAGTGGCAGAGAATATCGAAAGCCTGTCAGTAAATGACCCCGAACTAGCAACCCTACTCCAACAAGGTAATGCCCTGATCAGACGCTTTAGCTACGACCCCCTCTACCGCTTAACTTCTGCAACAGGTAGACAAAGCAACAATATTAGCCAACCGCGACCCTGGACGGACGAACAGCGGCAGGGATACGGTTCGGGCAGACACGGCACGGCGACTCAAGAAAACGCCCCTACCATGACCACTTTATACCAGGAACGTTATCAATACGACCCTGCGGGCAATATGACCCAGCTAGAACATCAAAACCTAGCTGCTGCTAATACCTGGCAAACCGCCTGGACGCGGAACTTTGGCATGGCGGGTTTTACCCCCCAACAGTGGCAGCAGCAATGGCAGGCAAACCTTAACGGCAACTGGCAAAATCCCCCAGGTAATAAGTTAACCCACGTCGAGGATCGTCGGGCTGGGGTTAACAGTCCTGTCCAGGTAGCCCAAACCCATCGCTTTGATGTCAACGGCAATCTAATCCAAGAAAATCAGTCCCGCTTTTTTGAGTGGAATCATAACGATCAGTTGTGGAAGTTTACTATCCAAGCAGGTAACGGCAATCCTTCAGTAGAAGCCTACTATATTTACGATGCAGGAGGTGAGCGAGTCAAAAAGCTGGTTAAAAAAGGTAGTCAAACCGAGGTAACTATCTACATCGACGGCATCTTTGAGCATCATATCCAAACTACCCCAGGAGCAACCAAAGAAAACAACACCCTCCACGTCATGGACGATAGCCAACGCATTGTTTTAATCCGTGTGGGGGAACCTTTCGATAACAACGTCCAAACTCCTGCGGTTCAGTATCATCTAGGCGATCATCTCGGCAGTAGTGCGATCGCTCTTGATGCTGCTGGTGCTTGGGTCAATCGTGAAGAGTATTTCCCCTATGGTGAAACCAGTTTTGGCAGCTTTGGTAAAAAGCGATATCGCTATACGGGTAAGGAAAGGGATGAAGAAAGCGGTTTGAATTATCACAGTGCTAGGTATTATGCACCTTGGTTGATGAGGTGGATTAGTTGCGATCCAATTGGTCTTAAAGGAGGGCTAAATCTTTATTGTTATGTCGAAAATACTCCAGTTAAGTTAATTGACTCAAATGGCATGGAAGGCGAAGAAAAAAAGGACGATAAAAAACAAGAAATGACTACAGAACCTTCCTCAAAACCGCTGCTGCCATTAATATTTGGGGTTGCTCATGTTGGTCCGTATGTGCGTAATCCTGCTATTAATCAAAGCAATTTAACGTTGAGATTTCATGCAAATGTTGGTCACAAAGCCATGTTGAGTGCAACAAGGTTTAATAGAAAACTAGCAGAGAGAGCTATACGCATTTTAGACATATATTATCTTGCGGCTATTACCGGTCCTATTGGATTTATTGGAGCAGCTTTTGGTGCAGGTACTAATATTACGATGCAAGCAAAAGAACATGGAAAAGATTTTTCCAAATATAATTATTCTTCTATTGAAGCAGATGCTGCATTTGGGGTATTGTCTTATTATGTAAGTATTGCTGTATTTAAGGCATTTCCAGCACCAGTATTTAACAAGCCAAAGAGCTTCAAGACTTGGAGAAATCTTACTGCCCAAATAGCTATATTCATCTTTTATGGTCAAATGCTAGGTGCTGCAAGGGCTAGCATCTCAAATACCGATAAAACAAAAACTCAACTTGCGCAACACACTGAAGGCATTCTTCAAGGTATTAAAAGAGGAGCGATAGATTCATTTTTGTCATCTGATAAAGGAAAAAAACTTTATCCAGAAGGATATTCTGACTGGAGAGTTCAAGTATCTAGTAAAGTAATCGGATTTTTAATTAAAATCGCAGTTAGAGATGTATTTGGAGTAGTACCTAAAAATACTTCTAAAGCTGAAGAATCCGCAAAAGATTCGACAAAGAAATAAGCTTATCAAACATCAAAGAGAAGATAAATCTATGACTTCAACTTTCATTGTTCGCGGACAGGTTCTTTCTGCCACCGAAACACCTTTGGCAAACCTCATCGTTCGGGCATACGATCGCGATCTCCGAACCGAACAACTATTAGGAGAAAAAACTACCAGTGAAGATGGCAGCTATGAAATTAGCTATAATCCCGAACAATTCCGTCGTGGGGATAAACAAAATGCCGAGCAGAAATACCATTTACCTCCTCAAAGAAAGCAATCGCATAAATACCACAAAATATTCAAATAATTTACCAATAAATCCACATGAATAAATACTCACTCATAAACTACTCAGAGCAAAATATCCAACAAACCTTAACTAAACAAAAAAGGAGAATGCAATTAACTAAAATAATCACTCAAAAATTTATTTCCCGTAAAGAAGTTCTTTAGCTTCTCTAAATAATCAAAGTATTATCCTCATTCTTTCTATATATAAGAATCAAGAAACTTATTATGTTCTACGTCTACATCCAACTGACACAATTAGAACTCCAACAAAGAGTAGTTGACACGTTTAGATATTTTTTATTTTATGAAGTTCTGACAGAATCATTATTAAGCGATGGCATTATAATTGACCAACTTCAAGCAGAAGAGATATTAGTAATTAAAAGATATTTAGAAGAGCGAGAACTATCAATCCAAGAAATAAATGATTCACAAATTAAACTACAGCCTAATGAAGAAAATTTTGAGTCTTTTGTAGATGCTTTTGGTCGCTACTTCAGCTTGACTAACTCTGTTACAGAATTAATTTGGCAAAAGAGACTTATTATTAAAAACTTAAGCCAAGAAATAGCGGAAACAACTAAAAGTGCTCTTGAATCAGCAGGAGCAATAGTAACCATTAAACAGGAAGATGAAATTAAACCAGATACTTCAAGCTTTATCGTTCGTGGAGGAGTATTTGCTTCTGACGAAACCCCTATAGCAAATCTAATGGTTCGGGCATACGATCGCGATTTACGACAAGAACAGCTATTAGGAGAACAAACCACCCAAGAAGACGGCAGCTACGAAATTAGCTACACCCGCAAACAGTTTCGCCGCGCCGATAAACAGAATGCCGACTTGAAAATAAAGGTTTTTAACCAAGTAAGTACGCAGCTAGAAGCCAGGCACGATCGCGAAAGCATTGTCTTTAACGCCAAGACAGAAGAAACTATTAATGTATTCTTGGCAGATGGAGCCAACATCAACCCTTCAGAATACGATCGCCTGCTACTTCTCCTTAATCCCATCCTCGAAGGGGCGCAGCCAGCCAGCCTGAGTAATGAGGAAATCGAGTTTGTGGTGGGAGAAACCGCCATCGAAAGCCTGGAAAATGAATTCCCCCTCGGCAGAAATACCATTTACCTCTTTAAAGAAAGCGATCGCCTGGCTTTAGCAACCTCTATTCCCATTGCCGCCTTTTACGGTTGGGGGCGCTTTGTCAACCAAGATTGGGTCATGAGAGACGAAGCGAGGCTAAAATTAGACTTTAATGCAATTCTGGCAGCGGACGATTCAACATTACGCAAATACCTCGGAGGTGCGATCTCTGAAAGCTGGATTCCCCAACTCTCAGAGACTCAACTCGAAGCTGTCCTTGCTGGTTTGGCAGAGTCAAGATTAGCCGCAGGAATTCTCAAAGCAGAAACTATTGCGGGGATTTTGTTGGCGGAAGGTAACGAAGAACCTTTATCGGACTATACCGTTCAGGCTAGGGTTATTTCTGACTCTCCCCAGGATTTGGGCAGTAGCACCACCGATGAACAGGGTAAATTTAGCTTTACCTATATTATCCGCAATTTAGGGGATGAAGTTCCTCTCAACCTACGCCTAGAAATTGGCGATTTCACAGGAGAAGCGATCGCCGAACGGGAAGTTAATATCAGTCTGCCTCAAGAAGCACCTTTCTCCATCACTGCACCAGTCACCCCAACGCCTCCAAAACCCATTCCAGGAAGCGATATTCAGATTGAAAGCCTCAACGACAGTTTAGGGGCATCTTTACCACCACAGCTAGTTAATACCCTCAAAGACCAAAATATCAATAATCTAGCGGATATTCGGGCAGCAGGGGGCATTAGTCAGCTACAAAACTTACCCCTTCCCGCAGATAGTCCAGTGCTGAAAAATCTGGAAGCACAAGCAAACTTGAGTACGGTTTCCAGTGATTTACAGCTCAATCAAAAACTAATTGAAGGAGGGTACGCTAGCTTTAGTGCGATCGCAGAAACTCCAATCTCTAGATACTTACAAAAATCCAAGACTCTGGGAATTGAGCCTGCAACCTCTATCGGAGTTTATGCTCAAGCGAAGGTTAGCGATAGTTACGTTAGGAGTGTAATTGATAATTACAGAGTCGATGAAGGAATTACTTACGAGCTTAATCCAGCATTAGGCAATTACTTTGAAGGGTTATTAACCAACGCCTGTAAATGTACCTGTAATCATGCTCTCAGCCCTGCTGCCTATTTAGCTGAACTACTAGACTACATCACCACCCATCTCGATATTAGGGGCGAAGACAAGCTCACATTACAATTTCTTGCCCAAACTTTTTACCAACCCTTCGACCAATTACCCATCTCTTGTGAGACTTCAGAAACTCCTATCAAACAGGTACTTATCTGTGTTGAAATTTTACGGGGTTATTTGAGCAATAATCCTCCTACAAACGAAAATCAGCGACAATTTCTTAACTCTTATAAGGAATACCTGTTTGCAGCTTATCAAACCATTTTGCAGCAAATAGGGACTTCCTATGAAGAACTTCGGGAAACTAGAATTGATTCTAAATTGAAAACTTCTGTAGCGAGAAGATTGGGAGTTGCGGAAGAGCGTCTGGCTGTTAATGAATTATTCATTGAAGCAGATAAAATCTCCGAAGAAAAATTAGAACAATTGTTTGGCTTACCACAAACTACCGACCCCATTTTTGAAGAAAACCCCAAACCTCAGCTAATAGAATGGAGAGAAGCAGAATTGCGTCGGCAGTGGCAAGAAAGCGATCAAAAAACTGAACTACCCCTGATCGATCCCGATGTAATTGGCATTGCCGACGTTAAATTGAATACCCCTGCCTACAGACTATTCAACAGTCGCCAACAAGCTTTAGAAACCGATCTCAATAATGCTCGTTCTAATCCCCAAGATTTAGTCGGTTTAAATACATTGCTCCAGGCTTATTTAAACACCAGCATTGAAGAAATAAAGCAAGAAGACAAAAAGCAAAAACAAGGCAATCAAATTACCGAATTTGTAGCCAGTAAAGGGTTAATTAGAACCTCATTTATCTATCTAGTAAGCCAGATTGAACTCTTAGAAAACGGGACGCAACTATTAGATTCAGAATGGTCAGAAATTTATGCGATCGCCATTCAAGCCAAAAAACGTCGTGAATATTTTGCCACCTGGATTGAAGAAGAGAAACAGCAGAATATTACTCTAACACCCGATTTATTTAACTTAACAGCGATCAACCTCCTCGAACGATTAGAGCGCGATCCTGCCCTAAAATGGCGCATCGACTTAAAGCGTCGCCGAGAATGGCAAAGCACTTTAGAAACACGCCTTAATCAGCTAGATAATTTACCAACAGCCCTCAATAATGCCGTAATTGCCACGAAAGAAAAAACCTTACCCAGCCTGCGGGATGCCCTAATTCTTGCTTCCAATGCCCCAGGAGAAAGCCTAGGGGAAAAAGCAGAATGGTTAACTAAAAGGTTGCTAATCGATATGCGAATGGACGGCTGCCAAACCACCACCAGGATTAGCCAAGCAACGGTATCCCTACAAAATCTCGTCTTTGTTATTCGTACGAAGCAAATAGATAGAGATGTTGCTAGATTTAGTCCACTTCCCAAAAGCTTTGATCGCGACTGGCAATGGTTGGGAACTTATGCAGCCTGGAAAGGAGCAACCTCTGTATATCTCTATCCAGAGAATCTGTTGTTACCTAGTCTGTTAGAAAGAAAAACTCCTGTATTTCAGGAAATTTTGCGATCGCTTAATAAAGTCAATAGTTTCTCTTCTGAGGATGCCTCGGCGATTTACGATGAATACTTGTTCTATTTTAGTAGTGTCCGCTTTCTTCAAGTAAAAGCATCCTGTTTTGTGAGAAATACGATGCATTTATTTGGATGTTCAGGGTATGGGAACTACTATTCTACTTACGATATTTCTCAAGACAATATAAATATAGCTCATCAGTTTTGGGAAGAAATTCCGAAATCTCGAAATCTCGAATTACTAGGCGCAACAATACATTCTAAGTATAGTAATCCTACCTATATTGTTGTTTTTGCCATAAGTAATAGATACCATAATAGGAAAGATAATTTTTTAAAATTCATTAAATATGATTTAAAAAATAATAGCTGGGATTTAGAGTGGAAAGATCTATTTGAAAAATATAGCTATGATCCATTAGGTTCATTTTCTGTAGTTCAAAATAGTGATTATCATCCTGCTGCATTAGTAATCCAAGGAGATGACTCAGATATATTTGTCAAACATCTTGATGACGATGCCAATGGTTGGAGTGCTGAAGATGAGCAGCATTTTAATTTATCGTTTAACAATGAAACAATTAACAACAGCTATAGAATACTCTCTTCTTTTAAAGAACGAAATTTCTCAGTAATTATTTCTAAGATTGTTGATGATAATTATGATTTTTTAGTTGCTTTTGAAAATGCAACATCAAAATTACCTCTATTACGAATTGTCGGAACTAGAGAGGGGGATAGATATATAGGAGCAATACAAGAGAATGACGGTCTTATTAAGTTATTTACTAGAGATAATTCAAATGGACTCGTCTATATTTATCAAATGACGTGGTCTAGTGGGGTTATTGGAAATACAGCATTAAGAAAAGATTTGTTCGACGTTGTTCCTCGGTCTTTTGAATATCAATATCAAGAAAAGTATTTTATTGGTGGTTACTCAGGTGATAATTATGCCAATTATGCTCTTACTAGTTATGATGAAAACACTTATTCTTTGGTAGCTTATCTAAATCTTTATCAGCTAAGAAAGGAAATTTTCTCATTAGCAAATATCGACAGGGAAAACAAATATATTAGAGTAGCTTACTATCTTGCCTACAATGTCATCAACAAGAAAATTCCTATCCTTCCAACTTCTAATCTTCAATATTTAGATGAAGCTTATTACTTTTTGCCCTTAGTTATCGCGCAAAAATTTCAACAAAATAATCAATACGACCTGGCTTTAGACTGGTACAGAACACTTTATGATTATGAAAATAATCAACCAGTTTTTTATTTTGATGGGTTAGAAGCCAATACTTCGGAAGATAATAACCTCCGCCGCGCTGATGATTGGTTCCGCGATCCTCTCAATCCCCATGCGATCGCCGCTACTCGTAAAGGAACGTATTTGCGATACACCTTATTCAGTATTATTGGCTGTCTGCTTCAATATGCTGATGCTGAGTTTACTATTGATACTGCCCAATCTTTAGCCAAAGCCCGCACTCTCTACAACACTGCTTTGGAATTACTATCCACAGATGAACTCCAGCCAGAAAAAATAGATTGCGATCGGTTGATTGTAGATGTACTTAACAAGATTAATGAAGCGGAAACGCGGGAGGCTGTTGCTTCGGTGATCTATCCTCTAAATGATTTAGGAAATAAAGAAGAAGTTGTAAAAGCGATCGCCGAAATAGACACAATAATTATTGGCAATAACCTCCCAACCTCAGCAAAACTAGAGGGAATTAAGGCGATCGTCGAAGAAAATACCAGGGTTCAACCAGAGTTATTGACTTTCAATAGAGCGATCTCCGAAAGTCAGGCAAACTATTTCCAGCTTTCTCAAATCTTTTCAGCCAGCTTTGAAGTTGCGAGCGACAGCATTAAGTTACCTGATTATGCTTACGAGAGGTATAAGGACTTATTTGATGTAATTATCGATTCAAATTCTGAAGAGCAGTTTCCCATTCCCGATTACCTGCAACCTGGCTATATTCCCCGCTCTAACTTTAAATTCTGTATTCCTCCTAACCCTGTACTAGAAGCCCTTAAGCTGAGGGCTGAACTAAATCTCTATAAGATTCGCTCCTGTCGTAACATTGCAGGAATTAAGCGTCAGGTGGACTTGTATGCCGTTTCTACCAGTGCCGATAGTGGTTTAGCTAGTATTCAAAACGGTCAGCTAAACGTTCCAGGGAACAATAATCTAGAGCCGACCCAATATCGCTATCAGTATATTATTGCGCGAGCTAAGGAACTAGTTAACATTGCCCAACAAGTAGAATCATCTTACCTATCGGCATATCAAAACTTTGAAAATGAAAATTATACTCGTCTCAAAGCTAATCAAGACCTGGAATTAGCTCGTGCGGGAGTAACCCTACAAGATTTGAGAGTTCAACAGGCTGAAGGAGAGGTGAGTTTAGCCGAATTACAAAAAGGGCGATCGCAAATCCAATTCAATCATTATGAGGATTTGATTAAAGAAGGATGGCTTTGGCAGGAAACAGTAGGTCTATTGTTACAAGGATCTGGAGTTATTCTAGGAGGAATTTTTGGTGCCATTGCTGGAACCCCAGGTGGTCCTCAAGGAACTGCAAGTGCAAGTGCTATTGGTGTTGCTGTTGGTAGCGCATTAAGTGGTGGCGGAGCTGCTTTTGCAACATATGCTAGTTACGAACGTCGCGAACAGGAATGGAAATTCCAGAAGAAACTGGCTAGACAAGATATTCGTATCGGTGAACAACAAATTGCTAATGCTCAGAATGGAGTCCGCGTTGTTGGTCAGGAAAGAAATATCTCCGCGCTTCAGGTAGAAAATGCCGACGCTACTCTGGAGTTTCTTCTTAACAAAAAGCTTAACGCCGAACTTTATGCCTGGATGAGTAACATTTTGCGTGGAGTGTATAGCTACTTTTTGCAGCAAGCAACAGCGGTGGCAAGAATGGCAGAGCAGCAGCTAGCATTTGAACGTCAAGAAAGTATTGCTCAGTATATCCAAAATGACTACTGGAACGTCAATGATGAAAACGCTGTTAGCACCAACTCCGATGAAGATTCAGACCGTTTAGGGTTAACTGGTTCGGCAAGGTTGCTTAAAGATATATATCGCCTAGATCAGTACTACTTTGAAACCAACGAACGTAAACTACAGCTAACTAAAACGGTTTCGTTAGCTAGGCTAGACCCTTTTGCTTTCCAACAGTTCCGCGAAACAGGCGAGATTAAATTTAATTTCCCTTTAGAACTATTTGATCGCGACTTCCCAGGACATTACCTGAGACTAATTAGACAAGTCCGCACCTCGATAATTGCCCTGGTTCCCCCCAATGAAGGAATAAAAGCTACCTTGAGAACTACGGGAAACTCGACCGTTATTATATCTCAGCCTACTTTTCAGTCTATACCTTTAAAACTAGCTCCTCAATCTGTGGCTCTTACCTCTCCAATCAATGCGACGGGATTATTTGAACTACAGCAGCAACCAGAACTGCTGTTACCCTTTGAAGGTTTGGGAGTAGATACAGGATGGGAGTTGAGTCTGCCTCAAGCCAGCAATCCCTTTAATTTTGATACCATTGCCGATGTATTAATTACTATCGATTACACCGCATTACACAGTGAAGATTACAAATCCGAGATAATCCAACAGCTAGATTACTCCGTTGAGAGCGATCGCGCTTTTAGCTTCCGTAATGAGTTTGCCGATGCTTGGTACGATCTGAACAATCCCGAACAAACAGATGCTCCTATGAGGGTTACCTTCCAAACCCGCCGTCAAGACTTCCCCCCAAATATTCAAGACTTGGAGATTGCCAATATTCTGCTGTATTTCTCGCTTGAAGAAGGTTCTTCCCTGGATGGAGAGGAAGTCCAACTATACTTTACTGAGAGAAATCAAGCTGAAAAAGGCGGTGCTGCTAATCCTATTGATTCAGCTATCGGCACCCTCAAGGGAAATGCTGCTAGTTGGATTCCTATCATAGGTCAACCAGTAGAAGGAGAATGGCGGCTATCCTTACCCAATACTCCAGAAGTCAAGGAAATATTTGAGCAAGAAAAAATTCAGGATATTTTGCTAGTCATTACTTTTTCTGGAGAAGCACCTAAACATTCGTCTACTCTGTAGGGGAATATTGTCTAATTAACAGGCATTGTCTGGTTAAAAAAAGAAGAGAAGCAAAACTCACGCTATTTAAGTTGGGATTTTTGGCGATCGCTTAGTTGAAAACTTTTTGATTCTGACTGACTACTTTTGTAGTGATCAAGTAGAATTAAGTCTTTGAGTTGTTTTCTAGCTTCTGATGAATTTTTTCCAACCAAATAGGAATTACAATCTGTCCACTATCTAATAAGGCGATCGCTTTCTCCCTCTCAAACTTTTCTAAGACGAGCGATCGCTTTTTTTCATCCCAACACAGCATCCAGCGTTTCTTACTCTTGGGGTCGGCATAGAGAACATCCGCTTTAACAAGTTCTTTTAATCCTCTACCTGCTTCGCTAAAACTCAACCCCACCGAAAGTAGATATTCCATAATTGCCAGTCGCACCACATCAGATTGGGAATAGTAGATGCTTCTACCAGTACCCGTCCCTTGAATTGTTGGAACGACAACATCTTTCTCACGCCAATATTGCAACTGACGCAGAGAACAGCCAACAGTTTTTGCAGCTTCCTTGCTTGTAAAGAATTTTTCACCCATGGTCAAAATTCTACAGAATCGCGGTAATATACATATATGGTTTAATTAGACAGTATTGTTAAGTATGAGCCAGATTACCATTCAATGCCGCTTAATCGCTTCAGAAGAGACTCGCAAGCTTTTATGGCAATTAATGGCAGAAAAAAACACGCCTTTAATCAATGAAGTTCTCTGGCAAATCAACAATCATCCAAACTTTGAGGAGTGGCAGTCTCAGGCAAAACTACCAAGTAATTTGGTGAAGGATGTGTGTAAATCTCTTAAAACCGATTCGCTTTATACAGGACAACCATCTCGGTTTTATATGTCTGTAACCCAGTTAGTAAACTACATCTATAAATCCTGGCTTAAACTACAGCAACGCCGTCAGCGACAACTAGAAGGGCAAGAACGCTGGTTGTTGATGCTCAAAAGCGATGCAGCGCGGTCTTGGGGGTTTCCCCCATGAGCGACTGCATCAAGAAGTGATACCGAATTATTGAAGCAGTGCGAGTGCAGCCTAGATATATTGCGTAGTAAGGCTAGGAAAATATTGAACGATGCAGAAACTGCGATTACGCTTCCGCGTCCCAAACTATGCGGGATAAATAGCCTTCGGATCGCCAAAGCCAAGAAAAAACCTAATAGTAAAAAAGTACCCACAAAATCTTCTTGGCTTTTTGACTTGTACAATGTAACTGAAGATCAGGATATTCTAACTCTTTCAGCGATATGTTATTTACTCAAAAATGGCAGTAAATTACCCAAACCAGACAAATTAGAAGACCAGAAAAAATTTGCTCAACGTCGCCGAAAAGTAGAAATCAAAATCAAAAGATTGAAAGAGCAATTGGAAGGCTGTCGCCCTCACGGAAGAGATTTAACCAACGAAAAATGGCTAGAAACTCTGCTTACTGCTGCTACAACTGTTCCCAAGGACAATCAAGAAGCTCGTATTTGGCAGGATATACTGCTAACTAAACCCAAGTCTCTACCTTTTCCCATTAATTATGAGACTAATGAAGATTTGAAATGGCATAAAAATGAAACAGGTCGTTTGTGCGTTCGTTTTAATGGTTTGAGTAAACATATCTTTCAGATATATTGCGATCGCCGACAGCTACATTGGTTTCAACGCTTCTTGGAAGATCAACAAATTAAAAAAGAAGGGAGGAACAATCACTCTAGCGGTTTGTTTACTCTTCGCTCGGCAAAGCTAGCTTGGAAAGAGGATGAGAAGCATAATACGGGCAAACCATGGAAAGACAATCGCCTAGTTTTGTTCTGTACTGTAGACACGAGATTTTGGTCAGCAGAGGGGACAGAAGTGGTCAGCAGAGAAAAAGAGGCTAAAATTCTCAAGACTATCGATAACATGAAAGACAAAGAAGAGCTAACCGTCGCTCAACAAGCTTTTATTCGCAGAAAACATGCTACTCTAACCAAAATACATAATTCCTTTCCCCGTCCATCTCGCCAGCTCTACCAAGGCAAATCAGATATCATTCTAGGCGTAGCAATGGGTTTAGAAAAACCAGCTACGGTAGCCATAGTCGATGGAAATACAGGTAAAGCGATCTCATACCGCAGTATCAAACAACTATTGGGTCAAAATTATAGATTGCTCAATCGCCAGAGACAGCAAAAACAAACTCTATCTCATTTACGTCATAAAGCCCAAAAACGCTCTGCTGATAACCAAAAAGGCGAATCTAACTTGGGAGAGTACGTAGATCGATTACTTGCTAAAGCGATTATTGAACTTTCTAAAGAATATCAGGTAAGTGCCATCGCCGTTCCCAAAATTGAAGATATGAGAGAAATCGTCCAGAGTGAAATTAAAGCCAAAGCCGAAGCTAAAATTCCTGGCTATGAAGCAGGACAAAAAAAATATGCTAAGCAGTATCGAATCAATATTCACAACTGGAGTTACGGGAGATTAATCGAAAATCTTACAAATCAAGCTAGTAAATTAGGTATTGCGATCGCCGAAGTGAAACAGCCCGTTCGCGGAAGTCCAAGCGAAAATGCTTTAAGTTTGGCTCTTGGTTTATACAATAAAAATAAGAATGCTTAACTTTGTATTTCTTTCAGCACCTTGATAACCAAATAATCTTCAACAGTGCCGTAGTTCATGTTTCAAACCTCTGTACTGCGAAAAATGTGGGTTAGTTTGATTACCTCGAAGTAATCTTGCTTTCTGACCCTAGTAGCTGCTCACCCTGATGCTGCTGTCTTCGGATAGGAATAAGGCGCACTCCCAGCAAAAAGGGCGCGGGTCTACTGCCGTAGTGGCTACTGAATCACCTCCGAGCAAGGAGGAATCTAACCTCATTTTTTCTTTTTTTGGCGAACCTAAGTGTGGGCTAAATCTCTAGGAGGTTCGACAAAATGCTGAAACTCAATTACTAAAAGCATTTACAGCTTTGTCAGAAATTATTTTGGCTGCATCATCAGTGAAATTTAGAGTTTTTTCTGAGGTTGGTCAAAATCACTTGTGAAAATAAGGCAGGATCAAGCTTCTGGCTTATAGGGTTGCATCAGCGATTTCACCTTTGGTTAGATTGAAAGCATTGATGAAGAGCAAAGGCTCGCTGTTAATTATGGTTGCATCAGCGATTTCACCTTTGGTTAGATTGAAAGGAGGTGCTATCGCGCCCCTCAAACTCCAACTCTCAGGTTGCATCAGCGATTTCACCTTTGGTTCGATTGAGCAAATTTTCTATAATTTTGATTTTGATGGAGGAAGCGCGCTTGGAACACAGGTGGGTTTATGTCTAAATTGATAAAAGCCCTTTGTCAAACATCCGTAAGTCTCCATTGGGTTTTTTAAATATCAAACGCGCCGTAGTTCATGTTGCAAACCTCTGTGCTATGTAAATGTGGGTTAGTTTGACTATCATTTGCCGATAGTTTTGCTTTCTGACCCTGGCAACTACTAGCCTTGATGCTGCTTCTAATTTATTTAATTGGAAGGAATCAGGTGCGCTCCCAGCAATAGGGGTATAGGTCTACTATATTAGTAGTTGCTGAATCATCTTCGAGCAAGAAGAAGTATTAAAAAATAGTGAAAGCAAATCCCGCCGCTCCGCAATTTTTTGTATTTAATAAATTTATTTGCTTGTACAGTTTAAAAATTTCTTGGAGACAGACAAATAGTTGCCGATGACAAACAATTTGTTATAACGACATTGATTTGTTACCGATGACAAATAATTTGTTAATGTACACTTTTTAAAGCTACTATTTAGTTACGGCAAGATTTTAAACTGAATCGGAGCGGCGGGATTTGAACCCACGACCCCCACTACCCCAAAGTGGTACGCTACCAAGCTGCGCTACGCCCCGTTATTACAGCTAATAATCATAACACTGTTTGGTGTAGATAGTGCAAAAACTTCTGTAACGCCGTAATTATAGGATTGAAAAGGCTTGTAGATGCTACTACGAAAAAGAAGCACTGGACGCAATACGAGAAATATTATTTAGGTAAGACACCTAAACTCGACTTTATCCATTTCGAGGAAAAATCAAAGAGGAAAACTTAAAAGATAACGATAAAGTATTGCAGTATCTTGAAGTCTATCGCTGTCTTTCAAGTATGAGTACCAATTTATCTGACGAAATTGCTCACATATTGGTTAAATTAATTTTTATACGATAACGCTTATAGCTTAATGCTTATAGCTATTGAAAAAAGAGGTCAGCAATACGCCAACCTCAAACAAATTAAACTGTTGCGAAAGCTTCTCCTACCCTAACCACCAGCAACGGCAGGAACAATACTAACCTCATCCCCATCACTAAGGGTGGTATCAGTACCTTCTAGGAAACGAATATCTTCACTGTTGACGTAAAGATTTAAGAAACGGCGGGGTTTGCCCGACTCGTCGCAGATACGAGCCTTAATTCCAGGACAGTTGGTTTCTAAGGCATCAATTAATTCATCAATGTTGCTGCCATTACATTCGATGGTTGCCTGATTGTTGGTGAACTTTTGCAGAGGAGTGGGAACTAATACTTTAACGGTCATGATCGGTTGAATGATAAATGTTGAATGGTCAATGATAAATGTCTAAACGCTTGTTTGCTGCCATTCCAAACGCTCAAGGGTGCGAGACCGTTCTAGGGCACGCTCAAAGCTGTCTAGCTTAGGATCGATAGTTAAGGGTTCGCCGATGTATCCTTGGACTGCTTCCTGAGTTTTTAAGCCGTTACCAGTAATGTAGACTACGGTTTTTTCATCAGGATTGATTTTACCTGCTTCCACTAGCTTTTTGAGCACGGCAATGGTGGTACCACCAGCGGTTTCGGTAAAGATGCCTTCGGTTTCTGCCAGTAGCTTCATACCTTCAATGATTTCTGGATCGGTAACGGATTCAATATTACCGTTAGTCTTGCGGGCAACATCTAGGGCGTAGTAACCATCAGCAGGATTACCGATCGCAATGGACTTGGCAATGGTATTGGGCTTAACGGGGGTAACGAAGTCTCTACCTTCCTTGAATGCCTGGGCGATGGGGGAACAGCCTTCTGCTTGGGCACCGCTGAAGCGGACATTTTTGTCGTCTACTAAGCCTACCTTGACGAATTCGCTAAAGCCTTTATAGATTTTGGTGAAGAGAGAACCAGAAGCTAATGGTGCCACGATATGGTCTGGTAATTCCCAGCCTAGCTGTTCAGCAACTTCGTAACCTAAAGTTTTGGAACCTTCGGAGTAGTAGGGGCGAAGATTAATGTTGACGAAACCCCAGCCATAGGTATTGCCCACCTCGGAACAGAGACGATTAACCTGATCGTAGTTGCCTTTGACCGCCATCACCGTTGGGTTATAAATTAGGGTACCCATAACCTTCCCTGCTTCTAAGTCCGCAGGAATAAATACGCAGCAGTCCATGCCTGCGTGGGCGGCGATCGCCGCTGTAGAATTAGCTAGGTTACCAGTACTAGCACAGGAAACGGTGGAAAAGCCCAGTTCTCTCGCCCGTGTTAAGGCTACGGAAACCACCCGATCTTTGAAACTTAGGGTAGGCATGTTAACCGCATCGTTTTTAATGTAGAGATTTTTTAGACCCAGACGGCGGGCTAAACGATGGGATTTAACTAGGGGAGTCATTCCTGTACCCACATCAATAGGGTTCTCACTTTCTACGGGGAGGAATGCTTTATAGCGCCAGATAGAATTTGGACCGGCGGCAATAGTTTCCCGACTTACTTGACGGCGAATTTCGTCATAATCATAGGCAACTTCTAAAGGAGAAAAAGTTTCTTCACAAACATTGAGTGCCTTTAGGGGATATTTTACGCCGCCTTCTTTGGATACCAGATTCGTGAAAGTCTTGCCCTTAGTGATTTTGATGGGGGTCTGAGTCATGATTAAAAGCTCATATTCGTCAACAGTATTTGGATAGTATCACAGGCAAAAACGACCAGTCAAACATACCCGATAAAAATAGTCGGGATTAAAAATATACTTGAATTTGTCTGTAAGAGCGATCAAGAGGGCAGGGTAAAACTAATGCCATAAGAGGCATTGGCGTAAATCTATTTAATTTAGGCAAAAAATTTTGCTAATGATTTGGGGCTAAAGCCTCTGCTGTAAGTACTTATGCTTAATACTTTTTAAATTTCTAGGTTCTGTTGACAAAGCTCAGTAAAAGTCATGCGGTGCAGAGAGTTGCAGCTGTTTAATTAAAACTCAGGTCAATGACTAACCGTGCTAGGTTGAATAATTTTGCTTGGAACAAAAATCTCGCTTTTTTGATAGCTCAATCAGACGTTTATGTTGGTGAGCTTAAAAACTGTCGGCAATTCATCAATGGTGTTTTGTGGATTGCTCGTACTGGGGCGCAGTGGCGAGAACTCCCCCGACGTTATGGCAAATGGAACAGCGTAGAGAGACGTTTCATTTGATGGAATGAACGTGACTTATGGTTGCGGTTGATGAGTAATGTGAGAGAATGTCCTGATTTAGAGAATCTCATGCTGGATAGTAGGGTAATCCGCTAATTGAATGTTTTTTTAATAAACTCAAATACTATCGTCGTATTTTTTCTCGTTTTGATAAGCGAGGTGAAAACTATTTAGCTTTCGTCTATACGGTTAACTGAAGCTGAGGAAAAACCTCCAACTTTAGGCGATCGCCCTAGATAAACTTCTCCATATATAACAATGTAGTTATATCTTGATATCTATAAAGGATAATTGACTTTATTAAGAATAATTTTTCTCGCAAAAAAACAGAAGTAGATCATACAGAATTACTGAAATATAGAAACCAGTTATTACCCAGACTTAAAAGCGAAATCTTAATTCGTCAGAAAAACTCATTACACGAACTGATTCAAATAGACTTAAAGAAAGAAGAGCAGCGAAAACAGGTAGGAGGTAATGCTCATAATCTAGTTTCTCAAGATGAAGCTAAAGAAAAGATCAATATCCTGAATAGATTTTCTCAGATATTTAGACAAAGAGATAGTCAAGAAACTGAATTAAACCCAGAACAAAATATTATTGATTTTTATGATCGCGAAGATATTCAAGGAAAATTATTAATCTTAGGCGATCCAGGTGCAGGAAAAACCACTGAGCTTATTTGTCTGGCAAAGGATTTGATTGAGAGAGCTATTAATGACGAAACTGCTGCTATCCCGATAATATTTGAGCTTAGTTCTTGGAAAGAAGACCTGTCTATTGAAGATTGGTTAGTGGAACAACTGCCTAAAAAATATCCTGGATTACCGAAAGCAGTTGCTCAAAAATGGCTAGAAAATCAGCAAATCATTCCTCTTCTAGATGGTTTAGATGAATTAGGACTAACTCTTGAAAATAAGTGTATTGTTGCCATTAATGAATTTATGCAGAGTCGCTTTCAGCCTGCATTAATAGTCTGTTGTCGTCTGGAAGAATATGAACAAGCCCAAACTCAACTTAATTGTTTAAATGGGGCAATTTATCTACGTCCTTTGTCCGATGAGCAAATTCAGCAATATCTAAATAGGTTAAATCGTTCTAGTATTTGGCATAAAACTATTGTCAATGAACCTAATATTCTGGAATTAGCTAGAAAACCACTATTTCTCACAATGGTAGTAGTTGCTTATCAAAATAAATCAATTAAAAACAACTCGGAACTGTTTGAAGCCTACATCAAAAAGCAGCTTAATAATCCTGATAATCAAGGTATATATACACCTAATAAAAGCCCAAGTCAAAAACAAACTTTACATTATCTAGCTTGGCTAGCAAGAAAACTCGAAGCAGAAAGTGAAACGGAATTTTTAATTGAAGGTTTGCAACCTACGTGGTTAGAATCAAAAAAACAGGCAGTTGTTTATCGGCTGATTTTTGGGCTGATTTTTGGGCTGGGTTTCGGGCTGAGTTTCGGGCTGATTTTTGGGGTGATTTTTGGGCTGATCAACTCTGATTTAGAAAATAAGAACTTCCCCAATCAAGGAATTTTTAATTCCTTAAAAAATGGGCTGAATTACGGGTTAATTGTAGGACTGATAGGAGTACTGATTAGTAGGCTGATTGTAGTAATAAATGTAGTGCTGATGAGAAGGCTGACGGAAGGGCTGCTAGGAGTGCTGATAGGAGGGCTGACGGGAGGGCTGCTAGCAGGTATGATTACAGGGCTGATAAGTGCTATTCAGCATTTCATTTTACGTCTCATATTTTACCGTAATCGTGATATTCCCTGGAATTATGCTAAATTCCTTGACCATGCTGCCAAGCATCGCTTTATTCAGCGTGTTGGTGGTCGTTATCGTTTCACCCACGACCTCCTGAGAAAGCACTTTGCTCAGATGCCACTATAATCATTCCAATTAGTTTTGATAAATTAAGACGATACGGATATTCTTATTGATGTTAGCCGAGGTATGCCAACTACCATTGATCACCTTAAATTAGAAGCTAATAAATCAACTTTAGCAACTCAGTAAATAGGACAAAATAAAGTCCCATAGGTTAAGAAATATAAATTTAGTCACAGCTATTGCCACTAACAACTAACGACGAACAGTCCTAATTTGTTACCATTTATCATTTCGATATTTGAACGAGTTAATGCTCAATGTTTAATGTTCAATGCTTAATGTCCAATGATTTAACCATCCCTATTTCTGCCTTCCATCTCATGGATTGCCCGATCAATCAGGGAGAAAGCCTCTGTTTTGGCAGTCATTAAATGAAAAAAAGGATCGGGACAAAGATAAAATTTACCAGCTGAATCAATAATTTCAAACCTATACTGCTGATCTTTAGACCAGTAGATTAATAGAATGAAGCCTTTAACACTTGTCAAGCGCAGAATTTTCATTTTACTTCTACGGCTAGGATTGCCTGACCAGCAGACTGTGAATTATTTTTAAGAGATTTTGCCCGATATTGCTTTCTAATTGAAGTCCTAAATTCCTGTTCATGTAGTCGCCGTAAGATCTCGAAGCTAGTATTGTGACAGCTAACGGAAGCTAGGAGCTTTTTTTTGTGATAAATACCCCAACGCTTATTAGGCAGTTGCTCAATTAAATAACTCATCTTGCAAAGTTTTATATTAAATAGTTACTTAGTATTAAGATCCTAAATTCTTAATTTTTCATCCGTGATTACACGTAAAAGATAATGTTTTAAGGAAATTTGCCTAGAAAATCAAGAAACTGTGTATGTTGCTGGGAGGCAAAGTAAAAGCTTTTGTCACTGAATGATGATTTGATGATGCTGTCAAATATTCAGGCGATCGCTAAAATGTTGAGCAACTACAGTAGTAGCGTGATTGAAGCAGACAGGCTCATTAATGCAGCACAGTTTAATACTTGGATAGAATATAAATTGTTAAATCTTCGCTCTTCTCTAAAGAATTTACTCCTAACGGCAGTAAAATCAGATGGAAGTTGAGCCAGCTAAAATTTTTTTGTCAGCGATCATAGCTGCTAATATCAACTTACTATTTGCCCCAATCAGTATTTAAAATCAGCAATATTGAAAATATGGAAGCTACCAGTGATTTGCACGTTATTGAAACTAGACCGTTACTAAGTCCTGCATATATTAAAAGCGAATTACCCTTAACCCCCTCAATTGCTCATCTGGTAACCCAAACTCGTGAGCACGTTCGCAATATTTTGGCAGGAAAAGATCAGCGAGTGCTCGTGGTTATAGGTCCCTGTTCAATACATGATGTGGTGGCAGCTAAAGAATACGCTGCCAAACTGGTAAAATTGCGCTCCCAGTTACAGGATCGCTTAGAAATTCTGATGCGGGTCTATTTTGAAAAGCCTCGTACTACGGTAGGTTGGAAAGGTTTAATCAACGACCCTCATTTAGATAATAGCTACGATATTAATACAGGTCTGAGGACAGCACGAAAGCTATTACTGGATTTAGCAGAGATGGGCTTACCAGCGGCAACGGAGTTACTAGATCCGATTACGCCGCAGTATATCGCCGACTTGATTTGTTGGACGGCGATTGGTGCTAGAACTACGGAAAGTCAGATTCATCGTCAGATGGCTTCAGGATTGTCCATGCCTGTGGGTTATAAAAATGGAACCGACGGCAGCTGTGCTGCGGCAATTAACGCTATGCTTACCGCTAGAATTTCCCACCATTTCCTGGGCATTAATCAGGATGGCTTGGCTAGCATTGTCAAAACTACTGGTAATCCTGATGGTCATTTAGTGTTGCGCGGTGGTTCCAATAAGCCAAACTACGAGCAGGGGGATGTAGCGGAGGCAGTTCATGCCCTGAAGCAGAAAGCGATGAATCCTCGGCTGATGGTTGATTGTAGTCATAGCAATAGTCGTAAAGACTATCGTCAGCAGGTTAAGGTTTTAGATAGCATTAACCAACAAATTAAGGCAGGTTCAGAGAATGTTGCGGGAGTAATGATTGAAAGCCATCTGGTTGCTGGAAATCAATCTATCCCTAACAATGGCAGCCCTGCTGTTTATGGTCAGAGTATCACTGATGCCTGTGTTGGTTGGGAGACAACGGAAACCATGCTCAATGATTTAGCTAGTGCTGTAGCCTGGGGGAGACCTAAGTTAAGACACAATGTAGCTTTTGTCACAGGCTCTTAGAATGAATCTCTATCCACCGTACTAAAGATTTTAGTTTTTAATGATCTAATGTTTAGTATTAAATGCTAGGATGGCTGCCAACAAAAGATTTAGCCATGGCTTTAAATCCCATCTCTCAATCAGAACAAGAGCAGCTAATTGAAGCTGCTACTCAGGCAATGAATCATGCCTATGCTCCCTACTCTAATTTTAAGGTGGGGGCAGCATTAGTAACTTTTAGAGGAGATATTGTAGTTGGTTGTAATGTGGAAAATGCCTCCTATGGATTGAGCATGTGTGCCGAAAGAAATGCGATCGCCAATGCCATAATCAGCCTGGGAAAAGATACAATGGAGATTAAAGCGATCGCTATCGTTAATAGCCAAAATGTACCTTGTTCACCTTGTGGAGCCTGTCGGCAGGTAATTAGGGAGTTTGGGCAACACGCTCAGGTCATTTTTCTCGGTAAAAAGCAAAAATGGGTTACCCTCTCGATTGCCGAACTTTTGCCTGAAGCATTCTTGCTGTAAATATAGTTGTGAATATTTATGAATACATAGAGTAAAATTCATAAATATAGTATTTTTCTATGTATTCTTGGCTTCCTTTAGCATAGTCAGCCCCGAAAAATATCAGACCTAAAACAGAATTCAAGTTTTTTCATGAAGTCATATCTCGCCGCTGCTGTTCAAATGAGCAGCAAACCAGACCTGGTTAGAAACCTGGGAGAAGCAGAGGAATTAATCGAATTAGCGGTTCGTCAGGGGGCAGAATTAGTTAGCCTACCAGAGAATTTTGCTTTTTTGGGTAAAGAAGCCGATAAAGTTGCCCAGGCGCCTGAAATTGCCGACAAAACCACGTATTTTCTCAAGAAAATGGCGCAGAAGTTTCAAATTACCCTTTTAGGGGGAGGCTTTCCTGTCCCCGTAGCTGATAATCCCCATAAAGCTTACAATACGGCTATTTTAATCACTCCCGATGGTCAACAGGCAGCCCACTATCAAAAAGTTCACCTATTTGATGTTGATGTTCCTGACGGTAATACCTATCAGGAGTCTAGCACCGTGATGGCGGGGCAAGAAATTCCCCCAATCTATCACTCAGAACATCTAGGGAAGCTCGGGATATCGATCTGTTATGATGTGCGATTCCCTGAATTTTATCGTCAACTATCCCATCAGGGTGCCGATCTCTTATTTATTCCTGCGGCATTTACTGCCTATACGGGTAAAGATCACTGGCAGGTTCTTTTACAGGCTAGGGCGATCGAAAATACCTGCTATGTGGTGGCACCAGCCCAAACGGGTAATCACTATGAGCGTCGCTATACCCATGGTCACGCGATGATTATTGATCCTTGGGGAGCAATTCTGGCAGATGCAGGGAATGCACCAGGGTTAGCAGTTGCTGAAATTAATCCTCAGCGGTTACAGCAGGTACGTCAGCAAATGCCATCCTTACAGCATCGAGTATTTGTTTGATTTCTATAACAACTAAGAGGTTGTCTAAAAAGTATAAATTCTGACTTTAAAGCCCTCTAAATCTCCTAATTATGGGGGACTTTAACTCTTCTCCCCCCCCTTTTTTGGGCTGGGGGGCGTGCATCCCTTTGTTTCGTGCGAAATCAAAAATTTATTAAATACGAATAATTTACTTTCATATATATTGTCAATACCTTCTGGAAAATTAAATTTATTTTTAGACCATAGAAAATCATTAGCTATTTTTCTATATTGTTCATTTGATGATTTATAGGTCTTGAAAAAAATTAATATTTTATTTTGACTGTAAAAATTTTTTTGGCTTTTGCTAAAACTGATACTATAGTTATAGTACTTTTCAATATCTTTAAAGTTTTGATTTGCAATTTCTAACTTTTTTTCATACTTTTCATTTACTTCTAGCTTTATGATTTTCAATTGCTCCTCTTCTATATCATATGACGATTCCCATGCTTCGTTGTCGCTTCAGGGTAATCGTAAGCAGTTGCGATATGCCCAAAGTTAGTAATATCCTCATATAATTTGACGTACATCGAGTCATATTCTTCTAAAGCGTGCATTTTAGCAGCTTCAGTTCTTGATGGTTCAATCACGAACAAAGGTTCGGGCATAGGAACTTGATAAACTATAGTTTGTCCCTCAGTTAATGGTATTTCAGGAATGCGATGTCTAGTTTGAATTAAAGTTGCTTCGCTAGTTTTTTCTGTTGTTTTGACACCACAAACTTTTTTGAAAAATCGCCTAATATTTACTGCATTAGTAGTATCATCTGCACCTTGATCGATTACTTTTAAAGTATCTTCTTTGCCAATTACGGAAGCCGTTACTTGAATACCGCCAGTTCCCCAGCCATAAGACATAGGCATTTCACGGGAAGCAAAAGGTATCTGATGTCCTGGTATAGCAACAGCTTTTCAAATAGCTCGACAAATAGATCGCTTTGTTTGTTCGTCGAGATGAGCAAAGTTAAATCCTTCTTCTATTAATGAACTGCTTTGGTTGTTGTTTGGTGTAGTATGAGACATTGATTCACAAAGTAATGTTACTAGTTGACACTTTAGATCTCAATATGAGAACATAGTAATGTACATTTTTATTTACTATGAGACTTATTGCGATCGCAAAACTGCGAGAAGCAGCATCTAGCTATCCTGATGTTAGTAATCAAATTGAAGATTTTTATTGGACTATTAAGACAGTTCATTGGCAGAATTTAGTTGATGTTCAACAAACTTTTTCAACGGCTGAGGCAGTAGGAAACTTTACTGTGATTAATATCAAAGGAAATAAATATCGTTTGATATTAGATATTAACTATAAAAAACAGTTGGTGTTTTTTAAATACTTTTTAACGCACGCAGAATATAGCAAAGACAGGTGGAAAAATGACTCTCACTATAAATCCTGAGACTTACGGAAAACTTTTAACACAATATTTACCTAAAGTAATTACCAATAAAGCAGAAAACGAACGGGCGTTAAACATTGCTGAAACATTATCTAATAAAAGTAATTCAACTCCTGAAGAAGAACAACTTTTAGATCTATTAGTGACATTAATCGAAAATTTTGAAAGCCAGCAATATATTTTTGATGACAATTCAACTCCATTATCTAGATTAATTTTTCTGGTTGATGCTAATAATTTGAAACAAGTAGATTTATTAGACATTTTTGGTTCTAAAGGTATTACTTCTGAGGTTTTTAATGGTAAGCGTCAGATTAGTAAAACTCATGCTATTAAGTTGGGAGAAAGATTTAATGTCGATCCTGCTTTATTTTTGATTTAGTTTATTAAGTTACTCAAGTGTCTTACTCATTCTTGCTAAATCATAATCCAATAGCCAAGAAGAATAATCCTGATATAAAAAGGCGATCGCATCTTTTTCAATTGCTACTATATCCATACCGCGATCGTCATAAGGATGAGCGATTATTTGTTTTTGGAAATCTATGAAATAGCCTTTGACTCCTGCACTTGGCTGAATGCCTAATTCATTAGAACAAATTGCCCACAAAATAGCCAAATAATTTGAACTATTAATCTCAGTTAATAATAGATATTCATAATGCCACTCTTCACATTCATCTTCTTCTCCTGCGAAACGTATATGACTAGATTTTTCTACTAAATGTTGTTCTGGTAGTTGAAATCCACATCTTTTCAAGCGACGCATTTGCTTGGGGATTTTCTGTTTATCTTTATCTGAGGGATAGTCATAAAATCTAAGCAAGATATAAAGTTCTTCTGAACTCTTAAAAGTATGCTCTAATAATTCCCTGGCGCGAGCGTAAGAAGAAGTAAACATTTCAACATAACTACCACCATTATTTAATTCAAACCGCAATCCATACTTCCATTTATAAAATAGTGCGTGTTCTAATTTATCAACACTAAAATATCTATACAATTTATCTCTAATTTCATTGTTCATTGGAAAATTAATTGCTAAATCATTAAATAAATCATTGTCCATTGCTAGACTCTTTTCTCATCTGTCTAACTAAATTCAATTCCGCTTGAAAATCAATATAGTGGGGTAGCTTTAAATGTTGAACAAAATCTTGTGCTTCTACGTTATCTGAATGATATAAAACAAACTCTTCATCTTGCGCTGCCCCTTCCATTTCTTCCAGGGTAATCGCATCAAACTAATAGAGGAAAAAAGGGGAAAATAAGGTATTTATTCCCATGACGAAAGAATCTCTTAGAGCATCAAGAGAAGAGCATTTCGGCAAGATACCAGACCAGAGAGTAGTGACCAGAAGTTCTCATAAACTGATAGACATAATTGCGATCGCTATTCTAGCAATTTTATGTGGAGCGGATGGGTGGGTAGGAATAGAGACATATGGTAAAGCCAAGGAAGAGTGGCTCAAAACCTTCTTAGAATTGCCTAATGGTATTCCATCGCACGATACTTTTGGAAGAGTATTTAGCGAGTTAGATCCAGAAATTTTGGAGCAAAACTTTCAAGCCTGGATCAAGGTGATAGCCAAAGGTCTGGAGCTGGAGGTAGTCCTAAAGGATACCGCTTCGCATATCGCCAACTTTGGAATAAAACTACTCACAGCACAAGGTTTTTTCTCAGTTTTCTAGCTGCTGACTTTGCTCATTTTCCTGATTCAATTCGTAGCCACTGGGGAATAGAAGATCAATTGCATTGGTGTCTCGATGTGATTTTCTCCGAGGATGATTCTCGGATTCGTAAAGATTACGCCCCTCGAAATATGACTATCCTCAAAAGGCTGGCTCTCAATTTACTTCGCCAAGATGATTCCAAGGGTAGTCTGAAGATGAACGAGAGGGGTGCTGGGGTTCCCCCAGCATACCCAATCGAGTTGTTGAAACGCTATCAAGCTGGTTTGAATAACAATTTTCTGCTCCAGATTTTGTCCAATTCTGGTATATTCTGACTTGATATTTTGATGCGACTACCCTGATACACATAGTGAATTACCTACTAACAACTAAACTAGAACCCAAAAATGTACTGTATCTCATTTATATGAGAAATACATCCTATTTTTGCAGGTGGAATTAGGCTTTTGATTACTTCCTATTGTTCATTAGTTAAATCACTACGGTATGATTGAACCATAACTCTTGTTTTCTGTCTTTAGTTGTATATCGACGGATTATTATTACGAGAGTTTTTTTAATTAACGCTCACATTTATTTTGACTTTTCAGACATCCTCTAACAACTAACAACTTTGACTAGAATTATTAATTTTTAGCTGTACTGCGTAACGTTAGTAACTATTTACAGTCATTGGGGGCAACGTTAACTCTAGTAATCAGATTGCTGGCGTTGTCATAGTAGTTAAACTTTAGTAATACTCCGTTTTCGGGAAATACTTTAGTTATGGAGTTATTGCAAACTGTCTCTGTCAGGCTTGTGCGGATATCATTAGCAAACTGAACCCCATCAATTTTACCAGCGGAATAGTTGACCAGAGTAAACTTGTAGCTTAAAGTTTTGCCTGGTCCAGCAAAAGAAGCATCCCATCGGGTATTTTGATCGACCATCATCGGTAAATTCTGATTCATCATGTCGGCGGTCTCGACTAATAGTTTGGAGATGTTTAAACTCTCTGCCCGTGCTGGTAAGGGAGCCGCGATCGCACTCACAGATGCCGCGACAACGAGCAGTGATTTAGCAGTTGAATTAAGAGTAAACATATTTATTTAAAAGGGCTAGTGATACGAGTAAGTAACCTGTATCTTATTCGTAATAAAAAGTGATCGCCTTAAGAGGAATTACCATCAGCATGTGATTTTGATCTACGGGGCAGATATCAACACGATGGATAGATGATTTATGTTTCAATAAAGCTGATCGATCTAGTGATTGATCTAAGATCAAGAAATGACCTTGTTAAATTCTTAATCCATGGTTAAATCCCCACCATCTGTAAATCAAAAGCCCAATCAAACATCCAACCCTGATGAATTACAAACAGCCGCCCTCGATGTAGGGGGGATGAAGTGTGCGGGGTGTGTCAGAGCCGTTGAAAGGCAGCTAGAGCAAAACTCAGGAGTTGTTTCGGCTCAGGTGAATTTAATTACGGAGGTAGCGGTAGTAAAATATCAGGCTGCTGCTGTTGCCCCAGAAAACTTAGCTCAGAAGCTAACTAAATCAGGTTTTCCCAGTCAGCTACGCCAGAGCGATCGCAGTATTTTTCAGGCAGCCCAAGAAAATAAGCAGAAGCGACAGCAGCAAGTCCAAAAGCAGTTTTGGCAACTGGTTACCGCACTGGTACTGCTAATTTTTTCTAGCGTGGGACATCTACATCATTTAGGGATGCCCACCATACCAGTTCTCAGCAATATCTGGATTCACTTTGGGTTAGCCACTTTGGCGTTATTGATTCCAGGGCGATCGCTAATTATTGATGGTGCGCGTAGCTTACTTCAGGGAATGCCCAATATGAATACTCTGGTGGGGTTGGGTACGGTGAGTACTTATTTAGCTAGCTGTTGGGCTTTATTTTTTCCCAGTTTAGGTTGGGAATGCTTTTTTGATGAGCCTGTGATGCTGTTGGGCTTTATTCTTTTGGGACGTACCCTAGAGGGGAAGGCGCGTAACCGTGCGGCTTCGGCTTTAGAAGAGTTAATTACCCTGCAACCCCCCATCGCTCGACTAATCGGGAAAGAGGAGAATGCGGAGGCGATTACTATTCCCGTAGAACAGGTTAAGCGGGGGGAATGGCTGCGGATCTTACCAGGAGAAAAAATACCCGTAGATGGCAAGATTGTTGCGGGAACAACTACGGTGGATGAGTCGATGTTGACGGGGGAATCTCTGGAGGTAAATAAAAATATCTCTGATGTTGTGCGGGCAGGAACTATCAATCAGTCTGGTGTAGTTACGGTAGAAGTAACGGGAATTGGTCAAGAAACAGCCTTGGCAAAGATTATTAATTTGGTAGAGGATGCTCAAACTCGTAAAGCCCCCGTACAAAAGCTGGCTGATACTATTGCGGGCTACTTTGCCTATGGCGTGATGGCGATCGCCAGTTTAACTTTCTGCTTCTGGTATTTCTTGGGGACAAATATTTGGGATTCTGTCCTGTTGTATAGTTCTCCAGCGATGTCCATGGCAATGGGAGAGACGACGGTAACCACCTCTCCTTTACTATTAAGCTTAAAATTGGCGATCGCCGTATTAGTGATTGCCTGTCCCTGCGCCCTGGGGTTGGCTACGCCGACGGCTATTTTAGTTGGTACTAGTATTGGGGCGGAATCAGGAATTTTAATTAAGGGTGGAGATGTGCTGGAGAAGGTTCACCAGCTAGATACGATAATTTTTGATAAAACAGGTACTCTAACCGAGGGCAAGCCCAGAGTAACGGAATGTTTACCTCTGGCGGATATTTCCCTCCAAAGTTTATTACAGATCGCAGCATCCATTGAAAGCGGCAGCAATCACCCCCTCGCCCAGGCAATTACTAGGGAGGCACAGGAGCAAAATCTGGAGTTGTTAGCTACTAAAGATTTTCAAACGGTTATCGGACGAGGACTAGGGGCAACGGTAGACGGGAAGCAAGTCTACTTAGGTAATCAAGAATGGTTAACGAGTCAAGAAATTAGTATCTCTGAGGAGCATGCCCAAAAGGCGCAATTTCTAGCTCAATCTGGTCTGACAGTGGTTTATCTAGCCGTATCTGGGAGTCTACAAGGATTGATCATGCTGGAAGATCAGCTGCGTCCTGATGCCGTTAAGACCGTGAAACAGTTACAGGACTTAGAATTAAGTGTAGTATTGCTCACAGGCGATCGCCCAGAGGTAGCCCAAAACATCGCCCAACAGCTAGAGATTACCCAAGTCTCGGCACAGTTAACTCCCGCCGCCAAAGCAGAGCGCATCAAAACCCTCCAGGAACAGCAGCAGCAAGTAGCGATGGTGGGAGATGGCATCAACGATGCCCCGGCACTAGCCCAGGCAGATGTCGGTATTTCTCTCCAGGGGGCAACGGATGTGGCGATCGCTACAGCGGATATTGTCTTGATGCAGAGTCAACTCCAGAATGTCATTAGAGCAATTGAACTCAGTCGAGCAACGGTTAAGAAAATCAGGCAAAATCTGTTTTGGGCTTTAGGCTACAACTGTATAGCAATTCCCTTTGCGGCGGGGGCATTCTTACCCCACTGGGGACTACTTTTATCTCCTGTATGGGCTGCGGTAGCTATGGCTTCCAGCTCTTTAATCGTGGTGACTAATTCTCTCTTATTAAATGCCCATCAAAATTCTTGAAAGTCACTCAAGCTAGTTAGAGGGCATATATTTTTCCATCGTTTCTAGCCATTCCTGCCAAACCTTCACTGCTTGAGTCTCTAAACGAGAAGCGTAAAGAGCGGTATCAGCACGTAATTTGTCAAGGCGAACATCAACCGTGCTGCTGATTTCACTTGCATGACCAATAAACCAATTTTCTAGTCCCTGTGGGGTCACCTCAGGATGAAACTGCAATCCTAGAGCACACTTTTCCCAGGTAAAAGCCTGATTGACATAGTTGTCAGTGGAAGCAAGATTAACAGCTCCTGGAGGTAAATCAAAGGTGTCCCCATGCCAGTGCAGCACAGAATGATCCCTAGTGCCCAAATGTTTGAGGGGTGACTTTTCTCCCGCATCACTGAGGCTAAGGGGTGACCAACCAATTTCCTTAACTGCTCCTGGATAAACCTTTGCCCCCAGTACCCTCGCCATTAGTTGGGAACCTAGACAAATTCCTAATGTTGGTAAATCTGCTGCCAAGCGAATTCCCAAGAGGCGCAGCTCATCTAGCAGAAAAGGGTAATCTTGCTCATCATAAGCTCCAATCGGTCCTCCCAAAATTACTAGTAAATCCAATTTAAGAGGATCAATTTCCTGCAAGCTACTAGAAGTTGCATCTATATAATCTATCCGATAGCCTCGATGCTCTAGAATAGGGGCTAAGTTGCCTAAATCTTCAAACGCAACGTGGCGAATCGCAACTGCATGTTTCATTTTTTTAGTTTTTTAATTTTCTATATATGGCTTAGAGCTTTTAGCTATCCCAACAGCTCAATAGTTTGCTCCCAAAAATTACGCTATGACACCAAATCCGATTACCAAAATACACTCATTAAATGCAAACCTGAGAAACTTCAAACCCCTTTAACCGTTAACCGTTACCCCTGCATAATCAATGAGTGTTCTATCTAAACAGGATTTAGTATGACAAAGCAACAAGTTCTCTACTGCTGCTGTTGGCAGCCACCAGACCGCCAAAGCTATCAACTCCACGTGAACAGTTGAGCATGCCTAATTCTTCAGCTAAAGAAGTAATGCCCGTATAGTCAATTCGCATTAAATTGACTTCATTAGCCGCAGCACAGTCAGCAATCACTTTAGCCGCAGGCTCAAAACTAATTTGTTCCAGCATGGCTTGCCAGACAGTAAGCTCGACGTTGGCAAACCAGCCCACAGGTTTGGGCAGAATCTCCATAAAGAATTCTTGTTGTTCCCGATTGAGCTGGCTGTAGATATGCTTCGCTAAATGGTTAAAGATTGTGCCATGAGCCATTTCATCTCGACGATGAGTGTCTACCACTAGACGGTTGAAAGGCTGTATAGTTTTATCGTGTGCTAATAGATCAAGATAATCGCTAATAAACAGTTCGGAGACGGTGGCTGTTGCTAGCTGCACTAAAACCTTTTGCCAATATTCCGACCACTGTTCCTGTTCTCGCTGCATGTTAATTACCAAATTAAAATCTGGTAGCTTGAGAGACTGCAAGTTTCTTTGTCGGCGAGTCAGATGACAAGCTTTATTAACCAGTAAGATGTGATAGGCTTCATCAACCATTGTTTCGCTGGCAATGAGCTGGCTCGTCTCATCGTCTGCCCCTGGAACTTCTCCGTAGATAATATGGTTACAGGCAGGATTAATCACTTTGGCTTCGATATCTATCGTCTTTTCGTTATATGCCAGCCAACCACAAGAAAGAATTCTATTTTGCATTTCTGGGCTGGCGGCTAAGAAATCAGGATGGTCTTTAAAAGGAAGTAGATCAACCCGAAAATCTGGTAAAGAGGCATCGATAGTTGATTTTGGCTCAATTTCCTTAGTTTTGACCTGTGCTCGCCTGTGCCAAGTTTGACTAATTTTCTGTAAGAAGGCTTGAGAGTGAGAAATATGAGTTTCTGGCAGGGATTGATTAATAGAGGTCGTCTCAACGGTCATAATAATGGGTTTTTTGCTATGAGGAAGATTTTGATTTGGTGTTCTAGCGATCTGGATACCTGGATTAGAGTCAAAAGTATTAAAGTTTTAAAATTATTTAGTAACAGAATGCTATAAGTACATTTATATTGTGCTGACATGATTCATCAATTAGATTGAGATAAAATTTGCGACAGCAAAAAATTAGCCTAAAACCCCGTTTTTCTAAGCTTAATTTAAGATTTTGATGTTAACTGATGGTAGTACTAAATCCTGTTTAGACAGAACACTTATTGATTATGTAGGGGAAAGGAAGAAAGGTTAAAGGGAAAAGCGCGTGAGGCGTGCTGGGGTTTCCCCAGCATACGCAATCACGTAAAAAGCGCACCCCCGACGGCGAGGTTTCCTCAACCTGTCGCGGGAGCAAGAAGGAGTTTGAACTTTTACAGTTCTCATTTATAAGTGTATTTTGGTAATTGGATTTAGTATAAGACGGCGAGCTATGTTTCAATTATCAACGTCAAATTGACCATAAAAAAAGAGCACGGCGATGATGTGCTCTCTTTAATGACAATATTTAGGCAATATTTAATCAAACAGATTAATTATTGCAATAACTTTAGTCAGTGAGTTGATAACTAAGATTGATCAGTGATTTTTGCCCATTCAGTATGCAGAAATTCACCCCGAGGACGATCCACTCTTTCATAGGTATGAGCTCCAAAGTAATCTCTTTGAGCCTGAGTCAGATTTTGTGGTAGGGTAGCTCGACGATAGCTATCGAAATAGTCTAGGGAAGAGCTAAATGCAGGGACTGCAATACCCAACTGATTAGCGGTTGCCAAAACTGCACGCCAAGCAGACTGACGGTCTAAAATAGACTGTTTAAATTCAGGGGCTAAGAGTAGGTTAGGGAGATCAGGATGGTCTTTAAAGGCTTTTTTGATTTTATCGAGGAATCCTGCCTGAATAATACAGCCTCCCTTCCAAATACGCGCTATTTCTGCCAAATCAAGCCCAAAATCAAACTCTTTTGACGCTTTACTCAATAATGCCATGCCTTGAGCATAGGAACACATTTTAGAGCAGTAGAGAGCATCTCTGACTTGATTGATAAACTGCTTTTTATCTCCTGCGTATTCTCCATTGGGAGCGGAAATTTCCTTAGAAGCAGCAACCCGTTCATCTTTATATGCCGACATAACGCGGGCGTTGACCGCTGCATAGATGGTGGGAATAGGAACACCTAACTCAAGAGAACTAACCACCGTCCAGCGTCCTGTACCCTTTTGTCCCGCAGCATCGAGAATTGAGTCTACTAAGGGTTGATTAGTTTGGGGGTCGGTATTGGCAAAAATATCAGCAGTAATCTCAATCAAGAAGGAATTTAGCTCATCGGTATGATTCCACTGACTAAATACTTCCTTGAGCTCATCACCTGAGAGATTAAGGGTATTTTTCATCAAATCATAAGCTTCGGCAATAAGCTGCATGTCGCCATACTCAATACCGTTATGCACCATTTTGACGTAGTGACCAGCACCACCACGACCAATATAGGTTACACAGGGACCATCATCTACCTGTGCCGCAATTTTAGTTAGGATTGGTTCCAAATCACGGTAACCAGCTTCAGTTCCACCAGGCATCAGACTAGGACCATTTAACGCCCCTTCTTCTCCACCACTAACGCCCATCCCAACAAAACCCAATCCTGTAGATTCTAGGTCTTTAGTACGTCTTTCGGTGTCTTCATAGAGAGAATTACCACCGTCAATGATCGTATCTCCCTCCTCAAGTAGCGGTTTTAGCTGTTCAATTACCGCATCTACAGCTCTCCCTGCTTTAACCATCACCAGGATGTTGCGGGGACGTTCTAATGACTGGACAAATTCTTCGAGGGAGTAGGCGGCTTTAATATCTTTGCCTTGTCCTCGTTCTGCCATAAATTGCTCGGTTTTAGCAGCAGTACGATTATATACGGCGATCGGGAACCCACGACTTTCTACGTTGAGGGCAAGATTTTCCCCCATCACGGCTAGCCCAATTACACCAAAAGTTCTTTTTGCCATAGTATTTAACTTGCTCTGAGGTTTCTTGATTTGCTTGACTAGAAAATAACTATCTGAAAAAAGGCTAACGCAGTTTTCCAGGTTAGGATAAATTCCTTAATTAACTCTTCGATTTCTTAGCTGTTCAATCGTATTCACGGCTAATTTTGTTAATAAAAGTGTGACAAACGACACACTTTTAAATTAATCTCAAGTAGTTTAACGGATAAAAGTTAGAGCAAAATTAATGGATTTAATGATAATGATATTTTAATAAAATAATGAATTGTCGATTTTCATTCCAGGCTTAACTGTGCTGAAATTTAATTACCCAATTAGAAAAATAATGCCCCAATAAAGATTTTAAGTGATTAAAGGACACCTAATTATGGTTTATAAGGTGTGTTTTTATAATAAACAATTAACCAAAAATAGTTCTATAAAATTGACCCACTACGAGATTGAACGGATGCTAACTTGGAGATCTGCTCCGACACTAATTAATGATTTTTCAGGGAAAGCAATCCATTCCCCTTTTGAGAAAGGTTCTGATGCGATGATAACGGCATCTGCTAAAGACTGATCTTGTATGTAATATAAAGTAGGACTTAGTTCGCGGTTAGAATATCGGCACGCCGCTAGTTCTTGACCGTTACTTAAAACTATATTGGCAGAAAAGCTTATTTTATTGGGCTGTGCTAGTTCTATGAGGCGAGTGATGGTGTTATGTAGGGCTTGTTGAAGGCTTAGTTCAGCATCAGCCTCTAATTCATTGAGTATTAGGGCAAATATGTGCTCAGAATCTGTGGTTCCTGCGATTCTTTGGTAAACAAAATCATGAAGTTGATTGCGGATCGGTCGATAAAGAGAGGAGCGAAAATCGTCAATAAAGCCATTATGGATAAACAGCAAATTTTGATGGGTAAATGGCTGACAGTTAATCATGTCTACGGAAAGAGCTGTAGTAGCACTACGAACATATCCTAAATAGCATGACGATTGAATATAGCGTGCCAGTTGCGGTAAGTTGGCATCGTTCCAAATCGGCAATACGTTTTTATAGGTGTAGGGGATTCTGTGGAGCTGTTCGTCATACCAACCAATGCCAAAACCGTCAGCGTTTAGCACTCCAGTGACGGTCATTTCTTGGGGCTGATAGCTCTGCAAAACCAAAGAATGTTCTGGTTTGATCAAAATACGGTCTAATTGAATCGGAGAACCGAGATAGCCTAATAATCGACACATTATTGTATGGTTAATCAATCTTTAATTAGATCTGCCTTTTATATTCAAACATGCCGCTGCTAAGTTAGAGAGTTTGGCGATCGCTTCTATGATGTTCTTTTAAAATAATTTTTTAGACATTCCTTTAGGTAACCAGGGTTGGCAGAATTAATTTATTGAGTTCTGCGCTGCTCAAACCAGATCTGTAGCTGTTGACGGCACGCCTGTTCCTGGATGCCAGCCAAGACTTGTAAACGATGATTTGAGCCGTAACTGTCTGGTAAATTGAGGACGGTACGAATTGCTCCCGTTTTCGGGTCATCTGCGCCATAGACGAGTAGCTTCAGGCGAGAATGAATAATCGCCCCTGCACACATCGGGCAGGGTTCTAGGGTAACGTAAAGGGCACAGTCTGGAAGGTAACAGTTACCCAAGGCTCTAGTTGCAGCACGAATCGCTAAAATCTCGGCATGAGCGGTAGGATCTTGCTCTCTTTGCTTACGATTAGCTGCCTGGGCAATCTTATTTCCCTGACGATCAACAATCACTGCCCCAATGGGCACTTCTCCCAATTTAGAGGCAGCTTGAGCCAGCGCTAAAGCCTGGTTCATCCAGTGAAAGTGAATTCTATATGCTTGCTCATCCAAATTAGCCAAGGAATCGATAACGTTTTGATAGTGTTTTTTTTTGAGCATTGAGTAATATTCCAGGGAAGATCTCAAACTGCTGGTAGATTTTTCAGGGAAAACTATTAAACTAATGTTAAATTATCTAGCATCAAATTCTAATTTATAATCTCTGGTAATGAACATAGCCGACATTCAGTCCCTCCTCGAAAGTATTTTTGAGCCAGGAGATATCAAACACGATGTAGCAGAAGCATGGCAGGTTAAAAATTCACAACTACATTTGCTAGTTATTATCTCGGAAGATCACAGTTGGCTGAAATTATTAACTCCGATCGCAGCAGCAGCAGAAGCCCAGTCTTTGTTACCGCAACTTCTGGAAGATAATTTTAGTGATACTCAAGAAGTGCGTTATGCTCTCAATCAGAATGTCCTTTGGGGAGTGTTTCATCATCGTTTAGGAAGCCTCACCCCAGAAGATTTTAAAAGTGCGATCGCCGCTCTGGTTGATTTAGTAAATAAAGGCTTGTCGTCTTCTTTTAATCAGCTGATTGAAAAGCAAATTATTCAGATTGTTAAGGCGGCTAAAGCCCAAGGTCAAAGTTTGGAGTCTACTTATCAAACCATCGATCGCTTTTATCAGGAAGGGGTAATGGGGGGCGTGGATCAAGATCCTGCTCAACGAGAACAGTTTTTAGCAGCTTGGAAGATGCAGCTAGAAAGATTGTGGTCAGAAATTGAGGTTTAATCTTAATTTTTCTAGATTGATTAGTGCTCCTATAGTTATTAGTTGCCAAAGGTAATCTTAATGAGGCTTTAAAATTGTGATGGCATAGCTTTGGGGTAAGAGGTGGCGCTTGGCGATTGCCTGAAGCTGTTCGGGTTGAAGCCGTCTAATTATTTGAGGATACAGCGCTGAATGGGCAGCAGTCGCCATAATGTTGTAGAAGCCATAGATGCTGGCTAATT
This sequence comes from Cyanobacteria bacterium J06621_8, assembly GCA_038524995.1. Lineage (GTDB taxonomy): Bacteria > Cyanobacteriota > Cyanobacteriia > Cyanobacteriales > Xenococcaceae > Waterburya. Next base: position 158,159 of record JBCBIE010000005.1, read on the forward strand.
GATTAGGGGTTTCCGTAGAAAAAATATAGTCATTAATTAACTGTCGTTTAGCTCGATTTAACTCCACATCAGGGATTAAGCGCTGTCGCAGTAGCTCCAGGCGATCGCAAATTAGCTGTTCCACTAGAGGTAGCTGTTCTGTTTCGAGTAAAGCAGCGACAGTAAACATACTAGAATCCTTTTGTAAGGAAAGCTCGCAGTCAATATCTAGCACCAATTGCCGTTCTTCCCGTAGTTCCCTGACCAAACCCGAACTACGCCCTCCTATTAAAACTAATGCCAACAAATCTAGGGCGATCGCCGCCGTCAAATTTCCTGACCCAGGACAGATCCATGCCATTAAGAGTCGAGCCTGTTCAAGTCGAGGTAAGTATAGCTCTTGTCTTCTGATCGTATCACTTCGAGATTCTCTGATAGGTGTTACGGGAGGACATTCTGAGGGCACGCTAAAATTACTAAAATTCTGGTTAACTAAGGCTAAAGTCTTCTCCTGCTCAATATTGCCCACGATAACTACAGTCATATTTTCGGGCTGATAATGGGTACGGTGGAAACAGCGCATTTGATTGGGAGTATGATTGAGGAGTAATTCTTTTTCTCCTAGGATTGAGCGACGATAGGGATGATGCTGGTAAGTATTTTGATAAAGAGCCTGAAATCCCAAAAAATCAGGGTCATCATTGCTAGCAAGAATTTCTTCAAGCACTACCTCTCTTTCCCGTATAAATTCCTCATCAGGAATATGCGCTCGCAGCAGCATATCTGCTAAACAGGATAAAGTCTGCTCTAAATGAAGTGCGGTAGTAGTTAGATAATAATGAGCATAATCGTAGCTGGTTGCCGCGTTGGCTATGCCCCCCGTATTCTCCACCAGCCAGTCAAATTCTCCTACCATCACCTGGGGAGAACCTTTGAAGATCATGTGTTCCAAAAAATGCGCCATGCCTGACCATTCCTCTGGTTCAGCAGTAGCCCCTGCTTTCACCCAAATATCAGCCACTACAACGGAAGTTGCCGATAAATGCTGATGAATAATCGTGAGTCCATTACTTAATTGGAAAGTATTGGCATTGAATAAAGATAAATCTGGAGATTCTAGTGATGCTGTCATTAAGTAGGTATCTTTCCGACAATATCGATTATCATACCCCTACAGTAATGTCACTCTCGTTACATTTTTAACAAAAATAGCTGTCCACCAAACTTTAAAATTCTGCTGACCAATAAAAAGCCCACCGCCACGCCGTTTTACCTTAGTTTATGACCTGGAATACCAGGGTGGGAATTGGCTGCTAGGGTCTCCATTTCCGAGTACTAGCTCGGTATACTTTAACCAAAGCTGAAGCTGTTCCCTCATAAATCAAGCATAGATCAATAAACTTGTGAGGTAGTCACCAACGCGG
>JBCBIE010000006.1:0-83773 GCA_038524995.1 Cyanobacteria bacterium J06621_8
TAGGACAAGGGCATAATATATCCTTTAGGACAAGGGCATAATATATCCTTTAGGACAAGGGCACAATATATCCTTTAGGACAAGGGCACTTGTCCCGTCAGGGCGGGATAATATCCTCGAATGGAGATAATATATCATTTAGGACTCTTTTTTTTATCACTCGGTTTCGCTCCACTACTATGTTGGTGAGCGAGAACAATGGTTGAGTCAATCATTTGATACTCATTGTCACTATCTTGAGCTAAATGCTGAAATACTTGTAACCACACTCCTGTTTTGCTCCATCGGCTATGTCTTTGATGTATTACTCGATAATCTCCAAATCTCGAAGGTAAGTCCCTCCAAGGAATTCTCGCACGATAACGATAAAGAACTGCTTCAACGAATAGTCAATTATTTTTAGCTGTTACCCCTACTGTTCCTTCTCTTACTGACAATAGGTTTTTGATTCTTGCCCATTGATCGTCTCTAAGTGCCTAGCATCTCTTCATTCTCTTAGTTTTTGATGGTGACACGCCTTAGTGTTCAACTAGAAAAAAAGTAAAATCTGGTGAGTAAATTTAAAGCGATCGCAATCCTAACTACAGAACTGTCAGACCAGTAAATTAATTTGACAAGACTATTTTGGGCTTAAGTTTAAGTATCTCCTGACGTAAATATAGGATACTAATGCCTAAAAAAGTTTGATCGTCGGCATAAGTTACCAAATAATGTTCTGGAGCATGATTCGATATTTCTCGGCTAGTAGATAATGCCTGGCACAGGTCAACTAATTGCCCTTGACACCAGCGTCGAGAATCTTCGCTTGTCAAGGTTACATAGTCTAGATGACCCATAATCAAGCTGGGTTCGATTAACTGAAAATTTTCTTGCAGTAATTGCTCTTCGATCTCAACAAAAGTTTTACTATCTGGTAGACTCATCCCGCAACTGAAAGTACGAACTAGTCCTGCTAGGGTTCCTCCAACTTCTAGCTTGGCTCCCAAATCACGAGCGATCGCTCTAATATAGGTACCAGAACTACAGTGAATCTCTACTTCTAATTCACAGAATTCTGTCTCATAAAGGTTAAGCAGTTCGATTTTACTAATAGTTACTGTTCGAGGTTCTATTTTTACCTCTTCTCCTTTTCTTGCCAGCTCATATAGTTTTCGTCCGTTTTTCTTAATTGCGCTGTATTTTGGTGGAACCTGCTCAATAGTTCCTAGGAAACTGTTTAAACCATCTCGAAGTTGATCTTTGGTAAATTTCACCTGAGAGATATGCTCAATGATATCTCCGTCTAGATCATCAGTAGTAGTAGTCATGCCAAGACGAATTCGCGCCCGATAGGCTTTGGAGGTAGGCAAAAACTGTAACAGCCTAGTTGCTCTTCCCACCGCTATTGGTAAAACTCCCGTTGCAGCAGGATCGAGAGTACCACCATGCCCAATTCTTTTGGTATCCAGCAGTTTACGCAATTTTGCCACACAGTCATGAGAGGTAAAACCAACAGGCTTATTTAGATTAATAAAGCCAAACATTTAATATTTTGTTGATGATAGTTACTTTAAAATAAGAATAATTAGTATACCTGATAATATTTACTAAATTTTGCTGATATTCTGAGAAATAACCAAGATTTTTAATCTTTAAATTAGTAAGTCTATAGAGCAATACTAGAAAGCGGCAAGAGACGAATGTTGTCTGACGAATCAAATCTACATATTGCTTTGTAAATATTTACAAAAATTTGTTTTGAGCTATCTGTATCAATTGCCTAGGATTTTAAGTAATTTAGTCTGTGATTGCTTGAGGGCTTAAGACTGTATAAGAGTTGACTGTTGCGGAATTAAGCAAGAGAAAAATGTGTTAATGCACAATGCTATTAATTACTTTTAATTACCTTTAACTTCTGTTAAGACAAGAGGCAGAGCTCAGAAGAGTTTTGTAGAATTGAAATTCATTAAACATTAAATAAAATTTTTATAGTAAAGGCAACATAGCAAAATTAAAAAATTCATATTTAAATGATTAACAACAATGCTTAGAGTTAAATTCTATAACAAAATTAACGGATTTAATTAGTTTAAACCCTGATCCAGTCTCTAATTTTCTTGCTGTCTTCTAGACTACTTTGTTGTTACAGCGAGTTTAAGTGAATCTCAAATTAATTAGTAAAAATTCTTCCATTCATTAATAAGGAAAGCTCTCAAAGTTACTAGATTTTTAAACCAAATCTTAGATAACGCATTGAGACAGCATTGAGACAATAATGGCTGTAATTTGGAGCTAATAAGGCAGAGTGATAAATAGCGGAAGAGAATAAGGTTTTGATCGTTAAAAATTACTTTCAAGGAGTGGATAGCAGGCAAGCAAAAAACTTAAAGTCAATTTAGCAAGTTTCTTAGTTGAAAGAGGGAGAATTTTTCAATGATAGACAAAATTGTAGCGGCGATTGATTATTCAGATCACAGCCAGTCTGTATTTGAATCAGCAATTACGATGGCTAGAACACATAAAGCTTTGCTAATGTTGTTGCATGTTGTGGCTGAGGGACAACCTATATTTCAACTCCTACCTAGCTATAGCTATTATCCGATGGAAAATAGCCACGATTACGGTTTAAATCAACAAAAACTGCAATATTTTGAAAGAGCAGGAATTGATTTCTTGCAAACTAAAGCAAAGGAAGCCGAAGCAGCTGGGGTGGCAGCAGAATTTACTCAGCTAGCTGGCAATCCAGGACGCTCAATCTGTGATTTAGCTAATACTTGGTCAGCGGATTTAGTTTTGGTTGGCAGTCGCGGATTAAATGGTTTGAAAGAAATATTTCTTGGCAGCGTCAGCAATTACGTAACTCACCATGCCCACTGCCCAGTAATGGTTATTCGCCCTGAGCCCGATTATAAATCAGAAGAAGTTGCTGGACTACACGAACTGAAGCCACTGGAGTCCTAGTTGATTTGATGCTTAGGGAGAAGGTGCTAAGTAAAACTAATATTTATTAAGCTCACTGTAAGGCTACCCGCGAATGATAAATTAGTAGCTGTTGCCAAGGTTTACATTTTAGGGTTTTTCCCGTAGTTTTCATGACCAAACAGTATCGGATTACTTTGCTTCCTGGGGATGGTATTGGTCCCGAAATTATTGCTGTGACGGTAGAGGTTTTAAAAGCGATCGCCGTTAAGGAAGATTTAAAGTTTATCTTTACCGAAGCTTTGATCGGGGGGGCAGCAATCGATGCCACAGGAGAGCCATTACCAGAAGCTACTCTAACTGCTTGTCGTCAAAGTGATGCGGTTTTGCTGGCGGCGATTGGTGGCTATAAATGGGATAATCTGCCTCGTCAGCAACGTCCAGAGAGTGGACTGCTGGGGATGAGGGCTGGGTTAGAGCTATTTGCCAATCTGCGCCCTGCAACCATCTTGCCACAGCTAATTGATGCTTCTTCCCTCAAGCCAGAAATAGTTGCTGGAGTGGATATTATGGTGGTGCGAGAGCTGACTGGAGGAATTTATTTTGGTCAGCCCAAAGGCACTTTTGCCACGGAAACGGGGGAACAGCGCGCCGTCAATACCATGGCTTACAGCGTGGGGGAAATAGATCGCATTGCCAAAGTTGGGTTTGAAACTGCGCAAAAACGCAGCGGTAGGTTGTGTTCCGTAGATAAGGCTAACGTGTTAGACGTATCCCAGCTCTGGCGCGATCGCCTGACAGCAATGGCAAAGAGTTATCCTGAAGTGGAGCTAAGTCATTTATATGTCGATAATGCTGCTATGCAGTTAGTAAGGGCTCCAAAGCAGTTTGACACCATCGTTACAGGAAACCTATTTGGTGACATTTTATCTGATGCCGCAGCGATGCTTACAGGGAGTATTGGTATGCTCCCCTCCGCTAGTTTAGGTAAGGCGGGAACTCCTGGGGTATACGAACCTGTTCATGGTTCAGCCCCCGATATTGCAGGGCAGGATCTGGCAAATCCACTAGCGCAGGTACTTAGTGCAGCGATGATGCTCCGTTACGGGTTAAATGAGCCTGAAGCCGCAACGAAGATTGAAACCGCAGTTAATCAAGTCCTGGATCAGGGTTATCGTACGGGAGATATTATGTCCCCAGGAATGAAGCAGGTTGGCTGTAAGGAGATGGGTGATATTTTGCTCCAGCAAATTGGGTAGTAGTTAGTAGTTAGTAGTCAGTAGTTAGTAGGTAGCTATCAAGGAGAATTGGTTAAGCTAAGAGAAGCAATTATTGTTACTAGTAATGTTATTGACGAATCAACTGCTCCAACATGCTTTGAAAGAATGGGCGATCGCAGTAGAAGCTCTGAGCAAGGGAGAAACCATTGTCTTGCTGCGGAAAGGAGGCATTCGGGAAGCGGGATTTTCAGTCAAACACTCCCCAATATGGCTTTATCCTACCTACGAGCATCAAAAGCCAGAGTTACTCAAACCTTCCTATGAGTCTCAGGTAGTTCCCGTACCTTCTGGCTGGCATCCTGAATCGGTAACCATTCAAAGCTGTGCCGAGATTACTGATGTTTTATCTTTGGACGATTCCAGCCAAGTCAAGGCTTTACAGCCATATCATGTTTGGCATGAATTGATGATCAGCGATCGCCTGAAATGGCAGCCTAAAAGACCACTATTCGTTTTACTGCTGCGAGTTTACCGCTGCGCTACACCGCAAACTATACCCTTTGAGCAAGCCTATGGCGGCTGCAAGTCCTGGATTAATCTCAGGAAGCCGATCGCTACAGATAACCTCCAGCCAGTGTTATCCGCTGCGGAATATCAACAGTTAGTGGGGGAGATTAAGACGGTATCTCAGAATTCTTAACTGCATAATTCAGTGATGCCCTTAACTACCCGCACCTTATTGACTAGTTAGTAAGCTTACCTATTGGTTAATTACCATTTTATTAATAAGTAGCGTCAGCTTATAAATAGTCTGAGAGAAAAAGCTGTATTGTTTAATCTCTGTAATAATTGTTATTGGTAGATTAGAAATTAGATTTAAGATCTGTTTTATTTTAGAGTCCATATCCAGAGATATGTAGCCATACACTACAGACAAGGACAAGTGCCCAAAACTGTACCCATAGTCTACTTATAGGCTTCCAGAATTATCTAAAACTGAGCTTTGGGGTACACCACAAATTTTAAGAAGCCACCTTTAACCCAATACGAATCAGTAAGTACAATGAAGTTATTCTCAAGCAAGCTAGGTGTTTATTTAGGTATATTCGTCCTGGGCGGTAGTTTAGGTTTTTGGAGCAGTCGTGATGCCAGACAGGAAAGAGTAGTTCAGCAGACTCCTGTCTACTCAGCGGCGGTGCCAGCACAGTTAAATTCCCCTCAGCTTGACTCAGAAGCAGAAATTAATTTTATTGCCGCTGCCGTGCAAAAAGTAGGTCCTGCGGTGGTTAGAATAGACGCTTCACGGCAGGTTTCTACTGCTCTGCCTGAGAACTTCAAACACCCTTTATTTCGTCGTTTTTTTGGTAATGGTGATTCTGGTGAGTTGTCGCCCAATTCCCGAGAGATTCCTGAGCGATTGGAAAGAGGGACTGGTTCAGGCTTTATCATTGGTTCAGATGGTCGTTTAATTACCAATGCCCATGTGGTAGATGGAGCCCAAGAGGTTCAGGTAACTCTCAATGATGGTACTAGCTATGAAGGGCAGGTATTGGGTACTGACTCCTTTACCGATTTGGCAGTCATTAAAATTGAGGCACAAAATTTACCGACGGTTAACTTTGGTAATGCCGAAAATCTAATTCCTGGGGAATGGGCGATCGCCATTGGCAATCCCCTGGGCTTAGATAATACTGTTACGGTGGGGATTATTAGCGCATTGGATCGTTCAAGCTCTCAAGTAGGAGTGCCCAATAAACGAGTCCGCTTTATTCAAACCGATGCTGCAATCAATCCTGGTAATTCAGGAGGACCATTACTAAATTCACGGGGAGAAGTAATTGGGATCAACACCGCAATTCGTGCTGATGCTCAGGGTTTAGGATTTGCCATTCCCATTGAAACTGCTCAGAAAATTGCTAGTCAGCTATTTGATAAAGGACAAGTAGATCATCCCTATCTGGGAATTCAGATGGTTAACCTGAATCAAGATACTAAAGCCCAGATTAACTCTAGTAAAGAATTTGATTTTAAAATTACGGAACAAGAAGGAGTGCTAGTGGTTCGGGTAATTCCTGATTCTCCTGCGGCAAAAAGTGATTTTCAAGCAGGAGATATTATCTATCAGGTAGGGGAGCAAGCAGTCGAGACTTCCCGTCAAGTGCAGGAGCAGGTAGACCTGAGCGAGATTGGTTCAGAATTAGCGGTTAAAGTGATGCGAGAGGGGAAGGAAATCACTCTCAAAGTCAAACCAGGAGCTTTTCCCCAGGAGTAAGTTGAATAGCGGCAAATGCTATCATGTATATTCTTTTAAAGTAGTATTACCGTGATCGAAGCAGATGTTCATTCATCCCTACGAGATTTCTTACGCCAACATGGAAATCGCAATTTTCCTCATCATCTGACGATGGCGCGGTTGATTGCTCGCGCCCTAAGGCTTGGTCGTCCTGCGTTAATGCAGACTGGTAGTAGCGTCAGCAAATATTGTCTGAGCTATCTAACCCCAATCTTGGTGGGAGATTGGTCGGTGGTAATTGTCGCTCCTACATCAACCCAACAGTATTTATTAGAAACTGAAATTCCCCAGCTCTTGGGTTGGCTGGGCAAAACTAAGAAAGTCCGCATCAGCGATCGCTGGACACCCCAAGATCAGCTAGTATTGACTTCTCCTCAAAGCTGGTTAAGCGATCGCCTGAAAGAACAGCGCAATTTCCCCCCTCAGCTACCTACTATTGTGGATCGCGCTGATGATCTGGAGGAATGGACAAGGGATTTACTTACCCTGAGCATTACTAATGCTGACTGGGAGGATTTACAAAGCTCCCTACCACAACATCAAGAGCTAATCCGCGACATCAAAATCAAGTTAACTAAGTCGATTTTTGCCCGTCCCCAGAATCCTTATCAAAACTATGTTCTGCTGGATTCGGAACTGGATTTAATTAAAGCTCTATGCCTGAAATTACAGCAAAATGACTCTTTAACTGGTAAACTACAGCAATTTTGGCTGCAAATCAAGGATAGATCTAACATTGCCTGGATTGCTCGCGATCGCCACCAAGGTTCATTTACAATTAATTTGGCTCCCGCTCAGGTCAGCCATTATCTTAAGCCAATTTGGCAGCAGCAGCCAGTGGTAATTATTGGCAGCTTTCTCGATTCGGAAGTTGACGCTAGTACCTATCAACAGCAGGTGGGTTTAAATGGGGAAATCTTGAGTCTGAAATTTGCCCCCAATCGCCAAAACGACCATATTCAGCTTTACCTTCCTGATCGTTTTCCCATGCCCAATTCTCCCGATTATCGGGGGGCTTTTATTGAGCAAAGTTTGCTGTTAGTTGGTCTCTGTGCTGAAGGAAAGCGGCTAATTGTGGTGATTGCTGACGATATTCCCCTCCAGGGACAGGTGGGGGCGGCTTTGGCGGCGGAATTTGGTTCACGGGTTAGGGTAGAAAATATTGATGTTGCCGATAATAGTGTTGAAAATAGCATCTTGATTTGTGGCTGGTCATTTTGGAAGCAGAATCAAGATGCATTGCCAATTCCTCGACTGCTAATTATTGCTACTTTACCCATTCCTTCTCTGGAAAATCCCTTAGTTGCCAACCTTGTAGCCTACTATAAAAGTCAGCACCAAGACTGGTTTCGACTTTACTTACTGCCTACCGCCCTCAAGACTCTAGAGCAAACCGTTGTTCCTTTACGGGAATCCCAAAGCATTGTGGCATTATTAGACAATCGCGTTAATTTTCGCAGCTATGGTAAGACTATTCTATCCGCCCTCGAACCCTGCGCTCGGATTAACTACATCGACCCTACCTGGTTCGGCTATCCTGATTCGTAATATTAAGCTATAAGCCATAAGCAAAAAGGGTTTTATACTCTGTTATTTGGATTTCTGTTAATTTTTGCCAATTATTTTACAGTAAAAGTATCAGCAGTATTCAATCTGGAGTTTACGGCATGTTTTTCCCTTTCTTTAAATCTTGTATGAGCCCCGAATCCAATACTCCCGAAGCTTGGCGGGAACGCCGACTTAAGTTTCTTAAAGTAGTGCGAAACGACCTAGAGACGAGATTAGCGGCGATTAATGCGGCGATCGAAACTATGGAACGGCAAAACAGCCAAGAGGAAGTTGAGAGTTAATTATTAAGGCAATTTAAAATCTTTATCTTGAGCCGAGTTCTTCTGCTTAGTCAAGATTAAGCTCAAATTGCTGTTGATAATCAAAGTTTGATGACAAATCCTGGTTTGTCTCGGCTTACTGAATGACACTAAATCCGATTACTAAAATACACTTACTAAATGCAAACCTGAAAAACCCCGTTACCCATTACCCTTGCATAATCAATAAGTGTTCTACCTAGACAGGATTTAGTATGACTACTGGCAGTTTTAAAGATCCAAGATTAGATTGGTTGCAAGTTGCACCATAAAGGATTTAATCAGATGGAATTCTTATTTAACCTCCAGGCAGTTTCGAGCATCACGGAGCTTTATCACAACTATCTCCTACCTACATCTAGTTTATTAGCTCAAAGCATTGAAGATCCCGATATTTTAGGGCAAATCCAAGATGCTTGGCATAACTTTATTGATACAGGGCAAGTTTGGGCATTACTAATTGGAACCTTTTTTGGTTATACCTTCAAGGGTTTTACAGGATAGTTAACAATTTATAGTTGTTTAACTGGAGAAAATCTTACTCCGACCCTCTGGTTAAACTAACTATTCCCTATTTGCAGCCTTTTCAAGCAATGGTAAATCTTCGAGTGTCAACTCTCTAACATGGGTATGCTTAATTATTGGCATTAGGCAATATTTAAGAGGTCTACGGAACAAACAAAGAGCACCCAACAGACTGTAGGTGCTCAACTAGAAAAGATTAAATATTCTAGATTTATTTGAATCCTATGGCTGCTTGCCAAACAAAAGCCAGAGCCAAGAAAAACACGGGAATAATGGGTAAAACGTCCACTAACGGTCTAAACATACTGTATGCTTCTGGCAAATCTGCCAGGATCATTGCAGCTTCCATATTTCTATATACCTTCCTTCAATTCTCTTAAAATATAGTAAAAATACTATCATAATTTGCCTGCCAGGCTGCTGGAAAAAGCACTAGTTAATTTAACTTAAACATCCGAGAATCATTCCTGCCAATAGAATAAAGCCTAGCCAGACATTTTGCTTTAATACCTTGCCGTAAACTGATCGCGGAATATGGGGCTGACGTAATTTTAAGTATTGCCAAGTCCAGCCGATCAACCCTAAAACTAAGCTAACCCAGAAAGCAGAGCCTAAAGCTAAGTTAATTGCCGCTGAAGCTAGCAAAACTACCGTAATTCCATAAAAAACGGCGATCGCCTCTGGGGTGTAGCGACCAAAAAAAATCGCGCTGGAGTTAATACCCAATTTCTTATCATCTTCGCGATCGCTCAGGGCGTAGCCTGTATCAAAACCCATAGTCCAGGCAACAGTAGCTCCCCAGAGTAGCCAGGTAGCAGTCTCAATCTCGGCGGTAACGGCAGTCCAGCTAATTAAAACTGCAAAACCCCAAGCTAGAGACAGCACAAGCTGAGGCACGGGAAAAACTCGCTTGGCTAGAGGATAAAACACAATAAAAGGCACCGCCGCCACACAAAGGAAAAAGCTGAGACGATTAAGATAAAAAGCTAATATCGCCGCACAAACTAGGGCGATCGCAAAAATGACGATGCCAACCCGCACCGAGAGGGCGCGAGATGCCAGGGGACGAGACTTAGTGCGCTCTACTTGAGGATCAATATTCCGATCCCAGAGGTCGTTAACCACGCAGCCTGCGCCACTAGTAGCTAAGGTGCCCAAAATAATCACAATTACTAGGGGTATGGGAGGTGTGCCCCGCGCTGCTAAAAACGCCGCCCACAGCGCAGGTATCATTAAAATTAGTCTTCCTGCTGGCTTGTCCCAACGTAAAAGTCGCAGTACTGTCTGCCACGTCGGCTCAGTCTTTATTCCCTCTTGAGTCATCTTGTATTTATTTAAAAATTAGCCTGATTATAAATTGACAAATATTTATGAAATCTTAAGGTGATTTGCCTGACGGGACAAAATTCGTGAGATTATACAAAAGTGTTAGATACCGACTTACATATCAGTAATATATTATCGGTTAAATTCACGACCCACGCTAATTATCAGCATCTTCAATTGCCATGAATCACAAGATCATTGCGGCGATCGATATCGGCACTAACTCAATTCATATGGTAATAGTGCAGATTGAGCCTTCCTTACCTGCTTTTTCCGTCATTGCTAAAGAAAAAGACACTGTTCGGTTAGGCGATCGCGATCCTGTAACAGGTAAATTGACTACTGCGGCGATCGAGCGTGCCCTAAACACTCTTAAACGCTGTCAGGAACTTGCAACTAGCCTCAAAGCAGAAGAAATTATTGCGGTAGCTACTAGCGCTACTAGGGAGGCTCCCAACGGCGAGGATTTTTTACGCCAAGTTGAAGCTGAATTAGGCTTAGTCGTCAATCTTATATCAGGTAGAGAAGAGGCGCGGCGCATTTACCTGGGTGTATTATCAGGCATGGACTTTAATGATAGACCCCATATCATTATTGATATTGGCGGTGGCTCTACGGAGTTGATCCTCGCTGATACCCACGAACCCCGCTGTCTCAGCAGTACCAAAGTAGGGGCAGTTCGTCTGGCTAAAGAATTTGTTACCACTGATCCTATCAGTGACGGTGAGCTTAGGGTGCTTAGAGCATACGTTAGAGGTATGTTAGAGCGTCCTGTAGATGAGATCTGGGGTAATCTTCAGCTTCATGAGATTCCGCGTACTGTAGGCACTTCTGGAACCATTGAAACCCTGGCAGTAATTCACGCTAAAGAAAAGCTTGATTCAGTTCCCGATCCCCTCAATGGCTATGAAATTACCTATCAGGATATTGAGGCAATTGTTAAGAAGCTTGCCAAAATGAGCTATGAAGAGCGACTGGAAGTACCAGGGCTAATCGAAAAAAGAGCAGAGATTATCATACCTGGGGCTGTAATTTTGCTGGAAGCCATGAGTATGCTTAAGCTAGATTCCATCGTGCTTTGTGAACGGGCTTTGCGGGAGGGTATTATTGTTGACTGGATGTTATCTCATGGTCTAATCAACAACCGTCTGCGCTATCAAAACGAAGTAAAACAGCGTAACGTTTTTAAAATTGCTCAGAAATATCACGTCGATCTTACATATAGTCAAAGAGTAGCTAAATTTGCCCTCAGCATCTTCGATCAGCTCCGAGGTAAACTGCATCATTGGGGTAATGATGAAAGAGAGCTATTAGAATCTGCGGCAATTCTCCACAACTGCGGAATTTATATCAGCCATTCAGCACACCATAAACATTCTTACTATTTAATTCGTAATGCTGAACTGCTTGGTTTCACTGAACTAGAGCTAGAATTGGTTGCTAATATTGCTCGCTATCATCGTCGCAGTAAACCAAAGAAAAAACATGAAGCTTACCATCGACTACCCCATAAAAAATATCAGTTAATTGTTAGGCAGTTAAGCTCTATCCTCAGACTAGCAGTAGCCTTAGATCGCAGAAATAAAGGAGCGATCGCACTGGTTGACTGTCAGTATAATCATTCTAAACGTACTGTTCATTTTCAACTTCAACCCACGGAAATCGGCGATCCTTGCGATTTTGAGCTGTGGAATCTCAGCTATAAGAAAGAAATATTTGAAGAAGAGTTTGATGTAAAATTAACGGCAACTATCGCCGAAGAGCTAACCGTTGCTAACTTGAAGCGATAACTAACATAAGTTTTGGATAAGTATATTAATCTGTCAGGCTAGCTTTTAGCCCTTCGGGTTCGTCAGTTGCTCATGAGGGGAACCCCCAAGACCGCACTGACTCACCTTTAGCTTTTAGCTTTTCAGAAATTCATTTAACTATAGTGAATCTAGGATGCTCGGCAATCGCTTTTGGCAGCAATTTTCTTCATCCAAGCTTTGGTGCCAAACACTCCTTGAACCAATTCATGTACCCCAAAGTCGAGATCTGCCTCTGACCAGGTTATGCCCCACCCAGCAGGTGTTAACTCAACCTTAGCTATCTCATCATCTGTTAGATCGCAGACACCCTGAAGCAAGGAAGCTGGGCATTCAAACGTACAGTCATTATCAAAATGAATGACTATTTTTCTCGACTCCCGATTATAGATTACTTCACAGGCTTTGGGCTCAAATATCTGCTCTGATGAACGAGCAATTGCAGTATCTATTTGATTATCAATTTCCTGCTGTGTCAATTCTGCTGTCATCATTTTAACAATATATCCATCTACTCTTAAAACTTCTGGCATCTATAAATTAAACCTAAGTTAGTTAACGCTGTATGCAACTATTTTAAAATTATTAGTATTACTAAGTTTCAGAACGAAAGAGTTTCAGAAAAAACCCTAAAAGTATCATTATTTCGTGAGAAGTTGCACACGGCGTTTAGTTAGGTTTTTATAATTCTCAGATTGATGCTAAGGCTATTCAAGAAATAGGTAGAGGCATGCACACCTTACTAGCCATTACAGCATAAAAGGGATCTCCCCCTGCTAAACCCATCATCTGTAGCACTCCAGCTAGGGGCGATTGATGCACCACCACTTCAGGCTGAGAGAATCCATCCACTGACTGAAAGTACTTTTTGACTAAATTAACCCGATCCGTATCTGTGCCATCACGCCAGGCTGCGATCGCCTTATTGTAAAACATACGGTTAGAAAAGCTAATAATCACTATTCCATTGGGCTTTAACACGCGATAAATTTCCGATAAAATCGCTTCGGGATACTGTAGATATTGAACGGAAACCGCAATTAACACCGCATCAAAATCAGCATTTTCAATCGGTAGCTTGGGATTTTGATTTAGGTTTTGCACAAAATGGCTGTCAAGTCGCTTATTTTTGGCTAATTCCTCCTCATTCATACCGTGTCCAGCCACATAGTTAAACTCTACATCTTCTGGTAAATGGGAGATCCAGCTACTCATCAGATCGAGAACGCGGCTTCCTGGCTGGAGGCGCTCTCGATATAGGTTTGTCAGGCGATCTATAAAACTCTCATCAACATGGGTTACCAAACGAGGAACATCGTAAAAATAAAGATCGTTATTGTCATCTAATTTCGTTCTTTGATCGGGGCGCAGCATAAAACAGGTTTTTAATAAGTTTTGTAAACATACAGATTGTATCGTTTTTTTTCTGGTTAGGGGTTTGTTGTTTCAATAGCAGGCTGAGTTGGCAATAAAGAATTTACTAATATCTCGAACTGAGAATATCTCAATCTTTACTTGGACTGCTATTGAAGTGCAGGTTATGGTAGTTAAAGATAAAACCTGCCACATTCTGGGCACTGAAACTTACTAAATCTTCCTGTAACCTATGCTATTTATAGCGATAAACTTAGTTAGCATTAATAATTGTCAAATATCAATTGTTCCTTAATATCTAAGCTGTCAGAAAATCGATTTTAAGCATCAAAAATATTAGAGGTAATTAGCTCTCATGAATCTGATCGAAATTATTGAAAGAGGCGGTATTGCCATGTATCCGCTATTATTTCTTTCAATCCTATCTATCTCAACTATCTTAGAGCGGCTTTGGTTTTGGTCGCGAGTAGTTTTTAAAGAGAAAAAAATCTTTAATCAGATTATGGAAGTAGCCGATCGCAATTGGGATCTGGTCGGTAAAATTGCCAAAGAACATATTAATCACCCTTTAGGCAAGTTTGTTTATGCCCCCTTCAGACTAGTCGATCCTGATCCAGACATGTTCCATATTGCCCTAGAGTCGGCAGCAGAAGAAGAGCTAGCTCGGATGCGGAAAGGAGATAAAGTTTTAGAGGCGATTATTGCTCTTTCTCCTCTATTAGGCTTGTTTGGTACAGTTTGGGGTCTGATTCAAGCCCTCAGCTCAATTAAAATCAGCGATCTGGGCACCGCCGACTCTTCTGGAGTAACTTTGGGTATTGGTGAATCATTAATCTCTACCGCCGTAGGTTTACTGGTAGCAATTATTAGCCTCAGTTTCTATCGTTTATTTCAAGCCTTTTGGTCAAATCAAATTAGAATTTTACGCCGTACAGGTAGTCGTCTTGAGGTAATGTATCGCGATCGCTGGATGCAGGAACCTGAATCAGCTAATGAACCCGAACCCTATCCCTACGTAGAATTTAAGCCCCCAACTCAGTAAGCAATGAACAATGAGCAATGAACAATGAGCATTTAAATCAGTTTTATTCATACCGATCTACTCGAACAGTAAATGAGTCCTAGAAGAAAGTATCAGCCCAAACCCCTTAAACCCCTCAATCTTTGGCAAGATGACAGCCAATCTAGCGGAGCAAATATTGAAATTTTGCCGCTAATTGACGTTATTTTCTGTATTTTGACCTTTTTTATCCTAGCTGCGGTCAATTTCTCTCGCCAGCAGGCAATTAGTCTTGATCTGCCCCAGGCAAAAACTGGTGCGCCTCAGTTACAGAATATTTTAATTGTGACCATTGATGATATCGGTCAACTGTATGTGGATCAAAATTTAGTTAGCCGTAGTGATTTAACTTGGGAAATTAAGAAATACAAACAGCGTAATCCTGATGGTTTAATGACCCTTTACGCCGCCAAAAACTCTACCTACCGCGAAGTAGTTGAAGTTTTAGATATTCTGCGAGAAATAGGAGGCGATCGCGTGGCGTTAGCAACCCTCCCCGAAGGCTCTCAGCCAGTAACAACTCCAGTTATTCCTGGAGTAAATCCCGCTCTTCCAGGCTTACCTAGCAGTATCGATCCCTTAAATAATCCTCCTACGCCACCTAATCCTTAAGCATTGGTGACAAGTTAAGAGACTACGTTGTTGGTCAACTTGTTTTAGGTAACGGGTAACGGGTAACGTTTATTTTTGCTTGAGCTTTAATAACTCTAATAATCCTTAAGTAAGATCATAAAATGGCTATTGAAACAAGAGAGGTCAGAGCTTATGGCGATCGCAACTACCAATCCCGCAACGGGGGAAGTATTAAAGACTTTCACCCCTCTTACCGCAGCGGAAATCGAAACCAAGTTAGCTCTTGCCCAGGAAACTTTTGAGCAGTATCGCCAGACTGATTTTTCCCAGCGTAGCCAGTGGTTACTGACCGCAGCAGCAATCTTAGAACAAGATCAGCTTATATTTGCCCGCCTGATGACGACGGAGATGGGCAAGACCTTAGTAAGTGCGATCGCCGAAGTGGAAAAATGCGCCAAGGTGTGTCGATTTTATGCTGATCAGGCTCCCAAATTTTTGGCAAATGTAGAAATCCCCAGCGATGCCAGCAAAAGCTATATCGCCTATCAGCCTTTGGGCATTATTTTGGCGGTGATGCCCTGGAACTTTCCGTTTTGGCAGGTATTTCGCTTTGCTGCCCCTGCTTTAATGGCGGGCAATGTCGGTATTTTAAAGCATGCTTCTAACGTGCCCCAGTGTGCCCTGGCGATCGAATCTATTTTTAACCAGGCAGGATTTCCCCCAGGGGCATTCCAAACTTTATTAATTGGCGCGAGTCAGGTTAAGTCAATTATTACCGACGAACGAGTTAAAGCCGCAACCTTAACGGGGAGTGAGCCAGCAGGAGCAGCCTTAGCTTCAGCAGCAGGACAAGAGATCAAAAAAGTTGTCTTAGAATTAGGTGGCAGTGACCCCTTTATTGTCTTACCCAGTGCCAACCTGGAAGATGCTGTAAATACTGCGGTGAAGGCAAGAATGCTCAACAATGGACAATCTTGTATTGCGGCAAAACGCTTAATAATTGCTGAAAGTATCGCTGAAGAATTTCAACGGCAGTTAATTATTAGGTTTAAAGCCTTAAAGATTGGCGATCCGCTGCTACCAGATACGGATCTCGGACCCTTAGCTACCGAGGGAATTCGCGCTGAACTAGACCAGCAGGTGCAAACAGCAGTGCAGGAAGGAAGCAAGATTATTATAGGTGGCTCACCAATTGCTGGGGGAGAGGGAAACTACTATCCACCGACAATTCTGACGGATATTCCTGTCGATTCCGCCACGGCGCAAACAGAGTTTTTTGGTCCCGTAGCCCTGCTGTTTACCGTTAAAGACCTCGATCAGGCGATCGCTTTAGCTAACCAGATTCCCTTTGGCTTAGGGGCTAGTGCTTGGACAAACGATGCCCAACAAGCCCAGCGCCTAATTGATGAAATTGAGGCAGGTGCAGTATTTATCAACGGCATGGTAAAGTCCGATCCGCGTCTCCCTTTTGGTGGCATTAAACGCTCGGGCTATGGCAGAGAATTAAGTAGAGAAGGCATCCTCGAATTTGTCAATATCAAAACTGTTTGGATTAAGTGAACTGTACCCCATTAGTTTCAGGTAGATTATTGCTGGTCTTAGGGAGACTGTTCCATAATAGATAGTCCTGAGCCTCGGCTAATCTCTATAATTTTATTAGTAGGAGCAACCATAACCGAGGTAAATGATCAAAAATCTCTTTAATTCCGATAAAAAATCTTCTGACAAAAAGTCAGCATCAGACAAGTCTCAATCTCAGGAGCAGCAGAATGGAGCAGTAGCTAAGTCGGAAGCTGAAAAGCAGCAGACAACAGTCTCCTCCCCAGATTCAGGGGCATCTTCATTTGACCCACCATTTTGGGTAGCCGCAATGTATAAAAGTAGTGATGATGGTGATGAGACCACTGAGGTCAAAACCAGCAGTCAAACCTTTGCTACAGATAATCTAATGCCCACCATCACTAAATATCGTCGTCGTCCTGGAGGCAGTTTGAATAAATTTAAGACAATGGCTAAAGAATCAAAAACCTCCCAGAGATAGCTAATTTAATGAAGAAGCATGATTAAGTCCTAAGCTGAGGATGCAGGTTACTGTTATCAACTGAAGAGAATACTGCCAATTGCCAACAATGGCATCAAGTCTCGTAGACGGAAGGATTACCATCACACAGGTAGACTTCCGTCTTATTATCTTTAGTTTATAATTTCAGAGCTTAGTTTGATGGGGGATAAATCTAGATAATCTTGGTGAACAAGCCATTAGGTTTTATGTTCCAAGATGAGTAAATTTTCTCTTGTGAATAAGGGCTAGAGGATACCATCACCGTGACTAGTATTTTAAACCTAGTTAATTAACATAGAATGACCGCATTATTAAAGATTAACTTTGTCCCTCTTTCAGATAAGATGGAAATTGCTGCTTTTTATTAAAGCCAGAGTTTAGCTGAATTAGGAAAGAACTTCGTCTGATTTTTCTAAACACATATTTATTATTGTTAAAACGGGTTACTTAGTAGGGAAAAATTAATGAATCAAGAAATTTTTGAAAAAGTTAAGGGTATTGTCGCCGAACAGCTTGAGGTAGAAGCGGAAAAAGTTCAGCCAGAGGCGAACTTTGCCAATGACTTAGGTGCTGATTCTTTGGATACAGTAGAACTAGTGATGGCTTTAGAGGAAGCGTTTGATATTGAGATACCAGATGAAGCAGCCGAGGCAATAGATACTGTGGGAAAGGCTGTAGAACATATTGAAAAAGTAGCTTCATAGTAAATACTCAGTCTCAGCTAGGGTGGCTTATGGCTGCTTGGCAGTAAGTGACGAAACCTAACTGACTATGATTAAATTATCAAGCGAAAGGTTGAGTTATTTCACTGACTCTGCCGTCTTATTTACCGAGACTAAGACCAAAAAAGAAGTTCATCTGGCAGCTATGAAACGAGGCGTATCAAAAGGGTAAAAAAGCAGAAATGACAAGTAGGCAAAACAAGCGAGTTGTAATTACAGGCTTGGGTGCAATCACTCCCATCGGTAACAATCTAGCAGATTACTGGGATGGTCTATTGCAGGGACGCAATGGAGTGGGTTCCATCACTCTTTTTGATTCCTCACAACATGCCTGTCAAATTGCCGCAGAGGTAAAGAATTTTGACCCTCATCAATATCTCGATAAAAAAGATGCGAAACGAATGGATCGGTTTGCTCAGTTTGGCGTCTGCGCAAGTAAACAGGCGCTGGCAAATGCTGGCTTAGAGATTAATGAGCTAAATGCTGATCGTATTGGGGTCTTAATTGGTACAGGAGTAGGCGGATTGCAGGTGATGGAAACTCAAAATGAAAATCTAATCACTAAAGGTCCCAGAAAAGTCAGCCCCTTCACGATTCCCATGATGATTTCCAATATGGCGGCGGGGTTGACGGCAATTCACACAGGGGCTCGTGGTCCCAATTCTTGTACGGTTACTGCCTGTGCTGCTGGCTCCCACGCTATAGGAGACGCTTTCCGTATTGTCCAAGGCGGATACGCCAGCGCCATGATTTGCGGTGGTGCTGAGGCAGCAGTAACGCCCCTGTCGTTTGCTGGTTTTTGTTCGGCAAAGGCTCTTTCCACTCGCAACGACGATCCCCTTCATGCCAGCCGACCTTTTGATCGCGATCGCGATGGATTTGTGATGGGAGAAGGTTCAGGAATTCTTCTGCTTGAGGAATTAGACCATGCCCTAAGCCGTGGTGCCAAGATCTACGCTGAGATTGTTGGTTATGGTATGACCTGTGATGCCTATCATATGACTTCTCCTGTGCCAGGGGGGCAGGGAGCAGCTAAAGCCATTGAATTGGCTTTAGCTGATGCTAATCTGACTCCAGGGGAGATCGACTATATTAACGCCCATGGAACCAGTACTCAGGCTAATGACTCTAATGAGACTAAAGCAATTAAGAAAGCTTTAGGGGCTAGGGCACAGGAGATTGTCATCAGCTCGACCAAGTCCATGACTGGTCATTTGCTAGGGGGGTCAGGAGGCATTGAAGCAGTGGCAACGGTAATGGCGATCGCCAATGACCGAGTACCCCCTACCATCAACTTGGCTAACCCAGATCCTGAATGTGATTTAGACTATGTTGCCAACGCTAGTCGGGAACATCAAGTAACTGCTGCCCTATCTAACTCCTTTGGTTTTGGTGGTCACAATGTTACTCTGGCTTTCAAAAAATATAGCTAACCCTTGGGCTATCATTTTTTAAAATGTAAATTTTAATACAGTTTATCGAGTCTCAGAAGATACTCAAACTTGCTAGCCGTTCCAATGGGATGAGAAGATAAGAAGAAGAGTTGATCTAATTCTCTGTTTTAAGATCAAGCTTTTCGAGCCAAGCTCCTTATTCTATTGCGTCCAGCAGGCTCAGGTTCAAGCTTAAATTTTTATTTCATCGTAGTTTATTTTTAGATAACGAATATGGTAGTCGCCACCCAATCAACGAAGTCAGTTGAAGACCTTTGTATAAATTCGATTCGTTTCTTATCAATAGATGCCATCGAAAAAGCGAGTTCTGGACACCCAGGATTGCCGATGGGAGCGGCGCCGATGGCGTTTGTGCTCTGGGACAAATTCCTGCGTCACAACCCCAAAAACCCCCAATGGTTCAATCGCGATCGCTTTGTACTCTCAGCAGGACATGGTTCCATGCTGCAATACGCCCTGATGTATCTCGCAGGTTACGATAGCGTCACCATAGAAGACATCAAGCAGTTTAGACAGTGGGGTTCGAGTACTCCAGGGCACCCCGAAAACTTCGTCACCCCAGGTATAGAAGTAACCACAGGACCCCTAGGACAGGGAATCGCCAATGGTGTGGGATTAGCCGTAGCCGAAGCTCACCTAGCAGCCAAGTTTAACCAGCCCGATGCTACCCTAGTAGACCACTACACCTACGTTATCTTGGGTGATGGTTGCAACATGGAAGGAATTTCTGGAGAAGCCTGTTCCTTTGCAGGACATCAAGGACTAGGGAAGCTGATTGCCCTCTATGATGATAATCACATCTCCATTGATGGCTCCACCGATGTGGCATTTACTGAAGATGTCTCCAAGAGATTTGAAGCCTATGGCTGGCATGTACTCCACGTACCAGAAGGGAATACAGACCTGGAAGCAATTACCAAAGCCATTGAAGAGGCGAAGGCAGTCACCGATAAACCCTCAATGATCAAGGTGACCACCACCATCGGTTATGGAGCACCCAACAAGCAGGGGACAGCAGGAATTCATGGTTCTAAATTGGGAACTGATGAAATCAAATTAACCCGAGAAACCCTGGGGTGGACAGCAGGGGAATTTGAAGTGCCCGAAGCGGCATTAGATCATATGCGCCAGGCAGTAGAGCGGGGAGCCAGCTACGAAGTAGAATGGAATCAGGTATTAGCCAGCTACAAAGCAAAATATCCTGAAGCAGCAGCGGAGTTTGAACGTTTTATTAGCGGTAAACTGCCAGCAGACTGGGACAAAGTACTGCCGAGCTTTACACCCGAAGACAAAGGACTAGCCACCAGGAAGTATTCTGAAGCCTGCTTAAACAAGCTAGCCCCAGTGGTAACGGAATTAATCGGGGGGTCAGCAGATTTAACCCACTCCAACCTGACGGAGTTAAAAGGATTTGGGGACTTCCAAAAAGGAAATCATCAGAATCGCAACGTCCACTTCGGGGTCAGAGAACACGGAATGGGAGCGATCTGTAACGGGATGGCGCTGCACAATTCAGGGCTGATTCCTTACGGAGCAACCTTCTTAATCTTTACTGACTACATGCGGGCGGCAATTCGCCTCTCAGCACTATCGGAAGTGGGAGCAATCTGGGTGATGACCCACGATTCTATCGGACAGGGAGAGGATGGACCAACCCACCAGCCGATTGAGACGGTAGCTTCTTTGAGAGCGATACCCAACTTGACGGTAATTCGACCAGCAGACGGGAATGAGGTTTCGGGAGCTTACAAGGTGGCGATTGAGAATGCCAAGGAGAATAAACCCACGCTAATGGCGTTCTCCCGTCAAGGAGTTCCTAATCTACCTGGCAGCTCACTGGAAGATGCGGCGAAGGGTGGCTATGTAATTTCTTGTGGTTTTGCCCCCGAAGAGCTGGATATCATTTTAATCGGCACTGGTAGCGAATTGCAGCTTTGTGTTGGTGCCGCAAAACAACTAATTGCCGAAGGCAAGAAAGTGCGGGTGGTGTCATTGCCTTCTTGGGAAGTGTTTGAAGAGCAAGATCAAGCCTACAGAGATTCAGTGTTACCTCCAGTTGCCACTAAGCGTCTTTCCGTCGAGGCAGGAACAAGCTTTGGCTGGCAGAAATATACCCTTGATGGTGGTTCTGTAAGTATTGAGCGTTATGGTGCTTCGGCTCCTGGTGCTACCGTGATGGAGAAATTTGGCTTCAGCGTTGATAACGTTGTGGCAAAAGCCAAAGAAATTATTGGCTAGTAAAGTTAGTGGAGAGCAGCCCACTTTTTGACGAGTATATTTTTAGTACTTGGTCAAAGGTTTGGTCAGTCTTAAAAATAGACCTCTTGCACGAATACGAATCTTAGCGGTTTCAGCAATTATCTGAAATTCTCTAAATAGCTTGTCAAAAATAGATTTGACTTATTCATTAAATTATTTATGCAAGAGGTCTAATGTCTCGTTTTAAGAGCCAAGAAATTTTACTCAGGCTTAGTAGGTGGGATGCTCTCTTATGTACTTGTCACTTTTTGCCAAAACAAGCGATCGCATTTTAAGAGCCTTATAGCTTTGAGATAATACCTTGGTTAACCTTAACAGGGGTAGCTTCTTGGGTATGAGGCTTTCTGGCAATTAAAGCCATAGAGAGAATCATCAGTCCCAAGCCCAATAGCTTTCTGCCGCTCAAATCTTCTCCTAATAGTAGTCGAGAAACTAGGGCAACGCAGATCACCCCCGAACTAAGGTTAAATGCTGCCATCTGGGCACCTGAATAAATTTCACGCCCGAGTCGCATTGCAGAAATATTGAGGAAATATTCTGGAAGCACTAAGAGCCAACAGCACAATGTCGCCCAAACTAAGGGAAATTCACTAAACTTGAGGTGTCCTAGCCAAGCAAATGCCATAATTAGGCTGGAGGTAAAGAGCATCAAGGGCACCAGGTAAGCGCGGAGGCTATGGGTCAGGTTGAGATAATTGTTTTTTGTTCTAGTCACTGCATTTAACCATTAACTATTAATATTTTTAACCAGTTAATCTTATTGATACCGATCTGCTTAATCAAACTCAAAATTGTCTCATCGCTATATTAGAATTCAAACCAAAGAGATTATTCTAAGAGTTATGGGCAGCAAAGTTTTAGTCATTGGCGGCTGTGGCAGAATTGGTAACAGCGTGGCGCAGGATATTATGAGACATACTGATGCCGAAGTTACCATTACCTCTCGTCAGCCTCGTCCGCCGCAACCTCCTTTTAAATTGATAACTTTAGATTTAAACGATCGCCAACAGCTACAGCAGGCGATCGCCGAGCAAGATTTAGTAGTTCACTGTGCAGGACCCTTTCATTATCGTGATGGCAGAGTTTTAAGTAGCTGTATTGACCAGGGAGTAAACTATATTGACGTTAGTGATCACCGTTCTTTTTATCAGAAAGTAGTACAGCAGCACCAGCAGGCGATCGCCCAAGGAGTAACGGCAGTTTTGAATACGGGAATCTTTCCTGGGATTTCCAATAGCATGGTCAAGCAGGGGATTGAGCAGTTTGATCAGCCCCAAAAAGTTCATCTGAGCTATGTGGTAGGAGGTTCTGGTGGTGCAGGGGTAACCATAATGCGGACTACTTTTCTCGGCTTAAGGAATAAGTTTTCCGCCTGGATTGACGGCAGGTGGCAAGATAAACTACCCTACTCGGAACGGGAAATGGTGGAGTTTCCTCAGCCCTACGGTAAAACGGGGGTTTACTGGTTTGATGTGCCAGAAACTTTTACCTTTGCCGATTCTTTTCCTGTAGACACGGTGATTACTAAGTTTGGCTCGATTCCCGACTGGTATAACCATCTCACCTGGATTACTGCTCACGTTTTTCCTCAAGCCTGGGTCAGTAACCCATGGGGCGTTGAATTTCTCTCCCAGGTAAGCTATGCCATGACCAAGATTACGGATCGCTTTAGCGGTATTGGAGTAGCGATGCGAGCAGAAATTTCGGGGCTTAAAGCCGAATCACCCCAAACTTATTGCAGCACCATGGTACATCACGATACTGCGATCGCCGCAGGCGCAGGTACAGGGGCGATCGCCCAGTTAATCTTGGAGGGTAGATTAAATCAGCCAGGAATCTATCCTGTAGAACAAGCACTATCCACAGACTTGTTTCAGGACGTTATGGATAGTCGGCAAATTGAAATTAAGGTCAATTATGTTCAATAGTAAAATTGAGCACAAAGGACGGTGATCTTGAACAATTATTATTGAAGCTAGCTGAGTGGGAGATGCCATGAAAATTCAGAAAAGCACTTCAATTTTTATCACCATCCAAGAAAACTTGATGCCACTAGTCAAGCTAAAAGGGCTGATGAGCTCTTTTATTCTCGATCTAAAGTACAAGCTAATCATCAAAAATCGTCTTAAACAAATCCCGATTATCCAGGAAATTGAGCGTCTCAAGGAAGCGAAGCGTTATCAGAACCCTAAAAACTTGATTCCTTATGGTGATAAAATCTATTCCCAGAGTGATGAAGATGGCATTATCAGAGAAATATTTAATAGAATTGGGGTTACTGATCAGGTATTTGTTGAATTTGGCATCGGCAATGGTTTGGAAAATAATACTCTGAGCCTACTTTTTGATAACTGGCGGGGATTATGGATTGATGCTTCTTCAAAGTCAGTTAATAAAATCCAAAAGTATTTTGATCAGGTTATTAAGAATGGTCAATTAAAAATTGTCAAGTCATTTATTACCAAAGACAATATTAACTCATTAATTGCTGCTAACATAAACTCGGATCAGGTAGATTTATTATCAGTGGATATTGATGGCAATGACTATCATATTCTTGATGCAATAGGCTGTATTAGCCCCAGAGTGATTGTAATTGAATACAACGCAAAGTTTACGCCGCCAACTTTATTTTGTATGGACTATGATGCTAAACACACCTGGAATAAAGATGATTGCTTTGGCGTTTCATTAAAATTCTTAGAAATTAATTTGGCAAAAAAGGGCTATTATCTTGTGGGCTGTAATCTTTCTGGGACGAATGCTTTTTTCGTCAGAAAAGATTTAGTTTCAGATAAGTTTTTAGAACCATTTACTGCTGAGAATCATTATGAACCTTCTCGTTACTATCTTTCTGGATATTTCGTAGGTCACCCCACCAGTTATCAAACGTTAGCTAAATCATTAACGATGCGCTCTCATTGACCGCTAATTTCTTTATTTATGCCAGTTGTTAGATTAGAACATAATCTGTTAGCTGGCTATTAGCTTTTCGCCTTCTTCTTATTATTTTACTGCTTAAAGTAATTCATTTTTATCTTACTTAAACTAAAGCAATTCCAGTGACGTTACAGCGAAGTTTCTGCACCATATCTTCGCTGGCATTAAAGTGCAGAGCAACTTGAGATATGGTCATTTGTTTTTGTTTTGCCCAAAGTAACCCGCGTCTGGGTATTTGCAAACATCCACCCAAATAAACTGCTTCATCTTCGTATTGCTTACGTCGTAGAGGAAATCCAGTGCGAGGATCGTATTTAATCATTTCGTGCTTGAGAATTATGTGGGCAAACTCATGCATTAAATTAGACTGTTGACGTGCTGGGGAATGTCGGGAATTATGAACGATCCAGAGTGGATTTTCTCTAATAATTGCTGCTGACCAATTGTCGCTGCTGCATAGCAATTTTACCGCCTTTAATTCTACATTAGGTACTGTTTCCGCCGTGAAAATTCTGGCTTGAAAATGCTTTGCTAAAACTTGGGCAGGCAATAATTTATAAGCTTTAAAGCCTAAAATATTGCGCTGTTTTGTGGCGATCGCTTCTAATCTTTGCCTGTTTTCAGGAGTTAAACTTTCAATTAATCCCATCAATCTTTTAGATAGTTATATTACAAAAATTAAGGGCTTCAATTTAGCACAGATTTCATCGATCACAGAAACAGGTGCAGGTTCAATAAATTTAATTTTTCTAGTTTTCCAGTCCACGCTTCTTAAATGATGAATTAACACAACTCCCTCTGTTTTTGTTGCTTCCGTTAAGGCTACTTCAAAACTAAAGCCTTTAACTTTGCTGGTGATAGGACATACAAAGACTAGAGAAGATAAGGCATTAAATTCTTGCGGTGAAATGATAATTGCTGGTCTATGTCCTGCTTGTTCCTTTCCAGTACGAGGATCGAAATCTAACCAAACAATATCTCCGCGACTAGGAATATAATTCTTGCTACCAGATTTCTTCACCTACAGCGTCTCCCCAATCATATTCGCCTTCAAAATCTTCGCTGCTTGCCCCTGCTAAAAGTTCCTCTAGA
Organism: Cyanobacteria bacterium J06621_8; assembly: GCA_038524995.1. GTDB lineage: Bacteria > Cyanobacteriota > Cyanobacteriia > Cyanobacteriales > Xenococcaceae > Waterburya. Next base: position 25,475 of record JBCBIE010000006.1, read on the forward strand.
GTATATTGTGGTTTATCATTCTTGTTTTGAGATAAATCTTGATAAGCTGCTTTAACCAAAGATGCTAACGCATCTGCGATCGCTGGATCAAGGTTTTTATCAGCACGTAGTTGAATTTCAATTGCTTCGGGAGTATTTACGTCTTCTTTTTCTTCAGTATTTCCCATCAATTCTGCGGCAGGTACTTCTAGCCAGTTACATAAAGCTAAAAAGGTATCCATATCTGGAGTTTTGCCATTTTCTACCCGCGAAATAGTAGAAGGACTAACGTTACCAATCTCTTTGGCTGTTTCCCTCAATCCGCGATTTCCCCGCTTGCTACGTACCAGATTAGCTAGCTTTTCAATATTAAAATGATTTTGTTTCATAAAAAATAATAATGTTTCAGCATTGACACGATAAATAATTTTATGTACGATCTGTGAAACGATTGTATCGCAAATGATAAAAAAGCGGAATTAATTTTGAGTACGATTGGCGAATTTATGAAACTAAATAGCAGATAATCATCATGTCTAGCGATAAGTTCGAGTATCTATTGATTGGTTTAAAGGAGTACCTAGATTCCCAGCAAAAATATCCCTATCCCGATCTACTTCATCATGGGATGAATGCTTTATCTATGGAAATAAAGAAAAGTGTTCCTTTTCCTAGAACGATGCAGGGTTTTTTAAAGCTGCTGGAAGAACCAGTAAAAGATTATTGTCCTTGGATACCTTCTGAATTCGACGGCGATTTTGGTTTGCTAGATATGGGAAGTTTGAGTGAGGAGGCAAATGATTACATAGATGAGTATTTAGCAGAAGCGATCTTGAAAAGAGGCAAAGTGCCTGAATCTTTGGCAGCGACAGTAAAAAAGATTACAGAAATTGACAATTCAAAATTTACTAAGCTTTTCAACAAACTGAGAGATGTTTATCAAAATGATAATCCTGAAAAAGCGCAACGGGAGTATTTAATATTGCGTCCTTTTTTGATTAAACGTAAATACGCTACTACTCAAGATATTCGTAAAGCCTGTAAACGTACCAAATATATCTCTGCTAAAGAAGTAGGAAATTTATATGAAGATTGTGAAGAGGGTAAAGATTATTGGTATTGCGATCGCTGCGGTATATTAACAGAGAGAAACGGATATTTAAAAGGATTAAAACCTCGATTGTGTGGCAATCACCACAAAAATCTTAGTTACGTTCATCGAGTTAAATGGGAAAACGGTTTACGCAGAATAAAAGAGGGTGTTTGGCGAAGGGTTTGTTTCCCTGGTATTCCCGAACTAAATTTATATTCTGCTTTGTCAGAATTAAAAACGGAACATCCAGAATATTTACAAGAAATTAGATTATATCCTGGAATAGATCGCTACGATCTTCAATTGCGCTTCAGTGATGACACAGTATGGGCGGTCGATTTTAAAGATGTTCAATACCCTTATCGATTAGCGCAAAAACTAGAGAGTTTATGTAGAGAAGGAAATTTGCGTTATGACAAAAGTTTTTATGTAATTAGCGATCGCTGTATAAACAATTATCCCAACTATTTGAAGATTCTCAGAGAAGAAGCAAAAAAACTACCTCCTGCAACTCAGTTATCGAGCGATCGCAATTTTAGACAAAGAGTTAGGGATAAAATCACCGAATTACAAAAAGGGATATCTTGAATGTTTACCTATACTCTATTTAAACCACCTGCTAGATTCGAGAATCGGATTGAAGAATTAGAAGATTTGGCAGATTTAGAAAAGACTCTAGCAAAATTACTACTACAAGTTGAATTAGGTTTCGCTTTAACTGAATATCTGCAAATTGATGATGAACCAGTCACCGTAGTCTGCGAAATTCTTAGTAAAACCCCAATTAGACACCCAAGACTACAGAACTTAAGTGCAGAAGCTAAAAGGGCGATCGCCAATACCAGACAGATTGTGCCTTATTCTTCGCGTTTTGGCTGGCTAAATGCATTACAAGACTATATCAGAAAAATTCCTGAAGACTGGCGTAATTACGATTTTAATCCCCAAGACTCAAACAATCAAATTATCGCAGCATCAAAAAACTTGCGACAGCAATACCATCAAACTATCTACGATTTTTGTTTGACAACGCAGTTAGAGTTCCGCAGCCGAACTAGAAAACAAGCAGAATCAGCAACATACTATCAATTTGAGTCTGCTACTAGAGATAATCCCTCTGTGAGATTGCACGTTAACTTTACTCAACCACAGGTTAGAACTCATTACCCCTTGCCTTGGTTGCAACCTAGAAGCAAACAACCAATTAATATTAGTTTTTCAGATTTAGAACAAGCAGCAATTTTTTTAGACGAGAGAGAAGAAGAATTAGCGCAGCAATATTCTTGGTCAGATCGAGAAAGAGGTAATTGGTTGAGACGCTTCAGAAAAATTGATTATCGCGAAGTTCGCAAGATTATAGAAAATAATGAGGTTAAATATATTGCCGAACAAGAACCCGCTCAAAATCTAACTATAGACGGCTTTACCCATATTCCAGGGATGGTAGCGTCGGGTAAATCTACTTTATCCATACTGATAGCAGTTCATATTATTAAAAACAATCTCGATTATCGTGTAACTATAGTTATTGGCGATACTCAAGCAGAAATTAAATTAGCCAATCAAATTAACTGGTGGTTTCGTGACGATCCAGAACAAGACGATCCTGTTGCAGTTCCCATTTTAGGAGGAAGTCAACGGGATAAACATTTGCGAGGCTTCAATAGTTCTAATGATTATCTATCCCATCTTCAAAGAGGACAGCCTCATTGGGGAGAACGTTGCTTAAGTACGGTATGTCCGCTACAAGGAAGAATTTCGCAAAGCGATCGCATTAATATTTTAAACGGTCAACCTCTTATACCAGGAAAAGAACCTTGTCACAGTCTGCGAAAAGCACCTAGAGATCGCACAAAGAAAGCTACTGGTAAGCCTTATTTTTGTCCTTTATTCAATCGCTGTCCCTCCAAACAAGCCTATCGCGATATGCCAAAAGCAAAAGTTTGGATTACTACTCCTGGTGCAATGGCGCAGGGAGGTATGCCCTATCATTACGAATTACGTCCGATTAAAGTTGGGGAATTAGTTTACGAACAATCGGATATCGTGATTTTTGATGAGGTAGACACGGTTATTGAGTGGTTTGATAAAGTATACGCCGAACAAGTGACTATCACCAATAGTAGTGACGGTGTTTTTGATGAAATAGGTATCAAAACCGAGCAATACGCCAGAAATAATCGCGTTCCGCCTCGCATACAGCAAAGATGGAACAACGCACAGCGTCAAGGACAGAATGCTATCTCTACAACTTTAACTTTATTGGGTGAAAAGTACGGACATCAGATTTTAAGAGATTGGACGAGTCGAGGCTATTTCACACCCCACGTTCTGTTTTTTAAGTTAGCACGTCGGTTAGCTGGATTAGAGGAATATAATTCTTATCCGCGATCCGAACAACAGTTAAGAAGAGAAAATCGCAGAGTTCAATGGATTATGCGCCATTTCGACGATTTTTTACGTGAAGATCCGACAAAAGGCAGAACGGGAATTACGTCACCAGTCGCCAGACTTCTGCAAATCGTTCAAAGAATTGGGGGAGATAGCAGTGACGATGATTTTATTTATTCTGCTTGTAGAAACTGGATACTTCAATTTTTTCCCAACACCCATAGAAGAATAAACAGATTAGCATTAAGGCTATGGATACACAAAAATCAGAACAGCCAACAGACCATCACTTTTGAATCAGTTCGAGATAAATTAGATACCATCGATAGTCTAGCCTTGCGTTTGCAGTTTGCCCTCACCATCACACTGTTAGATCGTCATACAAAAGTCGTCTTTTATGAATGGCAAAATCGTCCACCAACTATTCCAGAAGCATCCCCACATAGAAGAATGCCCAGTGGAATGTATAACATTTTGTCCTTGCCAGTAACAGGAAGGCAGTTTGGGACATACTATTCCCGTAATAATAACAATACTCTCACTTTATTCGCCTATACCAACATTGGTAGAGAATACGTCCTTAACTATCACAACTTATTTACCGATCTAGATGGGCGTAGAGGTGCAAATGTATTAGCACTTTCAGGAACATCGTATTTACCCGATTCCACTACCTTTCATATAACCGAAGAACCAAAAGGAGTTTTAAAGCCCGAAGCAACAGCCGAAGACGCAATAAGACAAAGTGAGTTTGAATTCTTACCTCAGTTTGACGGAAAAAATAAACCAATTCGAGTTTCTGGTAGTTTAAGTAATCATAAGAAAGCCAGACCAATATTTAAAGAATTAGTGCAGTCTTTGACAACCGCTAGCGGTAGCAATGATTTAGTACTGGAACTAGAAACATTGAGACGTTTGGGTGAAAATGAACCAGAACTTTGGGCAGATCGCGATCGCGTTTTGGTCTTTGTTAATTCCTACGACCAAGCTGACTGGGTAGCTGATGAAATGCGTCGTTGTTTACCAACTCTGAGTAAGCAAATTTATCATTTAGTTGCTAGCGATGCAGAAAAATCAATAAAAACGAAGCCAGGAGCTTTATTAAGAGCGAACATAGAAATATCTGGTCAAATTGACTGCAAAATACTGATTGCTCCAATGGATTCTATTGGACGAGGTTTTAATATCCTCAACAGTAACGGTAAAGCAGCTTTTGGTGCAGTTTATTTCTTGATACGTCGCTATCCCCATCCTAATGATACAGCAGCGATCGCTCAAGAACTAAATCGACGAGCTTATGAATGGTTAGAAACCATAAATTATATTCCACAATATCGCGCTTTAGCAGTAAGTAAATCTAAAGAAATTGCTGATAAACTTCCAAAAGTAGAACAAATATACGATCTAATTTTTGCTTGGGCTGATACTTGGACAAAACAATATACAAATAAGAAGAAAGGAAATAGAGATGAAATTGAGACAGTATGCGATCGCTTTTTAGATGCGATTAAAAATATTCCGCAAGATTGGCAATGGGAATATATCGATCCAGCAACATTAATTGAAGATATTAATTCAAATAATGCTTTAGGTTATCAAGCTATTCCAAGTTTATTAGCAACTTTACTCCATGAAGAAACAATTACTATACAGTTAAAAGATAGAGAACAAAAAATTACCTGGCGCAAAGTACAAGGTGGGAGTTCTGGTAAAACGGGATTACATCTAGTCAGTTATCCTGTAAAAGTAAGCTACATAGCCAAAAATGCTCAGGATGATAGTGAACAAGAAAAAGAAGGTTATTGGGCTTATCGTTTAGACTTTCACCTACACACCCAAGCAGGAAGATTTAACGATGCAGGTCATTTAAAACCTTGGGTATTTTTGCATCTTGGTATTCAGAGATATGCTGATGAGCCTTTAACTGCAAATAATTTTGGGCGAGATATTTCTATTCTGATGGGTATGAATACTGCTCGTATAGATAAATATCCTATGGATTCTACTTTGGTAATGCTAAAAGTAGATAACAGTAAGAATAAATGGAAACAGCAACTACCAGACTTATTAGCGGCATTCCAAGCTCGCTCTTTAATTGAACCACAAGAAATTGCGAATAATCCTATTAAATATGGAAATTTAGACAATACTGAGGATTGGAATAAAGATGAATATTATTTGATTCACGCCGAAGGATATAAATATAGGGAAGAAGGAAAAAAAGGCAAAGGACACAACCACAATATTAAAACAGGTTTTAGTTTACAAGAAAGAGCAAATATTACCAGCAAGGTTCTGCAAGTCTTAAATGGTGTATTAACTCCAGACAAACCAATGGAGCGTGATATTCAAGTACCAGCTGGTAAGAAATTGCCTCTGGCAATGCAGGACTATAACTTTATTAGTAAAAATTTATATTTCCCACCAGCTAAAAAAGAAAAATTAGGCTTGGAAGAAGTTAACAAGCAAAAACAAGAACATCTACAAAACAGAAAAAATATTATTAATGATAGTTTTATTAGCTCCCTAGACAATAAACCTGCATATTTATTCATAATTTATCAAGAAGAACATACTAGGAAATTAGCCTATCAGCAGCTACGAGAATCTTTATTATTGGAAGAAAATGATTCTTTTCCAGATTATTTGATTATTGAAGATATTTTAATAGATGATGAAACTCTTTTAGATAGAATACCTGTAACTGGGTTGGCTTCCGTAAATAAAAACTTTAACGAAGAAATTAGAAAAGGACATACTAAAAAGCGTCAAGCTTGGCAGAAATTTCTTAAAAAAAACCTTATTAAAAAAGTAAAAAATAAGAATAATGCGAATATCTTTGCCATTATTGAAATTAAAAAATTTCCTAAAACCAAAGGAATAGATCCAAAACAGAATAATATTCATGCGGTAATTAGAGAGGCTTGCGTCTTAGAGAAGATAAATTCTCAAATGCTGCAAACAGTCAAGCCAACAAAAAAAGATGAGAAGGCTTATAGCGCAGAAACTAGAGGAAGAACGTTAAATGCGGTTCTGGATCTAACTTTACGCCAAACTGGAACACTATATGGCTTACCTTTAGAAGTTTACCAAGCAGCGAAGATACCAGAAAATATATCTCAAAAATTAGATGTAATTGCTTTTTGTCGCATCAAGAAAAATAATTTTATGGTTAATAGAACCTTTCAATATGCGATCGCAGTACGTCTTAGTGCAACAGGTAAAGTAGACGTTTTACTACCAAACCGTAACACCTGGATTTCTTATATAGAAGCGGGAATAGATATCGGTAAATTATTTCACGAGGCGAGAAAAAAAGATCGAGATAGTTTACAACAGGTTCAAATGAAAGGCGGACATCTGGTAAAATTTGTTGCTGATACTTTGGTCAATCAATTAGAAAATCCAACTATTGCCTTAATTGAAGCCGATGTGTGGCGTAACGAACGTAGTAAAGACGGCAGTAATCATCAAGCCTGGTTTCAATTAAAAAACGAATACTTATTAGAACAGCGAGACATTTTAAACTTTGATTATGTTCTTGGTCATAATTGCCAATATAAAAGAGATAACGAAAGACTGAATAATTTACTAAGCGTTATTCGTCTTCGTAGTGGTAACGAGACTCCTCAGTATATTACCAACAGGCAAGAATGGTACGAAGATTTTGAAACAAAAGACTTTACTCAATTGAGTGGCTTTATAGACAAAATCGTTCCAGAATTACCGCATTACTTTTCTATTGGCAAAATACCAGGCACTCAGAAAGATCAAAATGCGCCTCAAGCCAGAAATTTATCAAAAATAGAACATGAAGGAGATATTTATGCTGCCAACATCGCGTATAAGCATCAGCAAATGATTGAGATGCTGCCTTTTTTTGTTCGTTCCGATTTTCAGGCGGAAGAAAATATTAAAGCACTATGTAGAATCCCACATTATCTTAGAACTTCTCCCGCACATACAAAAGGTAACATTAAGCAACCATATCCAATGCATTTAGGAATTAAACTTATTGAGGATATGTTATGCATTTTAGATTTAGATTTCTAGAATTGTCTTACATGTATTTATCTTGCTGCGACAGTTGAAATAATAAAAATTTTAAGTCGAAACCTAAAATAATTGCATAATTTTCGGCTAAATATAATTCGTATATTGACCTAAATTTCTATCCTTCAAAACTTACAGGGTGACAAGATATTTAGAAATAAGGCAGGGCAAACCTTTTAGACGATAACCTGCTAAAAAGGTTCGAGGTGAATTTTGAGTAACTTGACGGTTAAAGATGATTATTCCGTAACTAACCATGTTAATGTAACCATACTCTTTTTAGCGATCGCAACCCCATAAGGCTTACCATTCGCTTTGGGTTTAAAGCCTCGTCAACACCTCGATTGCGAGACAGTGCGGACTCGGCGGTTTCCGTCGATAAGCAACTGTTGAGGGCGGGTATGGCGAGGGAACCTCGCCACCCCTCTCGGTCATTCATGACGAATTGACTCGTAGTTATTAGTTTTTAGTAGTTAATTTGAACTAATAACTAATAACTAATGACCAGAATCCTTGCTCTTTAGGGCGAGGAGTATATCAACCTTCCTTATATTTCAGTGTGTTGTCAGAGAGCGAGCTTAATTACTCTAAGCAAAGGCAAAATTATCAGCGCTAGCCAAAACATCAGCAGTAACGTTACCTACAATTGCCAAATCTTGACCGCCTGCGGCAATTAAAGTGCCTGCATCAGTATCAGTAATACTCAGGTCGTCAAAACTAACGCCTAATCCAGCAATCCCCAGCACATCTTCATTAACAGTAAAGTCAGTAATAGTATTGGCAGATTCAGGAAATTGACCAGTGGCGAGCCAAAATTGATCTGCTCCCTCCCCTCCAGTAATAATATTGTCACCACCTTCGGTTACGAAGAGAAGATCGTCTCCTTCTCCTCCCACAATGCGATCGCCAGTACCCAAAATAGCAACATCATCTCCACCATCAAGAAATACCCGATTGTTGTCTCCACTACTAATAGAAGCATCAACCAAATCATTACCAGCACCAGCAAAAATTAACTGGTCACTGCCTACAATTTCGATGATGTCGGATTCAGCAGTACCAAATAGTGGTTCAAAGGAAGTATCTTCTGATTCCACCGCAGCAACATCTTCTGGGGCAGCACCAAATAGGGTTTGGTACATGATGCGGTACATGTCGGTATTGTCTACGGTAGAATCCAATAAGTCGGAATTTAGACCGTAGGCTTTGGAAACAATACTACCTGCAACATCGGTTCTACTGACATAGGTAACGCCAAAGGCAAAGTTATCCCCATCGGCATCTCCTGCACCAGTAGTAAATGGGGCAGTATCGTTACCTGTAGTTCCATCTAGGGGAACGGGAATACCGTCCGCATCGGGACCAAAGGAAACCAGAGTAGATTGGATATCTATGGTACCTACTGTTTCAGCATCGAGATCCACATCATCAACTTCCAAACCACCTGCATCACTATCCGCAGCGGTAAGTACTAAAGTATTTGGATCGACGTTGTTGACAAAATCTTGAGCAACGCCAATGGCGGCATCGGCTCTTAATGTGGCTTCAATCCCTCCCGCAGCGTTGTTATTATTGGGGAAGTTATCGGAACCTTCTTCTTCCAGAACCACCATGAAGCCGTTTTCAGCATTGACAAACTTATCTAAAGCTAAAGTTGCCTCTAGCATTTCAGCAACGGTGGGAGGATTTTCATTGCCTGGTTGACCGTAGAGAATTAGCTCGCCATTTTCATCGACAAAGCCCTCTTCAACTAAAGCTGCTTCATTAGTATCGTTGTAGGTATCTTCTGCCGCAAAAATTCCCAAAACTCTTTCCGTATCAGGAGTGAGAGCTTCTAGTTCTTCACGGGTAAAGACTACGGTATAGCCCAGGGCTTCTGCTTCTTCAATCAGGTTGCGCCCATCTTCGCGAATACCTTCCTCCCCAAAGTGTCCTACGGTACCGACGGGTAGATAGTGAATTTCACCACCACCCATGATCACGTCTACCCCCGACTCGACGATTTCCGCCGTAATCTCGGTAACGTTACTGCGGTTATCAACATCAGCCAGAAAGACTCCAGTTCCAGGTTCCGCGATAAAGCCCGAATTAATTACGGCAGTAGGCTTATCTGCGGCGATCGCTTCTTCTAAGATAGTAGTGCCTGACTGACCAGACAGGGAAGTAATAGGATTACCCTCTTCATCTAAGCCAAAGCTACCAGCAAAGGGCTTAACCCCAAAAGCATGAACCACCGCCCCAGCGTTGGAAGTGGCTACCAGGCGATCGTCAATATGTCCCAGATAGACCCCAGCATCGGTCATGTTGTCCCAATTAAGACGACCATCGGTGCCTTCAGAGACGAATCGCGCTGCGGCATAGTGGGAAGGGCTAGTGCCATCGGGATGGATAAAGATGACGTTACCCGTGTCTTGAGTGGCTTCGGGCGGTTCAGGGATAGTGAAATCGTCGGGTACACCTTCGGGTGGGGCTAACTGTTCGTCGAACAGAGTTTCGTACATCAGACGATAAATGCCTGTATTGTCAATGGTGGCAGGAAGCAGTTCGGCATTTAAACCATAGGTTTTAGAAACGATACTGCCTGCAACGTCAGGAACTCCCGACCAGAGAACCCCAAAATCGAAGCTGTCGCCGTTAGCGTCGGGTGCCCCAGTACTAAAAGGTGCGGTATCGTTGCCAGTAGTACCATCATAGGGAATTTCCGTCTCAAAAGGAGCCTGGATAGTAGTGGTGCCAACGGTTTCCCCTGGTTCGACGGAGATATCATCAACTTCCAAACCGCCGCCATCGCTATCAGCAGCGGTAATCAATAAAGTGTTGGGATTGACGTTATCAATGTAGTCTTGAGCCACACCAAGGGCTTCATCGGCTCTCAGGACTGCTTCGATAGTTCCCGCAGCATTATTGTTATTACCAAAGTTGTCGGTCCCCTCTTCTTCCAGAACCACAAACATCCCGTTTTCGTTATCGCTGAAAGCTTCCAGTGCCAGAGTTACCTCCAGCATTTCGGCAACGGTGGGAGGATTTTCATTTCCTGGTTGACCGTAGAGGATTAACTCGCCGTTCTCATCCACAAAGCCTTCCGCCTGAAGAGTACCTTCCGTGGTGTCGTTATAGGTATCTTCGGCAGCAAAAATCCCCAAAACTTTTTCCGTATCAGCAGGGAGACTTTGTAATTCTTCCCTGGTAAAGACCACGGTGTAGCCCAGGGCTTCCGCTTCGGCAATCAGGTTCCGCCCGTCTTCGCGGATACCTTCCTCCCCAAAACGTCCTACAGTACCGACAGGGAGATAGTGAATTTCACCCCCACCCATGATCACGTTAACCCCTGATTCGACGATTTCTGCGGTAATCTCAGTCACGTTGCTGCGATTTTCAGCCTCCGCTAAAAAGACCCCTGTCCCAGGTTCGGCAATAAAACCCGAATTAATTACGGCAGTGGCTTTCCCTGCGGCGATCGCCTCTTCCATAATAGTGCTGCCCTCCTGACCAGAGAGGGAAGTATAGGGATTCCCCTCCTCATCTAAACCATAGCTGCCAGTAAAAGATTTAATCCCGAAAGCATGAACTACTGCACCACCGTTGGAAGTAGCCACGATGCTGTCGTCCATATGTCCGAGATAAACCCCTGCATTGGTCATCTCGTCCCAGTTGAGCCTGCCGTCGGGTCCAACAGAGGCAAAGCGTCCCGCCGCAAAGTGGGAGGGACTGGTGCCGTCTGGGTGGATAAAGATTACGCTATTTCCATTTCCTGACATTGTTTCATCTCCATTTTCTGGTGTTAATATCGAACCGCCAAGACTTGAATCGAGGTCAAGGGGTTGTTCTAAATCAATTACGGCAATTTCGTTGTTGTCGATGTCCGCTTCTCTGCCCATGGAGAAGGGGAAATTATTATCATTGGCGACGAGGATGGTGTCTTGATCAATTACCACCACATCCTCTAAATTACTGACCTCAAAAGATTGAATAAAAATTCGCTTAGGGTCGGTACACCCAATATCGATTAAAGTGTTGAGCTTAAATAAAGGCTAAATCGCTAGTTTCAAATCCATCACCGACTAGGGCAATAAATTCGTCAAAAGCTAAGTCAAAAGCAACATCGCCATCAGTGTCGAGAGCTATGGCAACATTCATGCCATCATTAACCAAAATCGAGTAGTCTTCGATGCTACCAGCAAGCTGAATAGTGTCTTCTCCAGAAACAAAGCCAGTAATATCTGCAAAGTCATCAAAACCAGATTCAGCGTACAATGCACCAGATTCATCTCCTAAGACGAAGAGATCTGCTCCATCAGCACCCGTTAAAGGATCTAGTCCCTCAGCACCACTAACTACATCAACTTCATCGTCATCAGATGCAGCATCATTAAGAATAGCAGTGCGTGCTGTTTGTGCTAGGTGTACCAAGTCTACATGGTCGGGAATACCTTCTACCTCAACACCATAGCTTTCAAAACCTTCACCAATGAAACCATCTAGGACTTCAGAACCAGCTCCTTGGTAGTATACGGGAACGGGACGGTTAGAGTGAGAACCCCACTGATACTTATCTTCAGGGTCAGAGCCAAAATAATGACCAGCAGTAGAAGAATCGAAAGCAGTAGTTAAAGCTTCACCGCCATACTCTCGGTAAAGAGCAGGGAAGTCGTCGGTTAGGGTCATGTAGTGGTCATGATCGGCTGTCACGATTAAGAGATTCTCTGACCAACCACCGTTTTCCTCAATCCAGTCAATTGTGACTTCGACAGTTTCGTCAAGATCTCTAAATGTTCCGAGTAAGTTATCCATGTTGTTGTCATGGAGTACCCAGTCCATATCGCCCTGTTCGACAGAAAGGAAAAAACCATCTTCATCTTTGCTGAGAAACTCTAAAGAGGCTGTTGTCATTTCAGCCAGGCTAGGATTTTCATCGGCTTCCGTAGCAATAAAGTCTTCTACCGTTTCGCCAGACATAAGCGGACGATTAAGATCAGGAGTTTCTCCCTCTATTTGAGAAGAGCGATGAGAAAAAGTATTTAAGCCAGCGTTACTGTAGTCTCCGTCTGCGGTTACTAGGGGCAAGTTGCCGTTTTGTCCTCTAGCTCCATAAAGACCGAATAAGCGATCGCCATCTTCGGGACTTAGTTCTGCTGCTGCTTCTAGCAAAGCTTCTCCAGCATTGGGATTGCGCTCTAGAAAATTGTAGCCATAGAGGTTATCGCCATCAGGATTGTTGCTTAGTTCTTCATAGGTAGACTCGGCAATAAATCTGAATTCTAGCTCGCCACCAATTTCCGAGTCCGTATTGTTGTAATCGAGAGGATGACCGCCACCAAGGATGAGATCGGGTTGCGTTTCCAACAGCATTTGCTGGGTGACACTATCGCCAGCATCAAATTCCCCTCCTTCCAAGGCACCTTCAGGAATGCCATCATCTAGCTTACCTCGGTTGTTAACGTGGGACGCAGGTGCAGCAGGTGTGGCGTGGCTAAAAGGAACGCTAGAAACTGTACCTGTAGCTTTTCCTTGTTCTTGGGCAGTTTCAAGAATGGTTTCGACTGGCTGCTCGAAAATGTCAACCCCTAAAGCTCCAGCAAAGGTCTTGACTCCCGAATAGAGAGATGTACCAGCAGCAGCCGAGTCAGTAAAGTTTTGCTTAATATAGTCGGGATTAGAACCATCAAGCCAAGGTTGAGTACCGCCTTGCTGGGGGTCATAACCAACAAGATTACCTTCTCCTGGAGAATTTTCATCGGCATAGGGATTAAAAATTGGATTAAAGCCAGTTGAACCTTCCTCTGAATCCCCTGGCAGAGTAAATCCTTCCCGCAGTTCGCCTTCACCAGTAACGCGATCTCTGGGATCTCCTTCAAAGGCTGAGTTACCTTTGTCACCGTCGATAATTGTTGAATAAGTCGTGGCATGGGTATAGCCTTCTAGCTCTTGGAAGCTCAGTCCTTCACCCCTACCCTCTGTGTAGAAATCCTCTAGAGTATTTCCTTGGTGTCCTTCATCAATTAGTTTGGCAATAGCAGCAGCACGAACCATTTCCCAGCCCATACCATCACCAACAATCATAATGACGTTTTTAGGCGCATCTATTTCAGGTACGATCTCAGGTACTATCGTGGCAGTAGCATCAATGCGAGTATCGCCAACGTCAGCACCAGCTAGTTCAGAAGCTCCTAATGCTTCAGCTAGTTCGGGAGATACAAGTAAGTCCGACCCAGAAACGGTTAATGATTCAGAATCAGCAGCAACGTTCCCAGGTGCGCCGACATCAAATAAAACTTCTAAATTCAAAGCATCGTCTGTGGTATCAGCAACAAAAAAGCCACTAGCTGTTTCCGATACTCTTGCCGCATCAAAGCCAATAGAAAATTCTCCTACTGTTACTTCTGCTTCGCCAACTCCTAAAGTTATTGTTCCAGAGTGTTCGATAGTTCCGCTAACGGGGGCGAAGGGTTCTGCTTCATAAGTGAAGTCAGTGTCTTCTGTAATCGAAAAACCAACCTGAAAATCATCGGAAAAAGGTGTTCCTTCGCTATCAGCACCAACTAAGGTGATTCCTGCTGCTGATTCTAATGTAGGCAGGTCTAAAAATACGCTAGTTGTTCCCGAATCAACTTGAGCTAGAGTAGTTTCTGATGTAGATGTATCGGTCATTGGTTCTTGTCCTAATCTTGGGTCTAAATTTAAGGGTTGTTCGAGGTCGATTAATACAACTTCGTTATTGTCAATGTCTTCTTCCCTGCCCATAGAGAAGGGATAGTTGTTGTCGTTTGCCACGACAATCGTGTCTTCGTCTACTACCACCACGTCTTCAATGGTGACGAAGGGCATATCATAAGTGGTTTCACCATCGCCATTGAGATCGTCGGGGTCATCAATGTTCAACAGGTCAACCAGTTCTTCTTTTGCCACAAAACCATTCTCATCAACCTCAGAGATATCGATTTTGAAGACCTTTTTAAACTCAGCCTCTTCTCCCTGGTTGTTATCCCGTTCGATCACCAAAAATTCCGTATCGTTAATGGGAGTAAAGTCACCGATAGGATTGCCATCGGTAGTGGGATAGTAGCCGACTAAGCCTGTATAGGAAGCAGACTCAATATCAAATTCATAGATGCGTAGTGCATTTTCAGGGTCACCATCCACCGTACCTTCTAACAAAGGATACAGAGTTGAGCGATCAGGACTAAACGCCATTCCTTCAAAACCCCTAGAGGTTGGGAGATTAGGTAACCCATCTCCGAGGAAGGGATTTTGGGGTGCCTGGACAAAATCCGCAGTAATGGAATCTACTACCGAGACTCCAGTAGCGGGGAAATCGGTAAAGAAGCCATCTACTCCAATTTCCACTAACTGAACAATTTCCTCTTCAGGAGTTTGGGGATTACCTTCTGCATCCAGGGTCAGAAATCTCTCTTCATCCCTGAGAGTGTAGGGGTGTACCTGCAACCCTGCATCGTGGGCAAAGTCAACTAGGGGAAATACTTCTCCCGTCAATTGAGTGGTAATTTCCGCATTACCATCACCGTCGCCATCAACGGGTTCTTCTAGGGCTGATCGAAGGAGAATATTGTTCTTCCAAGGACCCAAACCCCCCGCGTAGCTGCTGATGATTGCTATAACTTCAGGGTTAGCAAACTCACCATAGGTGATGCTTTGTCCCACTTCTGGATTGTAGCTACCGTCTGCACCAATGATTCCCAAAGCAGTGAGTAATTCTGTTCCGTAGGTAGCAACGGCGTGGTCTTCGGTAAATTCGACACTACCGAAGTTAGCCACAAAATCAAAGGGAACTGAAAAACCACCACCACCATCATTAATAAAGTCCCCAGCAGTATCGCCAAATAGCTGTACCAGGGGAATATCGCCCAATCCTGCTGCTGCCAGAGTTTCACTTAACTCAATTAAATTACTGACCTCAAAAGATTGAATAAAAATTCTATTAGGGTCGGTAAACCCAGTATCGATTAAAGTTTGGACTAAAGGTTCTTCTAAAGATAAACCCTGGTCATCAAAAAAGGTGGGATGCTTTGTTTCAGGATAGATTCCTACCTGAACCCCTGTTTCGGCTTCTGCCTCTTGGACTAGCTCAATAACTTCCTCCAGAGTAGGAATCTCAAATGCCCCATCAAAGTCAGGGGCGCGAAAATCACGGGACTGCACTGCCCGCAACTGCTTGATTTCCTCTAAGGTAAAATCTTCAGCAAAATATGCCGTGATCTCTTCACCATCGAGAATCTTGGTAGACATCCTGTCTTCACCAAAGACCTCGGCAACGTTAGTAGTATCATCTAAAATTGGCTCATGACGAGCAATTAAGACTCCATCTTTAGTAGTTACCAGGTCAGGCTCAATAAAATCTGCCCCTTGAGCGATCGCCACACGGTAAGCTTCTAAAGTATGCTCGGGTAACAGACCACTGGCACCACGATGCCCAATCACTAAAGGATCTTGCCCTTCTAGAGTGGCTAAACTAGTAATATTTGGGGTCGATATTGGGGCTTCCAGCAATTTCCCCTCAGAATCGAAATGCAGTAGGAAAGGACCAAACTCCTCCCCAATCCAGATATCTCCCTTGGCATCAATGACAAAGGATTCAATATCAAAATCGGCACCTGTCAGCAGTCTTGCTTCACTATCCTCATTAACAATCCCAAAATCTAGCAGATTGTCAGGGTCAGATAGCTGAATAAAACCTTCGACGGTAACGCTAGTGTCTCCTGCTTCTATTCCCGCAAAACTAGGGTCTACTTGATAGATGCGCAGCAGGTAGTCGGCACTATTGCCTTGAGAGCCAAAACCATTATCTGATAAAAACCAAAAGGAGCCTGGATTATCAGGGGCAAATTGAACTCCGCTAAAGCCCTGCACTGGTTGACCTACAAAAGGTCCCGTCCTGCCATTGGCATCGATGGGATTCCCCTCCCCATCATTCCCTCCTGCGGCAGGACCATCCGCAAAAGTATCCGCTGGTAATGAAGCAAAACCAGCTAATTTATTTGTCATGATCTAAGTAATTTGTGTGTGAAACTTATGTAAGTCTGGTGTAAGTCTGATGTGTAAGATCAACTCGCTATCACTGAAAGCTTGAACTCAAAAAAATTCACTTAAGTTCCATAAATTTACGCTTCCAATTACTTAGAATTCCATGACTAGATTAAGAGACCGTAATCAAAAACTTAAATTTACAATTATTTCTTGTTAATAAACAGTTAAAAATGAGGAGTTTAACCCAATAACTTTTGAGTTATTAATAGCTGATTTAGACTCAAAACAATACTTATCTCAATATTTACTTTTATTTTGATTTGAATGTAACTTGGGCAACCTGTGTTTGTAATCTGCAAATAAAATTATAAGTCATGAATCTGAATCTGACTCACATGTGCTTTAGGAGAAAAAACTTCCTTAGAGTTTCTTGCCTTTATAATCAACTTTTTTTCTGGAAAGTACTGTAATGCAAAAGTCCAACAGTTACTTTTGCTTAAAACAAGCTGATGTTGAGATTATCCGCCCAAACATACTGTCTAGATGTACCAATTAAAGATATGTAACGATCTGCTTACAAATAGGATTTTTATCCTACGACAATGTATCGTAATATGTATTCTACTTGATTATAGGACAAGAAATTGATGAGAATTTCTAGAATCCTTACATATTAAGAGTTTTAGTAAAATCAATGAACTCACTGTTTAACAAGGATCTCATAAGCTTTGTCCTGTTAAAAGCATATTACATACAAGTTAATTGTGTCTTACGCAATTAAAACGATTTACAGTTCAACTTTTTAATTTTATTTCGATATAATTTTACAAAATAAACAATAATGACAAAAAAAAATTTATTTAATTTATTTTATAAACCGATATATTTACCTTTGTTATTAGCTGGTATGGCTCTCAGTGGTTGTACTCCTGAAAAAGCTAAAGCATTGCGTTTAGGAGCAGTACAATTTCAAGCTGAATCTATCGCCTGTATTGATGCCATTAACACGATGCATCAGAAAGAGCTAGAAGCACCTCCAAGGACTTCCAAAGAAATTGAAGAGGAGTTTATCAAGAATATTCTATCTTCCGATAGTACAATTCTTGATTCAGAAGAAATCGCTCTTGCTCTTGATCCTTACTCAGTTAATATATCAACAGGAGAGAAGTGGCAAGAATTTATTGATAAACTTAGCGTTCAATATGCATCCTTTTCGAATATTTATAATGATTTAGAGCAAGGCAGTTTTCTCGCAGCGGAATCAGTTGAAAAATCTGCTAAACATGCAGGTAATTTAACAATTCAAATGGCAGGATTCACTCAGATTATTAGTGATAATCCTCCAATATTATTACAATACCGTTCTGATATTGCTGCTAATTTAACAATCTTAAAAAATCGTTATCAAAGTGGCGTTTCTGCTGATGAAAAGCAAGAAATTAGAAGTGCTACTATTGATCTATTAACTCAGTGGCAACAGGTAAAAGTTCAAGAAGAAGAGCTTAAGGATGGAACAGTCAAGCAATGCTTACAGGCATCAGTAATGGGTAAGGAATTAGGAGAGCTTATTGAAGATTATGATCGACTTGACCTAGATATTATAAACACTATAATTTCAGGTATTTTCGATACTGTTGGCTCGATCGCTAGTAAAGATTTCAGTGCCTTAAAGCTACAGTCATCGAATTTAATCGCTCAAATTAAAGAAGATGAAATATTAGGAGCATCTGCTGAGACTATATTAAGGGAAGTGGAAATAGCAGTTAAAAGTCGCAATGAACCATCTGTATCTCAGGATAACCTCGAACCAGATATTGGACAAGCTACTCAGTGGTTAGACCTCAGAGATGACAATCAAATTATTGGGGAATTAAATACCCTAATAGCAGCCACAGATTGAAAAAATTTTAAGGTCACCCTAGGTAAATAATAATTTTCAAACTATATAAGATGAGGAAATAAATCATGGATAATGATTCAATTGTTCTTGATGAGGCAGCATCTGCTGTAACTTACATTGATATCCAGTATAGATTGGCAAATTTTAATGAGAAAAAGAAGCTTAAGAAATCCCGTGATGCCGCTTTTTCCACTTATTCAATGACGCGTTTAGAGTTACTTGAAGAGGGGGTAATTTGTACAGATGAAGACGTTACAGCTATGCAAGAAATTCGTCGAGAAATAGAAGAGGCGGCAGAAACTCAAACCTTAATTAGAGCAATTCCCCGTTTTATTACGTTTCTGATTGGAATTTGAGGTTGAGCGAATATTCTATGGATATTAAAGAACTGCAATCTTACCGAAGACTTGCTTTAGATAGGCTGGAACAACTGTTAATCCAGTTACCAGAAACTCCCCATGAAGCAGATTATTTTGTCGATCGCTATATTAGAATTCTTTCTAATTTACCTGCTAGACCTGATAATTCTCTTCCCTATGAAGGTTTATATGGTTCAGGTTCATCTTTAGATCAATATCGTGATGTAGCCGCAGATCGACTTCAAGAATTAGTAGAAAATTTGCCTGAGATTGCCAAGGTTGATGAGGAAATAGATGGTTATATCCGCACTCTATCGGATCTTTCAGAAAGACCAAATGATGTTCAACCCTATGTAAGTTTATTTATAATTCGCACTTCTGAACCTGATCCGATAGATATTGGAGTTGACTCAACATTATCTGCTCAGAAATTTATTAATTCTCAGCAATTGTTACAGATTGCTGGAACAAATACAGTCAAAAATAGAATTGAAGCTTTTACCCCTGGAGTTAATGCAACCTTTGAAAAATATCAGATTAATACCAATTTGAGAATGGCTCATTTTCTAGCCCAGGTAATGCATGAAAGCGGTGGTTTTAAGTGGCTAAGGGAACTATGGGGACCAACAGCTCAACAAAAAAGCTATGAACCTCCTTTTAGCAAGGCTAGAGAACTGGGGAATAGAGATAAAGGTGATGGTTTTAAATACAGAGGTCGAGGCTTAATTCAACTAACAGGTAAATATAATTACAAAAAGCTTACCGACGAAATTGGAACAGACTTTAATGTTGATTTTGTATCTCAGCCTAATTTAGTTGAAACCACTCCTTATGCAGTACTTGCCGCAGGATGGTATTGGGACAGAAACAATATCAATCAATGGGCGGATCAAGACGATCTTAGAAAAGTAACCAAAAGTATTAATGGCGGGTTTAACGGTTTAGAAGATCGTAGAAAATTTCTAAAGCGAGCCAAGCTAGTTTTAAAAGTTTAACTAAAAGCTTAACTAAATTTTTTTACAGCTTTATTCAACAACAACAAACATTAGATTGCACGGAGCATAATTATGGATTTGTATGAATTCTTTAGAGCAAAGTTAGAATATTCACCAGAAGCAATTAACGAAGATAAAGAGCTAGCAAAACACGTTCAAAAAGTTTTAATCTGGCTTCAATTACTCGATCCTCCTGCTGATGGAAAGTTCTGGACTATTTCGACCAGTGCACTTTTGGAATTCCAAAGGCTAATGGGTTTAAATGATCCTAATACTGGAGAACCAGGATTTTTAGGACCAAAGACAGCAAAGTTATTAATTGAAACTACTCCAGATGATCCTCGTTTAACTCCCCAGGTTGATATTGATGCATTAGATAATTCTCCTGCGAGCTGTATTATTAAATATAGTAAATTAATGGATTATTATATCTCTCTTAAATCTCAAGAATTTAATATTGTTTATATTGAGGGAATGGATCCCAATTTCAAATTAAATTCAGATGCGCCAGACGAATTTAACGACTTAAGACTTGTCATAGAGTTTGACCAGGGAAAACCTAAAATTATCGGGAAATGGGAAGCGACAACTGAACCTGGAAGACATTACACTAATAATCCCATAAGTTCATATGCAAGAAGACATGGTGCAGCTAGAATTGAGTTTGGTCAGTATAAAGCTTGGCAGGTAGGAATTCATGGTAATGCGGAACCTCATGAAGCGCTTGTTCAAAGAGGTAATATTACAGTGTGTAGAGATTTAAATAAAGATATGATCCGCACTGGTGATAGAAGAGATACTAACAACAACTTTGCGATTAATCAGCACTATGGCTATGATTTTCATCGTAAATCTATTAGCATAGCTAGTGCTGGCTGCTTGGTGGGGCGTACTCGTCAAGGTCATAGGGATTTTATGGCAATGATTAAGCAAGACCGACGTTATCAGAGAAATAAAAACTACCTTTTTTACACAACTATTATCCCAGGAGATGACCTAGTACAAAAATTTCCATTTTCTTGACTTTAAATATTTAACAAGTAGGTCGTTATAAATAAAGTTAACTAGTATAAGACTGTAAATATTTAGTGGCAATATAGCAGTTCTCATAGTCATGAGGTACAAATTACAAATCTTAGTTAAAGGAATAATAGCTATAGTTTAAAGCGAACAGCTAATGGCTAATGGCTTTTTGGAAACCGAAGTACACCTCATAAGTCCGAGAAACGCTAGAGCTTAATTAATATTTCTTATCCTCTGTGACTTTATTTTGACTTACATCTAGCTTGTGGAAGAGTTAATCTATATATTGCATAATTTGGTAGATACTATGAATCAAGCTTTAAATATTAAAATTATTCCTTCGATTACTGGATTGGTTTGTTTCTTGAGTAGTTCACTGGCACTAGCTGGATGTCAACCGAAAGCAGTTGCACAAGTATGCCAAACTAAGGCTTATGTAATTGATACTGATCCTCAAGGTCTTAATGTTCGCCAACAGCCTAATTCAAAGGGGCAGATTATCGGTACTTTACCCTTATATACAGAGGTGAATGTTTCTAATCATCAAGATAATTGGCTTTCAGTATCTCCTATAGATCCTGAATTACAGAGAGTAGAGTTTAGTGGGAAAGGCTGGGTTTATGCATCTCTTCTTGGTCTAAATACTCGTGGGTATGGTACAGATAGTGTCCCTTTGTATTCTGAACCTAGTAAGGAAAATCCTCCGATCGCTAGAGTTGATTCTGCCACCGCAGTAACAATGCTAAGCTGTTCAGGAGAATGGGTTTTAATTAAACAAAAAGATACCCAAGGATGGCTTGAGCCTGATGAGCAATGTGCGGCTGCTCTTACTTCCTGTTCTTAAGCAATTAATCTTTAAATATTATTGAGACTCTAATATTTTGTTTCTCAAAAATAAAAAATTCCACGCTCTTCGGGATTGTTCAAAGATATAATCTCCACAAGTAATGGGATAAGTTTTCACCGCTTTCAAATCTTAGTCTGGTCATTGATACTTGGTGTTATATTCTTATTGGAAGTAATTAAAAATTTGCAATTTCCAGAATTTGATTCAACTTTATTGACCTTACAAGGAATCAGCGCAAGTACTTATCTAGGATTTAAATTGCCAGAGAAACCAAAGTTTACCAAAGAATAAAATAAACAACAGAGGGTTTAATATAATATATTGCGATCGCCCGACGTTAAATTGACAGGAATTGAAAAACAGGCGATCGCAGGGCATCAGATTATAAACAGGGAATAAAATCAAATATTATTTCAGTACTTTAATATAAGTCTGTGTCGCTATATCAAATAATTTCTTAATCTATACCTGTAATGCTATACATGTTTCTTGGGTATAAATGCTTGGTATCTTGAAGCACAAGTTGAGTAAATAATTTTCATCACTTGGCGAACTTATATTTTCCAAGCTCTATGCAATGCATTTACGTCAGAAACCTAATCTTTTCTTAACCAATAATTTAACTTTAATTTACTTATGTCTGAGATGCTAATAAACGGACTGATTACAAGTTCGAGAGTTTCTTATACCTAAAAAATACAAAGAAAATGTATCAGCTACCTTGTTGCTGATGTTGGTAAAAGCTCAATAGAAAATAGGCTAAAAACGACTTAATAGAGCAATATGCATCATCTATTCAGTTGACAGAGTTTTTATGCTCAATTTTTAGATCTCGATCTGTAGGCAGAATAAGTTTCAAATTAATTATTTAGTTTTCTATCTCCAACTTACATGAATGATTCTATTGAATTAATTCCCATTGGTCTGTTTGATACTGGGATTTTTGATGATGGTGCAGCAGAAATTCCTGCATACGATGCTTTATCTCAGCGTCTTTTTGTGACTAATGGGGCTAATGATACGATTGATGTTTTGGATTTGAGCGATCCGAGCAATCCCACCTTGGCTTTCACCATTGACATTACTGCTTTTGGCGATGGTATCAATAGCGTCGCGGCAAACAATGGCATTATTGCAGCAGCAGTTGAAAGTGACCCCGCGACTGAACCTGGTTCAGTAGTGTTTTTTGATAGTGACGGGAATCTGCTGAATCAAGTTACGGTGGGTGCTTTACCCGATCAGCTAACCTTTACCCCTGATGGCACCAAGGTTTTAGTAGCCAATGAAGGGGAAGCGGATGAAGATGATCCGAGTATTAATCCCAAAGGTTCGGTTGGCATAATTGACATTGCTGAAGGGTTAGAGAGTGCCACTGTGGCGATCGCCGACTTTACGGCTTTTGATGGACAAGAGGAGGAATTACGCGCGGCGGGAATTAGAATTTTCCCTGACGTTTCTGTCTCCGAAGATGTGGAACCCGAATTTATTACCGTCAGTGGTGATAGCAGTACGGCATTTGTGGCGCTTCAGGAAAATAATGCGATCGCCGTTGTTGACCTAGAAAGCAGTGAGGTAGTGGAACTCCAGCCATTAGGGGCACTTGATTTTGATGTCCTCGATGCCAGTGATGTTGATGGGATTAACATTGTCGATCAGCCAGTATTTGGCTTATTTCAACCAGATAGCATTGATAGTTATGAGGTGGACGGCGAAACCTTCATTGTCACTGCTAACGAGGGAGACTCCCGTGATGAGGAAGTTGACGTAGTTGATATTGAACTCGACCCTGAGGCATTTCCCAATGCGGCTGAATTACAGACCCCAGAAGAAATTGGCAACCTAGAAGTTTCTTCTATTGACGGTGACCTCGATGGCGATGGGGATTTTGATCAATTATTTGCCTACGGCAGTCGTTCATTTTCGATCCGAGACAGCGACGGCAACATCGTATTCGATAGCGGCTCTGACTTTGAGCAGATTACTGCGGAATTAGTGCCAGGAATTTTTAATTCTAATGGTGACGTAGAGTCTTTTGATGCAAGAAGTAACGACAGTGGACCCGAACCAGAAGGAATCGTAGTAGGAGAAGTTGCAGGACGGACTTTTGCCTTTATTGGCTTGGAAAGAACGGGCGGCATCATGGTTTATGACGTTACGGTTCCTGCTGAGTCCAAATTTGTGGAATATATCAACCCTCTCGATCCAGAAACTGGGGATGCAGTTAATATCGCACCAGAGGGTTTAGCCTTCATCTCCGCTGAGGATAGTCCTAACGGGGTTCCCCTGCTAGCCGTGGCGAATGAAGTTAGCGGCACCACATCGATTTTTGAGATTAATGCTGATGCTTTGGTTGATGATGGTACAGATGGGGATGGAACCTTTACTTTACAGTTATTGCACGCTTCCGACCAAGAAGGAGGTCTTGATGCTCTGGTAGATGCCCCTAACTTCAGCGCGGTATTAGATGCTTTGCGTGCCGAAGATCTAGACGGCGACGGAGAACCTGGCTTTGCCAATACTTTAACCCTGTCTTCTGGTGATGCCTATATCCCCAGCCCCTTCTTTGCCGCAGGTGATGATGCCTTTGGGGACTTTGGTCGAGGAGATATTCTCATTCAAAATGAATTAGGGTTTCAGGCGATCGCCTTTGGCAACCATGAATTCGATTTGGGTACTGGGGAAATTGAAGATCTGATCGAGCCTGATGAAGAGGACGGCTTCCCTGGTACTCTCTTCCCCTACCTTAGCGCCAACCTCGACTTTAGCGGCGATGATAATTTAGCAGGGTTCGTAGTAGAAGATGGACTAGAAGCTAGCGAAATTCCCAACAGCATTGCTGGCAACACCATTATTACCGTTAACGGAGAACAAATTGGCGTGGTTGGGGCAACTACCCCCACCCTAGAGGCAATTTCTTCCCCCACAGACGTTACTATCAGCCCCATCGAGTTTGATTCCAATAACCCCGATGACATTGCAGCACTAGCGGCAGAGATTCAGGAATCGGTAGATTCTCTCCTAGCGGCTAACCCCAAACTTAACAAGGTAATTCTGCTGGCACACATGCAGCTAATTTCCATTGAGGAACAGCTTTCAGAATTACTCACCGATGTAGATATTATTGTCGCTGGTGGCTCTAATACCATTCTTACCGATGAAACCGACGCGCTACGGGCGGGTGATGAATCTGCGGGACCTTATCCGATCCTCAATACTGCGGCAGACGGTAACCCCATCGCTATAGTTAATACCGATGGCAACTATCGTTACGTGGGACGGTTGGTAGTTGACTTTGACGAAAATGGAGTAATTATTCCCGAAAGCATCGACCCCGAAATTAGTGGAGCCTTTGCCACCGATGAAGCAGGGGTTGCAGCAGTGGGCGGCACTCCTAATCCCAAAGTAGTAGAAGTTACTGATGCGATCGCAGCGGTAATTGCTGAACAGGGAGGTAATACCTTTGGCAGCACCGATGTATTCCTCAACGGTCAGCGAGTAGATATTCGCTCTGAGGAAACTAACTTTGGTAACCTAGCGGCGGATGCTAACTTAGCCTTTGCCCAGTCCATCGACCCCGAAGTAACTATTTCCATCCGTAACGGTGGCGGTATTCGCGACAGCATTGGGGAAATCGTAACTCCTGCGGGTTCTACAAGCTCTACTGATGTAGAATTTTTGCCCCCTCCCGCTAACGAAGTTGCAGGCACCGAGGTGGGAGAAATTTCTCAGCTCGATATTGCCAATACTCTTAGCTTTAACAACGGTCTTACCCTGGTTACCGTCACCGCTGAAGAACTGCTGGCTTTAATTGAGAATGGTCTTTCCGAATCAGAACCTGGTGCTGAACCAGGAAGATTCCCCCAAGTGGCAGGAATGGCATTTAGCTTTGATGCCAGCCTACCTCCAGGAGAACGAGTGGTTTCCCTGGCAACGGTAGACGAAGCAGGCAATGTTACCGACGTGGTAGTAGAAAATGGCGAGGTGATAGGCGATCCTAGCCGCACTTTCCGCACCGTAACTCTCGACTTTTTGGCTAATGGCGGTGATGATTTCCCCTTCCCCGATACGGAACGAGTTGATTTAATCGTTGAAGATGCAGAACCTACTGGAGTCGCCACCTTTGCCCCCGATGGTACTGAACAGGATGTCTTTGCAGAATTTCTGGCGGAGAACTTTAGCGAAACTCCTTTTGACATTGCCGATACTCCCAAGGAGGAAGATACCCGCATCCAAAATCTGGCTTTCCGTGAGGATAGTGTTCTTTCTTCAGTTGGCGATCCTGGAGATGGTGGTGATGATCCAGCAGAACCCGAATTTGTGCCCTTATTTGGCTCAATTGAAAGCGACATAATTGAAATCTCTGGCAGTTCTCAGCTCGTATTTACTGGGGACAGCGATGATTTAATTGATGCCACTGCAAGCGCTGGCGGTAATCGCTTCTATGGTGGTGCTGGTGACGATATTTTCATCCTGGGAGAAGGCGATCGCATTTTAGGTCAGGCAGGAGACGACCTCTTCTTTACTCTGGCTGGCGGTGACAACCTAATTACTGGCGGTGCGGGTGCGGATCAGTTCTGGATTGCTACGGCAGAATTCCCTGAGAGTATTAACACCATTGATGACTTTACTGCTGGGGAAGATGTCATTGGTATTGCTGGCTTAGGTATTGGTTTCGATGACCTCTCCCTAACTCAGATTGATGATAATGTTTTGATTTCTACCAGCGACACTGAATTAGCTACCCTAATCGGCGTTGATAGCGCTAGCTTAAGTGCTGATAGCTTTGCCTTTGGCTAATAGTTAGCTCGATTATTGTTTATCCGTGAAGTGCGATCGCCTGTTCTAATTCGGGCGATCGCTTTTAAATGAGATCACGGCAATTCTTACACTCATATAACAGTTATACTAAATACTATTGGTGATGCTGCAACGAGCAATGAGCATCGTTTGATTTATGACCCAGGTAGTAGCGATCTGTCTTACGATAGCGATGGAACGGGTGAAAGTAAACAGGTTAAGGTTGTCAGTCTCAACAGTGGTCTTGCTTTAACTCATAACAATTTTTATGTTGAGTTGTAAGATTGAAATCAATGGACCGTAAATAACGACAGTTGTTCATCATCTAAATCTTTTCACTATCAATTGATTTCAAAAATTCTTGATTTGATATCAGCCATTCAATTTATGGTTGAATAAATCATTAAAAGACTTATAGCCATACCAACCGATCAGTATTCTGATCCCAAACTGGCGTTATTTTAAATCAGGTTCTGTTACTTCCCTAGTCACAGTAAAATTTAAATTTAACTATGGCAGACTTAGTAATTCCTTCGAGATTATCTCTCAAGGAGACAGTAGCTTTCTATTTTGCAGATACCAGAACCAAATTAGGCTTAGGGTTGAATTTGGCAATTCTGACCTTGATCCTGTTGTCTGCTGCTACAGTTGTTCTTCAGACTTATCCTCTTGCTCCGCAATTACAATCCATTTTAGGCAGAGTTGATCTGGTAATCTTGCTGGTGTTTGCCGTTGAATATTGCCTACGGTGTTGGTCAGCAGAAAATTCGGCAAAGTTTGTCTTTAGCTGGTTTGGATTAATCGATTTAATCGCAATCTTACCGTTATTTTTAGGCTGGCTTGATCTTCAGTTAGTGCTCATGTTTCCCTGGCTAAGGATTTTAAGGATTATCAGATTTTGGCAGACGGAAAAGCAGCTATTATCTTTAGTGAATGAAGATGCAGTGGTTTTTATTCGGATCTTCCTAACTTTATTTACCCTAATTTTTGTTTATGCTGGATTAATTTATCAGGTAGAGTATCAAATTAATGGCGATCGCCTGAAAGATTTTTTTGATGCGTTTTATTTCGTGGTGGTTACCATGACAACGGTTGGTTATGGTGACGTTACACCCCTTTCCACCGCAGGTAGAGTAATGACGGTATTGATGATTTTTACAGGAGTTTTGTTTATTCCCTGGCAGTTAAGTGAATTAATTGGACAGGTGGTTAAATCCTCAAATTTAGTAAAACAGGAATGTACTAACTGTGGTTTAGCTCGTCATGAACCTGATGCTTTATTCTGTAGACGATGCGCCACCAGGCTACACCCATGGCAGAAGTCTGATACTAATTGATAAAACCAAATAATTAAACTTGCTCTAATTATCTAGGTAACCTTTTTCTAGCAACTTGGTTACCGCTAAGTGAAACAGGGTGTCGAGATCTCTAATCCCATACTCTGCCATATACAGTTGAAATACTATTAGCTCAACTTACTCAAAAGTATGGCGGCTAACTATTTTCCAGAGAATCAACAGTCCCGCTGAATTCGTTTTAAATATCAGATCATACATAGCAGTTCTCATAGTCATGAGGCACAAATTACAAATCTTAGTTAAAGGAATAATAGCTATAGTTTGAAGCTAACAGCTAAAGGCTAATGGCTAATGGCTTTTTGGAAACCGAGGTGTACCTCACAAGTCCGAGAAACGCTATAATTTGGCATTTCTATTATCTCGACTATCTCCCTGCTCCTGATGATAGATCATCAATTCAACCCTTATATTATGACTATTCTACCTGGCTGCCTAATCGATAATCAGTAAATTCTCAATTTGCTTGATTGTAGTATCCCCAGCTAGATAGCCGATGCCACGATGGAGGTGCAGCGTAAATTGTCGTTTCAGGGTATCGTTATCTGTTCCTAAGCCATCTTGGTAACATCTTTGTTTCAGGGCAATCAATAAAATATCGGCGATCGCTCCTCCAAAGACACTCCAGGCAATTTCCACCTTACTATCGGTCTTAATTGGCACAGGGGAAGGAATGCTCGGTTCTGCAAGGGAACGGCACAAAGCCCAGCGACACAGAATATTCCACTGTTTGATTTTAGTATTACGCTTTAGTTTAATAAGTTGCTCTTCAGCGGTCTGGGAAAGACGAACTCGCTCGATAGGAGAATCCATAATTTGATTATTAATTACCAGAAATATTAGATCTGGAGCAAAAGCTTGACATTGGATAATTATGGTTAATTATACTAATCGATGGAGTTTTATTATTCCATCTTTAAAAATTAGATCATTTTAGAAAACTAGAAATTTTTACTTAATCAGGCTTTTATTACAGCGAATTATCGATAGCAGAAATTAACATGATTATTATTCGATAAAAGCTGCCCAATTTAGGTACTGCATTCAATCGATAATGACTTCTTTCGGCAATGTTCTGTGGAGTCTATGATTGTCCTCAAACTGTAAGACAATCTTGGACTATGTATGTGAAGTATAGATTTGCTACGTAATTATAACTATTGACAAAAATACTATTGAATTTTTAAGTTTATATTAATAATCTAGATCAAGAGTATTCCTAAACTTAGTGAAGTTAAGCCTGCTTGGCATAACCAGGGCTAAATTCCAATTTTGCGTTCTTGAAGAGTAAATTTAGAGTTTTAACAATTGTAGTTGAAATAAATCAAGAGCGTAATTGATAAAAATTTAGCATAAGAAAAAGAAGCACAAGCTATGCTGTGTGCTTCTATCAACTATATTACCGAGTTGATAGTAATAACAGACAAAAAATCTGTTATTACTGTCTTTATTATTTCATGAATTTCTGCTATCATCTACAACTTCATCTAATCTTTGTTTTAGCTATATTAATTAATTATAAATTTTGTCACTGCAATCCTAGACCATCCTAATCACTATTTGATGCCAAAACCGACTCTCCTCTCTTCGCTAAAACCCTATTTAATCTAGGCATGACCCTGATACTTTATTCTGCTGTCTATTGGTAAGCTACTGTTAGAATTACTGAAATAGGCAGTAATTTAATCAGAGTTACATTAATAAATAGTTATATTTTATTCAACTATAAGTTTTCTTAAAGTTCCAGATATTTACCGAGTTTGATTTGACCTAAAAACAGTTCTTTCTGCCTATTAATTACTATGATTATAACAGATTTAATTGTTGATTAGTCTTAAAGTAAAAGTATCAAAACAAGATGATGTTATGATAAATTTAAGATTTAATGAGATTAGACTGTAAGCCATTTAGCATCAAAATAGGTCACTTAACATAGTCAAAGACTCGGTTAACACCCCAAAACTATAAATGCAAGACTGCTATTGCTTCTGTAAGATATAGTTCAACATAAATTGGCTCTCTCCCAGAATTTGTCTGTTATGGATACAATTTTTAGCAACGTTTAGAGTATTTTATTCCCCAGGATAATTTTACACGAGAGAAAGTAACTGAACACAACAATAAATATAAAATCGGCATAGATATTTATGAGTTGCCGCCTCACTTAATCAAGGTAAATCTCCTCGACTGCTTAAACTCCCCTCATGCTCCAGTTAAACTCTACAATAAAAAGCTGGAGCAATTATGTCAGAAATAATCATGAGTGATTTCGATTACGATTTAATCATTATCGGTGCGGGGGTTGGCGGACATGGTGCAGCCCTTCATGCGGTAAAAAGTGGCTTGAAAACTGCCATTATTGAAGCGGAAGACATGGGGGGAACCTGTGTTAACCGTGGCTGTATTCCTTCAAAGGCGTTATTGGCAGCGTCAGGAAAAGTGCGAGAACTAGGAGATGCCCATCACCTCGGCGATTTGGGGATTCAGCTGGGAGGAGTGGCATTTGAGCGTAGTGCGATCGCCGATCATGCCACGAATCTAGTTAATAAGATCCAGGGAGATTTAACTAATAGCCTAAAGCGCCTCAAGGTAGATATTATTCGTGGTTGGGGAGAATTAGCAGGCACCCAGAAGGTTAAGGTTAAGAGTGATGCTGGCAGCAAAACCTACACGGCGCGGGAAATCATGCTTTGTCCTGGCTCGATTCCTTTTGTGCCCAAGGGCATTGAAATTGATGGCAAAACTGTTTTTACGAGCGATAACGCGGTTAAATTAGAATCTCTGCCAGACTGGATTGCAATTATTGGTAGCGGCTATATTGGCTTGGAATTTTCCGATGTTTATACCGCCCTAGGTTGTGAAGTTACCATGATTGAGGCTTTGGATACTTTAATGCCAGGGTTTGACCCTGATATTGCTAAAATTGCTAAAAAAGTTCTTCTTGATAGACGAGATATTGAAACCTACAAGGGAGTGTTTGCCACTAAAATTACTCCAGGGGCACCTGTGACCATTGAATTGACTGACGCTAAAACTAAGGAAGTAGTAGAAGTCTTGGAGGTGGATGCTTGTTTAGTTGCTACAGGAAGGATTCCCGCTACCAAAAGTCTCGGTTTAGAAACCTTAGCGATTGAAGTTGATCGCCGTGGGTTTATTCCCGTGAACGATAAAATGCAGGTATTAAGGGATGGCAAACCAGTGCCTCATCTTTGGGCAGTAGGAGACGCTACGGGTAAAATGATGCTGGCACATGCAGCATCAGGACAGGGAGTAATTGCCATTGAAAATATCTGTGGTGCCAGTAAGGAAGTAGACTACCGCTCAATTCCTGCTGCCGCATTTACCCATCCTGAAATCAGCTATGTGGGGCTAACGGAAGCTCAAGCCAAGGAGTTGGGGGAAGAGTCAGGCTATAAAGTAGCTACGGTTAAATCCTTCTATAAGGGCAATTCCAAAGCCCTGGCGGAGGGAGAAACTGAGGGAGTTGCTAAAATTATTTACCGTCAGGACACGGGAGAATTATTGGGGGCACATATTATTGGGATTCACGCCTCGGATTTGATTCAGGAAGCGGCTAATGCGATCGCCAAACGAGAATCGGTCAAAGATCTGTCTTTTAATATTCATACTCATCCCACCCTATCAGAAGTCTTAGACGAAGCCTATAAGCGGGCTCAGGTAGTTGGAGTGTAATTAGACGGGGTAATTTACGGATTACCCCATGGTAATTGCTCAATTTGCTATTGAGTCGCTATTAAATCATGCCTTCCACCACAGGATGGAAGAAAAAAGCGATCGCCACTACGGCATAGGTTGCCAGGAGTAAACTACCCTCCAGCCAGTTTGATTCCCCATCGGAACTAATGGAGTTGGCAATCAATACTGCCACTGCCACCGACACTAACTCAAAGGGATTAAAGTTGAGATCCATTGGTTGCCCAATAATCCAGCCTGCTATGACCAAAACAGGGGCGACAAACAGGGCAATCTGCATACTTGAACCCACAGCGACGGACACTGAAAGATCCATCTTATCCTTCATAGCTACGGTAACTGCCGTGGCGTGTTCAGCGGCGTTACCAATGATTGGCAGTAAAATTACTCCTGTAAACAGGCTGGTTAAGCCTAAATCAGCGGTAGCAGCCTCTAAGGAATCGACGAGTAATTCTGACTCTACCGCCACAGCCACGGTAACTATAAGGAGAATGAATATCCAGAAAGGTAAATTAACCTCATGTTCTGATTCAGCTTCTGCTAAATCAGCCTCTCCCACATCACAAAGATAGGCATGAGTTTTCATCGAAAATAGTAACGTCAGAGCATAAACCAGAATTAAAATCCCAGCAACTGCCACGGAGAGATTTTGCAGGGTTTGTTCTTGAATCCCCGAAGAGGTGTACTGCACGGCTGTGGGTAACAAGAGAGCAATTACCGCCAGGTTCATCGATGAAGCATTCAGTCTAGCAACAGTCGGCTGAAATTTCTGTTCTTTAAAGCGTAAACCACCAAGAAGCATCGAAAATCCCATTACCAAAAGCAAATTGCTGATAATAGAGCCTGTAATAGTTGCTTTAACCACCCCGACTAAGCCAGCTTTGAGGGCAATAAAAGCCAAAATCAATTCCGTAGCATTGCCAAAGGTAGCATTCAACAACCCGCCAATATTGGGACCTGTAACTACGGCGATTTCCTCGGTTGCGGTGCCCATATAGGAAGCTAGAGGGACAATACCCAGTGCCGCAGTAATAAAAACTACCGTCTCTCCCCATTCCAGAAAATGCGCCGCAACGGAAATCGGGATAAACACCAATAAAACCAAGAAGAACGTATCTTTATTAAACATATGTAGGAGAAATTCCTTAAGTTAGTTCTTCCCCCTTGATAGCACGAATGTTCAACAATCAAAATTTTCTAGCCAAATATCTATCTTTCGATAATAGAGTCTTTTGATAAGATCCAAACTAGAGGATCGGCTATAGATTTTCTTTAATCAAGACTAGTTTAATAATGCTGGAATTTTTACAAACCAAAATATATTTTTTAGAAAGATTTGCCGATCGCCTGGTAACGACTCAGCTAGACCATTTGAGTTTGGTTAGTATTGGGGTGATTTTTTTGGCGGGGCTGGCTACTAGCCTCACTCCCTGTATGCTGTCCATGTTGCCCATTACCGTAGGCTATATCGGTGCCTATGAATCTGAGGGGAGATTGCAGGCTACGGCTCAATCTAGCTGGTTTGCCCTGGGCTTGGCAACCACTCTGGCGGCGTTAGGGATTGTCGCTACTACTATCGGTAAGGTTTATGGTCAAATTGGCATTGGCTTACCCATTGTCGTTAGCCTAGTGGCGATCGCCATGGGTTTAAATCTGCTGGAAATTCTGCCCCTGCGCTTCCCTTCCCTGGGGGCTACGGACTGGATTGGGGATGATCTACCCCGTGGAGTACGCTCTTATCTGCTGGGTCTGACCTTTGGACTGATTGCCTCTCCTTGCAGCACCCCTGTATTAGCCACTCTATTGACCTGGGTCGCAACTACTCAAGATCTAATTCTGGGTGCAGGTTTATTAGTGGCTTATGCCGTTGGTTACGTACTGCCGCTGGTAATTGCGGGGACTTTTACCGCCTCAATCAAGAAGATTTTGGCATTACGCCGCTGGTCAGGCTGGATTAACCCCGTTAGTGGGGCTTTACTGCTGGGATTTGGCGTTTATTCTCTATTATCTCGTCTGCCTGCAATCTATTAATTCTAAGTGGCGATCGCAATTAACTAGATAAATATGAATTTAATATTAAACTTACGATTTTACTGGCGACGGTTTTTAACGATGATCGCCGACTTAAGATTAGCAATTGTCTTATTATTGGCGATCGCCATTTTAAGTATTACAGGTACCATAATTGAACAGGCGGAAACTTTAACTTTTTATCAGCAAAATTATCCTGAATTCCCTGCACTATATGGCTTCTTAACCTGGAAAGTTATTTTAGCCTGGGGCTTAAACCATGTTTATAGTACCTGGTGGTATCTATCCCTATTAATCCTTTTTGGGGCTAGTCTTACCGCCTGCACCTTCACCCGTCAGCTACCAGCTTTAAAAACCGCTAATCGCTGGAAGTTTTATCAGAAACCTAAGCAGTTTGAGAAACTAGCTCTTAGTACGGAATTAGACGAGGGTTCAATTCAAAGGTTAATTCCCCTGCTGCAACAGCAAAGCTATCAGGTATGGCAGCAAGACAATACTCTCTACGCCCGCAAAGGTCTAGTTGGTCGAATTGGTCCCATTATCGTACATTTAGGAATGCTGATTGTCCTTGGGGGGGCAATCTGGGGCATTTTTACAGGGTTTTTTGCCCAAGAAATGGTTCCTGGTGGAGCAACCTTTAAAATTAGCAACATTATTGAATTAGGACCCTGGGGCACTAACCAAATCCCTGATGACTGGTCGGTCAAGGTAAATCGCTTTTGGATTGACTACACCCCAGAAGGAAATGTTGACCAATTTTATTCTGATTTATCCATCGTAGGCGATCGCGGAGCAGAGTTAAAACGAGACACGATTTACGTCAATAAACCCCTGAGATATGACGGTGTAACCATTTATCAAACCAATTGGGGAATTGCCGCCGTTCAGGTGCAGCTCAACAATAGCCCCATTTTTCAACTCCCCCTGGCTAAGTTAGATACTCTGGGGGCTGGGGATATCTGGGGAACCTGGATTCCCACCAAACCCGACATGAGTTCTGGAGTATCATTGTTAGTTAAAGATTTACAGGGAACGGCACTAATCTACAATCAACAGGGAGAATTAAGCAGTGCCATCCGTTTGGGACAAAGCGTGGCAATTGCCGACACTAATATTAAGCTCATTGATATTATTGGCAGTACAGGACTACAAATTAAAGCTGACCCAGGAGTCCCCATTGTCTATACAGGTTTTGCGCTGCTCATGCTAGGGGTGATGATGAGCTACTTTTCCCATTCGCAAATTTGGGCATTAGAACAGGATAACCACTTTTACCTAGGAGGTAAAACCAATCGGGCGCAGGTTAGTTTTGAAAGGGAAATACTAGAAATAATTGATCAACTAGAGCAGGAGTATCAAAATTCAGTCTCTAACTCTGAATCTAATGAATTATTAGTTTGAATCATTAGTTTAATTTCCTATTATTTAACGTGAGTTTTGGATAAGCTCAATTCCTTATTTGTCTATTGATCGAGAAAACTTTTAATCCGATTAATGCTGACCAATTAATAGCCGAATAAATCTTGAAAAGCTAATAGCTAAAGGCTAAGAGCTAATAGCTAGCCTAACAGATCGATTTTCTTATCCAAAACTGACATTATTTAAAACTAGCAAACCATTCGGCAATACCATTAGCCAAGGTCTTAGCTAGCCGTCGTTGTTCAGCTTCGTCGGTGATCCATTCAAACTCTTCAGGATTAATCATAAAGCCCAATTCTAGAAGAATTGCAGGTGCAGTATGGGGGCGAGTCAATGCCAGGTTATTCCAGAATGTTCCCGCATCAGAACGCCCTAGCTGCTCAATCAGATATTGATGTAAAAATATTGCAGGAGCATGGGCTTGAGTATGATACCAAAAGGTGCTGATACCCCTAGTGTTCTCCGCATCGCCATCATCGGGTAAAGCATTGTAGTGGAGGGAAATCGCTAGATCGGGTTGCCAACGATTAATCATATCTACTCGATCTTTAAGGGATAGATCGCGATCATCTTCTCTAGTCAGCAATACTATTGCGCCTAACTCGGTTAATTTTGCCTCGACTAATTTAGCCAGCTTCAGATTAATTGCTTTTTCAGGATATCCCGTAGGTCCTTTAGCACCTTTTTCAGCACCGCCATGTCCTGGATCTAAGAGGATTTTCCTATTTAACAACGGCTGATTGCGATCGCCTGTAATTAACTCAGAGGATGAAGCTTGGGGGGGATGACGCAGAGTAAAAATCAAATTGGCATCCTGATAACGTAAATCGTAACCCCACTGCTGTTGATCGTGCAGCTCAAAAGTATAGTCAATCTGGGTTGGGGATACCTGCTGCCAGTCAAGACGTTTAATTATCGGATCGGGATCAAGGCGTATGGTATCAGTTTGAGCAGTTGCGTTGTGGAGGGTTAGGGTGATGCTGTCTGCCTGTTGCTTGATAGAGACAGGAACGGCACTTTCTAAGGGAAAGATAACTTCAGTTGCCGTTGCTCTTTGCCGCGATACAATACCTCTGATTAGGGACTGGGGGGGAATATTACCCAATACAGGCTTGGTTTCTGCCGCTTTGATCCAGCCTCCATAGTCGAGGTGCAGCCATTCTCCTTCCTTGCCTATGACTCTGGCTCTAGTCCCCTGAGGCAAAGGAGTGAGGCGAGAATAGGTCGTGCTAGCTCCTGTTCTTGCCACACCAGCGGTTGCGCTTACTTCCACTACCTGGATATCTTGGGGTGCCAAAATCTCAATTGCCCCCTGACCTTGTTTAGTTAAGGTTTTCTGGTTCTTTTCTAGTGTAAAGACAGGCTTGCCATAATTACCAGGAATACTCAAGGTAGTGCAGCCCTGATAATAGCCCTGGTTGTTGGAGGTTGAGGGAATTGCCCTGTCAGTAAGCACCGCCGAATTAGCGGGTAGTACCACGGAATCAATCTGAGGCATTAAGAGAATTTTACTCTTGCCGATCTGTGCCGTCACTTTGGCATCTGTGGGGGCGATCGCACTCACGCAAACGGGTTCTTCGGGTAAAAGTGCCAGATCTATCGCAGGGGTTAGGGATTGGGGAGCAAATGCCAGCTGCTGGGGGATTTCAGGACTCTGACTGAGGCGAGTGATGGTTAGCTCTAATTCTTTTCCTCCCTGCTGCACCACAAAAGTATTTTCGCCAAGTTTTAAGGGAAAGCTGGGGGAGAAATGACCCGAAGCACTGCGTTTAGTGATTTCTTGTTGATTAACTAGGACTGGCTCTTGGGGAGAGGAGGTGCCAATCAGGAAGATTTGCTCGGCGAAAGTTTCGTGTTCTGGAGGTGGGTAGACAATCAGTAAAGGTGATTCTGCCCTGGCAGATAAGCAAGACCCCATCATACCACCTACAATCAGAATATCAGCTAAAGCTGTTAGACCGAGAAATCGTTTCATTTATTTACTTGTTTCTAGGTTGTTAAGATTATTTCCATCCTGCGCGATTCATAATCTTAACCGCAGCAGCATTATTTCTGCCATAGGATGCCACGTTAGTTTGCTCTTCCTTGAATTCGCCAAAATCAATGACCACAGGGTTGGCGGGAATCCCTTCCACTGCGGGATACTCATTACTACCAAAAGCAAACAATTCCTGGGCTTCGGGACTTGCTAAATATTCCAAGAAAGCGATCGCATTATCTTTATTAGGAGCATTACTCAACAACCCAGCACCGCTAATGTTGACGTGGACACCGTTCTCATCTTGATTAGGAAAAAATACTCCAACTTGCTCAAATACTTCAGGATTATCTTCATAGCGAGCAAAATAATCAGTATTTGCCAAAGTCAGATCTGCTCTGCCCGCTGCCACTTCTTCAATCGGCGAAGTATCTTCACCCTGGGGTAAAGGAGCAAAATTAGCTACCAAGCTTTCAATCCACTGTTCAGTTAATTTTTCTCCCTGTTGTTCAATCATCCCCGCAACCAAAGACTGATTATAAACGTTATCCGCAGCACGAATAATCAATTTACCCTGCCATTGAGGATTAGCTAAGGCTTGGTAGCTACTAAGCTGCTGAGGATTAACTTTCGCCTGATTATAGATAATCACCCTAGCTATCTTACTGTAGCCAAACCAAAGATTATCGGGATCTTGTAGATTTTTAGGGATTTTCGCCTCCAAGACTTCTGATTCTACGGGGGCAAACATTCCCGACTCAGCAGCACGCCATAAGCGCCCAGCATCAACGGTTATCAAAATATCTGCGGGGCTAGTTACTCCTTCATTTTGAATTATCTCAATCAATTCATCAGCTTGACCCTCAATTAAATTGACCTCAATTCCTGTTTGCTCAGTAAAATTCTCGTAGATTAGATCATCGGTATTATAAAGACGGGAAGAATAAATATTAACCGAGCTTCGCTCAATTGCTTCTTTACCTGGTGAGTTAATTTCTCCTGACTCTGGTAATGTTAGGTTGCAGGCAACAATTAAACTTGCAGTAGTAAGGGTTAGCAACAAGCATCGAGAAACATTCCCGATCTGACTACTCATCATGGGGAAGTAATAAGTTAATTTAATTAATTAATTTAATTTTATTAATATCTATCTAATTAAGGTGAGTTTTGGATAAGCTTTATTCCTTGGCTGGCAATCGATTAAAAAACTCTTGATTCGCTTAAATCTATCCAACTTACAGCCAAATAAACCTTCAAAAAGCTTAAGGCTTAGAGCTTATGGCTTTCCTAACAGTTCAATGTTCTTAACCCGAACTGGCGCTAATTAAACTACAAGCTGCGCCAAAATACTGGAGTTAGGGAAGGTCATTTTAGGACTTTCTTCTAACAAGTAATCTAGAAATGTCTCGGCAATTACTGATAGCTTTTTCCCCGCAAGATGAGATACGTACCACCGACGCTTAATAGGAAAGTGTTTGAAGTCTAAAACGGTTAACTCTCCCGATATTGCCTCAGAAATCAAGCAGTGTTCCGACAAAATAGAGATACCTAATCCCCCTGAAATAGCCTGCTTAATCGCCTCATTACTTCCTAACTCTAGCTTGACCTTAACCTCTATATCGTTTTGAGCAAATAATTTGATAATAGAATCTCTAGTTCCCGATCCCTGTTCCCGCATAATAAAAGGCTGATCGTTCAATTCATGAAGCTCAAGATTTCTTTTTTTCGCCAAGGGATGGTCTTTTCTCGCCACCACAACTAAAGGATTATTTAAAAAGGGTTGACTAGTTAATTCAATACCTTGCTCAGGATTACTAATAACATATAAATCGTCTTTATTTGACAACATGCGCTGCTGAATTTCCTGATGATTAGTAACCTTAAGTGCAACATCAATCCCAGGATAATTTTGGCAAAATGACCCCAATAATCTCGGTACAAAATACTTCGCTGTGGTAATGACTGCCAAGTTCAATCTTCCCTGCTTAGTGCCTTTAAGATCGGCAATTTTAATTTCAAAATTATTAAGATTTTCAAAAATATCCTGACAGGTAGCCAATAATTCTTGACCCGCATCGGTTAAATATAGACTTTTGCCTATTTGTTCAAACAAGGGCAGTCCGATCGCCTTGGTTAATTGCTTTACCTGACTGGATACCGTTGGCTGAGTGATTAATAATTCTTCCGCAGCCCGAGTGAAGCTACCATTGCGCGCCACAGTCTCAAATACCTTTAATTGATGGAGAGTTGCTGGAATCAATCGTCGAAACCCCTAAATTTAGTAAATTAATAATTTTATTATTCTGCCATCACCATCATATACAATAATCAATGTTTTTTAAAGAAATCATAATTTATTGATTATACCTGCCTGGCTCAAAATCAAAGTTGCTCGATAAATGAAGGCGAGTAATTTAGCAAACCCTTAATATTTATTCCTTAGAAGATTATTACAATTAAAGTAAGGCTCTACGAGAACCGCAAGCAACACCTTAATAATTAAAATTTAGAGAGAGTATGGCTGCTGCCGTTTTAATTGAAAACTTACAGAAAAGCTATGGAGAAGTTCAAGCAGTAAGAAATATTTCCTTTACTGTTGAGCAGGGACAAATCTTTGGGCTTCTCGGACCTAATGGCGCGGGAAAAACCACCACAATTCGCTGCCTGTGTACTTTAGCCAAGCCTGATGGAGGAAAAATTGAAGTGGGAGGAATTGACACCCTCGCTTCCCCCAAAGCAGTACGTCAAAGGTTGGGCTACGTAGCCCAGGAAGTCGCAATTGATAAGGTCTTGACGGGTCGAGAATTACTCAAGCTACAGGCAGCACTCTATCATTTGCCCAAATCAACTATCAATCAGCGCATCGATCAGCTACTAGCGGTTTTAGGACTACAGGAGTATGCCGACCAAAAAGCGGGAACCTATTCGGGGGGAATCCGCAAACGTCTTGATCTAGCAGCAGGATTACTCCATCAGCCTGAAGTTCTGGTTCTCGATGAACCTACCGTCGGTCTGGATATTGAGAGTCGCATGGTGGTTTGGGAGTTTCTCCAGGAGTTACGCGCCGCAGGAACAACCGTCTTAATTACCAGCCACTATCTAGAGGAAATTGATGCCCTCGCTGATCGTCTGGCGATTATTGACCGTGGTGAGGTAATTGCCTCTGGAAAGCCTGCGGAACTTAAAGATCGTCTGGGCGGCGATCGCGTTACCCTCAAAATTAGAGAATTTACTTCGGAGCAAGAGGCGGAAAAGGCAAAAAATATTCTCGCAACATTGCCCTTCGTCGAAGAAGTTATTATTAATGCCGTCCAGGGCAATTCTCTAAACCTAATTGTTAAATCTGGTCAAAGTTCATTAAGCAAGATCGAACAGTCTTTGGCGGAAGTTGAGCTGCCTACCTTTAGTCTGGCGCAATCTCGCCCCAGTCTTGATGATGTCTATCTGGCGGCTACTGGTCAAACCATTATGGATGCTGAAATTGCTGGCGCTAGTACTAGGGATTTGAAGCAGGAAAAGAAACAGCAGATGAAGTAAATAATCCCTAAGTAAGCAGGGCAAAATAAAGTGATGTAAATTAAGAAATATGAATTCAGTTTAAGCCATTGCGACTAACCACTAACCACTAACCACAAACAGTCCTAACTAGTTCATCTTATTGCTGCCGACCTACTTAGATAGATATTTTCTACTAGGCGAACATCCGATCCATAATCCTTTGCATGATTTGCATCCCCGTAACAGCCTGCCAACCAAACAAGCCCAACATCGTAACGTTGAGCCAAACATGAGTTTTCCTAGCAAGAATGTTCCCTCGTTGCATAAAAGGAA
Organism: Cyanobacteria bacterium J06621_8; assembly: GCA_038524995.1. Classification (GTDB taxonomy): domain Bacteria; phylum Cyanobacteriota; class Cyanobacteriia; order Cyanobacteriales; family Xenococcaceae; genus Waterburya. The sequence goes on from JBCBIE010000006.1 coordinate 66,222, forward strand.
TTAGAGATACCGAAAAAGTCATCAAAGCCGTCATTCCTAGACCTGCCAGTAGATGGGGTCCAAAGAACAGCTTCCCATTATTAATATAGGTAACCGCCATCCCCTCAAGATTACCAAAAACCATTAGGGATAGCAGCACAGCTCCTATTTCGTAATGTCTGCGACCAAATTTTTTCTTAGCTAATTTTTTCTTGGTTTCCTTGTCAACAGTACTCCTGATACGGGATTGTTGGACTCCTAAATACAGAGCATAAACAGTCATGCCTAATAATATCCACATAAATATAGGATGACCAAATTGCGACCAGGATTTGATTGCTTCAGGAATTTCAAACGCCATAATATTTTCTCGAATTGAGATCAAGGTAAACTTCATTCAAAGCGAAATTTTGCAAGGTGAGAGCCAGACTGATATATCTAACTTCACGTTTATTCACAAAAATTAACACTTAAGGTCAACCTAGCATAAAGTAACTGACTGAAGTGAAAAAAATGTAGCAGTTCCTGAGTGATACTAAATCCGATTACCAAAATACACTTATTTAAATGCAAACCTGAAAACCCTTAACCCCTTTTACCCTTTACCTTTTAAACAGGATTTAGTATGACATACTCCAGACAGTGACCTGACGTTACGCTGCTGGCTTCTCAATATGTCTGATGAATTAAGGACGGAATGCCCCTAGGGGAGGGAGCCTCTAATAGTTTTTAGTCCTAAATCATCACTCAGCTAAACAAAAAGCGTTAATTTTGCGAATCAGCTCGCGCTGTATTTTACCTGCCTGGACTGCATCACGACGAGCAGCTTCTAAAGCAGCTAAATTTTTATTCTCTCTGGCTCTAACCGCGTCGTAAGTTGCTTGAGAATAGAGCTGATAAACTGCGGCTAGCTGGTTTTGATAGCCAATTAGCTGGCTTTGATCAATTTCCAGTGCTCTAACTTGAGCCGCCGCGCCGTTTAAGTTGCTTGCAGCTTCTAACCAATATTTCTTCTCTAATGGTTGTGACGAATCAGAAGATGCAATATTTTGAGAGCTAGCAGTAACCTGACGGGCAATCTGGAAAATTTGCTCGCACTGGGAGGCTTGACTTGAACCACACCCGAAGGTCAACAGACACAGAACTGTATTAATAGACAGCAGCATTATTTTTTTATGCTGTTGTTGAAAGCAAATATTTTTGACCCTATTCATGGCTCATTGAAAAATTCTTACTGAGAGGCAAATCCATGACGCTTTTGATGCCATTGCCAAGCGTGGTCAATAATTACCTTGAGATCAGCATACTGAGGATTCCAGCCCAGAAGTTCGCGCACTTTTTTACTGCTGCCTACTAAAATCGGAGCATCCCCAGGGCGGCGATCGCTTTCAATGGCGGGGATATCCATTCCTGTTACTTCACGGGCAGTTTCAATTACTTCTCTGACGGAAAAACCATTACCGTTGCCCAGATTAAATATGTCTGATTTTCCTCCTGCCAGCAAGTATTCTAAACCTAAAATATGAGCCGAGGCTAAATCATTGACGTGGATGTAGTCTCTGACGCAGGTACCATCAGGGGTATCATAGTCAGTGCCATAAATATAAAGTTTTTCTCGGTGTTTAAGCGCCGTCAGCAATGCTAAAGGAATCAGGTGGCTTTCGGGATCGTGGTCTTCTCCAATCAAGCCTTGAGGGTTGGCACCGCAGGCATTGAAATAGCGAAAAGCTACAGATTTAAGAGAGAATGCCGTATCAAAATCAGCCAAAATTCTTTCTACCATGTCCTTAGTGGCAGCATAGGGACTGAGGGGTCTGTGGGGATGATTCTCAGTCATAGGAATTTCTTGAGGCATTCCATAGACAGCGCAGGTAGAGGAAAAGACAATTTTATTGATGCCGTGAGCTAGCATTGCCTCCAACAAATTGAGGGTACTGGCGACGTTGTTACGGTAATACTTTCCTGGTTCTGTCACCGATTCGCCAACGGCTATATATGCCGCAAAGTGCATTACCGCATCAATTTTATAGTTAGTAAATAACTTATCCAGTAAAGAGCGATCGCTAGTGTCTCCAATCACTAGCTTGAGCTGGAGCATTTGTTCTATTAAATCAGCATGACCATTGGATAAGTTATCGAGAATAATAACCTCGTATCCAGAATTTTTGAGAGCGAGTGCCGCATGAGAACCTATGTATCCTGCACCGCCAGTAACCAAAATAGTCTGATCTTTAGATGACACCTGCTCGTACTCTCCTTATGTATTAGCTTAAAAATTAACTTAAGATCCTTAATAAAATAGCCCAACCTAATATAAACGACTAACGGCATAGTTAGTTAATTCATGGAGAGCGTGCTTAGAATCAGAAGCAGGTAAACAACTCAAATTTTGCATTGCTGTTCGCGACAGATCCTTAGCTAGCACGCGAGACTGCTCGATGCCATCGCTGTTGAGAATTAACTCCATCGCTTGCTCTAAGTCATCGGGTTCGGAGAATTCTCTTTCAATCAAAGTTTTTAAATGGGGCTGCTGCTTTAGGGCATAAAACACGGGAGAGGTTAACTTCCCACTAGCCAGATCTAGCCCCGCAGGTTTACCCAAAACCTCGCTCGAACTTGTAAAGTCCAAAATATCATCAACAATTTGAAAGGCTAATCCTAGGTTCCGACCGTATATGTAGAGACTATCGATTACCTCTTGTCCTGCATCACTCAGCACCGCCGCTGCCTTGGCGCTATTAGCCATCAAAGAAGCAGTTTTATAATAAGTCTTATCCAAATAAGAATCGATTGAAGCATCAATATCAAAGCGATTGATGCTTTGCATGATTTCTCCCTCAGCAAAATCTTTAATTACTTCTGACAATAGCTTGACCACCTGGAGATTATCTAAATTTGCCAGATACCAAGACGACTGGGCAAACAGAAAATCTCCCGCCAGGACGGCTATGCGATCGCCAAACAAATTATTAACCGTTTCAACATTACGACGGAGATCTGCCTCGTCAACGACATCATCATGTACCAGGCTCGCAGTATGAATCATTTCCGTGATTTCTGCTAACCGACGATGGCGAGGAGTCAGCTGGTGGTCTGCCATGGTTGCCCGAGAAGCTAACAAGACAATTGCGGGTCTAATGCGCTTACCTCCAGCATCAAACAGATGCTCGGCAGCCGCGCCCAGAATTGGGTGTCGCGCACCGATCAACTGCTTGAGATTATCGGTCATAATGCTTAGATCATTTTCAACGGGTGCTAATAACGAAGTAGTAAAAGATGTCATTTTTCAGCCAGGCTTGGCAATAATTTATTTTTTTAAGAAACTTTACATATTATTGTACTTATTTTAAGGGAAGCTCCGCTAATAACCAACTATTAACTTGCTCAAGTCCCGCAAAATCGATTACTCAATCTAAAATTTAGAGGTTTTACCTATAATTTTAATTAATTTAATAAAACTTTGCACTCTGCACGATTAAGCTTTAAGCTTAACGACCTTCATTAATTAGAGATCATCGGGGACGAAAATGCCGACGTCTGCACTTGAGTAACCCGAGGATAGTAGCCCAACCACTGCTGAGACAAACGAGCAAACTTCTGGGGTGAGCCACTGACATAGTAATTAGTAGGCAGTGAAAATTGATTATTACGGAGTCCCAGGAGAGATAATTCGGTTTCCGCTGCCACCACAATATGCTCGGCGGGGTCAATAATCCGAACTGAGTTAGGCAGGAAGTCGCGGATTAAATAGTGCAAATGTCGATAGTGGGTGCAGCCATAGATTAGGGTATCGATCTGCGCTTCTAGCAGAGGAGCCAGGTACTGTTGAGCTATACGTCGCGTTGATGGGGTATGGAGCTGATTTTGCTCAATTAAACTGACGAATTCAGGACAAGGAACTTCCCAGACCTGGGTTTGAGGCTTAATTTCTTGGATTGCTTGACGGTAAGCCTGGCTGTTTGCCGTTGCGGCAGTGGCAATGACCCCAATACGCTGACCGCCCTGCTGTACCGCAGCTCTAGCCCCAGCAAGAACTACCCCTAAAATGGGCACATCGTATTCTTTTCTGACGATTTCTAGAGCGAGAGCCGAGCTGGTATTGCACGCCATGATCACCATCTTGACATCTTGGGCACACATCCAGTCCAAAATTTCACGAACAAACTTAAGAATTTCTTCAGGAGATCTGGTGCCATAGGGCAATCGCGCGGAGTCGGCAAAATAAAGTAGTGATTCTGTAGGCATCTGGCGATACATCTCGCGCAATACAGTTAACCCCCCAACCCCGCTATCAAATAAACCGATACGCTGATGTATATTTTTCATGCTTAACTTTTAGATGGTTATATCTTCTTTTTAATCCCACATCAATGAGCAATCTTAGATAAGACGGAAATACTGGAAAAAATGCTCACGGATTGTTCTGTTTAATATACTGCACGATGCCTCTAGCGATCGCTTCTGCCATTTGGCGACGATGGTTGGGGTCTTTGAGACGGGAAGCATCAACGGCACCAGTTAAAAATCCGACTTCGACCAAAACCGCTGGCATAGTTGAGTGGCGCAACACGAAAAACCTAGCGCGGCGGATCCCTCGATTGCCAATGTTAACTCCATTTAAGATACTCCAGTGGATAATTTCCGCTAAACGACGACCGCTTTTGTAGTAGTAGGTTTCCAATCCATTAACGTCGGGACGGCTGAGGTTAATGGCGTTGGCGTGGATGCTGACAAATAAATCGGCATCTACCTCGTTGGCTAAGTCAGTACGACCTTCAAGACTGATAAAATTATCGGTTTTCCTGGTCAGAATGACATCTATGTTTTGCTTACGTAAAATTTCCGCTACATCCAAAGAAATCGGCAAAATCACATCTTTCTCCCGCGTTCCCCCAATCCCAATCGTGCCAGGATCTTTGCCCCCATGACCAGGATCGATAACCACTCTCGGGCGATCGCTCGGCACGACGGGCAGTTCTGCCTCAGGGACTCTTTCCTTGGGCTCTTTTGCAAATCTGGCGGGCAATAAGGGATCTTCTTTGGGGGGTAAAGGGGCAACTCCCACCTCAATGGGCAGCATAAGTCTCTGATTAACGGTGTTGAGCTGCCCGAGACGATATCTGAGGCGAGTGGTAATTTCTAAAACCACCCGCGAATTTTCCTGACGTACCTTGAGTTGCGAAATCGGGCTGCCTGCCCGCAATTGCGGTCCTTGGAAGTTCTCCGCTAGTTCAGCATTGTCAATGGTAATCAGATAAAGACCGTTACTGGTGCGAGACGTTACTGCCGATAGCTGATGATCGCCACGGATTAGCAGTTGTGAATCTCGCTCTCTGAGGTCAATTTGTTTAATTGAGCTTAAATTCTGCCTTTTGATTGGGGGCAGAGGATCAGTCCTTATCGCTGCGGGGACTTGGGATGTATTGCTCGCTACCCTTGACGTGGGTAGATCCCCTCGGGGAATTAGCAATAACCCTTTAATCCTGCTAAAAGTTGCCAGCCAATCGGGACTATTTGGTGCTACAGCCAAACTCATGACTGCTCGCTCATCGTCCTGCTGCTCAAAGGCAATGGTAGAGACCCCGTACTGGTTGACTGCTACTTCCTGGTCAACTAGCTCTGGAGGAATGGTGATGCCCTCTAAGACAAAATTGATGCGATCGCCTTTCCTCACGGAATCAATCTTTATTTTACGATTGCCATCGATAGCAACGTAAAATCCATTCCTAGTGGATTTAATAAAGGGAGAATCAATTACTCTAGGAGCTTTGACAGCAGATGACTCCAGCTCTACCTGAGGCAGTTCAATAGTCTCCCGCTTATTGGATGAGGCGATACGAGATATCCTAGGTTCTGGTATGTCTACTTCCCAATGATTGGGAGTAACACTCTCAAATTCGATTTTGTCAGCATCAATACTGTAGCCAGGAGCCCACTCGACTACAATCCTAGTCGTATCTGATTCTGGTTGACCGATGCGAAATCCTCTGACTGTTCCTGAATAACGTCTCTTGATAGTTTCTCTACCTAAAGTCGTTCCTGGTAAATCGATAACCAGTCGCGTCGGATTACTGAGTAACTCCGCTTGAGGCTGAACCCCCTCCTCAGTTTTAAAGACCAGACTATTATCCTGTGCTGTAAACTCCCAGGAGAGGATTTTCCCTGCGTTGGCGGGGGAACATAATAGAAAACCACCGATAAAACCCCATAGTAGCCAGTGAAATCTCACAATTATTGCTCCTCACACACGATAGATAACTAACGTCTTAAATGAAGTCTGACCAAAAGTTTTGGTGATAACTAAATTCCAGTAGTAACCAGCAGATAGTGCCCAAATTAGTAGTCTCTCCCAAAATGGTGCAGACTCTAAAATATTCCCAGTCAATCCCACTAGAACTTTATAGTACCCATTCTTGAAGTTTGATCTATCGAGACGTACGAAGAAGCAATTTAGTTTCATAGATTATTTGAGGCTAATGCCACAATAACTAGTCGATGTTAGTAATCGATATCTAGTTGCTGTCAGCTTCGCCTAAATTATGTTGTTATTCTTGAACTTTGTCCACTGATTGACCTAGTTCTTCTGATTCTTGGAACACCAAACGCAGCAAAGGAGGAGCGACAAAAGTAGTAGTAATTACCATGACAATAATTGCCGCTTCTGTAGCCTCTGATAAAGCCCCACTAGCTGCACCTACTCCAGCGAATACTAATCCAACCTCTCCCCTGGGAATCATGCCAACGCCGATGGCTAATTTATTCAGTGAATCATTACCCAAGACGGTAAATCCCGTAATGACTTTACCCAGGATAGCAACCAAAATTAAAAATGTGGCAATAATTAATCCTTCTCGGTTACTGGCTACGGTAGGATTTAGTACGCTTAAATCTGTTTTGGCTCCGACACAGACAAAAAAGATCGGGACGAAGAAATCGGCAACGGGAATGATTTGCTCTTCTAATTCTTTTCTTTTTTCGGTTTCGGCTAAAATCAATCCTGCGGCAAATGCTCCTAGGATGCCTTCTAGATTAATTACCGTAGCAATGTAGGAGAGGATAAAGGCGAATACTAAACCAGTTAGCAATACTTCTCCACGAGTCTTCATTTCATTCACTAAACCCACAATCAGCGGGCTAACCAAACGACCTAGCAAAATTGAGCCGATCAAAAATACTGCTGCGCTAATTACCAGATATATAATGTTGCTGATCTGAATTTCTCCTGTTTTGACTAGGCTAGCTACTACTGCCAAAACCACAATTCCCAAAATATCATCCAGTACCGCCGCCCCAATGATAATTTGTCCTTCTTCTGAACTAAGCTGCCCTAATTCTGCTAGCACCTTAGCGGTGATGCCAATACTTGTGGCTGTTAATGCCGCTCCTGCAAATACTGCGGGAATAACTGGAGTGTGAAAAATATAAATTAAGCCCAGTGTTCCCATGACGAAGGGAGCAACTACCCCGACTACTGCCACCACTGCCGCAATTGGACCGACTCGGATTAACTCTTTGAGGTCTGACTCTAAACCAATTTCAAATAGCAGGATAATTACCCCTAACTCAGACAAGAGGCTAATCACCTCACTTTGGGCGGAGAATACTCCAGTAGTAGCTTCTGGGGTCAGTCCTGCGGTACTTTGCAGCATACTGATGATCAAAGAGTCTTCTGCGGTCGAAGTTTCAGGGAAGACTAGTAAGCGAAATGCGGAAATCCCGATTAAGACACCCCCTACTAATTCTCCTAATACGGGAGGCAAATTGATGCGGGAGCAGATCTCCCCGCCTAACTTACTGGCAAAGTAGATGATGACTAAACTTAATAATACTCCTGCCAAAATCAGGGTGCCTTCTTCCCCCTCCCCTTCGGCAGCAGATTCTGTAGCGGCAGCTAAAAGATTTGAACTGTTAAGCCAGTTCCAAGTCAGCATATAAATTGTGTCGGTCATATTCTAGGCTCAAAAATTTTTCTCTAACCTATTAGCTTATCGTTATCCTTCCCCCAGAAATGTTTACTTGCCAATAAATAAGCCTGGGATTGCCATTAATTGCCATCAATAAAATTGTTAACTTTGAGTCAAAAGTTTAATTAACTACACATATCTTCAGGTTGACTTAGCCAAAGTTAATCATAAGCTGTTGCTGTTTTAAGGTCGTTCTAAGTAAACTTTGAGAACCTAAATGAGAACGTAAATGTTAGCGTTAGCTCAAAAGCGATCGCCAGCCTGAAGAATTATAATGAGAACTTAATAATGAGAACCTATAATATTAAATACTGGAAAATCGGGTTATTAATCCTGTTGGGTATTGTGTTAGCCGCAGCCCCCGTCCAGGCTCAGGAAGCTGCTGGGGGAGGTTTTAATCCTCAGCAACTACTCCGCAACGCTTTGCAGTGGATTGACGACTTAGGTGCGATCGCTCCCATTGCCTTTATGGTGATTTACGTTGTTGCTACGGTAGCGTTTTTACCTGGCTCAGTCCTAACTTTGGGTGCTGGAGTCCTCTTTGGGGTCGTGCAAGGTTCGATATACGTTTTTATTGGAGCAACTATTGGTGCCACCTTAGCATTCCTGGTGGGACGTTATCTAGCCAGAGGGTGGATCTCAAAGAAAATTGCAGGTAACCAAAAATTTAGTGCGATCGACCGCGCAGTAGGTAAAGAAGGATTTAAAATTGTTGCTTTAACGCGGCTGTCGCCGATCTTTCCTTTTAACCTCCTTAATTATGGCTTAGGGGTAACGGGGGTATCTCTCAAAGATTATGTCTTAGCTTCAGTAGGCATGATTCCAGGAACAATTATGTATGTCTATATTGGTTCTTTAGCTGGAAGCCTGGCGACAATTGGCGGAGAAACCAACGCGAATCCCATCGCTCAGTGGACAATTAGAATCGTTGGCTTTATTGCCACAGTGGCAGTAACTCTATATGTCACCAAAATTGCCCGTAAAGCTTTGGATGAGTCTATTGATGGTGGTGATACTGGTGATACCGTCCCTAGCGAGGTCTAATATGTACATCAGCAGATAGACAGCAAGAAAATTATTTTTGATTTTTCTAATTTGACTAACTATGAACACCCAAAATCATGCCGTTACAATCGAGCCGCTAGATCAGCATAACCAAGAGTTGCTGGCTAATGTTCATCCCTCTGATTGGGTCAATCCGAAACCCGCTGATCTCTACGATTTAGTGGTAATTGGGGCTGGAACTGCGGGATTGGTCACGGCAAAAGGAGCCGCTGGTCTTGGTATTGGACTCAAAGTGGCTTTAATCGAAAGGCATTTAATGGGTGGAGACTGTCTGAACGTGGGGTGTGTTCCCTCTAAATGTCTGATTCGCTCTTCTCGAGTAGTGGCAGAAATGCATCAGGCGGCAGCTTTTGGCGTTCATCCACCAGACCCAGAGCAGATTAAAATAGATTTCCCCGCGGTAATGGGCAGAATGCGCCAGGTAAGAACCCGCATCAGTCCCGTAGATTCAGCCTCTGCGGCGAAAAAATCAGGGGTGGATATGTTCTTCGGAGAGGCAAGATTTAAAGACGGTGACACCGTTGTCGTTGATGGACTAAATCTCAAGTTCAAAAAGGCAGTAATTGCTTCGGGTGCCCGAGCAGTAAAGCCCAGAATTGAAGGGATTGAAGAAGTTGGCTTCTTGACCAATGAGACGGTATTTTCCTTGACTGAACTGCCTCGCAGAATGGCGGTGATTGGTGGGGGACCTATTGGCTGCGAGTTGGCACAGGCTTTTCACCGCTTGGGTAGCGATGTAATTTTATTCCACAAGGGTGCTCATCTACTTAATAAGGAAGACCCCGATGCCGCAGAAGTAGTACAGCAACAGCTTGTGAAAGAAGGGATGAACTTTGTCCTTAATTCTCAGCTACATTCTGTTAGGCAAACTGAGGAAGGTAAAGTAATTGAATATAGTGGCGACGGTGGACAAAAAACCGTCGTGGTAGATCATATTTTGGCTGGTGCTGGTCGCCAGCCCAACGTTGACAGCCTCAACTTGGAGGCAGTGGGGGTTGAATATCATCCGCGAAAAGGGGTTAAGGTAAACGATAATTTACAGACTACTAACCCCAAAATCTACGCCGCAGGGGACATCTGCATGGACTGGAAGTTCACCCATGCCGCTGATGCCGCCGCCAGAATAGTGATTAAGAATACTCTATTTTCTCCCTTTGGCTTTGGTAGATCAAAGCTGAGTGATTTAGTGATGCCCTGGGTAACTTTTACCGACCCTGAAATAGCCCATGTCGGTATGTATGAAGAGGAGGCACAGGCTAAAGGTATCGACTGTAATACTATTAAGATTGATTTTGATGATGTTGATCGTGCCCTAGCAGATGGCGATACGGAAGGCTTTATTAAAATCTTGCACAAAAGAGGTTCCGACGAGATTTTAGGGGCAACTATAGTAGCAGGTCACGCGGGGGAAATGATCGGCGAAATTACCACCGCCATGATTGGGGGCATGGGCTTAAGTAAGATGTCAACGGTGATTCATCCCTATCCCACCCAGGCAAGCGTGATTAAGCAGGCAGCGGATACCTATCGTCGGACTTTACTGACGGAAAGAACGAAAAAGCTGTTGGGCTTCTTATATAAGTTGTCTTGATAAAACCTAACAGATCATAATCTGCGTCTAATGTGAGTTTAAAAAAGCCCATGGCTTCAGGCTTAGGGCTAGCTCAACAGATTAATATTCTGATCTAAAACTGGCGTTAAATTAGCTTGTTTCTATAATGCCAAATCGCTCCAAAGCATTCGATGATCGGACTTGGCTGCTTTGGCTGTTTGACAGTCAATTACTTTAATCTTGCCCCGAACGAAAATGTGATCGATGGGAAGTTTGATGAAACTAGCCAACCGTTTAGCATACTTATTAATATAGGCACCATTCTCTAACCAAGATGGTTCTATCCCAAATCCCAGGCGTGTATTGCGGAGATTAGTTTTACTAACAAATCGCCTGTAGTAGGGAGACCAAGGAGTAAGATTTAAATCTCCCAGAAAAATTAGTGGTTGGGGCTGTTGCTGAAGATAGGTGGCAATTTCTGCTAGTAAACCGTTACGGCGGTGGAAGAGATTTGGCTTAATGGGAACTATGGGGTGAGCCGCTACTAAATTGATTTTGTTTTGCGGAAGCTGTAGGGAAGTGACTAAAATCGTGCCCTGGTTAAAAGTCTTACTTTGGGGTGAAATTAGCGGAAAACGGCTGAAAATTGTTAAATTACCTCCAGCAGTGCGATAAATAAATGGTAATTTGCTATTAAGTCGCTGAGATAACTTTTCTTTAGCTTTTAAGGTACTCTCAACTATAACAGCAACGTCAGGCTGGAGAGTAAGAACTGAATCAGAAATCTCATCCCAGCGCTCATTTTGAATATTGATGTTAAAAGTCAAGACTCGAATGGAGTCCGCAAAGTCCTGACTTTGATTATGGCTTGATTGGGGCAAATACCAGGGAATAAGCCAAACGCTATTAAATGCTGCTAGCGCTAGTGCTAAAAACAGTAACCTCTTTAACTGCCACCCCCAAATTTGCAACAATAAACAGGCGATCGCAATTCCCCAAGCAATTAGAGTATAGTAAACTTTAAAATTGCTTAGTAATTCCCAAGGATAGTCCCACCAATACTGAATACCAATAGCTAAAATCGCCGTCAAAACTAATAATCCCCACAGCAAAATCTTTATTAGTCTTTTACTCAAATTAATCATGCTGTAAGGTATCAATTTAGTAAGTACGCTTGGCTGTGGCTAGACGAGAAATAATGCTGGTAATCAAGACCAACATCACCAAAATAAATGCCGCACCCCAGGCTAACTCCTGCTGATTTTTGAAGGGCACGATTGCAAAATTATAGACTAACACTGACAAAGAAGCAGTAGGCTCAACCAGGAGGTTATCCCAATTGGGCCAAAACTGAGTAAACAGTGCGGTAAACAGTAACGGCGCTGTTTCTCCCGCAGCACGAGCCACTGATAAGGTCACCCCCGTAATAATGGCGGGTAGAGCCGCAGGTAAAACCACCTGCAATACCGTCTGATATCGATTGGCTCCCACTCCTACCGATGCTTGGCGGACTTCTTGGGGTACTAGCTTGAGAGATTCATCGGTAGTGCGGACAATAATCGGTAACATCAAGATTGAGAGGGCAAAGCCCCCAGCCCAGGCAGAATAGCTTTTGGTGGTTAACACCACAGCACTGTAGGCAAATACCCCCACGATAATTGAGGGCACGCCGCTCAAAACGTTGGTGGCAAAGCTAATCCATTCCGCAGCTTTACCCTCATTAAATTCTGAGAGATAGATTGCTGCCATAATGCCCAGGGGTACGCTGATTAGACTACCAATTCCCACCATGATGATGGTGCCCATAATCGCATTACCAAAGCCACCTCCATCAACTAGGGGTGGTGGCGGAAGTTCAGTCAATACGGCGAGGGATAATGAGTTGATGCCTCTAGTGATTAAGTAAGTCAAAATGATAAATAGAGGAATAATCGCCAGTAGGGTAAATAACCCTGCGATGCCGCTCATGATTAAACCAAACAGAGTACGAGAAGAAGTTGGATTGCGCTTGAGACTGGCAACTTCAAATTCTGAGTAGGGGGAGTTAAATGTATTCATTTCAGCTATTAGTTATCAGAATGATCTTAAATTTTTTGCAGTCTAGTTACCAGCAATTGCGCCAGGATGTTGACCACTAAAGTGATTACAAATAAAATTAATGCTGCATACATTAATGCTGCTACCTGCAAGCCGCTAGCCTCGGCAAACTGATTGGCTAGCAAGGAAGAAATAGTATTAGAAGGAGCAAAAACAGAGGGATTCACCTTATTAGCATTGCCAATTAACATCGTAACCGCCATGGTTTCCCCTAGAGCACGACCTAGCGCCAACATAATACCGCCAATAATGCCTGAAGATGCAGCGGGTAAAATAATCTGAATAATGGTTTCCCAGCGGGTTGCACCCAAGCCTACCGCAGCCTGACGCAGTCCAATATCAACGTTGGTGATTGCATCCCGTGAAATTGCCGCAATCGTCGGTAAAACCATCACCGATAAGATGAGAGCTGCTGGTAACATTCCAGGTCCTCTGAGGGGAGTAAAATCTTTGAGAAAGGGAATCAGGACAAAAATCCCCCACAAGCCATAAACGACACTGGGTACTGCCGCCAGTAGCTCAACTAAAAACACGATAATTCTTTGTACTGCGGGGGGAAAATAATCTTCGCTGAGAAAAATTGCGACCCCTAAGCCAATGGGTACTGAGATTGCTAGGGCTATCAAAGAACTGATTAAAGTACCGTAAATGGCGGGCCAAACGCCATACTGACCAGTAACAGGATTCCAGCTACTAGTAGATAAAAATCCTAAACCAAATTCTCTGATGGCAGGCATTGCCTTTAAACCTACCTGAATCGTAATCCAAACTAAAATCCCTGCGATCGTAAATGCTAAGATTTTTGCTGTCCAGTAGAAGGCATTATCTAAAGTTTTTTCGATACCTGGATGAGATTTAATTCCAGGCTCGGAACTATTATTCATAATGGTTAGATAGTCTAATATGAGAAAACAATACTGATTAAAAATAGGTCACTTGCTAGTGATTTCAACCAATATTTTACTAATATTTATTTACCTCACCCTGATTAAGCCTGGGTAAAATCAAGATTAATCTATAACCAAACAAGACTGACGATAAGCTGCCACAATAAGCCAGCCTCTGTAAATACAACATTTATAGAGACTTGCGGATATTGAGATAACTCCAGATCTAGCCCTAAGAATTTAGAGCAGTGAATCAATTCGATTAACGGATAAAGCAGCTAACCAGCCAAAATAGGCAGAAAGTTACAGCAGAGGCAAACTGATCTCCCCCCAAAACCGTCACTCCGCCTTGACCGAGAAGTAGGTTCGCCAAAGCCGTACCTAAGCCAATTCCCACAAACAAGGTAATAAAGCTAATTAGCACTGCACGCCCTGAACGTCCTCCTTTACGGTTAAGAAAGTAAATGTTAGCAAATAATCCTAGAGCCATAACTAAGGGTAAGATCGTGCTTCCCGCATTTTGAGCAAAAACGGCGATCGCCGATAGAGATAAGAAAATTCCTGTGGGCCATAAAATATCTTTCTGAGACGGAGTATCAACAAGCTCTTGGAGCCAAGCGGTAGACTGCTCTTTAATAATGGGGGAGACTTTAATTCGTTTTTCTGCGCCTCGTTCGGGGAACCTGATTTTCTCAGGAACTTTAATTTTGCCTTCTTGGCGCAATCTCAAACGATCCATGATGATCGAATCATAGGCAATTTCAACTTTTTCGAGAACGGCACTATCATTACCGTGCTGTTCATAAAGTCTCTGCTTTGCCGCCTGGATTTCTTCAAAAGAGGAATTTTCCGTGACCCCAAGCTGTTCGTAGGGATTTTGTTCGCTCATCTTTTAACCTGCTATATAATATCTATTTTAATTTTTTTACTTGGTTACGAAGTTTTTACTTAAAATACATCCCAGAAGCCGAATGCGGGACCAATGAATCTTATGGTTAACCAAGCAGCTATCATCGCGCCAATTCCGATCCAGGCTCCCCTGGTAGTTATTTTAATAAATTTTTCAGCTTGTTCTTTGGTAATTGGTATCCCAGGAAGAATTGCTTCAGACTTCTGTCCATAACGTTCTCCCAATGCTGCTTTACGGCGTTTTGCTTCTCCCATAAGATTAATTAAGATTACTTTGGTTATTGGTCGATCATAGCGTTTTCTGGGCAAGCAATAAACTGATTTCATACCTCTATTTTATTAAAAATAATGAATTCTTCCAAAGCTGTTTTTTGCGATTTTGATGGCACCATAACTACTCAAGACACTTTCGCTAGTATGCTGGAAACCTTTGTACCTGAAGTCGCAGCTAGCATCTTACCCGCAATTTTTAGCCGCCAAATATCTCTCAAAGATGGAATACATCAAACTTTAGGGGCTATTCCCACCGCTCGCTATGACGATATGATCGAATATATGGTGGAGCAGCCTATCCGTCCAGGACTAGAGGAGTTTATGGAATTTCTTGAGCAGTCGGCAGTTCCTCTAATTGTTATTTCTGGTGGTTTGAAGTCCCTGGTGGCAGCAGTATTAGAATATCAGGGGTTGCAGGGGGGAGTAACTGCCATCCACGCTGGGGAAGTTGACACTTCAGGTACGTTTCTTAAAGCTTATTCGACAGTTGAAGGTGATACTGAATTTATTGCCAAGGCAGCGGTGATGGCTCAATATCAAACTCAGGAAAAAATTGCGATCGGTGATTCAATAACTGACGTTAATATGTCTCTGGCGGCTGATTTGGTATTTGCCCGCGATCGCCTGATGTCATATTTGGACGCAGAGCATAAATCTTATGTTCCGTGGGAAAATTTTATTGATATTAAAAAGTATCTGGCTGATCGTTGGGGATCTGTTTAACCTATAACCTATAACTTTATGACTAAATTTGTATTTATTACTGGCGGGGTAGTATCTAGTATCGGCAAGGGAATTGTCGCGGCAAGTCTGGGCAGATTATTAAAGTCTCGTGATTACTCGGTTTCGATCCTCAAGCTTGACCCCTATATCAATGTTGATCCTGGCACCATGAGCCCCTATCAACATGGTGAAGTTTTCGTAACCGATGATGGTGCGGAAACAGATCTGGATTTGGGTCATTATGAACGCTTTACTGATACTTCAATGTCCCGTCTTAACAGCGTTACGACAGGCTCGATCTACCAGGCAGTAATTAATAAGGAAAGAAGGGGGGACTATGAAGGGGGAACAGTGCAGGTTATTCCTCATATCACTAACGAAATCAAGGAAAGAATCCATCGTGTGGCTCAAAATACTGGCTCCGATGTGGTGCTGACGGAAATTGGCGGTACCGTGGGCGATATTGAGTCTTTACCCTTTATGGAAGCAATTCGTCAGTTTCGTAAGGATGTGGGGCGCAATAACGTCGTCTACATGCACGTTACCCTAATTCCCTGGATTACTGCCGCAGGGGAAATGAAAACCAAGCCGACACAGCATTCGGTTAAGGAGCTGCGCTCTATCGGTATTCAGCCCGATGTTTTGGTCTGCCGTAGCGATCGCCCCCTATTTCCTGGAATTAAGGAAAAAATTGCTGAGTTTTGCGATGTAGAGGTAGATTCTGTAGTCACCTCCCTGGATGCCAGCACAATCTATGAGGTGCCTTTAATTTTAGAGGAGGAGGGACTAGCACAGCGTGTCCTCCAATTATTACAGCTAGAGCAGCGTCAGCCAGATCTGCAAGACTGGCGTAATCTCGTAATCAAAATGAATTCTCCTCGCACTACGATAGACGTGGCAATCGTCGGTAAATATATTCAGCTCAGTGATGCTTACTTATCTGTGGTAGAAGCTCTGGGACATGCGGCGATCGCAACTAATTGCGAAGTAAATCTGCGCTGGATTAGCGCCGAAGATATCGGAACTAATGGTGCGGCTCACTATTTGCACGATCTGGGCGGCGTAATCGTTCCTGGGGGGTTTGGTATTCGCGGCGTAGACGGTAAAATAGCAGCGATTCAGTATGCTCGCACTAATAACCTACCTTTTTTGGGATTGTGCCTGGGAATGCAGTGTTGCGCCATTGAGTGGGGTAGAAACGTTGCCCAGCTAAAAGATGCTAATAGTGCGGAATTTGATCCTAATACTGCTAATCCCATAATCAATATACTACCAGAGCAACAGGACGTAATTGACCTTGGGGGAACTATGCGTCTAGGAACCTATCCCTGTCGCCTCAAGCGGGATACTCTGGCATATTCTCTGTATCAAAATGAGGTGATTTACGAACGCCATCGTCACCGCTATGAGTTTAATAATGCCTATCGCAGTCTGCTGCTAGAAACAGATTATGAAATTAGCGGTACATCTCCTGATGATCGCTTAGTAGAAATCATTGAAATGCCTAATCATCCTTTTTTCATTGCTACTCAGTTTCATCCAGAGTTTCGCTCTCGCCCTAATAATCCTCATCCTTTGTTTTTGGGCTTGGTTGAGGCAGCCTTAGCCAAAAATAAGAGCCATTTGACAACTGAAGAACAGGAGACAGCATCAGTCTCTAATGGTCAACAATCTAGTTGACGACACTTTGGGATAAGAAGATAAAAAATAAAAAGCCCCCTGAATTCTAGCTTAGTTCAGGGAGCTTTTATTTAGTTCTCAAATATACTAGCTTTTGTAGCTAACTAAAGTTTTTAGACCTTAGTTATTTGGCAGCCTAAAACTGATCTTTAGCATCTTGAACAGTATTTTCAATTGATTCTACAGTATCATCAACTGTACCTTCAATACTGCTAGATTCATCGATAGATTCAGCATCTTCTACTGCTTCTAAGTCGGGAGTTTCTACTTCAGCAGTCTCTCCATCTTCGATTTCTTCAACAGCTTCTAGTTCTGCATCTTCAATATCTTCAGTAGCTTCCAATTCCTCAGTTTCAAAACCTTCAGTGGCTTCTAGTTCTGCATCTTCAATATCTTCAGTAGCTTCCAATTCCTCAGTTTCAA
>JBCBIE010000006.1:83873-144425 GCA_038524995.1 Cyanobacteria bacterium J06621_8
AACCTTCAGTGGCTTCTAGTTCTGCATCTTCAATATCTTCAGCAGCTTCTAGCTCTTCAACTTCAAAACCTTCTGTAGCTTCTAGCTCTTCAGTTTCAAAACCTTCAGTAGCTTCAATCTCGGTATCTTCAAAGTCTTCATTAGCCTCTAATTCAACACTTTCAGGGCTGGAAACATCGGGAGTACCACTTTTAACAGATGTACAAGCTCCTAAGAGAGCAACTAAACCTAAAGTTAGAGATAAAGCTTTAAACTGTAATTTCATTTTTCCTGTCTTTTTAGTTAATTTATTTACTCGATGTATATAGACTAAGCTTAAAAAGTAAAAAAAGTGGTAGTTAAAAAAGAAAATTTTACGATAATGTTTTTAGCTATTTAAATTGCTTCACCAAGTCAAAAAATTAAAATTTAATAAATCTATAAAAGTGAAAATAAGGGTAATAAAGATGCTCTAAATAAGCTTAAAGTAATGAGGAGAAGGGGGTTTAAGAATTAAATCTGAATCTTAAAGAACTATAAAGAAAAGTCAATAAGTAACAAAAGCAGATACTATACGCCTAGTATAGATTAGCTTCGTTGAAAGGTTATTGACTTGTAGCCATTAGCCGTTAGCCGTTAGCTATTAGCTTTTTCAGATTCTAATAGTTATCCAAACATATAAATAATACTCCGTAAATCCTATCGGTATTTTTTCGGAGAAATCTTCAGCTAGGGATTTACAAACTATTCAAATAAAAATTTAGATGAGCTTACTTGGAATATGTCCTCAAGCAAAAAATCTTCTCGTTCTAAAAGTTTTCGTCCTCGCAAACAGTTTGGACAACACTGGTTAAGAGATGAAAGGGCACTAGACAAGATTGTTGCTGCTGCTGAATTAGCCAAAGGCGATCGCATTCTGGAAATTGGTCCAGGAACTGGTAATTTAACCAGTCGTTTACTATCGGCAGTAGAGGCATTAGTTGCTGTAGAGATTGATCGAGATTTGTGTAAGAAGCTGGTGCAAAAATACGGCGATCGCGATGATTTTCTGCTGGCTCAAGATGATTTTCTCAAGTTAGACTTAGTAGCTTTACTCAGGGATTTTCCTCGATTTTATCCACCAAATAAGGTAGTTGCTAACATTCCCTATAATATTACTGCCCCAATTATTGCCAAGCTACTGGGTACCATAGCTAATCCTGCAACCTTGCAATATGAGTCCATAGTGCTATTAGTTCAAAAAGAAGTTGGAGATCGCCTGGTAGCCGTCCCTGGGAGCAAAGCCTACGGTGCATTATCAATTCGCGTCCAGTATCTAGCTAGCTGTGAATTGGTTTGTGATGTTCCTGCTAAATCTTTTTATCCCCGTCCTAAAGTTGATTCAGTAGTTATTAAATTAACTCCGCGTCAACTCCCTAATTCTGCTAATAATCCCCGACAGTTAGCCATATTAATTAAATTAGGCTTTGCTAGCCGTCGTAAGATGCTCAGGAATAATTTAAAGAGCTTAATTAACCCTGATGAGTTCAATCAGCTAGTAACCAAATTAGACTTTAATCCCCAATGTCGGGCAGAAGATTTAAGTTTAGCTGACTGGATTTTATTCAGCAACAGTATCAATTGTCTGAAATAATAGCATTAATGTAATCTCTGAATTAGAACACTTATTACTTATTACTCATTACTTATTACTTACGAGCAGACACATAAAAGTTGTCCTAACTTAAATTTATACGGCTGTATGTCTCAATATAATCTTATTTATGCTACGGTTCGCCAAATTCCCTGGGGTAAAGTAGCCACCTATGGACAAGTGGCTGATTTAGCAGGACTCTATGGTAAAGCTCGTCTGGTGGGATATGCTCTATTTCGAGTGCCGATAGCCGATGATATTCCTTGGCATCGAGTGATTAATGCTAAGGGAGAAATCTCGTATTCTAATCAGCGTCGTGGTGGCGATTATTTACAAAAGGTATTACTAGAAGAAGAAGGAATTAAATTTCAAAGTAATGGCAAGATTGA
This sequence comes from Cyanobacteria bacterium J06621_8, assembly GCA_038524995.1. Taxonomy (GTDB): domain Bacteria; phylum Cyanobacteriota; class Cyanobacteriia; order Cyanobacteriales; family Xenococcaceae; genus Waterburya. The sequence goes on from JBCBIE010000006.1 coordinate 85,875, forward strand.
TCTCAGTAAATACCGTTGGCAACCTAAGCTTAACCCGTAGACTTGACCAAACCACGATGTAAAATGCGATCGCCTACTACTTGAGAATGATCTGCTCGGTGCATGGTACAACGATTATCCCAGATTACGATATCTCCTGCCTGCCATTGATGCCGATAGAGGTGGCGAGGACGAATTGAGTGTCGATAAAGAAGCTTAATTGCTCGTTGGCTTTGTGCTGGGCTTAATCCTGATATTTGCTGACAGCGTTCTGGAGTGGATAAATAAAGGGCAATACGACCACTGAGGGGATGTTCTCTAAATAAAGGATGCCAGCTTTGTTTTTCTTGGCTATCGTCCAGGGTCAAACCAGAAACAACGTGCTGCACCTTGGCACTTTTTAGCCGCTGTTTGACCCAAATAGGCAAGGTCTCATAAGCACGATACTGATTAGAAAATAGAGTTTCGCCGCCCGAAGTAGGTACAGCTATAATCCTCAAAGCTGTATAGGCGGGTGGCTGTGCAACATAGCTGGTATCGGTATGGAAAACGCTTCTTGGAGGTCTGGTTCTACCGACATTACTGACGACATTTAAGAGAGGCTCGTTGGGTACTGGTTTTTCCCCAACGGTAAACGTAATAGTACCGAGTCGCTGCAAAAAATCGACAAATACTTTATCGTCTGCATTTTGTTCTCGCAGAACTACAACTCCATGTTCTGCCAGCAGGTTTTTTAGCTGGATTATTTCTGCGTTACCTATTTGCCTGATCTGACGACCAACCTTTTCTACTCCAAAAGGTATTAGCAATGGAAAATTGCAACTCACACTTACTCCTTAAACTGATTAATTTTTATTAGACTCAATTAATTGGTATGAGGAAGCAAATTCTAAAGTATCAACCTGCATATTAGCGGCTGAAAAATCGTGATGAGCCGTATTTTGATTGGGAAATGCAATACAGCTTATACCAGCGTTCAGCGCAGCTTCTACCCCTCCTAAGTTATCCTCTATTGCCACGCAGTTGTCGGCAGTTTCGTTAAGTTGTTGCAGTGCCAAAATATAGGCATCTGAAGCGGGTTTTGCCTCCTCGACATCAGAAACATTAATAATTGTCTTAAATATTCTAGAGTCTAGGCGATCGCTCAAAGCAGCTAATATATTGTTAACGTTCTGTTGAGAAGTAGTTGTGACTAGTGCTATCTTGATATCTTTGTCGTGAGCCTGGGCGATGGTTTCGACAACACCTCCTCTGGGTAGTACTCGCTCTTGCTGTAGTAGTTGTTGAAAAATTTCCGATTTAGACTTATGAATAGCCGCAGCATCTACATAATAGCCCAGAGAAGCTGCATAATTCTCAATTCGCTGTTTTCCTCCATTTTGCTCCAACATCTTTAAATACTCTGCTCTTTCCCAATTCCAGTCAAGTTGGTGAAGCTTGAAAGCCTGATTATATGACTGTCTTTGAAGCTCTGAAGTATCTGCAATAGAGCCGATTGATCCAAAAAGAATAGCGGGCATAAATTTTTTGTAATTTATTTTTAGATTAATTGAAGAACAGACCATCGAGCCTCTTACTCAAGGTATAAAATTATCTTTAGTTTCTTTACTACCATGGATTTTTACTCTAATAAATTCTACCTCTTCATTAATAGTTTTTAGATCAACTTCATTGGTTTAAAAAAATTATAGTAGTTCAGTTAGTTTGCGATCGCAATTTGATTTGTCTGTTTATTTGCTAAGTCTCAATTTATCCGAAAAAGTAGTTAAGCTATTAGTGCGAAAATTAAGGCAACGGTTTCATCCATATCAGTATTAGGACTAGCTAGTTTTTCTAGCTCGTTTTTAAGTCAGTCTGATTTGTACAGCCTCTCACTGCTACGCTTGGTAGTTTTTGGTACTGAAAATACTAATATATTTAGAAATGAGTTTTAAGCTAAGAATATGAATCCTGACCAAGAAAACCAAGATAAAAGCACCTCTTCAGACGATAGCGGTGCTCAAAAAGATTATCAGCAATCAGCGTCAAAATTTATTGAGAATACCTCCCTCGACAAGATGCTGGAAATGGCAGAAATTGCTAGAAGGAAGAAGCTGTCGGAACCACCAAAATGGGTAATCCCCGACGAGATTTAAAACCACTAAGCGTTTGGCTGTAAGCTATTAGTCAATCGTGACAAGTTAAGGGCAAACAACATAAAGCGTTAACTTGTCACTAATAGCTATTAGTCATCAGCTTCTAGTTAAACTGGCATAGTCAGGTTATCAAACCAGGCTTTAGGCTTATGGCTTTGCCAACAGATTAATGTACTTAATGTACTGATCCACACTGGCGTTAACTAAAGCTGCGGCTGTTTTTTATGCCACTCCGTCGCCTGTTCATAAGCATGGGCGGTATGGAATAGGATATCTTCCCGTAGAACATTACTAATTAACTGCAAACCAATGGGCAATCCTTGACTATCAAAACCACAGGGAATGCTCATTCCTGGTAATCCCGCTAAGTTAACGGGAATGGTCATCAAGTCAGAAAGATACATCTCTAAGGGATCGTCCGTCTTTTCTCCTGCTTTAAATGCCGTTGAAGGGGAAGTGGGACATACCAGCACGTCCACATCCTCAAACGCCTGTTCAAAATCCTGCTTGATCAAGGTTCTTACCTTTTGTGCCTTGAGGTAGTAAGCATCGTAATAACCAGCGGAAAGAGCGTAGGTACCTAACATAATCCGCCGCTTAACTTCCGTGCCAAAGCCAGTAGCGCGAGTGCTAGTGTACATTTCTACTAAATTCTCGGCATCTTCCCGTATCCCATATTTAACCGCATCGTAACGAGCTAGGTTTGCCGAAGCTTCGGAAGAAGCAATCATGTAGTAAACAGGCAACCCATAACGGAACCGAGGACAAGAAATTTCTTTAACTTCAGCACCTAGTTCTTCTAATTTAGCGATCGCCCCCTTAACGGTATCTGCTACTACAGGATCTAACCCTGTGCCAAAGGTTTCCGTGATGATTCCTACTTTTAAGCCTGACTTCAATTCTGGCTGAAGGTACTGAGTATAGTCAGGGATTTCCACCTTGAGACTGGTAGAATCATTAGGATCGTGTCCTGCGATCGCATTTAACAGGATGGCGGAGTCTTCTACGGTACGGGAAAAGGGACCAATCTGATCCAGGGAAGAAGCATAAGCCACTAGCCCAAAACGGGACACTAAGCCATAGGTAGGCTTTAAACCTACTACCCCACAAAAAGACGCAGGCTGACGAATGGAACCCCCTGTATCGGAACCCAAAGAAACTACACATTCTCCCGCCGCTACCGCCGCCGCAGAACCACCAGAAGAGCCTCCAGGTACCCTGGAAATGTCCCAGGGATTGGCGGTAGTTTGATAGCCAGAATTCTCCGTAGAACTCCCCATGGCGAACTCGTCGAGGTTGGTTTTGCCTACTACCACCGCCCCTGCATCATTTAACTTCTGGGTCACCGTAGACTCATAGGGGGGGACAAAATTTGCCAAAATCTGCGAAGCACAGGTAGTTTTAATCCCCTTAGTACACATGTTGTCCTTAACCCCCAGGGGAATACCTTCAAGGATGCCAATCTCTTCCCCAGCAGCAATCTTAACGTCTACTGCTTGAGCAGTTTCCAGGGCGCGATCGCTAGTAACCGCCAAAAATGCTTTAACCTTTGGTTCTACCGCTGCGATTTGGTCTAAAGTAGCCTGGGCAATTTCTACCGCCGAACGTTCTTTATTAACTAACTGCTGATGTAACTCTTTTATAGTTCCTTGATACATCAAGATTACCCTTGTTTAATACCTAATTTCAGTCTTAGTTGTTTTACCTTGTTTTGATTGTGCTGCGCAACCTAATGATTTAGCAGTAATTACAACTATTTAACTCTACTATTTTTTGGGTAAATGATACCAGAATGAATTATAGATAATAATCTATGACAACCTCAATATCTCAGTCATTTCATTACCTCATTATTTAAGTAAACAAAGGGGGTATTTAGCAAAAACTCTTAATATGTAGTCATAATTCATAGATATTAATATTAATTGAGAATTAATTCCCTAGTTTGGGTATCCATTTCCCCATAAATATTTATAAGCTAATCTAAGAGGTAAATTTTTCAGGAATAATCAGAGAAATCAATAACTTATGAAGCGAATATTCAGTGCAGAGCGCTATCTATTGCTGGGGCACATTGTAGCAATGATCTTTGGATTAGCAGGAATCATTCTCGTATTGCCCAACGTTGGTTTTCAGGCAAAGTTGACTGAATTTGCCTGGGGTGCGCGGATTTTCGGCTGGTCGATGGCTGGCGGTGGCGTGGTTTATATGGTTCTGGCAGCGGCGGCGGTCGCCCTATATGCCTACCGTACTCTAGGAATTTGGCATTGGTTAAGCTTTATGATTCCCGCGATCGCTTTGTCTTTGGCTAGTGAATTACTAGGCACCAGCACTGGATTTCCCTTTGGAGAATATCGTTACCTGAGTGGTTTGGGCTATAAAATCGCTGGCTTAGTTCCGTTTACTATTCCTCTCTCCTGGTTTTACTTGGGCTTTAGCGCCTATATCATTGCCCTGGCGGGATTAAAACGATTGGAGCTTGGCAACTGGCTATGTCAGTTGGGGGCAATTATTTTTGGTTCACTGTGTTTGACTTCCTGGGATTTTGTCCTCGATCCAGCAATGAGTCAAGCACCAATTCCTTTTTGGATTTGGGAACAGCCTGGGGCATTTTTTGGGATGCCCTATCAAAACTTCGCAGGCTGGATGGGAACAGGAGTTTTGTTCATGACCTTAGCCATGGTTTTGTGGCGAATCAAGCCCTTTTCCTTACCCTACGAAGATCTGGGCTTACCTTTAGCTATCTATCTGGCTAATTTTGCTTTTGCCGCAGTCCTAAGTTTGGCAGCAGGGTTCTATATTCCTGTCTTTCTAGGAGTCATATTGGGAATTGTCCCCTTAGTCTTGCTGTACTGGATAGCAACTAATTCCAATGCTGATTCTAAGAGCAGTACCTTGTTGACTACTAATTAAGACATTGAGCATTAAACATTGAACATTGACGAGCGACCCCGCGCCGCCGTTATCCGAAGGTGTACCACAAGGGCATAATATATCCTTTAGGACAGGCGCAAGCGGCAGTCGCTATAACGCGGGGAACCCGCGCAACGCGCTGCCTTGGGAACGCGCGAGTTTGAACGTTAACTCGTTTGTAACACTGAATTAATAATCGAATGGTAAATGATAAATGATCAATGAAATGGCTTGGGGGATTTTGATCTCTCAGGTAGTAACTACCTGTATTCTCTTGTCTCGTTTAATCAAAGGAGCCAAGAGACGCTCTCCGTTACAACCACAGTTAGCTAATCCCAAACTGCTGGGTAAGGTTAGTGTTGTCATACCAACGTTAAATGAAGCTCATAGAATTAGCCCCTGTCTTGCGGGTTTAAGCGTGCAAAGTTATGAACTACGAGAAGCTATTATCGTCGATAGTAATTCTCAGGACGGTACCCCAGAGGTAGTTCAAGCAGCAGCCGTTAACGACCCTAGGATACGTTTAATTAATGATGACCCTTTACCGACGGGTTGGGTTGGTCGTCCTTGGGCTTTACATACGGGATATTTACACATTTCACCCCGTAGTGAATGGTTTTTAGGTCTTGATGCCGATACCGAACCACAGCCTGGTTTAATCGCTAGTTTAGTTGAGATTGCTGAAGCTGAAGCTTACGATATGATATCTTTGGCTCCCCAGTTTATCCTGCAATTTCCTGGGGAATGGTGTTTGCAGCCAGCATTACTCATGACTTTGCTGTATCGGTTCGATTCGGCAGGGGTTGATTCGATAAATTCTCGTAGGGTGATGGCTAATGGACAATGTTTTTTATGCCGTCGTTCGGTCTTAGAGAATCTTGATGGTTATACTTCGGCGGCGGGGTCTTTTTGTGACGATGTGACCCTAGCGCGTAATATTGCTGCTGCTGGCTATAAGGTAGGCTTTTTTGATGGTTCCAAAGTGATTAAAGTAAGAATGTATCAGGGTGCCAAAGAAACTTGGCAGGAGTGGGGGCGATCGCTCGATCTGAAAGATGCTGCATCTCCCCCACAGGTTTGGGGTGATGTTTGGTTTTTATTTTGTATCCAGGCTTTACCTCTACCGCTGCTGCTGTTGAGTGGCTATCAGCTCTATTTGGGTAATACTCATCCTGTGCTGGTTGCCCTATGCTCCTTAAACGCCTTCTTAGTTCTAGTACGCTGCGGGATGTCCTTGGCGATCGCATCTTCCTATGCAGGCTCGTCTCTGTTCTTTTGGCTATCTCCCCTGGCAGATCAACTAGCGGTGCTACGCATTTTTCTATCTTCATTGCGGCAGCCCAAACAGTGGCGCGGCAGAGACTATAGCAGCTTTAGTTAACCTACTAACTTTATTACTATTGAATCTTAATTCTTGCCCAAAAACCGGCGATCGCCAGTTGACGGACTAAATCTTCAGCGTTGTTTTGCTGACTAAAAATTCCCACCTGAATATTATTTCCTTGGATAAAAGCACTTGGTTCTATATTCCTGACCTGCTGTAATAGATCTGCTGAGTTGCCATACACCTCAACTTTATAGCCATCAACTACCGCCAAATATTCGGTACTGCCTAAGGTCTTATTACCTGGCGCTTTGAAGGTATATTCTCGTAGGCTCTTTTGATTATTAGTATTGCGGCTAACGTAGCTAGGATTAGTGTCTAAGGTATCTATCCTTGGTAAAGATCGAGCCTTTTCCGCACTAACGGCGAATAAGCCCGCACTTAGAACTATTAGATTAACTAACGAATGCTGGCAATATTTATACTGTTTCAGGTTCATAAGATTAAAAGCAAAATTGAAAATTAAAAAATCAATTAGCCAAGTAAATATATTTAAAATAAATGCTTAATTTAGCTACTTTAATTAATAGTATGAAATGTTAACTTTGTCTAGTCCCCAATTTAAATGTCGTTTTGATGCCGTTGCTAATGCCTAGACACTATCAATGCCGTTAGTAAATTAGTTCCAGACAGAACAAGTTGATGGTGCTGCTACAAGGCTCAAGAGTTAGTACAATGAGATACTGTAGTTAAAAATTGCCTGATGTTAAGTCTCGATCCTGCCCTATGGCAGAAATCACACTAAGCACTTATGGCACACTACTGATATTTACAAAATACCCTTAATCTTCAAGAAAGTTAACATATCTCATTAGTTCCATGAATAAGGTCGTCGTCGGCTTATCTGGTGGAGTAGACAGTTCCGTTGCTGCTGCCACCCTGCATCATCAAGGTTATGAAGTTATTGGTCTTACCCTATGGCTCATGAAGGGTAAAGGACAGTGCTGTTCTGAAGGAATGGTAGATGCCGCACGACTCTGTGAAGAACTAGAGATTCCCCATCATATTGTTGATAGTCGAGATGTCTTCCAAGAACAGATCATCGATTATCTAGTGAGCGGGTACGAAAATGGCATTACACCTCTCCCTTGTTCTCAGTGTAATCGTGCGGTTAAGTTTGCCCCCATGCTCGACTATGCCCGACAAAAGCTAGATACCCCTAAAATCGCCACAGGTCACTATGCACGAATTAACTACGATGCTAATCTTGATCGCTATCAGCTTTTGAAGGCAGTTGATCGCAACAAGGATCAGTCTTATTTTTTATACGACCTGACTCAAGAATTACTGGCAGGTTCAGTTTTTCCCTTGGGTAATCAAACCAAGGCGGAAACTCGTAAAATTGCTGCCGAGTTTGGTTTGGCTACGGCTTCTAAACCAGAGAGTCAAGACCTGTGTTTGGTCGAATCCCATGGCTCAATGAAAACCTTCCTTGATCGCTATCTCAGTCAAAAAGAAGGGGATATTGTCGATTTAGAGGGGAATGTCTTGGGTAAGCATACAGGAATTCATCACTACACCATTGGACAACGTAGAGGTTTAGGTATTGCTGCATCTCAGCCCTTATATGTAGTTAAGTTAGATGCGGTGATGAATCGAGTTGTAGTGGGTGAACGCCTTGCAGGAGGGAGATTAGACTGTACTATTTCCAGAATCAACTGGGTATCCATCCCCGAACCAGAAACCCCCATTAAGGCAGAAGTCAAAATTCGCTATCGTTCTCAATCTGTTCCCGCCCAGGTAGTTCCGTTGGGAGACTCACGGTGCAAAATTATTTTTGAGGAACACCAGTTTGGGGTAACCCCAGGACAGGCGGCTGTTTTATACAGTGAGGAACTGGTCTTGGGTGGCGGAATTATTGAGGTTGAAGCCCAGGCTTAATGGGTAGTAGGTAGAACGGAGACCTACAGACGCTATCGCGTCAACACCCCAATTGCTAGAAAGGGCTGTGTGCGGACATTCGCTCGCCAGTCTTCCTACGACAGATCTGCACAATCAATAAGTGTTCTATCTAAACAGGATTTAGTATTAAACTGTAGCTGTGATCGCAATTCTTTTCAAGCAATTACAGGCGATCGCATAATTGAGACTTATATAGTTATAGATTCATTATGATGCCAAGCTCAGATTTTACCGTTGGTAATACGGTTACTACCGCAGTTACTATCTATAAACAAAACGGGAAAAAATTTCTTAAGCTATCTCTAGCGGCACATCTCTGGTTAATGATACCGATTTATGGTTGGGGAAGATATTTTGCGATCGCGGCTTGGATCAGTAATTTAAGCTTACAGGAATTGGATGGTGATTCTCGTAATTTAAAGTTGAAACATTATCTATCTATTTCTTCGTTATTTACTTTTCTCATTGTGGGTACGTTAGCTATCGTGGCTCCTTTGCTTCTTAGCTTGGTAATTTTATTTATTTTTCTTGTTGTCTATGCTCTAATATATAGTGCTTTTCTAGTGAACATATTTGCTTCAATATCACTTGACTTTAGCTGGCTTAATTCTGAAATGGGAGAAGGGATAATTGGTTTGCTGATTATTTTATTTACCTTAATATTTAGTATGGCGTTTTATACTAAGGTATTTGTTACTGATTTAGCTTTTGATAGAAGCCATAGACGGGTGTTTAGCTTAATTAAGCAAAGCTATTCTATAACCTCTAAGGGGATCAAAGTTTTCTTGATTATTTGTCTTTCAATAATATTTGTCTTTCCCGCCTGGGTGATTAGCTATTTTGCCATAAGTTTTAGTACAAGTTCAATAATACAGAATTTCCTAGGTGACCAAGCGTCAGCCTTTGTCTTGGCTAACTATACTCAAACAGGCTTTATTCTAACCATATTTTTAATATTATTTACTAATCTCGTGACCGTTCCGTACTGGCAAGCCGTAAAGGCAGTAACCTATTATCATTTAGCCTATAAACCTGACTATGATTTAAAGTTATAGAGTATCTTATAAAAACCAAGAAGTATTCATATAACTCTGTCTAGTTTCGCTTAGTTCAGGAATGTTTTTTTGAGGCTTTTAAGAAGAACAGGATAATTAGTATTAGTATAAGAGAGTGTTTGTAAATAAAAGATTAAAGAGCTTGGGCTTGATAGTGGGGTAGTCTCTTTAACATCAAATGAACCATAACAAAATAGATTAACGATCCACTAGTTTCAGGTGATTTTTCATAATCAATAACCAAGCGACGTTTTTTTATTAACCAAGCAAAGGTTCTTTCTATTTAGGGGCAAGGAAACGCGGGAGTTTGACAAACAGCGCACTCCCTTAACTTGTCACAAATAGTCATTAAGTTTGCCAATAATCAAACTTAGTGGTGTCGATATGCTGCACCGTACCCCCTAGCTGACGTACCTGATTTACCATATCACCTGTACCCCCCTTACCGTCACCACCTTTACCATCCCACAGCACCAACAGCTTGAGGCGTTCAATGCCATAAACCAGACTAGAATCCAGCGCCCAACTATTATTTCGTTCAAAGGGGTTTTCTCCTTCAGGAAGTGCCCCAAGACACTCTAGCTGGAGATGAATTTTAACTAGGGGATGATTTTTAATTTCTTTAAAACGTTTCACCCAATCACCCTCAGCAAAGCTAACGGACTGTTTAATAAATTCCGCTGGTGCAAAGGGCAGGTAAACTTGAACAGCCATCTGACGTGCTAAACAGGCTTCCAAGAATAGAATATCACCACCGCAGGCAATACCAGGTGCGATCGCCAGTGAATGAGCATCAGCGTCTAAATTATCTAACGCCTGGGCAATTTTTTGTCGTGCTTCAGTCTCCATACCAGGAGGAAAGCGCGGCTGGGAACGTTGAGGACTATCAATCATGTGACCTGAAAAGAGAAAAACCTGTGATGGATTTTCAGTAATAGTATTAACCCTCTGGGCGGTGGAGACAGAATCTATTCGATCAAGCATCATTACTTATTACTTATTACTTATTACTTATCTACTCCATCACAGAGCTGGCGATCGCCTGGGGCAACTGCCCGATTATAGCGGAGATAATTAGCGACCCAATTACAGCCATGAATGATCTGGTCTTCAGGTTCAAGCAAACTATGCTTGTCCCATAAAATTACCTTCCGATCATTCCCCCCAGAAGCTAGGGCTTGACCATCGGGGCTAAAATCAATACTTGGCACTGCACCACTATGACCCACCAGGCTTCTTTCTAACTTAGCCTGCTTGCCATCCCACTGCCAGAGTTTAATTGTCTTATCAACGCTGCTGGAGGCGATCAAGGATGAATTGGGGCGAAATTTAACCCCTAAAACTGAATCGCTGTGTCCTGATAGAGTTGTCAAGTTCTGCCCTTGTAGATTCCAGAGTTTAGCGGTGTTATCCCCGCTGCCTGAAGCAATTAGCTGCCCGTCGCTGCTAATGTCTACAGCAAACACGGTGCTTTTATGTCCGATCAGAGTTTTGAGCAAAGTACCGTCCCGCTGCCATAACTTGACAGTATTGTCCCCACTACCTGAGACAAGTTGCTGTCCATCGGGGCTGAAGACCACGGCATAGACCTCATCCCGATGACCAGTGAGAGTTTCGAGCAAAGTACCGTCTTGCTGCCACAGCTTGATCGTTTGATCGGCGCTAGCAGAAGCAATTAACTGTCCATCAGGGCTAAACGCCACTCCCAACACGCGATCGCTATGACCCTTGAGAGTTCTCATTAAGCTACCGTTACTACTCCAGATTTTAATAGTGCGATCGCCACTGGCAGAAGCAATTAGCTGTCCATCAGGACTAAACGCCACCCCATAAACGCGATCGCCATGACCCTCAAGGGTTTTAATTAAGCTACCGCTGCTATTCCAGAGTTTAACCGTACTATCTTCACTACCTGAAACAATTAGCTCACCATCGTGACTAATATCAACTCCCGTAACTATATTGCGGTGTCCAAACATAGTTTTGAGTAAAGTGTTATCTGGTTCCCAGATGCGGACGCTATTATCTCGACTGCCAGAAATAACCAGCTTACCGTCGGGACTAAAATCAACTGCGGTTACGTAATCGCGATGACCTCGAAGAGTCAGCAGCAGAGTGCCGTTAGTTTGCCATAGTTTGAGAGTGTGATCCTCACTGGCAGAAGCCAACCGCTGACCACTAGGGTCGAATGCCACATCCTTGACAGCACCAGTGTGACCTTTTAAAGTGGCGATTGATCTATCTCTATCAGTAGACTTAGACTGCGATATCTTAACGGTTTGCTGTGCTGCTGCAACATTATTACCTTTCAAAGTGGCGCTCGATGGATCTATATCCTCAACCTGCCAAATCTTAACCGTTTGATCTGCACTGGCAGAGGCTAGTAATTGATTATCAGGACTAAATGCTACCCCCCAAACCTGGTTTTGATGACCCTTTAGGGCAGCTAGCAAAGTACCGTTCCGCCGCCAGACCTTGACGGTTTTATCTTCACTTCCTGCGGCGATTAGACGATTATCAGGACTAAAAGCGACGGAATTGAAAGAACCGCCACGGGGGTTATCCCCCTTGAGACTCATGGCTAATTTGGCTTGGATACCGTCCCATTGCCAGAGTTCAATGGTTTGTTCTTGGCTTGCCACGGCTATGGTTTTGCCATCAGCACTGAAAGCAATGCGGTTCAGATTTTCCTCTCCGTCAAAGGTGCGGAGTAAAGTACCATCTCGCTGCCAGAGCTTAATCGTATTATCCACGCTAGCGGAGACTAGTAATTGATTATCAGGACTAAATGCCACAGAAGTTACTGAGCCGCCATGCCCTTTGAGAGTGCTAAGTAAATCACCGTCCTTTGTCCAGAGAATGATGGTATTGTCGGCACTAGCAGAAGCAATTAGTTCTTGATCTGAGCTAAAGGCTACGTCTAAGACTGCGCCATAATGTCCCGATAGACGATTATATTCCTTAATGGTATAGACCACCTCCTGTAGAATCTCTTGGACTCGCGATCGCAGTTTAGGAGCGATCACGAGCAATTTCTGGAGCTGTCGCTTGGCTTCAATCGCCTCAATTAGGGCATCTAACTTTTTTTCTGAGGCAAAAAGAGCTTCACTGGATAAACTCAGGGCAGTAATTTCACTAATCTTAGCTTTGCGGTACTCAAATAATGCTGCTAAACCCAAACCAGTAGTAATAAAAAAGCCGATAGTGGCAATTGAGGAAAACAGCTTTTGTCGTCTAGCGTGCTTTTCTGCTTCGCGAGTGCGTTCCTGCTGTAGCTGAAGAAGCTGTTCTTGTCGGTATTTTTCGGCTCTAGCAGCAGTATCAATCCCAATTTGACTTGCGGCAATAAATTCCTGCTGTAAATTGGTGGCGGAAGGATGCTTATTTTGTTGCTGGGTTTCCCTGAGCCAGCTTTGTGCTAGGGCGAATTCACTGCCCCGTAACAGCAAATCGGCGCTTTTGCCTGCCACAGACCATTCCCGAGCCTTTTGTCCCCATTTGGTATGGTTGTGAACGTGTTCGCGGTCTAAATGAATAGTTCGCACCAGGTTAGGAAAGTTGGCATAAAAGTCTCTTTCATGAAGATTAAAGTCAATCCACTGAATCTCAGCTAGAACAGGGTGTAAGTCTGAGGGGTTTACGTGCTGATAGACCACGGTAATAATTCGCTTATTTAGCTTATGGGCATATGCTACTTCATCGTCACAATAGGGAGAATTAACGGATTGGGGAGAAATAATAAAAAGAAAATTATCGCAATATTCGATGCCTCGGTAAATCTCCTCCTGAAAATTGCTGCCTGAGGCAATATTTTCTTGGTCAAACCAGGTCAGCTTCCCTACTTCCGTGAGGGCATCATTCACCCTACGGGCAAAATCAGCATTAGCGCGGGAATAGGAGATAAAAACTTCTAGGGAAGAAGGCTTTGGTTGCTGGAGACTCTTGGTAACAAACTCCACCTGAAGCGGTATGGGGGGATAATCAGTGCGCTGCTGGGCTATTTTTAGCCAGCCTTCAAAGTGCTGAAGATTATAACTCCGCAGCAAAATACTAGGGTTGTGATTTTGCTGCTGCCATTTTAGTGCTTTGACTAGGAGTCGCTTATGATTTTCATGGTAGTAAGCATCTCTTTTCAAGGCTTTTAAGAGTTTGTTCAGACCACGGCAATTTAGTAATTTAACTTCTTGGTGAGTTAAATCAATAAACTGTAGTGCCTGTAGCGGAGGAGGTATCAACTCTAGAGCAGTTTCTTTGATTAGTAGAGGAATGATCCGCTTGTTATGTGCCGTCGCAACAGCTAATTCCTGCTGACAGTAGGTTGAGCGCAGGCTTTCAGGAGAAATCAAATAAACCAGATTATCCCCTCGAATAATTCCCTGCTCAATTTCCTGTTGAAACGCCACTCCTGTTTTAATATCGGTTTGATTTGTCCAGATAGTGAAGCCTGCTCGCATCAGGACTCTAGCGATTTGCTCCTTAATCTCCTTGTCGGCTTCCGCTGCGGACAAGAACACCTGAGTCATCAAGTTATTAGCATTTTTAACGCTTTCGCTAATAAACTCACAGTGTAAATCCGTCGGTATACAGGGTGCCTGCTCGTCCCTAAATTGACGCTTGAGCCACTTTTGCGCCTCATTTCTAGCCTTACCAGTTAAAAGATAGCTACTTTGCTTCTGGTTACGCTCCCACTGCAAAGCCTGAACCAGCAGCTCAGTGTGTTGATTTACATAGGTTTTGTGTTGGGCGATCGCCTCAGTTAAACCTCCTAAAGCCTCCTCAAAATCATCCACTGCTTCGCGAGCATAGATCCAGTTGATTTTTTGAATCACGGGATGCAAATTTTTAAAGCTCGAATCCAAACCCGCCTCTTGATACGCCTGCCACTGCTCTAGGGTTTGTTCAGGGTTTCTCGACTGCCAGGTTGCCCGATCAATGCGATCGCGATGCAGAATCGGCATAATGCGTTTCTGATAATGAAGCGCCAGCTCAATTTCCTTGAGACAGTACTGGGAATTAACCGCATGGGGAGCAATGATAAAGATGAAGTTGTGAGCCTGTTCGATACCGCTATTAATCTGCTCCTGAAAGTCTACTGCTAAAGGAATATCGTCCTGATCAAACCACACATTAAAACCCTGTGCTATCAGCCTTTGATTTAATTTAGCAGCGAAAGCTTTACTATCAGCACGTCCATAAGAAATAAACGCATCAAAAAACGGTTTCATCTTAAATCTAGATTAGAAATTCTTTCACAGCAAGTACTATATCCTAAGGCAATAAGTTCAGGACTAAGCTTATTAATTGCCCCTAGGAATCAGCTCCTACTGCCAAGTAGTCGCTGCTATATTTTTATACCCAAAGCCTTAGATATTATTGATAAAAGAAAATTAAAATAAAATAAATTTCTATTTTTTAGTCTCGATTTTGACATATCGGTAAATAGCCAACATTGATCAAAAATTTAATACCAAAATAGCCAATAGCTATTAGTTAGTAGCTATTCATGATAAATCAAGTAAAAAAGAAAAAGCTAAACACTATAATGAGCGTTTAGTTCGCTAATCAACACTATCTATGGATCAAGGCTGACTTGATTGCGATCGCTTTATCTCTAATTTTTTGATCATGAAATTCCTTGAAAGCCTAAAGCCTAAGTCTACTAGATACATAGCATATTCCCTTAAATTGTCCTTATTAGCTAATAGCTTTAGATTTGATCTGAATCATTGCGTGAAATACTGATAAACCGATAAATCAAACTATTCTTCAACAACAATAATGTCATTAAATGTAAACACAAAAATCAACAAGACAGATTAAAAAATATGGGTTAATATTACTCATTCCAATTGAATCTCTGTGTAATTTCTACTAGATAAACTATCACAATAAGTTCTAATGACATCAATTCCAGCAGAAATCAAACAGCAAGCAAAAACTTCTTCTCCTTATGAACCAGAATCCTTAGAAGTTGATATTTTTATTGTGGGTTCAGGACCCATTGGCTGTACCTTTGCTCGTCAATTCGTAGAAGCAGGGCTTAAAGTCTTGATGGTTGATGCAGGGGCACAATTATCTAAGCGTCCTGGGGAACATCTCAAAAATTCTTTCCTATTTCAACGCAACGTAGATTCATTTGCTTCAGTAATTCGTGGACATATTCTTCCTCTCTCGGTTCCCGTAGACGAAAGACCCAACTTAACTTGGGACCCTGGTTCCTACCAGCCAGACAAACCCTTTAGTCGAGATAATCAAAACCCTGATCAAGTAGAAAGAGAAAACCTTCCTGGGGCTGCTGCCACCTATGCAGTGGGAGGCATGGCAACCCACTGGACTTGTGCCACCCCACGGCAACATCCCACCATCGAGCGTTGGAACGTAATTAAAGACTGGGATAACCTCTACGATAATGCGGAAGAATATCTAAACACTCATCCCCGTAAAGATAAGCCCACACATCCTTATGAGCACTCCATTCGCCATCAGCTTGTTGTTGGTGCCCTCCAGGAAGAATTTAAGGAATTAAAGTCACCCTATAATCCCCAAGCCTTGCCTCTAGCTTGTGAAAGACGCACCGATAACGATGAATTGGTGACCTGGAGTGGTGCCGATACGGTGCTCAAACCCCTCTTGGACAATCCTGAGCAGTATAAGGACTTATTTGAAATCCGCGATCAGCATCGCTGTACCAAACTAATCCATGAAAATGGTCAAGTTCAAGCTGCCGTGATTGAGGACTTGTTAGCATGGAAGACTATCATAGTTAAAGCCAAGCGCTATATTGTCTGTGCTGGTACCGTTCTTACTCCGCAAATTCTGTTTAACTCTGGCATTCGCCCCAAGCCCCTAGGACTTTATTTATCAGAACAGCCCATTGCCTTCTGTCAAGTTGTCCTCAAACAGAAAATTATTGACGAAATTATTGCTGGTAGAAGTCCCTATCTTGACAAACGTTCTCAAGGAAGGGCGCTAGAATACTACGCATCCCATGAATATGATCCCATTCCGATCCCTCTCCACGAACCAGAACCTCAAGGCTGGATACCCATCTCCGAAGGTCGTCTTTGGCACTGTCAAATTCACCGTGATGCTTTCTCCTACGGGGATGTAGCTCCCAATGTAGATAATCGTTTAATTGTTGATTTGCGTTGGTTTGGTCGAGTCGAGCAGAGTCCAGACAACAAGGTCACCTTCAGTGATCAATACCGAGATAGCTTTGGCATGCCTCAACCCACCTTCAAATTTGACTACACCAGTGCTGAAGAACGGAACCAGATGCATGACATGATGGAGGATATGCTGCGAGCTGCTGGAGCATTGGGGGGCTTCTTACCACCTTCTGAACCACAATTTATGCCTCCTGGACTCACTCTACACATTCATGGACCTACCCGCATGGGAACCACTCCTGACGATAGCGTCGTAGATGAATATTCTAAAGTTTGGGATTATGACAACCTCTATTTAGGAGGCAATAGTTTACTACCTGTGGCAAATGCGAGTAATCCTACTTTAACTAGCGTAGCGGTGGCTCTTCATTCTGCTAAAAGTATTATCAAAGACCTTAATGGTTAGGTAATATGGCTAACAGGATAGTAAGACAATAATTTTAAGATTGGCGGCATCTTTAATCCGTCAATCTGCCTCTATTAATGTACAACTAAAGGTTTTATTTACTTTGTCCTAATTAATATTTAAATAATATTAATTAACATTATTTTTTACTATCTTCAGGGTGTCTCCAACTTCAAATTGACCTTCTATAAATAGATCTTCTGATAGAAAATATTCTTGAACAAAATGCTTTCCAAGTCCAGACAAGGAATGCTTGGCATAAATGCAAAATCTTAAAGTACGAGCATTATCCTTCTTCCAAATATCTTCAAGATTTTTTTTGGGAGTAAAACGAAAGCTAAAATCATACATTCCAGATGAATTTGTTTGGCGAGAATTTTTTTTTAGCACAAATATTTTATCAGCCGTTAATGCGATTCTCCTTCTTTTATAAATTGAACCATTAGCAACATTTTCTCTTTTTGTTATAAATAACTCTGCATCTAAGCTTATATCATACAAAGTTTTATTAACAACCTTGATTACATAAGTATATTTTCCATTTGGTTTTTTATACTTAGATATTTTGTCTGAAATTGCTATTTTGGGAACCAACTTGGTAAATAGTATAAACCAAACAGCAGAGGCAACTAAGCTGGATATAGTACCTAAAAAAAAATGAAAATAATAGATTAGTTAGCATCTAAATTTAAAGACAATCAGTAATATTAAATTATAAATCATGGAATTGATAAATCACAGCAGTTTGTATAACTCATCCTAAGCTTCCATCTTATAAAAAATAAGATAATGTAGGCACTTACAAAAACTTTGAAATTGAAGTTAAACCAAAAATATATTTTGCGTAAATTTTTGTATCAACTAAAATATTGCTATTTAAACTGCAATATAATTGAACAGTTTGCGCATAATTAGTTAATGCAGAATTGCGTAATTTTACTGAAAGTTTTTACTATATTTGGGTCACATTTATAGCTCAAATAAAGTAAATCAAATTAATTTTTATCTATTTTAAATTTGCAGTTAAATTTGCAATCAAAGCAGCAAAAGCAAGTTGGATTACCAGTAAAATGATGATAATACGAAGAATTTGCAGAAATAGCAGTCTGTTAGTTTCCGCCGCCATATTGTTTTTATTGCTCAGTTTGGCTGTAATAACACCGAGCAATGCTGATATTCTTAATCAGCAATCTGGTTTAATATCTATGGGATCTAAGTCTAATAAACTTCCCTTATTTAAAAATCAAAAAGTACGATTGGGAATTACCCCTACAGGATGGAGTAATAGTGATGATCCTAGTATTGATTTAGTGCCGCCAATTCCCTATCAGCAAATTCTGAGTGAAATGGCTTTTGCTGGCTATGAAGGATCACAAATGTCAGGGAAATATCCCCAAGATATGGCAACCCTGAAAAAGGAATTAAAGCTGAGAAATTTCACTATTTCTGAGCCTTGGGTAGGAACATATTTCACCATTGACGATCGTCAAGATAGTCAAAAGATTTTTGACCAGCAGCTCAAGTTTATGCAGGAACTTGGGGAAAATACCATTGTGGTAGCTGAACTTGGAGGCGCAGTACATCAGCAGCCCATCGCACCCTTGCCCAATCGACCAATTTATAATGATGAGCAGTGGGATAAGCTTAACGCAGGGTTGAATCAGCTAGGAAAGCAGGCTTATGAGGCAGGAATGCAACTTTGCTACCATCCCCATGTGGGAACGGGAGTAGAAACCCTGGAGGACATTGATCGCCTGATGGCGGGTACTGATCCCAAATATTTACATCTATTGCTGGACACAGGTCATCTCTACTATTCAGGAGTCGATCCCCTACAGGTAGCGAAAAAATATGGCGATCGCATTAAGCACGTCCATCTTAAAAATATTCGCAAAAAAGAACTAGAACAATCCATTGCTAATGGTGATAGTTTCCTCAACTCTATTCGCAAAGGAGCCTTTACCGTTCCTGGAGATAAGGCAGGGGCAATCAACTTCAAGCCGATTTTAACCGCTTTGGCAGAGGCTAATTATGAAGGGTGGCTAGTAGTGGAAGCGGAACAAGACCCTAATAAAGCAAACCCCCTAGAGTATGCCCTGATGGCGCGCAACTATCTACGTCAAACCACAGGATTATAGTTGGGGTTTTTAACTAGCTATAAGCCCTAGCTATTCATGGAAACATACTCATAGCTTAGGGCTTAAGGCTTATAGCTTATAGCTCTATTTGACTGAATCGTTCGTAATTATTTTCGAGTGAGTATCAATTATGTCAATTTCAGACCGCGAAGCAATTAAACGAGTATTTGAAGTAGATTATGCCGAGAATATGAGAACCAAAAATCTCAAGGGATACGGCGAGATGTATACCGAGGATGCTCTGTGGATGGCTCCCAATATTCCAGACCGCCAGGGGAGAAAAGAGATTGAGGAAGGATTTACCCAATTAGTTGCCAAACAAGATATCGAGCCCCAGTTTACTGCCGATGAAATTGAAGTTATGAGTGATTTTGGTTATGTAATTGGTGTTTCAATTGCTAAAATCTATCCCCTGGACGGTAGTCCTCCTAAAGAGTCTATATATAAAGCTTTATGGTTGATGAAAAAAGAGGGGAAAGACTGGAAAATCTCGCGGCAAATTTGGAACAATAAGCCCCTTTGATTGAAGTCAGGAGTCAGAAGTCAGGAGTTATTTGAGGAGTCATAACGATGGATAAGGAACAGTACCGCCAGATTTTAGAGACTTACTTCAAGGCGTTTAAGGATGGTGATTTTAGTCAGGTCAAATTCTCTTCTGAGATTCAATTTCTTAGTCCCATTAGCCAATCGACCTTTGATGGGGTAGAGGCAGTAGTGAATTTTGTCAGTGATGTCTCGACAAGGGTTAGTGAAGTCAACATCCTTTCGACTACCGTTGATTATCCCACCGCTAGCGGAGTGTGGCAAATGAAGACCACTAAAGGAACTTTATACACTCTAAATAACTTTTTTCGACTAGACGAACAGGGAATTCTTTACGTTTGGCCGATGTTCGATCCTAAAGCAATTGTCGATGATCCAGCAGGTTTGATTCCCTGGCTAACAGGTAAAGATTACTAGTTACTAGTTAGTAGTTAGTGGTTGAAAATCACTGTTAGTTAATGCCCTGTTTCAATGAGCAGACCTCAACAATATTCAAAAAAAGCTAATGGCTAATGGTGAGACAGTTGCGTCCTAAAGGATATATTATGCCCTTGTCCTAAAGGATACCGCTCCGCATATGGTACCGCTCCGCATATTGGGCGGGTTCCCCGACTTGAGCAAACTGAGGAAAGACCCCGCGTACCATTTATCCTCGAATGGGGACAAGGGCATAACATCGCCGACAGGCGCAAGGGAATGCTTTCCGATGTCGAACCCGAAGGGCTAATAGCTAACGGCTAAAAACTAGCTAACTTTAAGCGAAGTCTATCAAGCTATGA
This sequence comes from Cyanobacteria bacterium J06621_8, assembly GCA_038524995.1. Classification (GTDB taxonomy): domain Bacteria; phylum Cyanobacteriota; class Cyanobacteriia; order Cyanobacteriales; family Xenococcaceae; genus Waterburya. The sequence goes on from JBCBIE010000006.1 coordinate 106,278, forward strand.
GAGGAATATGAATTATCGATCGCCTTTCCCAGATATCTATCTCAGCTTTTTCATGTTCACTACGGATATGAAGCCTAGTGATGTCGGATATCGTCAATTAGTACTGAAGCATATTAAAGAACTGATGGCGGTGGGCTACCGTGGGTTTGAATTTCCCATTGCCCCTACCTTTTCTAAAAACTATAGTCAGGATATTCAAGACTATCGTGACTTACGCAATTATCTTGATGACCAAGGGTTAGCAGAAGTCAAAATTGCCACAAACGTAGGAGCCACCAGAACCTTTGACCCTAGTTCACCGTTTCCCCAGCAGCAGGAAGAGGCGCTCAAATATCTTCAGTCTCGGGTAGAAATTACCGCTGCCCTTCGGGGAGAAATTATGATGGGTCCCATTGTTATTCCCTACGGAGTTTTTCCCACCACGGATTTTAATGAGCCCATCTGGAGCGATCGCCTGCAAGAGGAATTAAACCTCCGCTATCAAAGGGCACAGCCTATTTTAGAACAACTAGGACAGTTTGCCGCTAGCAAGAAGGTTAAGCTGGCAATTGAACCCATTACCCACTGGGAAACTCCAGGACCTAATAAGCTATCCCAGCTTATCGAGTTTCTCCAAGGAGTAGATAGTAAGCAGGTGGGGGTAGTAATTGATAGTGCCCACGAAACCCTCGACGGTGATGGACCAGAAATTTTTGCTAGTCAAGTGATGGAACTAGCCCGACAAGAAAGACTCCATTACGTCCAGGTTTCTCCTCCTGATCGGGGAGCGTTACACACTAGCTGGCTGCCCTGGAAAGCTTTTCTAGAGCCAATCCTCAAGGTTTACCCAGGACCCATTGCCGTAGAAATTTTTAATGCTATCCCTGCATTTGCTAGTTCTCTGCGTCTTTCCCGCCGTAAATTTTGGATACCAGGAGAAGACCCCGCTAACTCCTACCCTAGCGCCTACGATACCGCTGAAGCAGCGATCAAAGCCACTCAGAAAGAATTAGAGCAGATTTTAAAGTCTAAAGTAGCTTGCTGAGAATAAGCTTTAAGCCCTAAGCCCTAAGCCCTAAGCCTAAAGCTTTTGGGGAGTTACTGATAAATGATAAATGATAAATGATAAATGCTAAATGTTTATGATTGTTCAGTCATTTAGTTCTAGATCTAGCCAGAGAAAACGCTTAGTTAGACTATTGCTGATTTTTATTTTGGCTCTGGGCATGGTGTTTTTCTTTACTGATCAGGCGATCGCCATAGAAAATGCTATTACGCCCCCAGGACTGGGAAGTTGGTCAACTATAGCCCTACCAAAACCTGACCAGCGTATGCAGTCGGTACATACGGTGATGTTGCCCAACGGCAAGGTGTTGATGGTTAACGGCAGTAGTTTCCGCAGCACCCTAATTCAGGAAGATCAAAAATATCAATTTATTGAGGGGATTGATCCTAAAAGATACGACCTGATCGACAATACAGGGCTATATGATCCCGCAACAGGGAAGTTTACCAAGATTGATTCTCCCCGCGCCTTAGTCTATGACAAAGAGCTAAAGCGTAAAACCACCACCGATCTTTTTTGCAGTGGTCATGTGCAGTTAGCTAATGGCAACGTGTTGTTTGTTGGTGGCACTGGGCGCTATTACCCTGGAGGAGCCTTTACGGGTACTAAATGGTTAAATCTTTATGACTGGCGCAGTAACAAATGGTCTACCGTAGAGCAGATGAAGGATGGACGATGGTATCCGACTCTGGTTGTCCTGGATGATGGTAAGGTGGCGATTTTTTCAGGGTTGAAATTTGGCGCACCTAACCAAATCAATCCCAGCCTAGAAATCTACGACCCTGAGACGAATCAGCTCCAGTATATCGACCTGCGGCAGGTGCCTGATAGCCCTTTTAACACCAAGGTAGAAGCAGAAGATGTTTACGACAGCATCGATCTTTACCCTAGAATCTTTCCCCTGGCGGATGGACGACTATTAATCACTGGGGATGAAGCGGGTATCGCTGGGGTGTTGGTGCCCCATTTAAGCACGAAAAGCTATCTGATGTCTCTGGAAACAGGAGATTTAGGGGAGATTGAGGTCAGTTTTACCGAAGCAGGCGATCGCCTGGAAACTAGTAAAGCTTATGGTACAGCCCTACAGGTGCCCAATTCTGAAGACGTGCTGCTGTTTGGCGGGATTATTGGCACCAACAGCATTAGCTTTGGTCGGGGAGGGAATACCGATGGCTTCCCTGGAGCAAGAATCGCCACTAGTCTCCAGCGGTGGGTTTCCCCTGCCCACAGCGGTACCAAAACAGGCAAGTGGGAAATATTCCCCGAGTTTTTACCCCAACCCAGAGCGAATTTACAGGCGGTAATCTTACCCGATCAGGAAATCTTGGTGATGAACGGCGGGCGATATCCTGAATACCAGCCAATCTATAAACCGCTGCTGCTGACTCCTGACAGTAAAGCAGACGGCGGTTATCAAACTAAGTCCCTTGCTGCGGCGAAACTACCGCGACTCTACCACAATGGTGCAGTGCTGTTGCCCGATGCACGGGTGCTGGTGGTGGGGGGCAATGCTAATCGAGCAGCGGTGGAGAAAGACGGCACGATCCATGTAGATGTATTAGGCGATCCTGATACTTTTTTCCGCATTGCTGACTTACGTAATAATGCAGGTAAAGCCGAATCCTTTGATCTCAAGACTTTTTATCAGGAGCCCCAACATTACTTTGCCCAGGGAGACGCCGAACCCTTTGTGCCTGCGGAAATCTGGCAGGGAGAAATATTTAGTCCTCCCTATTTAGAGCTTCCAGGCGATCGCCCTGAAATTATTACTGCTCCCGAAACCATTCAATATGGACAACCAGGCACAATTACCGTCAATCATGGCACGGCTAATGGTTCTCTGGTGCTAAATAAGCTCGGTTCCGTCACCCATTCTTTTGACTATGGACAGCGGTTAGTGGAGTTAAGTAGCACCATGGCTGAGGATCAATCATCTTTAGAATTTACTGCCCCTAGCAACGCCCATTTATACCCCCCAGGATATTACATGATGTTCTATCTAAATGATCTGGGTAAACCTTCCGTAGCAAAGATTGTAAAGCTGATTAATCATTGACGAGCGACCCCGCGCCGCCGTCAGGCGCAAGGGAACGCGCGAGTTGAGCATTAAACATTGATAACTAATGACTAATGACTAAAAACTAATGACTAAAAACTAATGACTAAAAACTAAAAACTGATGACTGATAAATGTTAAATGATAAATGTTAAATGAACTATGCCATTAACAGAAGCAGATTTGAACCAGATCCCTGAATGGGGAATCGACCCGAAAAATCCAGGAAAGTATCATACTTTGCTCGCAGATTTACAGGGCAATATTTTAAAAGGTCACGGACGAGAACATAGCGTCCATTTATTTATCCAGTGGAAACCCGAACGGATAGAGGAAGCGAAACAGTGGATCGCTGATTTTGCTGAGAACTATGTCACCTCGGCACAGCAGCAGGCGGATGAGGCGATCGCCTATCGGGAAAAAGGAGTCTGTGGTCAAATATTCGGCAATTTGTTCCTAACCCGCTTTGGCTATGAGGCGCTGGGATTTCCACCATTTCAGGTGCCTCAGGATCAGCCCTTCACTATGGGGATGAAAAACGAACAAATCAGAGGCTTTTTAGGCGATCCACCCCTAGGTTCATGGGAAGCGGGATTTCGGGAGAAAATCCATGGCTTAATTTTAATTGCCGATGATAATCTCAATGAGCTGCTGCAAGCCGTTAATCGCCTCTCGGTAAAGCTGCGTCAGATAGCTGTAATTCTCCATCGAGAGGATGGCTTTGTCCTAAGAAATGACAAGGGTCAGGCGATCGAGCATTTTGGCTTTGTAGATGGCGTAAGTCAGCCCCTATATCTCAAGCGGGATATTGAACGGGCAAAATGCAAGGATGGTAATTTTAATCGCTGGGATCCCAGGGCGGCTTTGGCAAATATCCTAGTTAAAGATATTAACGGCAAGACTGAGGATAGCTACGGCAGCTACTTGGTTTATCGTAAATTTGAACAAAACGTGAAGCTATTTCGCGACGATCAGCGGCGACTGGCGCAGAAGCTAGAAATTCATGAGGATTTGGCAGGGGCAATGGTGATGGGTCGCTTTCATGATGGCACCCCCGTAACTGAATCGGCAGTTGCTACTAGTCCCATAGCTATCAAGAATAACTTTAACTTTGAGCAGGATATCGCCGCGAGTAAATGTCCCTTCCATGCCCATATCCGCAAAATAAATCCCCGTGGTGACACAGGCAGAGTGGAGTCATCCCCTGGTTTTGAAGAGGCTTTGTCTATCGAAAGGAGTCATCGTATTGCTCGCAGGGCAGTAAGCTACGGCAATAATGATCCGACCCAAGAGCCTGAAACCGACGCAGGCTTACTCTTTCTCTGTTTTCAAGCCAATATTGAGAACCAGTTCAATTTTATGCAGTCTCGCTGGGCTAATGCCGATCGCTTTGTCAAAGTTGGCGTGGGGTCAGATCCTGTGATCGGTCAACCAGAAAAAGCGCAGAAATGGCCAAAGCAATGGGGACACTCAGAAACAGAAGACTATCTCTTTAAGACCTGGGTGCAGATGAAAGGAGGAGAGTATTTCTTTGCTCCAAGCATTAGTTTTTTAAGTAATTTATAGTCGTTTTCCGTATTGTTTTCAGTTAGTTAGACTCCGTTATTAAGTTACTAGTTCATAGCTCTTAGCTCTTAGCTTTTAGCTTTTAGCTATTTAGGGATATATTTACTACTTCCAAATTTCAAGCCTCTTGATTTAGCTAGAGGGACTGAAAAAGGCTCTTAGTTAGCCCCATGTACTGATAAATGTTGAATGATAAATGTTAAATGAAATGACCAATATAAATCAAACACAAGAAAGAATTAGACTAATTGCTGACCGCAACCGCGAACAGTATTGGAAACGCTGGGGTCCTTATTTAAGCGATCGCCAATGGGGTACGGTACGGGAGGACTATAGCGAGTTTGGTAACGCCTGGGAGTATTTCCCCCATGATCAGGCTCGCTCTCGGACATACCGCTGGGGGGAAGATGGCATAATGGGGATTTCTGATAACCATCAGCGGCTTTGTTTTGCGGTTTCCCTTTGGAATGGCAACGATCCGATTCTTAAGGAGCGTCTCTATGGTTTAACTAATAGCCAGGGTAATCATGGTGAGGATGTTAAGGAGTATTATTTTTATCTGGATAATACCCCTTCTCACTCCTACATGAAGGGACTGTATAAATATCCCCAGGCAGCATTTCCCTATCAGCAGCTAGTTGAGGAAAACGCCCGTCGTAAAAGCACCAATCCCGCAGCCCCAGAGTTTGAGCTGATGGACACAGGGGTCTTTGATGATGATCAGTATTTTGATGTCTTCATCGAGTATGCCAAAAATTCTCCTGAAGATATCTTGATTCAGATTACCGTAGCTAACCGAGGAGCAACTAGTGCCACTCTACACCTAGCGCCCACCCTTTGGTTTCGCAATACCTGGTCTTGGGGACATGAAGATTCTGCTAAACCTTCTCTAAGTATGCTGGAGTCTAATAATGATTTAAGCATCATTGAGGCAGATTTTGCCAATCAAGGATTAGATAAGCGGGGCTTGGGTAAAAAATGGCTCTATTGCCAGCAGCCAGAGGCGATGCTCTTTACGGAAAATGAAACTAACCTGGAGCGTTTTGGCTGGGGAACTAATGCTGGCTACGTCAAAGATGGCATTAACGATTATATCGTTCACAATCAAGCCGATGCCGTTAATCCGAACCAGGTGGGCACTAAAGCTGCACCCTACTATTGTCTCAATATAGCTGGGGGAGAAGAGCAGGTAATTCGCCTCAGACTTTCTGATCAGCCTAATTTAGTATCTCCTCTAGGAGCAGAATTTGAGACGATTTTTGCTCAACGAAAAGCCGAAGCCAACGAATTCTACCAGGCGGTAACACCCTATGCCGAGCTGCCTGGTGAGATGCGTCAAGTGCAAAGGCAGGCTTTTGCAGGGATGCTTTGGACTAAGCAATTTTATTATTATGTTGTTCAGGATTGGCTCAATGGCGACCCTAACAGTTCTCCTCCCCCAGAAAGCCGCAAGTTGAGCAGAAATCGTGAGTGGACTCATCTGTTTAATGAAGATATTATCTCCATGCCCGATAAGTGGGAATATCCTTGGTATGCAGCATGGGATCTGGCATTTCATACTATCCCCCTCTGCCTAATTGATCCTGAATTTGCCAAGGATCAGCTTTATCTGTTTACGCGGGAATGGTATTTACACCCTAATGGGCAGATGCCTGCTTACGAGTGGAACTTTGGCGATGTGAATCCACCAGTCCATGGTTGGGCAGCCTGGCGAGTGTATAAAATCGAGCAGTCGATGTATGGAGAAAGCGATCGCACTTTTTTGGAACAGGTTTTTCAGAAGCTCTCCCTCTACTTTACCTGGTGGGTCAATCGCAAGGATGAAGAGGGTAATAATCTCTTTGGCGGTGGTTTCCTGGGGCTAGATAATATTGGCGTATTTGACCGTAGTAATCTCCGCATCGCGGGTGCCAGTATTGAGCAGTCTGACGGCACTAGCTGGATGGGGATGTTCTGTCTCAATCTTTTAAAGATGGCAACGGAATTAGCCCAAGGAAGTGCTGACTCTCGGGCTTACGGGGATATGGCGTCTAAATTTTTCCAGCATTTCCTCTTGATCGCCGATGCTATGAATAAAATTGGCGGTGATGAAGCCAATATCTGGGATGAAGCGGATAATTTCTACTACGACATCTTAAACGTCCCTGCGAATGTCCTGCCTGAAGGCAATGACCCCTTCCAGTTCCAGATGAAGCTGCGCTCGATGGTGGGGCTGATTCCCCTATTTGCCGTGGAAGCCATCGATCAGGAAATCCTGGATAAATACTTGATGCAAGATTTTGTTGATCGCTTTCAATGGTTTCTCAATAATCGCCAAGACTTGACTAAGCATCAAAATATTTATATCGATCAAACCGACAGCAACCTCATGGAGGGGGGGTTATCCCTATCTCTAGTCAATCCCGATAAACTCCGACTGATTCTCCAGAGAATGTTAGATGAGTCGGAATTTTTCAGTCCCTACGGCATTAGAGCCATGTCTAGGGTTCATGCCCCAGAACAACAGCCCTACCAATTACCCTTTTCCATTAGGACTGAAGACGGTAACCTGATTAGTCCCAGAGTCGAATATGAGCCAGCAGAATCCCGCTTTGGTCTATTTGGCGGTAACTCCAACTGGCGGGGTCCCATTTGGATGCCCGTAAACTTCTTGCTGATTGAATCTCTCCAGAAGTTTCACCGTTACCTGGGAGATGATTTTAAAGTTGAATGTCCTACTGGTTCGGGTAACATGATGAACCTTTGGGAAGTAGCTGAGATAATTTCCCAGCGCTTAATTAATATTTTCTTACCTGAAGCAGGTAATACCGAGCAAGGCGATCGCCCTGTCTATGGTGGCACAACGAAATTTCAAAATGATCCTCACTGGAATCAATACATTTTGTTCTATGAATATTTCCATGGAGATAATGGTGCAGGGGTTGGCGCAGCCCATCAAACTGGCTGGACGGGAGTTGTCGCCAAGTTAATTCAGCAGTATGGCAAGTATGCAGCGCAGGATAAATCTCCTGAATAACCTATGACCCATAACCTATAACCTATAACCTATAATCCCTATCAGTTATAGGTTATTTAATACTATTTGACTTTTCAGAAATTCATTGACAAAAAACTAAAATTATTTCTTTTGTTTTGGGAATAATTTTAGTACTTGTCTTTAATATCTACAGTATTAAAAATAATGAATAATTTTTTTACCGAGCAGAAAACACCATTGCTACTGGTTAGCTCTTTAATTTTAACTATTGTTATCTGCCTTTCTTGGTGGATCTTTACTCTTAAATCAGATCCGCTTTCTCCTACTACCCAAGTCTATACTCCTCAAGTTTATATAGATGCCTTAAAAAAGGCAGAACAGGTTAGCTCAGATAACATTTCTAGAGGACTGACGGCAATAGTCAAAGATAATTCTCAAATCCAGTGGCAGGGCGATCGCCTGAAAGTTGCCACCTTCACTAATCATCAGTATGAGGTGGGTTCCACTGAACCTCAATCCCGCGAACTATGGGTTACTGTAGTTCCCGAACTACAAAACTTCTGTCACAACTATGCGATTACTGGACAGGAAGTTATTCCCCGCATTGTCCAGCTATTGGGCTTGCCTCCCAGCGACAGACGAACTCAACAGGTTGTGGAATTCTGGGTAGACTATCGGGATCTGTTTCGCCCTACCCCCGATCCTGAAATTAGCGATCATGAAGCCCAGCTTGCTTTTCCTGAATCCCGTAATTTTTTGACGGTTTCTGCTCAATATAAGGACTGGTTCAATAACCGAGTTAGGGAATTTGAGGCACAGCTTCAGGAGATGAATCCCTCACGTATGCCTGCTCCCTGGACAAGACTGGGCTACACTTACGACTGGGGAGAATCAAAAGACCATATTGGCTTAAGTGAGTTTGTTCTGGTTAAAGGCGCAGATATTGAAGTTATTTCTGCTACCCCCGCCAATAATTACTGTTATGCCAATGATGCGATCGCTAGTTCGCAAAATTAACCAAAGAGAGTAATTTAGGCAGATTGCCACATATCCTTGATTTTACCTGGTAGAAACTCAGCAATTTCTTGGGCTTTCTCTTCAGGTAATTCTTCTTTAGTTGCGGCAAAAACCGACTTAATTACCTTTTCTCCACTAGTACCACTAGGCAATCCACCCTCTGTTTCAATCCTTAAAATAAAGGTATCAGCATCAAATTCTAGGGTAGGACGAATACTGCTGATCCAGGCAACTAAGGGATTGCTTTCTCTCCAGAGATCGGCAATGTCCTCCTGCAAATCTGCTCTGTATGATGATGATGCTTCTGACTGTAGTTCTGATTCTACAGAGCGAACTGCTTTATTAGTCATTAAATCTCGCATAGTGCGATAGACAATGGTTGTTAAATCTCTCGCATCAAAAATATCTGGCAATCCTCCTCTTAAGGCTACTTTTTCCAGGAAATCAGTATCTCTGGCAACTATAGGAACGGAAGCTCCTTTCTTTAAAGATTTAGGGGGGTTATCTTTCATTCGAGCTAACATCTGCTCTCCTTTCTCCGTTAGCTCGGCTCCCTTGAATTTGATTAAATGAGGGAATGGCGCGTCTTCCGCACCAAGAGTGTTGGCAATCCGAAAATCAACTTCCTCTGGATTGACCAGATCTGGTACATCTTCTTGATTTGCGTAAGCGTTACCAGAAAATTCTGCATTAATATATTTTTTTTGATTTAGATAATCTAGGTGACCCAGAAAGTCGGCAATGGTCAATTTTTTACCTGTAAAATCTGTTGCTTGGAAATCTACTGAATTATTATCTACCTCATTATGCCTGTCTATTTTGTCCAACAGAATATACATTATGTCGTCTCTTAAAGTAATAGTCATATATGATTTAGTCTCAAATTTCTTACATTACTTTCATATTATGTTGAATATTGTTGCTGACGCATCTATTAAAAGGTTAAAACTAATCTATAACTTTTGATAGAAATGTCTTAACCACAGGACAAAAATTGAAGAGAGAAAAGAAACTTATCTTTTTTGAAGACTAAATTAGTCAAAATGGAGATAATACCAATTAGAACAAGGCAAATATCAATCTTGAGGTTCTTCCACCCGAAGCATAATCCAAGTAAGCATTAAGTTGCACAATCATCGATGCTAAATTCATCTTCCTAAATCGTGGAGAGCATTAATTGCCAGAGCACACTGTTGGGTTGCTATTTGTAAATCTAACTTTTTAGTAGATGCTGGGGGGTCAATAATGCTGCCAATCCTGACCGTTAATGGCGTTGTTTTAGGGACTGAAGAACCTTTACTTAAAATTTTCTCGCTACCCCAAATGCTCACGGGCAGCAGAGGAACCTGTGCCTGAGCCGCAATCCAAGCCGCCCCTAGTTTAGGATCGGTGATTCTAGCATCTGGAGAACGAGTACCTTGTAAAAAGACAGCGGCAATCCAGCCTGAATCGATAGCGGTCATGGCAGCCCGCAACGCCGAGCGATCAGCAGCACTACGCTTCACGGGGTATGCGCCATAAAGCTGGATTGCCTGCTTAAATACAGGAACTTTAAACAACTCTTCCTTTGCCATAAAAGCTACAGGACGACCAACACAGTTTGATAAAATTGGCGGGTCGAAATAGCTGGCATGATTACTGACGACAATTAACCCCCCCCGCTGCGGTACCTGCTCGGCTCCATGGATTTTGATGCGAAAATAAGTATGTAAAAAAGGGCTGACCACTAGCCATTTTAAAAGATGATAGGAAGTCCAGCTAGCAAATGATTCTCGATTTTCTTTCACAAACTTATTCTGGGTTAATAGTTACGGATAGCTGATTTTCAGTTATTAATGAACTTAAAAAGACTTGCTTGCTCTGCCTAATATTCTATATTCATCAACGCCATTTTAAGTTGTATACTCGGCATTAATCTCCACATACTTATAGGTCAGATCACAACCCCAAGCAGTACTCGACCCTGAACCAACGCCAATATTAACGGCAATTAACACCGTATCATCTATAAGATATTCCCCTGCGGCAGCTTGCTTAAGATAATCACTAGCAGCAGTACGGTCAAAATCCTGGGGCTGTCCATTACGCATTAGAGCAATATTTCCTAGGTCAATATTTAATTCATCCTGGTGAAACTTGACTCCTGCCCGACCTGCTGCCGCTGCAATCCGCCCCCAGTTAGGATCTCGACCAAACACTGCCGATTTAACCAGAGATGAGCCAGCGATCGTTTTTGCCACCTGAGCGGCAGCCTGCTCGTCTGGGGCTCCTGATACCTGCACCTCAATCAGGCAAGTTGCCCCCTCCCCGTCACGGGCGATCGCCTTTGCTAAATATTGACAAACTTCCGTCAGCATTGCCTCTAGCTTCTGCGCGTTAGAACTGCGAGCCGTAATCGCTGTGGTACGAGACTGTCCATTAGCCAACGCCAGCACACAATCATTGGTGCTAGTATCACCGTCCACAGTAATCTGGTTAAAGCTTTTATCTACCGCCCGCTTCAGCATCTCATGCCATAATCCCGTTGCCACTGCCGCATCACAGGTAATAAAACCCAGCATTGTTGCCATATTCGGCGCAATCATCCCTGATCCCTTCGCCATACCGCCAATGCGTACGGGACGACCTTCCATCATAGTCTCTAGGGCAATCTCTTTGACTACTAAATCAGTAGTGACAATAGCCTTAGCCGCATCGCTGCCCCCCTCTTCGCTAGCAGCACGCACCAAAGGCAGTATTCCCTGGCGCAACTGCTCCATCTTGATTCTCTGCCCAATAACTCCTGTAGAAGCCAGCAGGACATCATCGGCGGCAATATTTAACTGTTGCGCCAATAGTTCGGCACTTTCTTCCGCATCTGACCACCCTAGCTCTCCCGTAGCAGCATTAGCCTGCCCTGCATTGCACAAAATAGCGCGGGCACTAGCCTTATTTTGCAGACACTGACGACAATAATCAACGCAGGCAGCACGCACCTGAGAAGTAGTAAATACCCCTGCGGCGATCGCATCTGTCTGGGATAAAATCAACGCTAAGTCTTTGGCTCCCGTGGATTTTAACCCTGCGGCAACTCCTGCGGCGATAAATCCTTTTGGTGCGGTTACGCCTCCCTGCACTACCTGCCAATCTGCCATGTATCTAATCTGGGTTATTAAGATTCTTTGCTCTTACTTTAAAGCTGATTATACCAAGAGCCAGAATTACTCGTTTAACTAGTTTTAAGCTTTAGGATTATTTTACTGTGGTAGATTAAAACCCAATAACCAGAACAGCCTTCTGAATAGTTGGTTTAAAAGGTTTCTTGTTAATTTTTGAGTCACTATGCATAAAATACCCGTTACCGTCATTTCAGGATTTTTGGGAGCTGGCAAAACCACTTTAGTACGCCACCTATTACAAAATAACCAGGGAAAGCGGATCGCCGTCTTAGTCAATGAGTTTGGCGAAGTTGGAATCGATGGAGAGCTATTGCGATCGTGTCAGGTTTGTGATGAAGGGGAAAGCCCCGTCAACAACATTGTTGAACTAACCAATGGCTGTCTATGCTGCACAGTTCAGGAAGAATTCTATCCCACAATGCAAGAATTGCTCAAACGTCGTGAGCAAATAGACTGTCTGCTGATTGAAACCTCAGGATTAGCCTTGCCTAAGCCACTGATCCAGGCTTTTCGCTGGCCCGCAATTCGCAATAGCGCCACGGTAGATGGTGTGGTTACAGTGGTGGACTGTTATGCTTTGGGGGCTGGGCAGTTAGTGGGTGATTTAGCAGCTTTAGAAGCTCAAAGGCAGGCTGACGATAGCTTAGACCACGAAACCCCCCTGGAAGAATTGTTCGAGGATCAGCTAGCCTGCGCCGATTTGGTTTTGCTGACGAAGACTGATTTAGTTGAGCCCGATATTTTGCAGCAGGTTAAAAACTGGCTTAAACAAGAACTGCCCCCGACAGTAAAAATAGTCACGGTTAAGGACGGGCGAATTGACCCGAATCTGCTGTTAGGTTTTAATGCTGCGGTTGAAGATGATCTCGATAATCGTCATTCTCACCATGACCATGAAGAAGAGCATGATCATGATGAAGATATCAACTCAATCGAGCTAGTCTTAGACCAGGCTTTTGAGCCACAATTATTGATCCAACAGCTAAAAAAATTACTCTCTCAGTATGAGATTTACCGCGTCAAGGGATTTGTCAATGTTGCTGATAAGCCAATGCGTCTTGTTTTACAGGGAGTCGGTAACCGTTTTGATACTTTTTATGATCGCCCGTGGAACTCTAACGAGACTCGGCAAACCAGACTGGTTTTGATCGGACATCAGCTAAATTACCAGCAGATAAAAACCACAGTTCTCCAGTGTTTAAATAACGTCAGTTCGTTGAGATAGCTCTGGGCTTTGAAGAAATTTATTTCCTGTCATAAATAGCCAGCATGTATCTGATTGTGATAGACCTGCATTATTTTGCTAGCTGAAACCTATAATTTTAATAAATCCTTAAAGTCACTCCATTAAGACTTGATTGTCTCCGCTAAAATTATAACGAAGTACGTTCTCACTAAACTTGAGCAACAGCTCATCAAGACCACAGGTAATATATGAAAATTAAACTATTGGCGGGAATGCTTGCAGGGCTTGGGATAGTTCTCGGTTCCACCCTCGCAAAGCCAGCGTCAGCTCAAACCAACAATACCTACTATTGCGCCCAGCTCAACGGCGACTGGAATACCTTTGTTAATACCCCTAGAGGACGGGTCAACTTAATTAAATGGAAAATCGAGTTTGGTTCTGAATGGACTCCACAAAAAAGATGTGTCGCCGTCTCTCAAAGGTTTCAAAAATTTCTTGAACAAGGTAACTTAAAGTTTATTCGCACTGGTAACGTTAATCAGCAGCCAGTACTGTGCGTTGCTAATGCTCGTGGCGGTAGCTGCCCTGATGAAAACGTATTGATCACCCTCAAGCAAGAAACCGATCCTGAAGATATCTTGATTCGATTAGTAGACTTTCGTCGTAGCGTTAGTGGACAAACTCTTACTCTGAGTGCCGACGATCCTGGCTTTTATTCTGACGGAGAATTTTATGTCGATGTAGCTAAATTTCTCGACAAAGTTCCCGTAGATCAATAAATTGAAAGTACAGGTGGAAAAATACTTACTATAAGCAGTGAATGAATTGGCGATCGCATAATAAGTCATGCTGTTCTGACAAAGGCAGAGTCAATTATATTGATCGTTTGATTATTAAATCGGCATCTCAGGTAGCCAAACTAGCGACGTGTCTGATAGGTGCAGGGCTATTTTTATCTGGTGATGCTGATAGTCAAAATCTTAATTCGGAAATTTCGCTCTCTCAACTAGACTTCAAAATTGCCCAGGTTGCTGCGGATATTAGCGTTAAGATTTTAGATCTAGACTTTCTCGGCTCTGGATTTATTGTTCAAAAATCAGACGCTCAATCGGCTCAAAAATATACTGTGCTGACTAACCAGCATGTTTTGCGAGCGGGAGAAGCACCCTACAGTATTAAAACCCCTGATGGCAAAACTTATCTAGCGGAAATAGTTTCAGAACTGACTGACGATAACCATAGTTACGATCTGGCAATTTTGGAATTTTCAGCCAGTCAAACTTACTCCACCGCCAAAATTGGTAATTCGTTATTTTTGTCTGTGGGAGAACCCATATTTGCGGCGGGGTTTCCCTTTCGTCAAACTACGACAGCTACTACATCTGACCTTACGCTCTCATCCCTCGATAATATTTCTCAGAGACTTTCTGTTAAGGAAGGACGAATCGCCATTATTCTCAGTCAAGCTCTAGAGGAAGGTTATCAGATCGGCTACACCAATGATGTGGAAAAGGGAATGAGCGGTGGTCCTCTGATTAATTCTCAAGGAGAAGTGGTGGGGATTAATGGTAAACATGCTTATCCTTTGTGGGAATCCCCCGAAATATATCAAGATGGTTCCCACCCCTGCCCAGCTTTACAGGATTTGATTATTCGCTCTAGTCTGGCAATTCCCATCGAAAAAAGCATTGAATTAAAGCCCCAGCTAAAATTTTCCTCTTCAGACTCCGATATTGCCAGTATTCCCAATGTAGATTGGCTCAGTGAAGATTATCAAGTTGTGAATCAGATGCAGGCTGAAGCTAGGGAAACTATGAATAAGTGTAAGAATGAAAATTAAAGCTTTAATTATAATTCCCTAGATTGCAGCTATCTTAATGTTTATTAGAGTAAAAATAGTTAATTTTTAAGGGGCAATTTCTGTTCAACTTCTAATAACAATTCATCGATAATGCGGTTATGGAAATAGTGGGGTGGATTCCATTTAACCCATTCCGAATCGCTGTGTTCTGTCATGACAATTTCTAGCTCTTCATTAACCCAGCCAAAAAAGATCACCAGGGACTTTTCCACTTTTTGCCCGCCAAAACGACGATAGCGAGGATAGTAAATTGTTTTGAACCTAAAATCTAATTCCAGACAAACTTGGCGATTAGTAATTCCTGTCTCCTCAAATAGCTCTCTTAAAGCGCACTGCAATTCCGTTTCCCCAGGTTCGATATGACCCTTGGGTAAATCGTAACGATAGGCTCGCTTCATTAATAAGAATGAGGGTTGCTTGGTTCGAGTAAAGCAAATTACGCCACAGGATTTTACTTTTTGCATGGAAAGCGATCGCTCTGACAGAAACGATCTCAAAATAAAGGTAAAAATAGCTTAAATCTAAATCTGCAATTCTTGAGGTAGATTGAAGCTACCGTCAGGGTTACAGGATAGGGTGATCGCTTTGCTTACAGCATTATTAGGCAATACACCATAGAGGTGAGGAAATAATTCAACACCCCCTTCTAGATTTTCGTTAACTAACATTCTTTCTATTTTAGTTGAATCGATCAATAAGACAACTAGTCCGTCCTGTCCATGAAAAAAACGGTTAGCCACTGTTAGGAGTTGATGACTGTAGGAACAGTGAATAAAGCCTTCTTGAGTGAAGTTAGCTGATTGATAAAATCCCGCAGCCTGGGCGGCTTGCCACTCGGCGAGGGTGGTAATGTGCCAGACTCTATTGCTCAATTTGATTCCCCACTAACATGAACTATCACTTCTCTGTAGTTAGAGCGTTGGCGATGTTCCCAGAGATAGATTCCCTGCCAGGTACCCAGCACTAAATGCCCGTTAGAAATAGGAATATGTTCCGAAGTATGGGTTAACGCAGAACGGATATGAGCAGGCATATCGTCCAGCCCTTCTTCGCTATGGATATATCTCATAGGATCTTCTGGCACTAATTGGGCAAAGAAATTTTCCAGGTCAAGTAAGACATCGGGGTCAGCATTTTCCTGAATGAGTAAAGATGCTGAAGTATGACGGACAAAAACAGTACAAAGTCCTGTAATCACGGCAGATTTTGCCACTGCTTGCTTTACCTGGGAGGTAATCATGTGGAGCGATTTACCTGTAGTTTTTATTTTGAGGGCGGTTTGATGATGTTTCATAAGCGATCGTTAGTAGTTAGTAGTTAGTAGTTAGTTATTAACTGACTGAGGAGCTTTATTACTATCAGGCTGCTTTTTGGGTTCATTTTGAGCAGGATTAGGGGAGCTTTGGCGCGCTTCTGCCTCTAATTCTGCCGCCGTGGGATTAAAATTACAGCGGGTAAATAAAGACTTGAGCACGTTTTGTTCTTCATCTGGTAGCGCAAACCACCAGGGAAGATGTCCTGAGGGAGCCTGGTTTGGTTCAAAATTTAGCTCTTCATAGAGCAAATATCCGCTACCACTGTCAACGGCTCCTTCTTTCCAGCCTACTTTAGTAGCGAAACTTCGCCAGGTTTGAGTTGAAAAATCTCCTTCCTGATTGACGCTTTGCCAAACTTTTTGTTGGGGGCTAAAGCCAAATTTATCATCACTATATTTTTGCCACAAATAGTTGGCAGTTCTGATGTCATAACAGGCAAAATCGGCAATGGTTTTTAACTCGATAAAGAAATTTTTATTTTGCTGTTTAGCTAATTTAACTACCTGCTCAATCAATTGATAAGTGTGAATATCTGCCTCTGACCATTTGCCATCTCGCAGTAAGTTACGCAGCTTGGTATAGTCAATCCCAGTTTTAGGGGAAACTAGAGAAATACGTCGGGGGGCAGGTGCATCAACCTTTTTGGGCTCGGTTGCCTGAGGGGTAACAGCTGCCTCTGGGGGACTTTGCTCAGTATTAGCCGTAGCTGATGCTTCAGACTCCTCTGCTGTGGGTGTTGGGTCAGGAGATTCCGCCTCACTAGATTCTGGCTGACTTTGCTCCTGATCTAAGACAATTTCTGATGTGATAACTATTTCAGGTATCGATTGCTCGACTGGGGTTTGGGGGGTCGAGCTGAAGGTAGGTACAGAATCAATATTTTCTGGTGTTATGGTCGCTTCTTTCTGGGGTGCTGAATTCTGATTATTATTGTCGGCAACTTCGGGTTGGGGATTAACTTCTGTAGCCTGTCCTGGTGTAGTTGACGGTTTAGCTTCTGTTGTTGCTGCTTCGGTAGATTGCTGTGGAGTGGCTGGTGGTTTGGGCTGTGGCTGAGTAGCTGCTGGAGGAGCATTTAACTTGGCGATCGCTTCTTGATGCAGTCGCTCATGGGGGGAACCCCCGCCCTCGACAGTTCCTTCAACGGAGGGAACCTCCGCAACGGACTGTCTCGCAAGACCGCGCTGCATCGCCTCTCTATAGCTAAGAACAGGAATTCCATAGTTAGAAGTTGCACCCGACAGGGCGTGAATATTAGCCTCGCCATGAATGCCAATCATTAAGCCTTCTCGATTAAATATCGGGCTACCGCTCATGCCAGGGAAGGCTTCCCCACTATAGACCAAAGAATAACCATTTTCAGTAGATTGCGACAGAATGCCCACTACATTAGCGTTGAAGAAGCGATAGTTGCGATTATCTTCTCGCCGTAATTCCCCTGGATAGCCTGCAAAATAGATGGTTTGACCTTCGCTCAAATTACTAGAGTTTCCCAATTCTGCAACCTGATAATTTTGCTGGCTGGAAAACTGGAAGACCGCTAAGTCTAAACCTGCCAGGCGCTTGATGGAATCGGGGATAACCTGATGTTGACGACCATCAATTGTTCTGATGACGTATGCTCCTGATTGTTTCATGACGTGCCAGTTAGTCAGCACGGTGTAAACATCGTTTTCATAATCAACTATGGAGCCAGAGCCTATGCTTGCCCCATCAATCCGCACCACAATTTGTTTAGCCCGCAGATTAACTTCTTCTGGAGTAAGAGCCTGGGCTAGCTGCACGCTGGCGATCGCCGTTGAAGAGTCTACCGCTGAAAATATCAGATTTCCTGCTACGGTGCTACCGACTGCCCCGCCAATGATTAGTGGGATAATTTTACTGGTAAATCTCATTATAAATACTTACTTAGACTTACTTATTAATTATTTACTGATTGACCTTTGCTAAAAGTCTAATGTTGCTCAAACTACATTCTACTTAACCGTTAAGTTAATCTTCATTTTTCCCTGGGTTGGTGGGAGCTAATACCTTGAGGCTACTGGGAAAACACTCAATCTCCAAGGGAGTATTGCCAATAATTTCCCCATCCAGCACTACTTTCTGGTGGGGACTAGAGGAGATTTTTACCTTAGACGCTCGCAAATGGACTATATTATCTAATTCCGCGCTGGTTCTGATGAGAGCGGCACCCAGCATACTCAGCATGGTAGTAACCGCCTGGAGTTTATTATCAACAGTAGCGATCGTGATATCCAGCAGACCATCATATGCCACTACCTCTCCAATTCCCTGTGCCAGCACCGATGTTGGGGGAGCAGCATTGGCAATTGTAATCGCTCCTGCCTGAAAAGTACGGATTTCCCCCTCAATCTCAATTTCCGCCTCAAACAACTTTTGTTCATCGAGCTGTTGCCACCCAGCCATTAGATACGCCAGACTCCCCCAACGATTTTTTGCTTCGCGGTCGGCTTTTTCAATTGCCCCCGCCTCGTAACCAATTCCTGCCAGCAAAATTAGGGGCAAATTATTACAGCGGGCAGTATCAATAATTCTCGTCTTGCCCGCCAAAATAATCTCACAGGCTCTTCTAATGGGGGTAATTTGCTGGGTAATTCCCAACGCCATGCCAAAAGCATTAGCGGTTCCCCTGGGAATAACCCCCAAAGGAATTTCTGTCCCCACTACTGCCCCTGCCACAGCTGAGACAGTACCGTCACCACCAGAAGCAATTATCAAATCTGCCCCCTGGGCGATCGCCTGCTGGGCTAAGGTTTGAGGTTCAATCTCAGGAGTGGTTAAATGAACTTCTAAGTGCAGATGGGGCTCTAGCATTTGCTTAATAAAATCTAAGTCCTGCTCCCCGTTGCCGTTGCCCGATACAGGATTAAAAATTAAGTGGGCGACTAAACTTTGAGCAAAGCTATTGGCGATCGCTTCTGCCGTACCTAAATTAGTTGCCAACGGTACTAGGTGTATATTACAAATTCGTAATAGCGCCTGAGCATCTGGTTCATGGTGCTGCGCGTTAAGGGAATCCAGCAGAAAAATAACGGCGATTACTTCACCCTCCACCACCCTAGACGCGATTTGAGCATCTCCTCCCAAGGAGCCCGCTGCCATAAGTTCGAGATTGAGATCTGTGGCATCTTGAATGAGTTTACCAGTAGTTTCTGTAGCAATTAAACGGTAGCGAGAAAGTAACGGCTGATGACGAATGGCAAAGTCTACCAGGTCGTCTTTCTTATTATCATGGGCAATGAGGGCAATGGTTCTAGCCATAGTTGATTATTGACAGGAGAGCTATTAATTTCAAAATAAAGATGGTTTAATGGTGCTGGTTGAAAGTGCCAAACCGACAAGTAAGATATTAATAGTTGTTAGTTCTTAGTTTTTATCTTGATGAAAATGGTATGAGCATAACTCGATTTAGCAACGCCAGCTGGTTCGGTTCTAGTTCGGTTTTATCCATTGACCTCAGCTAAACCCCAGTAGATAGATGCGTTAAAATCATGTTACCAACCTTGACTAAAAATAATAAATAAAGCTTATTCGTTGTTTATTTTTCAATTTGTTGAGTAAATAACAATATAACGTAAGAGGTAAATTAACCAGAAAACTATGGATTCACCAATTCAGGCAGTTCAAGCCCCCTACAGAGGAGGCGGTGGCAACTATCGTACTCCACCCCCAGATTTACCTTCTCTACTACTTAAAGAGCGCATCATCTATCTGGGACTCCCGCTAGTCTCTCCCGATGAGTATAAAGATCAAATGGGGGTTGATGTCACGGAATTAATCGTGGCGCAGTTACTATTTTTACAGTTTGATGACCCCGAAAAGCCTATCACGATGTACATTAACTCTACTGGTACATCTTGGTATGGCGGCGACTCCATTGGGTTTGAAACTGAGGCTTTTGCTATTTGCGATACCATGAGCTACATAAATCCTCCTGTTCATACGATCTGTATTGGTCAAGCAATGGGAACGGCAGCGATGATTCTCTCTTCAGGAGCCAAAGGTTATCGCGCTAGTCTACCCAACGGGACTATTATTCTCCATCAGCCCCGTCAAGGTGCCAGAGGGCAGGCTACTGATATTCAAATCAGAGCCAAGGAAGTGTTGGAAAATAAACGAGCTGTACTAGAAATCTTTAGCCGTAATACAGGTCAATTAGAGGAAAAGCTAGAGAAGGATACTGACCGTATGCTCTACATGACACCTCAAGAAGCCAAAGAATATGGCTTGATTGATAAGGTGCTGGAAAGTACCAGCGATCTACCAACACCTGTCGCCACCTTAACCTAGATTACGCTGCAAACATTAAACAATTTAAGGTAAAATTTTATGCCCATTGGTATTCCTAAAGTTCCCTATCAACTGCCTGGTCAGCAATATAGCGACTGGATTAGCATTTACGATCGCCTGTATCGAGAGCGCATTATTTTTCTAGGGAGAGGCGTTAATGATGGTTTGGCGAATCAAATCATCGCTATTATGCTTTATCTCGATTCCGAAGACCCAGGTAAGCCAATTTATCTCTATATCAACTCCCCTGGGGGCTCTGTAACCGCTGGACTGGCGATTTATGACACCATGCGCCATATTAAATCGGAGGTGGTTACTATTTGTGTGGGCTTGGCGGCTTCCATGGGAGCATTTTTGCTCTGTGGTGGAAATAAGGGGAAAAGGCTGGCTTTGCCCCATTCACGAATTATGATTCACCAGCCCTTAGGGGGAGTTCAGGGACGCAGACAGGCGACAGATATTGATATTGAAGCGAAAGAAATTTTGCGGATTCGCGATCAGCTCAACCAGATGATGGCGGATAATACTGGTCAGTCCATCGATAAAATCAAGAAAGATACTGACCGTGACTACTTCATGTCGGCTTATGAAGCTATGGAATATGGTCTGATCGATCAGGTAATTGAAGATAAACAGTAATCTTAATAGATTAAACAACCCTGATCCATAAGGCTCGCGTTAAGGACTAGCAAGTTTTAAACAGCTTGCTGGTTTTTTTATTCAAGCACATCAGCTGTTTAGATAAGAATTCTGGTGATTGGGATAAAAGCTATTCTATTGCTTCTTAATATTTAGCATTAATAAGATTGTGATTGTCCACTTGAAAAGCTTTATGATTCACCATGTATAATCCCAATACAATTCAGAAGCAAATTAAAACTTATCTTTACCGCAGATAAGCTAGCTCACCTTATGATTATCAATTAGTGAAAAATATATGGATGCTTTTGCCCTAATTCCACCAGAATGGACTAAACCTGCGGTGCACGCGGTTAATTTTTGTTGCCCTAGTTGTCGAAGTATTCCTGCCAAGGCAAAGCAAGTCTGGCTCAATCGTCGCGCCCCAGTTAGGACAGAGAAACGTAGTAAATATCAGGAATTCTATCTTTGTGAGTGTGGGACTGCTTGGTGGGGCTGGAGTGACGATCGCCCGCCTACGGATTTAAGCCAAAAATAGCCTGGGCTCTTTTTAAGTATCATGAAAGGCTCTATTCTAAGATAGGACTCTAGTTATCTACTTTCAAGAATGCAGTTCGATAAAATTTTGATCGCCAACCGAGGAGAAATCGCCCTCCGCATTTTACACACCTGCGCTGAAATGGGCATTGCTACGGTGGCGGTACACTCTACGATTGATCGCCAAGCCCTCCACGTTCAGCTGGCGGATGAAAGTGTTTGTATTGGTCCGCCACCCTCCAGTAAGAGCTATTTAAATATCCCCAATATTATTGCTGCGGCTTTGACCCGCAATGCAACGGCGATTCATCCTGGTTATGGCTTCTTGGCGGAAAATGCCCGTTTCGTAGAGATTTGTAACGACCATCAGCTAACCTTTATTGGTCCTTCTAAAGAAGCGATGCTGGCAATGGGGGACAAGTCAACGGCGAAAAAGACTATGCAGCAGGCGAAGGTACCGACGGTTCCAGGGAGTAATGGTTTACTGCGAGATGAAACCGAAGCTAAGGAAGTTGCGGCTCAGATTGGCTATCCTGTGATGATCAAGGCTACTGCTGGTGGGGGTGGTAGGGGAATGCGTCTGGTGCGGGATGAAACGGATTTAGTGCGGATGTTTCAAGCTGCTCAGGGCGAAGCTGAGGCGGCATTTGGTAACGGCGGCGTATATCTAGAAAAGTTTGTCGAAAATCCTCGCCATATTGAGTTTCAGATTCTTGCTGATAGTCACGGTAATGTACTCCATCTGGGGGAAAGAGACTGCTCTATTCAGCGTCGTCACCAGAAATTATTGGAAGAGGCTCCCAGTGCCGTATTAAGCCCTAAACTCCGTCAAAAAATGGGAGCAGCGGCGGTGAGAGCGGCTAAATCCATTAATTATGTTGGGGTAGGAACCGTAGAGTTTTTACTGGATAGCTCTGGTGATTTCTACTTTATGGAAATGAATACGCGGATTCAGGTGGAGCATCCCGTAACGGAAGTAGTCACAGGAATTGATCTGATTGCCGAACAGATTAGGGTGGCACAGGGAGAAAAGCTAAGATTTAATCAAAATCAGGTGAATTTAAACGGTCATGCGATCGAATGTCGGATTAATGCGGAAGATCCTCAACAAAATTTCCGACCTCATCCAGGGCGGATTAGCGCCTACTTACCCCCAGGAGGACCAGGGGTCAGAATCGATTCTCATGTTTACACTGATTATGATATCCCTCCTTATTATGATTCTCTGATTGGTAAATTAATTGTCTGGGGGGAAACTCGGGAAGTAGCAATCAAGCGCATGAAGCGAGCCTTAAGGGAATGTGCCATCACTGGAGTTCCTACTACAATCGAGTTTCACAAAAGGATATTAGAAGTCCCCGCATTCCTTAAAGGTGAAATCTACACTAATTTTATTGCTGAACATCTAAGTGATTAACTTCCTAGAAACAAACGGCAAAGCTTGATTAATGACTTAATGCTAGGGTAATTAGTCCTTGCTGTCCGACTAAAATCTCTCTCAGTAGAGTGCAAATTCCCACCAGAATAACGGGGGTAACATCGACTCCACCGATAGGAGAAACTATTTTACGCAGAGGGCTTAAGAATGGCTCTGTCGGTAGCACAACTAGCTTGAAAGGATATTTAGTTAGTTCTGCGCGAGGATACCAGGTTAGGACAATTCTAAAGATAAATAGGATAGTCATTAACCCCAGTAATAGACTAACGGCGATCGCACTTGAGGATAGATTCATATTGCATCATGTTATTGGTCAACTAACTATCAATATATATTCCGTACTATGAAGAAAAGCTCAGTAGTTTAATCTTCTTTAAACATGGCTTAATAATTAGCAATAAAACGGATCAGGCGATCGCCTGAATAATGCAGCAACTCCTGGTTAATTTATCAGAGGACTCAAGCAACAAGATGTAAGACCATTTCTCGCAACTAGCTGGAGAAAAAATTGCTCTAATCAATGTCGGTTTTGCTGGAGGCAATGGTCGAGCCAACTGAACCATTGATCTAACCCAGCACCTGTTTTAGCAGATACTTCAATAATAGCTGCGTTGGGATTCATTTGCCGTACGTTTGCCACAATGCGATCGCAATCAACATCTAAGTAAGGAGCAAGGTCAGTTTTGGTAATTAACAGACAGTCTGCTTCCTGGAACATCACGGGGTATTTTAAGGGTTTATCTTCTCCTTCGGTGATGCTCAGTAGGGCGACTTTGGCATGTTCCCCCACTTCAAATTCCGCAGGACAAACTAAATTGCCGACGTTTTCCACAAAAACCAGATCGAGCGCTTGGGGGTTATACTGCTGTTCGAGAGTCAGGATTCCTCCTGCCACCATTTTGGAATCTAAATGACAAGAACGACCTGTGTTAATAGGTATTACGGGAACTCCATATTTTCGCAAACGTTCCGCATCCAGTTCTGTTGTCATGTCTCCTTCAATTACCGCCAGGGAGTATTTATTCTGTAAAGCTGCCAGGGTTCTTTCTAGCAAGACGGTTTTTCCTGCTCCTGGGCTACTCATCAGATTGAGGCAGGTAATTCCCCAGCGATCAAAATGTTGGCGATTGTGATCTGCCCCTTCTTGATTGGCGTGGAGGAGATTGATTGATAATGCCGCGTCAAATGTTTGGTGCATTTGGTTCAGTTATTAATTATTAGTTCTTAGTTTTATCCAACACCTTGATAAGCATCGGTTACGGGGGAATATTCAATGCGATCAATTTTTAGTTCTCGTCCAGAGCGAATATCTTCCATGGGTGCCTGGCAATCAGGACAGCTATATTGCAATCCGATTTCTGGCTTATATTCTTGCTGGCATTTATGGCAAAAGGCAATTAGAGGAATATCTTTAATTACTAGCTCTACTCCTGCTAAGAATGTTTGACGAGTCTGTACTTCAAAAGCAAACTGTAAACTAACAGGTTCAACGCAGGTAAATTCTCCGACAATTAAATGTATTTTGGTGATTTTAAGCTGTTTTAGTTGTGATTCATACCAATCTTTAATCGTTATAATTAAAGCCTTGGTCATATCAGTTTCATGCATAATTAATATTAGACATCTAGTGTGGATTAGCTTTATTGAAAGGTTATTGGCTCGTAGCTTCTTGGCGCATTCGCTCTTTGCTGGGAACCAACAAGACCGCGATGCGCCGCTATTAGACGTTAGCTATTAGCCATTAGCTTTTTCAGATTACTTATTACTCATTACTTATTACTTATTACTTAAAATCGGGTCGATCGCTGATGGTAATATGTCTTGGTTGAGATTCAATTTTGTTAAGCCAAGATTTAATTACAGGAAATCTGTCAAGCTCAAATCCTCCTTCTTCGGCAACATGGGTATAGGCATAAAGTGCAATATCGGCAATGGTGTATTTATTAGCTACAAAAAAAACATGATTTTTAAGATGATTTTCCATGATATTTAAGGCAGCATAGCCTAGCTTCCGCTTTTGTATAATTTGCTCTTGATATTTATCGGCTTGTTTGAGTTCATGAATCCAAAATCGAGGAGTAGCAATATTTGGTTCGTGACTGTATTGCTCAAAAAATAACCACTGCATTACCTGTGCCTGCTGATATTTTTCTTTAGGGAAATAAGGTGTATCTTGACTTAGGTAATATAAAATTGCGTTAGATTCAGATATATACGTATCGGATTCAATTTCAAGCACAGGAATTCTTCCGTTAGGATTTTTGGCTAAAAACTCAGGAGTTCGCGTTGCACCCTTGACAATATCTAGTTCGATTAATTCAAAAGGAATTTGTAATTGAGTTAGCAATAAACGAACTTTATAGCCATTACCTGAAGGTAGAAAGTCATAGAGCTTATACATGATCCTTGTTAGATATTAGTTAGATATTAACGAGGTTAAAAAAACGCTAGTTTTATACTGTAAATAAACTAAACCTCCGCGATCGCAATATGTTTGATATAAAGCAGTCAAATCTTTAACTAGTTCTTGATATACTCTCCCTGTCTGAGGCATATAGGAAGCACTTAGAGCTAAACCAATTAGACCATCTTTAGTAAATGCCTGTTGATGGGGGTAAGTATAACGCTCAACCTTGGGAAACAGAGATCTAATTAATAAATCGCTGTTGCCACCTAAGCGGGAGTGAATCGGGCTGTTGTTGGAAGCTTGATTGATAATAAGATTGTGCTGGCGAGTAAATTCGTCGTCTCCATTAATATCACGATCATTCCACACTAAAGCAATTCTTCCCTTGGGCTTAAGAATACGGGCAAATTCTTTAATGGTTGGTTCAAGATTAAACCAGTGAAAGGATTGAAAACAAGTGATTAAATCTAGGGAATTACTTGGTAATTCTGTGTTTTCCGCATTACCATCTTGAAAACTTACTAATGGATGCAGCATTGCTGCTTGCCTCATGGCGGTGTTAGGCTCAATGGCGGTTATCCTAATTCCTCTATCCCCTAGTAAACGAGAGGAAATGCCTGTTCCTGCGCCAATATCGGCAGCTACTAGCTGAGATGATTCTCCCAATCCCGCTAAAATACAGTCAATTGCTGCGGTGGGATAGCTCGGTCTATATTTAGCGTAGTTTTGAGCGCGATCGCTAAATCGTTCTTGGGGATTTAGTTGGTATATTTGATCATTACTCATAAACTGGAATTCATATATTCTCTTTTTAGGTAGTGGGTAGTAGGTAGTGATCAAAATCGTCTGGTTTCTATTTAGAATGACTACATCAGTTTTGCTCTGAATTTTGCTCTTCCTGGCTCTTACTGCTGGACTGATTTTCTAGACTGCGATTAATTACATTCATTAGCTCTTTCATATCTGATTTACTAATTAGTCCTTTTTCAATCGCTTGAGCAAATAGAGAAGGTTCAAAGTTAAACGCTAGATTAGTGCTGTTACGCTGAGAGACAACGTGATTGTTGATCGTACTCTGTCCACCGACAATTAGAGTCGTTTGCGATATAACCGAAGGCTTTAAATTTGGCTTCTGAACCCCTACGGCAAAGCCTGCTAGAAATACAGTTAGTAGCGTTCTTTGATCTGAATTTAGCTGATTAACTCGCTCTAAAATATTCCCTAAGTAACTAGGGACATGGGAAGCAACGGGAATGTTATCGGGAAAATAGATCTTGCACAGATAAAATAGGTGTTCAGTGTCGTCTATCTCCAAGCCAGCAATCAGGTTATCAAAGAATTCCAGTTCAGAAATTTCAATCATTAGGGTGCATGACGTAATGTGCTGCTAAACAGGATATCTTAAATTACTGATATTACGCGCTAGCTAATTAGTTGCGACTGTGATTAGGGATTGGGGAGTAGAGTTAATTTTTAATGCGATCGCCTGTAATATATCCTGCAAAATCCAGAAAATTCCCGATAATTATAGATATCTAAATCAGCTTTTTGTCAATGAATATAAATACTTAGTCAATAGACCTCTTGCATAAATAATTTAATGAATAAGTCAAATCTATTTTTGACAAGCTATTTAGAGAATTTCAGATAATTGCTGAAACCGCTAAGATTCGTATTCGTGCAAGAGGTCTAATAAGGGATTTAAAGGTTTTGATTAAGTTAAATAAAATTGAGATTTTCTCGAATACTCAAAGCACCACCTTGATCTACTTACAGAGATTATTAATTAATAATAAAAATTACGGTTAAGAAATACCCCATCATACCTGCATTTTATTGTTGATTTATTCAACAAAATATCACGACTCTGCGATCGCGTAAACTCGTTACCCTATTCTCAATAACAGGCTTAAGATTTATTTACTTAATTATTTTTATTGTTTGTCCGTGTAGAGCGATCGCTTTTGTAAAATTATCTGTTTGAAATCCATCTTTAGAATCAGAATTTAAGTTTGGGGGAACTTTCCCTCATTCGAGGATGTTATCCCACGAAGATGGGACAAGCTCCCAGGACCCAAGAAGAAGCCCAAACCCAAACCAAATCTTAACCCGAAACATCCTCATCGCTCTACCGCTCGACTTCTTCAACAGCAGAAGCAGTACAAACGCTCACCTTAACAGGGGTAATACCAACCACTAACTACTAACAGCCTTAACTAGTTAATTTTACTTGTACTGATTTGCTTAATTGTCATAGAGATTTCGTCAGATTGTCAGAAGATTGTCATTCTAAAGTCATACTGTCTGTCTATTTTAAAAATATTGAACATAAATTGTTTAAGGTAAATGACTCAAGGAAATATCTGGCAAAAAGCCACAACTTCTCTATCATTAGTTCTACTCGGTAGTGGTCTGGCAATTGGTGGCAATTATTTAATAAATAGTCCGCAAAGCTTGGCACAGAGCTCAACAAATAATACTGTAACTGTTGCCGCAGAAACTAGCGAAAATCCCCCTGAAACGGAGCTAGAGATTCCACCAAACTATATTAGTCAGGTCGTCAATCAGGTGGGAGATTCAGTGGTGAGAATTGATGCTTCCCGTAAGGTGGCAACCAGAATTCCAGCGAGGTTTAACGATCCTTTCTTTCGTCAATTCTTTGGCTCACAAATCCCCAATATTCCCCGCGAGCGAATTCAAACAGGTTTAGGCTCAGGTTTTGTGGTGAGTTCAGACGGGTTGATTTTAACCAACGCCCATGTAATCGAGGGTAGTGAATCAGTTCAGGTTACCCTCAAGGATGGACGTAGCTTTGCAGGTCAGGTTATGGGGACAGATCCTCTAACTGATGTAGGAGTAATCAAAATTGAAGCGGAGAACTTGCCCGCAGTTACTTTTGCCGATTCCGACGCTTTGCAGCCTGGAGAATACGCGATCGCAATTGGTAATCCTTTAGGGTTAGATAATACAGTAACTACAGGTATCGTTAGCGGAACTGGTAGAAGCAGTTCTCAAGTTGGGATTGCGGATAAGCGAGTTAGCTTTATTCAAACCGATGCGGCAATTAACCCTGGTAACTCTGGTGGTCCTTTGCTGAATGCTAAGGGAGAGGTTATCGGTATCAACACGGCAATTATTAGAAGAGCCCAAGGCTTAGGCTTTGCGATTCCTGTTAATACAGCAAGGGACATCGCCGAAGAACTAATCGCCAAAGGTAAAGTTGATCATCCCTATCTCGGTATCCGCATGGCAGCTATTACTCCAGAACTGAAGGCACGACTCAAGGCTAATAACGACAAGTTAGAAGTAGCAGAAGATCAAGGGGTAGTGGTAGTAGATGTAGTGCCCAATTCTCCCGCGGATAGAGCAGGATTGCAGTATGGTGACATTATTCAAAAAATCGCCCAGAAAACTGTTGCGAACCCAGAGCAAATCCAGCAAGCAGTACAAAAAACTGAGGTAGGGGAAGAGTTATCTCTAAAAATTATACGCAATGGCAGAACCGTAAATCTTGAGGTGCAGGTGGGAGTTTTACCCATACCCCAAAATGCACGTTAAAAATCTGCTGGCGGAGAGGAACTTAAGAGAAAATATAGCAATCAAAATCTAGATTAGATAATTTATTACTGAATTAATTATTGCTTGATTACTGATGCAAACCGAGTCCCTCCGTCTCCAGATGGTTCAAAACCAGCTACGAAAGCGTAAGATTGACGACTTGAGAGTATTAGCCGCAATGTCTAAAATTCCTCGTCATCAATTCGTTGATTCATCCTGGAGTCATCGTGCCTATCAAGACCGTCCTTTACCTATAGGTTATGGTCAAACCATCTCTCAACCTTACATCGTGGGCTATATGAGTGCTGCGGCTCAGATTCATCCTGGCGATCGCGTTTTAGAGATTGGCACTGGCTGTGGCTATCAAACTGCCGTCTTAGGAGAACTGGCTCAAGAAGTATATTCCATTGAAGTTATTCCCCAGCTAGCGGATCAGGCACGGCATGTTTTACAAGAATTGAATTACTCCCATGTTCACCTTAAAACTGGGGATGGACACCAAGGCTGGGCAGAACATGCTCCTTATAATGCGATCGTGGTAACCGCCGCGCCGCCAGAAGTTCCCCCAGCCCTTATTGACCAGCTAGCGATCAACGGCAAGTTAGTAATTCCTGTAGGTACTTCCCATCAACAATTATTGGTGTTAACCAAAGCTAAAGCGGGAATAGTTACTCAGAAGACATTTTCTGTCCGTTTTGTTCCCATGGTCAAAAGTTTTGACCAATAATCATAGACTTCAGAGAATCAGCTCAACATGACATCCTTAAAAATATAGCTGTTCTTAAATTAACTAGGTGCCCGTCAAGTCCTCAATTAAAATTAGTTGAATCTCTATTCCCGATTATCTGACTAGGGCGAAATAGCTTTCGCTAGTATAGATAGCTGCAAAACATAACAGAGAGGGGTACTACTTCATGAGCGATCGCGTGGGAATGATCTGTGGTTTTTTAGGTGGGACAATTGTGGCGGTGGAATCTGGATACAAGGTTTTTCCCCATCCTAAGTCAGACAAAATTTACCAAAGACTAAGTGAAGCTAAATGGTTTTTAGCCTTAAGCTGGTGTGATAGTCTGTCTACTCCCGCAGGTATTATTAACAATACAGGACAATTATCTTTTATTAATCATTTAGTCTTAAAAATCGGCGAGCAAAAGTTTATTCCTCAACAGTATCGCTTAGATGTTTTTGACCTTTGCATGTCATTAAAACCCAATGAAATCACTAGTTATCAGTTCCCTGTCCATAGTCAGCGCAGCCTGGAAATACAGGCTTTAGAAATAGATGCCCGCTATGGGAAGGTAGCTTTAGTTAGAGAAGTAGACAATTAAGTAATGAGTAATAAGTAATAAGTAACATCTAGCGTAAATTAAAATGACTAATTTAATTGTCTTGAAATAAAGGAATTGAGATGCTTTGAGTTTCAATAACTAGACTGTAGTCAAGTCTTTCAAGACTATAAAAAAGCTAATGGTGAGCCAGTGCGGTCTTGCGAGACAGTCCGTCCTAAAGGATACCGCTCCGCATATTGCGCGGGTTCCCAAGCCACTGCGTTGCGGAGGTTCCCTCCGTTATAGCAAGTGGCGCCGCGTTGAAGGAACTGTCGAGGGCGGGGGTTTCCCTCATGAGCAACTGGCGAACCCGAAGGGCTAATAGCTAATGGCTAATAGTGAGACAGTTGCGTTGGGCGGGTTCCCCGACTTGAGCAAACTGTCGAACCCTTAGGGCTGCGAGCCAATAACCTCTCAGCGAAGCTAATCCACATTAAGCGTATTAAGGCTGATAACTAGAAATAGAGTTATATAATTCTTGATGTACTTTTGACATTAAACTAGCTTCAGATAAAGAATTATAGTTTTGTCCGCTAATAAAATTAAGGCAGCCTAAGACACGACTCTGCCATTCCTTCAGACTAGAAGTATCCCAAGCCGAAAATAAATCTCCTTTATCTAATCCCAGTAGTCGATGAAAAATCTGATTACGATTATCTTTAACTACATCCCAAAACTTTTGCATATCTCGACAATGCTTATATTCTGGTTTCGCAGTTTGCAGCAAAATATCCAAAGCTCTGCCATATAGAGGAATTTGAAGCTGATCCCGAAACTGATTAAGATACTTTTGCAATCCTTGATGTTGAATAATTGAGCGCTTAATTACGGGAGATGTCCCCAGACTATAAGCATTCTGAACCAAAATAATATCATCAGGAAAGCTAAAGAATGCCCAGTCGCTCATTATCCCCTCTACTGCACGAAAGCTATGGAATAAAGCCTCCACATTATTATCTTGGTAGTAGCGAATCAAGCCCAAGTATGCCGCCTCATAGCCATTCCACCACCACTGTTGTGTTAGATTCCGTGATTGACAGCTTAAATTAGCAAATTGAGCAAAGTTACCCTGATTCCAGGCGATCGCAGCTGCTAAAGCTGATTGAAGTTGCAATACAAGTTTAGTATTGATTTCTGGATGATCTGTATGGCGATAATAAGGTCTGAGGATGCGATTTACCCCTTCATAATCGTATCGGTTAAGGAGGATTAAAGCCTCCTGCTGCTGTCGATCCCAAAGATAGTTGGTTCCTTTATTGGGTGGGGTGTAGGGGGAGGGATTTCCCAGACGGTTGCACTCTTTATCCTCAACAAAATCGAAGAATAGCGTATTTTCTCCAAAGCGACTCAAAGCAGATACTCTAGCTGCTTCCGACATGGCACCGATGCCTCCTTTGATACAGAGTAAAACTTTATAATTGTCTTTAATATTAGGTGCAATATTTTCTTGCCAAATCTCTTTCCACCAGCGAAACATTTGCTCAAAATCAGCAGGGTTTTCGCCATTTTTTCCCTGTAAAATAATTTTAGTAGGGATTTGATAGTGTTTACTAATCCAGTTGCTAATAATCCCCGCAGAATATTTTGTATCTCTACTTCTTTGCTCCACAGTTTCCTGCTGATCTGTTCCAATTAAATAAATTTGCTTGATTTCTTTAGCATAATCAGCAAGCATTTTTCCCATAATAATCGGCTGCAATCGCTCCTGATATTCTTGCCAATTTTCCAGCAAATATTCTGTGATTAGTCGAAAGTCAGCGTTTTCTAGTCCTAATTCGGTTTGAACCTGCACCTGTTCGCTAAGATTATTATTACGGCTAATATAAGCATTGCCAACGTTTAACCATGCTCCAAAAGCATCACAAAAGGCAACATCCCTAGTCCCGACGGTGGCTACAAGCACCGATTTTTTTTTAGACATAATAAATTGTTGATCAGAAAAGTCTATGAAGGCTCCACTATCCAGAGGGAAAACTCAAGAATTATATGAATCTGACTATTATTTGTGGTTACAAACTACTGTAGAACAAATACGTCAACAAGATTTGGATAATTTAGACCAGAAACATTTAATTGAGGAGTTAGAACAGTTGGGTAACGAGCAAAGGCGCAAAGTCAAAAGCTTTCTTAAATAACTAACTACTAACTACCAACTACTAACCAGAATACTCATTCTTTACAACGAGGAGAATATAAATTAAGATATTTTTCGCCAAATTTGATAGCTTTGACTCATTAACCAAATTAGCTGTCTAACGCGATCGCTCTGGAGGTGAAACTGCTGATAACGATGACGAACATGCTGGACATTGGCACGCCTGGTTTCAAGTATATTGGGAGTTAATTGCAATAAAATAGCAAAATATCCCTCATAATTAACCAAAATAGCTGTAATTCTGATGATTAAACTTCTTAATTGCCAGATTCGTCTAGCTATATAAATATTTAGCAGAGTGATGGCAAGATTGACGGCAATAATAAAAAATATCATTAATTTGTTACTCTGAAGCCAGTTTAGCTGGTCAAAATTGCATGAAACTGCTGGTTCTCAGTAATGGTCATGGAGAAGACGTAATCTCTATCCGTATTATAGAACGACTGCAACAGAATACCTCGAAATTAGAGTTAGCGGCTTTACCTATTGTCGGACAGGGGCGTGCTTATCAACAACTCCAGGTTCCCTTATTGTCTCGGGTGCAGCAAATGCCCTCTGGGGGATTTATCTATATGGGGGGAAGTCCTCTGTTGCAGGATTTGCAGGGTGGGCTGTTGCAGTTAACCTGGTCACAAATTAGTGCCGTTCGACAGTGGGGAAAGGCTGGGGGTTTAATTTTAGCGGTAGGAGATATTGTTCCTCTATTATTTGCCTGGCTTAGTGGGGCTAATTATGCTTTTGTGGGGACTGCTAAATCAGAGTATTACCTGCGGAATGATGATGGCTGGCTATCCCAGACATCCTGGTTAGAGCGGCGGTTTCAATCGGTATACCTACCTTGGGAACGCTGGTTAATGAGTTCAAGACGCTGTAAGGCAGTTTTCCCCAGAGATAGTTTAACCACAGAAATCTTGCAAAGATGGTCATCTATTGCGGCATATAATTTGGGCAATCCGATGATGGATGGCATGGAGACTAAGACCTCATCTCGCCCCCCAGGAGAATTAAATATATTATTGCTTCCAGGGTCGAGAATGCCCGAAGCTTTAAGAAATTGGCAAAAAATATTAGTGGCGGCTAATTCGGTGATTAAAGCCTGTCCGCAGCTTAAGTTAGAGTTTAGCGCGGCGATCGCACTAGGATTAGATTTAAAATCTTTGGTAGCTGAGGCTGTAACTCAAGGCTGGCAAATTAAGGCTAATCAATCTGCTACGGTTACCCTGATAAAAAATAATTGTGATTTGACCTTAACCCAAGAACGTAACTCAGAATTTTTTGCCCAGTCAGATGTGGCGATCGCCATGGCGGGAACCGCTACGGAACAGTTTGTCGGCATGGGTAAGCCAGCGGTTATCTTTCCTGGGGAGGGTCCTCAATTTACCCATGCCTTTGCTGAGGCGCAATCGCGGCTGCTGGGCTGTTCAATTATCATGGTAGCTAATGCCGATCTTGTCGGACAGGCGATCGCCAAAATCATCAGCAATCCCTCACTGCTAGAACAAATTCGTCTTAATGGGAAGCGAAGGATGGGAGAATCTGGTGCCGCTGCCAGAATTGCTGCTTACCTGGAAAAGACTCTACTTTTGCCTGACTAATTAAAAAACAGTAGAGGAGAGCGAAAAGTAAACTTAGCAAATAAATATATGATTCCGCTGCAAGATAAAGCCCTAAAATGAAATAGCTAACACTTAATATAACTAGGCAACTAAGGTGGCAGGGTTCATGAGCAATCATTTAAAATGCTTAATCTTTGATGTTGATGGCACCCTAGCAAATACTGAGAAAGACGGACATCGAGTCGCTTTCAATCGGGCTTTTGAGGATGCTGGTTTAGGGTGGCATTGGTCAGAAGAGCTTTATGGTAAATTATTGACGGTATCTGGAGGCAAGGAACGAATCCGATATTATATTGAGCAGTATCAGGCAGATTTTGAGTCAGAAACAGATATTTCTGAATTGATCCCTAGACTCCACCAGGTTAAGACCAAATACTATCTGCAATTACTTAACGGAGGGGTAATTCAACTGCGCCCTGGAACTAAAAGACTAATCCAAGAAGCTAAGGGGTTTGGGATTACTCTGGCGATCGCCACTACCTCCAGCCTGCCTAATGTAACTGCCCTGCTGGAAAAGCATCTCGACCTTGATTGGTTTAAGGTTATCGCGGCGGGGGATATAGTACCCAAGAAGAAACCGTCCCCCGATATCTATCATTACGTAATTGATCGTCTGGGATTTTCCCCAGAAACCATGATAGTAATTGAAGACTCAGACAATGGCTTAGAAGCTGCCACAGCCGCAGGATTAACTACAATTGTTACTGTCAATAGCTACACTGAACAACAAGATTTTAGCAATGCCGCTTTGGTAATAAGTGATTTAGGGGAACCAAACCAACCCTGTCGAGTTATTCAGGGTAGTTTAAACGCAAAATATCTCGATTTAGCAAGTATCAGCTCACTGATTTAAATTTAGCTTGAATCTCAGGGTAAATGGAAAGTTATCTCCAGGGGAGCACATTACCTTCTGCTCTAAATCTAGACTACAGGACAGTCAGTATTATAAAGACAGGGGTGTTTGCTAATGCCCTGGTGCTAGGTAGTTTTATTTCCCAGCCTGCGATCGCCCAAGATGTTGAGCCTCTAAATCCTGAACCATCAGTGCCCCAGCAGCCCCAGCCTTTACCCAGCAGGGAAAATCCCTTAGAAAATTCTCTGCCAATTCCTCCTCTCCCCGAATCAGTGCTGGATATTCCAGGAACAATTGTAGTTGAGGAGTTTCGCCTTGAGGGGAACACTGTATTTAGTTCAGCGGAACTCCAAGAAGTAGTAGCGTGGTTTACGGGAAAGCCTATTTCCTTTGCTCAACTAGTGGAAGCTGCAAATGCTATTACTGAACTATACATCAACCAGGGATATATAACTTCTGGAGCCTATATTCCAGTGCAAAGTTTAGCTTCCCCAGAGGTAAAGATTCAGATACTTGAAGGGAGTCTAAGCTCAATTGATATAACTATATCGCCAGAAAGTTTAACCCCTAACTATGTTCGCCGTCGTCTAGAGTCGAGAATCGACACCCCTCTAAATATTAATCAGCTACAGTCAGCACTCCAGCTATTACAGCTTAATCCGCTAATTGAGAGCTTAAACGCCGAGTTGGCGGCGGGAATTGAACCTGGAACGAATATCCTGACGGTAAAAGTGATTCCTGCTGAGACTTTTAGTCTGGGAGTTAATCTAAATAATAGCCGTAATCTAAGCGTTGGTACTTTTGAACGGGGAATTCAGCTAGAAGAATCTAATCTCTTGGGTATTGGCGATCACTTTAGATTAACCTTTGATAATACAGACGGTAGTAATCAGGTGGGAGTTGGCTATACTTTACCCTTCAATAGCCGTGATGGTTCCATTGGCTTTGATTTTCGCCTCGCCTTTAATGAAATAGTTCAGGCAGATTTTGCCGAACTCGATCTGGATATCGATTCCCTAAACTACGACCTCACTCTAAGACAGCCCGTTTTGCGTAGGGTTTCTTCCGAAGTAAGTCGTGAGTTTACCCTCGGTATTACTGCCAGCAGGAGAGAAAGCGCAGGTACAATCCTTGACGAACCCCAACCCCTAACTCCTGGGGCTGACGATGATGGTCAGCTTAACACTACTGTAGTTAGCCTCGCTCAAGAATATTTACAGCGTAATCGTCAGCAAGTGTTTTCTGTACGTTCCCAATTTAATTTTGGTTTAGACCTACTAGATAGCACTACTTTAGCGGAGGAACCTAATAGTCAATTTTTTAGCTGGCGGGGTCAATTTTCTTATCTTAGATTACTGAACACTCCCCAAGGACCATCGACCATTGGCGCTACTATTTTATTGCGTTCTGAACTCCAGCTAGCGACTGATCCCTTAGTATCTACTGAGCAGTTTAGCTTAGGAGGGGTTAACACAGTGCGAGGTTATCGTCAGGATGCTTTACTAACCGATAGCGGCTTTTTGGCAGCAGCAGAATTAAGATTACCGATTGCTCAATTAGCAAAGTTTGACGCTACCCTACAGCTTACCCCCTTTATTGATTTTGGTACTGGATGGAATGTCGATGGTGAAACTTCGACTCCCAGTACTTTAATTGGAACAGGATTGGGACTATTGTTACAGATTCCCGACAGCCTATCCGCCAGAATTGATTGGGGAATTCCCCTAGTTGGTGATGATGATTTAGAGAGTTCTCTGCAGGAAAATGGAGTTTATTTCCAGTTGCAATACAATTTATTTTAACGCTGCTAATTCAAAAAATAAAACTTAAAAGTAATCTAATCGTAGTTAGTAGTTAGTGATCAGTAGTTGATTGCCATAGCCCTCATTAATAAATGGGTTATAGGTTATAGGTTAAAAGCTATCTCTTGGTGTCAGATCACAAACGCTTCCGTTTGCCCCAGGCTAAACTTAAGCAGCAAGTATAAAGATTCAATAAAGTTACTATCAAGATCTGATTATGAACAAGCTATCCATTCAACAGTTTTGTCAGTTAGAAACTCTCAAAAGCGATCTTCATCTTGAGTCTGGCTGTAAATATGAAGAGAAAATCAAGGACAATCTTCGAGTTCTAGAAGTTATTGACTATAAGGGTAATTTGCTTCAGGAGCTAATCCTAGTGCTGTAAATCAGATTTTTTATACCCTGATATTTTTTGTCAATAAATATAGTTTATTTTGGCGATCGCCTGCCCGAAGATC
Organism: Cyanobacteria bacterium J06621_8; assembly: GCA_038524995.1. Taxonomy (GTDB): domain Bacteria; phylum Cyanobacteriota; class Cyanobacteriia; order Cyanobacteriales; family Xenococcaceae; genus Waterburya. The sequence goes on from JBCBIE010000006.1 coordinate 143,562, forward strand.
TAATTAATCAATAGGCGATCGCCTGACTAGATACTCCTGTTATTTACTTCTATGTCTATTAACCGCAATCCACTGGTACAATAGGATTTACCAGCGTCGGAATACTTGAGCAATATGCATATACTTACCACTGAAGCAGCATCTCTTTTAGGAATATCCTCCCGTAGATTACGACAGCTACTACAGCAGGAAAGAGTTAAAGGAGCTTATAAAAGTGGTAACTTCTGGCTGATTCCTCTCTACAATGGAATGCCCCAGATAGTAGAAGCCACGCGGGGTCAGGCAGGAACCTGGAATAGGGGGAAGCGCCCAAAAAAGACGATTGTTCACATCAATCGCAATACCATCAGGAGTAATGCTAAAAAGAGCCCAGGAGAAAGAGAGCCTGTAATTGCTATAAAGGGCACCAAAAATACCTATGCTAATTCCTTAGAGATTCCTACTCGCTGTCGAGTTGTTTATCAACCAGACAAACCCCTATCCTGTGGGGCACAGGTCTGGATTGAAGTTTTAGATTGCGATTTAGAATTAATTGCCAGTTAAAATCGTTTAATTTTTAGTTTTTGGCTCAATGCTAACCCAAAAGAAGCGCGCACCGCTGGCTTTTTATGCTGACCAGATATTAAATCTTATCTAATCCCTCTTTTGTTAGTCCCCGAGATTAAGAAGTAATATCATTTAAGTTTTTGACTAAGACACATCATTTATCGGTTTTAGCTATTAGCCCTTCAAGTTCGTCAGTTGCTCAACAGCGTGGTTGGACATGCGGCGTGAGACGCCGCGTCCCCCACGCTCATGGGGGGAAACCCCAAAGCTTCGATTGAGGTCGAGGCACGCTGGGGTTTCCCCAGCATGGTAGAGTCG